>CAZWYF010000084.1:4114-11190 GCA_964637835.1 uncultured Fibrobacteraceae bacterium
CGACCGCGAGCTCCGACCGCTCGCCCCGCCCCCGCGCCGGCCCTGGCGGCCGGCCGCCGAAAGGACCGGCATGGATCTCGAGCTCACCGACCAGCAGCAGATGCTCCGCGACGCCACCCGCGAGTTCGCCGTCAAGCGGCTGTTGCCCCAGGCCCAGGAGGCCGAGGAGCAGGAGCACAACGCGCCCGAGCTGCTCCAGGAACTGGCCAGCATGGGCTACTGCGGCATCGGCACGCCGGAGAAGTACGGCGGCTCGGCCCTGGACGCCGTCTCCTACGCGCTGATGATCACGGAACTGTCTTACGGCGACGCGTCGGTGGGCGTGACGGTGTCGGTGACCAACAGCCTGGTGCAGGACCCCATCATGATGTTCGGCACCGAGGAGCAGAAGGAGCGCTTCCTGCCGTCGCTGGCCGCGGGCGAGGTCTGGGGCGGGTTCGCGCTCACCGAGCCCTCGGCGGGCACCGATTCCGCCGGCACCCGCACCACCGCCATCCTGGACGGCGACCACTACATCCTCAACGGCACCAAGAACTTCATCACCAACGGCGGCTTCGCCGGGACCTTCGTGGTGTTCGCCCGCGGCGATCGCGAGGACAAGCATCACGGGATCAGCGCCTTCGTGGTGGAGAAGGGCACGCCGGGCTTCTCCATCGGCAAGAAGGAGGACAAGCTGGGCATCCGGGCGTCGTCCACCACGGAGCTGGTGTTCGAGGACTGCCGGTTGCCGAGGGAGAACCTGCTGGGCGAGTGGGGCGGCGGCTTCAAGGTGGCCATGAAGACCCTGGACAACGGGCGCATCGGCATCGCGGCGCAGTCGCTGGGCATCGCCATGCGGGCGCTGGACCTGGCCGTGGATTACGCCAAGGGCCGCGAGCAGTTCGACCGGCCGCTGGCGAAGTTCCAGCACAACCAGTTCAAGCTGGCCGACATGGCCACCGACGTGGAGGCCTCGCGGCTGCTGCTGATGCAGGCGGCCTGGGAGAAGGACCAGGGCGTGCGCCACAGCAAGGCCGCGGCCATGGCCAAGCTCTTCGCCTCGGAGGCGTCGCATCGCGTCTGCCATGCCGCGCTGCAGATCCATGGCGGCTACGGCTACATCAAGGAGTACGAGATCGAGCGCCTGTACCGCGACCAGCGCATCTGCGAGATCTACGAGGGGACCAGCGAGGCCATGCGGATGGTGATCGCGGCGAGCGTGCTGAAGTAGGCGCCGTCGCTCACGCACGGCTCGCCCACGTTCCACGGCTCGCTCACGTACCACGCGTCGCCCACGTACCACGCGTCGCCCACGTACGGGGCACGGATCGCCCAGGCACGAGGTGCGCCCTGCCGGGCGCACCATCAGAAACCGGCCGGAGCCCGAGGGCTCCGGCCGGTCTTCATCCCGCGTTCATGCCGCGGTGTCCTGGTCTTCCCGCTAGATGCCCAGCGCGTCGAGGGTGTTGTCCAGCAGGGCGTTGACGTAGGCCGGGTTGTGCAGACCCAGGCTGCGATCGTCGACCAGGCCGTTCCAGTTGAAGAACGCCTGGGCCTCGATCATCGGGTAGGTGCCGACCACCGGATGGTAGACACCGGGCTCCTCGGCATCTTCCTCGATGACGCCCCGGGCGAGAAGCTCGTCGCGCAGGGCGTTCAGCTTGGTCTCCACCGGGCTCTGGATGGCATCCAGGAACGCGGTGCTGTGGCACTCGGCGCAGCCGTCCATGTTCGGGCTCCAGGAGTGGCCACCGGCGCCATCGGCGTAGTCGTTCATGTGGCAGGAGGTGCAGGAGTGGGCGCCATCGTCGCCGGTGTAGGCGGCGTCGCCCGGGATCTCCGCGAAGCCCTCGCCAGCGAACACGTTGGCCTGCGAGCCGTAATGCGGGCCGTAGTGCGTGGTGGTGATCTCGAAGGTGTCGCCCGGATCGCTGATGTTGGGCTCGGGGCGGCGGGTCTGGTGGCAGTTCGCGCAGAGGTTGTTCGAACCGCCCAGATCCAGGATCGAGGAGCTGTCCCAGAGCATCTCCACCGGATCGGTGGTGCGCAGCGCGTAGTCCTCGGGCTCGAAGGTCGCGTGGACCTCGTGGCAGGTCTGGCAGTCGATGCGGGACGGGTCGCTGATGGCCCCATCCACGCCCCCGAGCTCCACGGTGTAGATGAACTGCTCGTGCGAGTGGCAGGGACCGCAGTACGCGCGACCACCGGCGTAGTCGACGGTCGCGCCACCGGCGTGGCCGGAGAGGTCGTACTGCGCGGCGATCTCCATGAACTGGTCGGCGCTATGGCACTCGACGCAGCCGGCGGTGCCGGCGGGACCCTCGGGGCCCTCGGGGCCGGCGGGGCCCTCGGGACCGGTGGGGCCGGTGGGGCCGGCGGGGCCGGCAGGACCCTGGTCACCCTCACAGCCGACGAGGGCGATCGCAGGGATCAGAAGGAGCAGAAGAAGAGAACGCTTCATGTTCACGGGGTACCTCCTAGGCGTGTCAGGGAACCAGGACGGCCAAACTATCGGGCACCTGGGAGATGAACTCAAGCGTTTGTTAACGGCTTAACGAATGATACCGGTTACGATTCTCATTGCTATCGGCAACTGCTCCCGATCGTCACTTTCAATAAGCACCTAAAACACTGGGAGTAATCCTGTTACGACCTCGAAAAATCAGGAGGATCTCCGTCGAGCAACCCGTTCCGGCGCCCCGGATCGGGGAGAAATCGATCCGAAAAAAATCCATGTATCCTGGAAGGAGATCGCCTCCCGCGCCCTCCCG
Organism: uncultured Fibrobacteraceae bacterium; assembly: GCA_964637835.1. Classification (GTDB taxonomy): domain Bacteria; phylum Krumholzibacteriota; class Krumholzibacteriia; order LZORAL124-64-63; family LZORAL124-64-63; genus Glo-17. Next base: position 6,865 of record CAZWYF010000084.1, read on the forward strand.
CAGAGACGGCAACCCGCCGGGGATGGTCGGCGTCAGCCGTGGGACCGCTCCTGGCGCAGCCGCGCGAGCACCTGCTCCACCTTCTCGTCGCCCTCCTCGCGGGCCACGGCGCGCACCAGGGCGTCGGCCATGTCGAGGTCGTCCTGCTGGCGGCTGGCCTGGCGGAGGTTGGCGGCCATCAGCCCCTCCACCTTGCGCATGAGCGCCTGGGAGAAGCGATCGAGCTGCACCCGGTCCTTCTCGCAGAAGCGCTTGCTGTTGCGCTGCACCTCGTGGGCGCGCAGCTCCTCGAGCACCGCGTGGAGCTGCTGCAGCGACGGGGCCACGCGGTTCTCGCGATACCAGCCGGCGAATTCCTCGACGTGCTTGCGGACGATCTGCTCGGCGCGGCGGGCCTCGTGCTCGCGGGTGGCGAGGTTGGCGGCCACCAGTTCCTGGAAGTCATCCACGGCGTAGAGGTAGATCTCCCCGTGCTCGGCCAGACCCGGGTCGACGTCGCGCGGGACGGCGAGATCGAGGAGCAGGAGGGGGCGCTTGCGCTTGCGGGCGACCGCCTCGATATCCGGGCCGCCGATCACCGGCTCGCTGGCGCCGGTGGCCGTGACCACCAGGTCGGCCCAGTCCAGGTCCCCGGCGCCGGGCGGGAAGGCGGTCACGCTGCCGCCGAGCAGGTCGGCCACCACCGCGGCGTTGGCCCCGGTGCGGTTGGCCACGCGCCAGGCGTCGACGCCGGCGCCGCGCAGGTGATTGGCCGCCAGGCGCGCGGTCTCCCCCGCGCCCACCAGCAGCACCTTGCAGTGGTCCAGGGAGCCGAAGATGCGCTGGGCCATCTGGACCGCGGCGCTGGCCACCGAGACCGCGCCCTCGCTGATGCCGGTGCGGTTGCGGACGTCCTTGCCCGCCTCCACGGCGCGCAGCAGCGCCTTGTTGATGATGCCGTTGGTGGCGCCGGCGTCCAGGGCGCGCTGGTAGGCGTCCTTGAGCTGGCCGAGGATCTGCACCTCGCCGAGCATCTGGCTGTCCAGGCCCGAGGCCACGCGCACGAGGTGGGCCATGGCGTCCTCGTCGCGGTGGATGTAGGCGCTGCCGACGTCCTCGGCGCTCAGGGCGGTCAGGCGGGCGAGCAGGTCGCGGAGCTCCGCCTCGGCCAGATGATTGAGGGGCGAGAGGTAGATCTCGGTGCGGTTGCAGGTGGAGAGGATGGCCGCGCCCTCGATGTCGTGGGCCCCCACCACGCCGCGCAGGGCGCCGTCGATCTGGTCGGGCGACATGGCCGCGCGCTCGCGCACCTCCAGGGGCGCCACCCGGTGGTTCAGTCCGATCAGCTCCAGCCTCACGCCGCCGCCCCTCCCATGAAGATCTCCACCACCGACACGCCCAGCAGCGTGACCACCAGGGCCGACATCACGATACAGCCGACGGCCAGGTGGTTGGCCTTGAGCCAGCGGAAGCGGTCGGCGGCCACCAGGCCGGTGAGCAGGACCACCAGCAGCACCATGGGGTGCAGGTGGCTGACCACGGTGGGGTCGTCCGAGGGATGCAGGCGCGTCCAGGCCAGGCCGCCCAGCAGGCTGAGGGTCACCAGGGCCCAGCCGCTGACCAGGGTCAGGCGGCGCAGGCGATCGAGGTCGCCCAGGCTGGGCAGACGGCGGAACCAGGCGTCGAAGCGCCGGCGGCGGATGTGCCAGTGCAGGATGGCGTGGCCGGCGCCGAAGACGCCGCAGCCGAGGAGCAGGGCCACGCCGGCCAGCGACAGGGCCACGTGGAGCGCCGGCCCCACGCCCAGCAGCGCGCGGGACGGATCCTGGGGGCGCAGGCCGAGCACCAGCCCGCAGACCAGGAGGATCACCACCCCTAGCAGGGGCAGCACGGCGAAGAGCCGCTGGTTCACCTGGCGCTGGGCGTAGCACTGGCCCAGCCAGACCAGCCCGCCCAGGAAGAACGCCAGCTGTCCGGGGTTGAGCATGGGCAACTGCCGCTGCAACACCGTCACCGTGACCAGCCAGACGGCGTAGGCGACCAGACCGACCCGGCCCACGCGCATGGCGGTGTTCTCGAGGCCGAGGTCGTTCCGGCGCAGCAGCAGGCCCCAGATGCCGAGCAGCACGCCGAAGAGCAGCAACAGCAGCTGCGGCCAGATCACGTAGACGAACCGGTCCATGGTCACCTCGGGGCTCGGGGCGCACCGGCGGCGGGCGAGAGGCCAGTGGCGCGCGGGGATTCCGTCAGCGCCAAGTTAAACGGCGGGGCGAAAAAATCCCAGGACGATCCGGGATCGCCGGGCCGGAGGTGGAATATTCCTTGCCGCCGCGACGGGATCCGGCGTACAAACGGGGACACTGGCGGGGATGAACCAAGGGGGCGGGACATGTGGCACGGCGACGACCAGGACGGAACGCGGACGCTCAGGATCATCCTCGAGGCCGCCCCCGTGGGCATCGGCCTGGTGCGCAACCGTGTCCTCGGCTGGTGCAACGACCGCATCGAGGAGATCCTGGGCTATCCGGCCGCCGAACTCGCCGGCCAGTCCGCGCTCATCCTCTACCCCGACCAGGCGGAGTTCGAGCGGGTGGGCCGGGAGAAGCACCCGGCCATCGCGGCCGGCGGGGTGGGGACCGTGGAGACCCGCATGGTCCACAAGGACGGCCGGGTGCTCGACGTGCTGCTGAGCTCGGCGGCCCTCGAGCGCGGCAACCTGGACGCCGGCCTGATCTTCACCATCCTCGACATCACCGGCCAGCGCGAGACCGAGGCCAGGCTCCGCGAGCGCGAGCGCATGCTCGCCACCCTGCTGGCCAACCTGCCGGGCATGGCCTACCGCTGCCGCAACGACGCCCACTGGACCGTGGAGTTCCTGAGCGAGGCCTGCCCCCGGCTCACCGGCCGGCCCGCGGCGGCGTTCGTGGAGAACGCCGAGCTGGCCTTCGCCGACATCATCCACCCGGATGATCGCGCGCGCATCTGGCAGGAGATCCAGGCCGCGCTCCTCGAGCGCGAGAGCTTCGAGCTCGAGTACCGCATCGAGACGCCCGGGGGCGAGAAGTGGGTCTGGGAGCGTGGCCGCGGGGTGTTCGGCGAGGATGGAGTCCTCGAGGCGCTGGAGGGGTTCATCACCGACATCACCCTGCGCAAGCAGCTCGAGCGGCAGGCCGTGGAGTCGCAGCGGCTGGACGCGGTGGGCCAGCTCGCGGGCGGCGTGGCTCACGACTTCAACAACCTGCTCCAGGTGATCAACGGCTACGCGGCCATGCTCGCCGAGGATCTCGACCACGGCCGCGGCGACCCCGCCCACGTGGCGGAGATCCGGCGGGCCGGCCAGCGAGCGGGCTCCCTGGTGCGCCATCTCCTTGCCTTCAGCCGCCGCCAGGTGCTGCACCGGACCGCCCTGGACCTGAACCTGACGCTGGCAAGCCTGCTTCCGAGGCTCGAGAGCACGCTCGGCGACGCCATCGAGGTGGTCTTCCAGGACGACCCCCACCTCGGCCGCGTGGACGCCGATCCGGCCCAGCTCGAACAGGCCCTGGTCGACCTCTGCCGCAATGCCGGGGAGGCCATGCCCGAGGGCGGCCGCGTGGAGATCGCCACCGCGGACGTGATCCTGGACGCCGACGACTGCGCCCACCTGCCGGGCACCCGGCCGGGGCGCCACGCGCGCCTGACGGTGACCGACACCGGCCATGGCATGACGCCGCAGGTGGCCGCCCGGGCGCTGGAGCCCTTCTTCACCACCAAGGGCGTGGGCGCTGGCCCGGGGCTGGGACTGGCCACGGTCTACGGCATCGTGCAGCAGCACGGGGGCGGCCTGAGCCTGCAGAGCGTGCCGGGACGGGGAACGCGGGTGGCCATCTATCTGCCCACCACCGAGCCGGCGGTCGCGACCGCGCCCGGCTCCGACCAGGTTGCCGGTCCGGAGCAGCCCGCGCACCCCGCCATCCTGGTGGCCGAGGACGACCCCGCCGTGCTGCAGCTGATCCGTCGACTGCTGGAGAAGGATGGCTACCCCGTGCTGACCGCCCGCGACGGGAGGGAAGCCCTGGCCGTCTTCGCCAGCCACCGCGACACCGTCGCCCTGGCCGTACTGGACGTGGTGATGCCCGGCGCCGACGGACGAGCCGTGCACGACGCGATCCGGCGCGAGTCGCCCGATCTGCCCGTGATCTTCTGCACCGGCTACGACCTCGCCGTCCTGCACCCCGATCTGGATGTGGGGGAGGGGACGACGGTGCTGCAGAAACCATTCACCCCGGCCGACCTCCTGGCCGCGATCCGTAAGTTGTGCCCCGAAGAATGTTGACGGGTCCGGGTCTTGCCCCGGCCCAGGCCATG
>CAZWYF010000085.1:0-5591 GCA_964637835.1 uncultured Fibrobacteraceae bacterium
ACGGCGCCCCCTCGTACTCCAGGCGATGCTGGAAGAATGGCGTCTGGGTCGCCGCGTTCACTGCGTACTCGACGTGGGTCGTGACGCCGGACGTCCCGACCTCCAGCACCGCACCCTGCGGCAGGCACCCCAGCGGATCGCTCTCGACGACGACCGCGTCGAGCGCCGCGTCGGTCCAGTGGTCGGTCGTCCACTCGAAGCGCCAGGTGACGACGCCGCCCGGGCCGACGAGCATCGTGAACGCGATGCTCTGCTCGTCGATCGCGAAGTCCACGGCCTGCTCGATCACGACGACCGCGTGCGGGTTCGCAGGGTCGTACGCCGGTAACGCGACCGTCTGCTTCCGCCCCAGCGGCCACTGGATCTCCGCGATCACCGGTCGCGTGTCGTCGCCGAGTCCGAAGTGCAGCGCACGAGACGCCTGACCCGATCGCCCGCCCGTCGCCGCGACGATCTGCGCGCCGAGAGGGTCGCCAGTCGTAGCTGCCGAGAGCTCGACGCGCGCGCCGATCGCCGACGGGTGGTCCTCCCGGCCGACGAGACGCAGGGTCACGCTCCGTCTCGCGAACGCCTCCGCGCCCTCGAGCGTCCGCGACCTCGCGATCCGCCCGTCCGGGCTCGCGTCGTCATGGCCGAGGAAGACGTCCAGATCCCCGTCCTCGTCGAAATCCGCCAGCGCCATCGTCGAGGGGCTGCCCGATCCGGGCGACAGCCCGACCCGCGATCCGACGAGGTGCAGCGGGACACCGAGCGGCTCGGTGAGATTGAGCGCCACCTGCGCCGGTGCGCCGCTCTGCGGCACGACCAGAAGATCGGGATAGCCGTCGAGGTCGACATCACCGGACGTGAACCCGATGAGTTCACCGGTCTCGAGCAGCGGTTCCGGCGACCCGCCCGGGGCACACCGGAAGAGCTGGCTGCCAGACGAGAAGACGAGTTCGATCGCGCCGTCACGATCGGTGTCGCGCAGATCGAGGTCCCGGCCCGGCCCGTCGAGCGCGTAGATCGGGTCCGTATTCTGGCCGAAGACGCCCCGGGCTTGCTCCTCGACATGGATGACCTCACGGGCAGCGCCGGCGACCAGCAACTCGTACCGGCCGTCGCCGTCCCAATCCCCCCAGGCGACGTCGACGGTGTCGAATGATCCGATCAGGGGCGAGCCGTCGTCCTCCAGCAGCGCCTCGGACGTCACGTCGAGGAACCGGACGGGCGCCTCCGCGCCCTGATTCGCCAGAAGCCGATCCGTCAGTTCCCCACCGAATCCTTGCGCGGCCCGGCCGAGATACAGATCGAGGTCGCCGTCATGGTCGAAATCCAGCGCGGCCGCGCACCGGATCTCCGTGAGCGCGGCCTGCGCTGCCGCATCGAACCAGGTGCCATCGTTCCCGACGTCATGCCAGTCACCGTCCGCGTCGGCAACGTAGAACGTGGCCCGAGACCCCCGGCCCATCAGCAGATCCTCACGGCCGTCCCCGTCGAAGTCGGCGGCGACGACGGCATCGAAGTTCGCGTCGGGGTCATCGGCGAACTCGTCGTCCGTCAGGTCCTCGAAGCGGACCAGTCCCAAGGGATTGGGCACACTCCGGTAGAACTTCGACCCCGCCGCGGTCTGTCCGGGGTCCTCGCCGATCGCAACCAGCAGGTCCTGGCGGCCGTCCTGGTCGAGATCGAACACCGACGTTGCCAGAGGCCGGCCGGTGTAGTCGAGCTGGGACTCCTGCACCGTCTGCGATGCGAAGGAGAACCCGAGCGGCAGGACCGCGCTGGCCCCATCGCTGACGTCGCTGTTGATCACGGGATCGCCCCCGGCTGGCTCGTAGAACGTCACGAGCTTCAGGCGCAGGGTCGTCGACAGCAGGAACTCGCCGGCCACGATCTCGACCGCGTTATCCTGTCCCACCGTGTCCCAGGTCGCGAATTCCCACGCCGGCGGCGCCGTCCACGACGCGCCGTCGTCGAGCGAGTACTCCAGCGCCACGCGGTCGATCTGCACGCCGAACGCGTCCTCGAAGTGGTTGGTCCAGCGTACGCCGATGGTGTCGCCGATCGCGTATACTTCGCCGCCGCTGGGGGCCACGAGCTGCTCCGCCACGTCGAGGAAGCCGTCGGTCACCTGGAACACGCTGGCGACGTCGAACACGCCCACCCGCGAGGGGTCGAGGCTGTTGAAGAACTCGAACCTCATGCGACCCGCCTCGGTGCCGTGCTCCGGCCGCGGGTCCCAGGTCCACCCGCCGCTCTCGTAGACGAGCACCTCCCCGTCGAGTCTCTCGTAGGTCGCGCCGTCGTTGTTGGAGAACCAGGCCTCGACCTGCGTGATGTCCATGACGTCGTCCTGCCAGCGGGTCTCCCAGGTCCACTCGATCACCTCGCCATCGGCGCTCACCGCCGCCGGAGGTGTCGTCAGGATCCGCTCGCTCGGCGCGTGCAGCAGATCGACCACCAGCGTGTCGACGGGTCCGGAGGTGATCCGCTCCTTGATCTCGACGATCAGCGGGCAGGGCTGGTTCTGAGGGCGCCGACGCACGGCTGCGACGCCAGAGCGTGCGTAGCCGTACGGATTGGGATTCGTCGACCAGTTGAACAGCGGGGTATGGAGATTGGTGTCCGCCTCGTCGATCTGGAAGAAGTCGAGCGAAAATCCCTCGTGGGGGCCATAGTCCACCCGCGGACCGGCCCCGTCCGACCAGCAGTCGTAGTTGTCGCGGCCCGTCTCGGTGTCCCAGATCAGTAGCGGGCTCGCAACCTCCCAGTGAGGCTGGAATACAGGGAAGTCCTCGGGATGGTCCGCGTAGGTCCAGTTTCCGTGCGCGGACTCGAGATCGAACATCGACGTACCGATGCAGTGCCAGATGGCCAGACCGGTACTCGGAACCGTCCAGTCGCCGTGCGGCCCATAGTACTCGTCCTGCTCTCCGTCGAGGCCGCCGCCACCGTGGAACGCCAGGATGAAGTACTCCTCCTCGTCGTCGTTGTACGCTCCGAGCGAATACCGATACATCTGGCCGCCGGTCGCGACGTCAGTGAGCCGCGCGCCCCGGATCGAGCGGTCGGTGATGTCGATCGTGACGGGGTTCGAAGGGTCGTCGCCGGTGTTGAGCGGCAGGAGCGCCAGCCACGGATCGGCCAGCGGCGGAGTCCCTCGAAACGGTACGCGGGGCACCGAGGCCGGCAAGTGCTGGCAGATCACGTTGAGATTGCCGTAGAAGTAGTTGCGGTCGCATGGAGGATTGTTGATCTGGTTCGGTGGTCCGTCGTATGGACCCAGAGTGTGAACGAACTCGTGCAGGAAGAACCGGATGTGGTAGTCGGGATGCACGCCGATCTCCAGCGGATCCGGGATCGTCGGCAGGGCTGTCGTACTGCCAGCGTAGACGGTATCGCCGGCATTGCGGTCCACCGTGGTGAGATGGCTCGTGAATGCGGCGAGTTCCGCAGGCACATGCTCCGGGTCGGGGCTGAGAAAGAGCCATGGTGAGCCGCCGGCCGTCAGGCCGGTGCCGATCGAATCGCCCACGCGGTCGAGGACGATCACGTGCAACTCCCAGTCCTGCCCTGGCCCGAAGAATTCACCCTGTGGGTAGTCGACATGGTACTGCTCGTAGATCTGGTACAGAACCTCTGCGAGCACGAGATTGCCCCAGTCGCCCCACTCCTCCAGCTTGTCGGCATATTGATAATCGTCCGGGAAATCACCACTGCCATAACAGGCGACCGGTGCCGCCAGGTTCCATGGCTCTGCTTCCCCGTTGGCGTCGAACTCATGTCCGGTCTGCAAGAGAATCCGCGAGCCGAGCGGTTCTGTTCGATCGACGACGAGCTTACCGTACGTCAGGCGCTCGACGTAGGTCGCCAGCACTTCGATGCACCGACCATGGAAGTCTTCGAGAATGGGATCCCATACTCCCGCCGAGTCATCCGCAGCGTAGCCGATGAAGACCATCAAGACATTGACCCGGTCGCCCGCGGCATCGAAGCGATAGTCCGCGATCAACGGCGCACTTCGACCGGACGGAGCAGTTTCGCAGCCACAGACGAAGCCATCAGCGGGATTCGAACTGGCGACGATAGCCGAGCAGGTGATGATGACCAGAATGAGCGCGAATCGAGACATGAGCCCCTCCAGATGACCGAGCCGCCGCGGCGAAACCGTGCGCTCGCCCCCTTGCATGGGAAGATCATACCATATCTCGACCGTCCAGATCGCGGGTACTCGCCTCCAGCCGCGGACCGCTGACGACGGTCTGCCATCGTCGCCCAGGCTGAATGCGCGAGCTTCTCCGCCCGCGCCCTTCACCGGCGGCACAGCCGTGATCCAGCAGCGCGCCCGCTGACGCCCTCGGCGACTCCGAGTGATGGGGTCCCGCCTCGACCATGAACGTCGCCGCATTCCACCCGGCTTTCAGCGAGCGCGACGGAGACGATCTTGCTGGCGTCACGCTCATTGCGGTAGCCTTCGATCCCGCCGGCGACCTCTGGATCAGCGCCCTGAGCATGGGCGTGGTCATCCTCGAGCTGGTTGGTGACGTCACCGGCGCGGACTCTGCCCCGACCGCCAGTGTCGCCACCCTGCTTCATCCCTCGCCCAACCCGTTCAATCGGCGGACCACGCTGAGCTTCACCGTTCCCGACGGGGGCGGCCGGCCCGGTCTCTCCACGTCTGACGCTCGTCCGTGGCTGTCGGCAGACCTTCAACTCGCAAGGCGCCACGGTCCAGGGATGGACACCCGGTACCGGAGTCCGGCGCAGATGGAGCTCGAAGCGTACCGCGCGGCGCGAGAGCACCTTTCTGCAAGCAACGAGCAGACCGTCAACACCGGTGGCGCCAATGGGATTACTCTTGCTCCAGAGGCGGCTGGAGGTACACCGCGGTGTCCCTCAGCGGCATGATCGGTCAAGTGGACCGGAGATCGCGACCGGGGGTGCGGACTTCGCGGTCCCGGAGCCCGCCGGCGCCGCCAGAGCGGGCCGCGGAGCTGGCGACGCGCGCCGGCGCCGCGCAGTCTTGCCGCCCAGCTCTGCATCACGGCCTAGTCGCCCAGCTCCGCCTCGCGGTTTCGCCACCCAGCCTCGCCTCGCGGCCTTGCCTTCCCACCGATTCGTGTGGCAAGCTGCGCCCTGATATTCCATTTCGAGATCCCTGGCCCCATCACGATCCTGAAGGCAAGGTCCCACCATGCGTCCATGCGAAGCGGCCGTCCGTGACGGCATCGTCCTGTTCTCCCGCCGCGCCGATGATGATCCCCGCGGCCAGGTCCGCTGGGTGCGCGTCCGGCTCCGCGATGGCGCCGGCGACGGGGCCCGCAACCTGGTGGTCTTCGACCTCTCGCGGGCCCTCGCCGCCAGCGGCGTGACGGCGGAGGGCGGGCCGTTCGGCGACTGGTCGCTCCAGCTGCTGATCAGCGCCGACCAGCCCGGAGCCGACGTGCCCGCCGACGTGCCGGCGGCGGTGACAGCCTGGCTCGAGGAGCGCACGGACGTGACGGAGTTCGCCATGGACCCGCCCACGGACCCCGCCGCGGCCCAGGCCATCCTCGACCGCGAGTGGGAACGGGTGCAGCGGGAACTGGCGTCGGCCGGCGCGGCGGGCG
>CAZWYF010000085.1:5691-11067 GCA_964637835.1 uncultured Fibrobacteraceae bacterium
GACCGCGAGTGGGAACGGGTGCAGCGGGAACTGGCGTCGGCCGGCGCGGCGGGCGGGCCGGCGAACCGGACCGCGGCTGGATCCGCCAGCGACGGCAGCGGTCCCTGGTGGAAGTTCTGGAAGTCCCGCTGATGCCGTGATCCGGCCGGGCCGTGGTCCAGCACTGGTCTCGCGGGGCGAGGGGAGATCGCCATCCTGCCAGGACCAGACTTGATGGATTGACCCGTAGACCGCCACCGCGGTGGCGGTCTACGGATCTTCCGATCAAAAGCGGTCCCGAGTTCGAGATAATCGCGTTGATGAATGGCCACCATGGTGAGGTGGCCATCCGTGCCCAGGATCGCGGCGGTGGCCACGGTCATTGGGCGGCCACCGCCGGCGATCGAAGCTGGCGAGCCTTCCCAAGCGCCCGCCAGGATCCGCGAGGCGCCATGCCGCCGGGACTCACGACCCCAGCACCCGCCGGATCTCCTCCTCCAGCTTCTTCTCGTCGCCCTCGGCGAAGCCGACGTGGACGGCGAGGATGCGGCCCTCGCCATCGATGAGGAACGAGGTGGGGTAGCCGCGGATGCCGAAGAGGCCGCCGGGGATGTCGTCCTCGCCCTCGCCATTCTCCAGGAAGGTGTAGGTGAGGTCGTGGTCGTCGATGAACTCGCGGCTGCGGTCGGTGTCGGCCATGCCGTCGATGGCGACGATCCGCAGGCCCTGGTCGTGGTACTGCTGATGCAGGGGCTCGAGGCGTGGCAACTCCACGCGGCACGCGCCTCAGGTGGGGAACCAGAAGGCCAGCAGGGTGGCCTTCTCGCCGCGCACGTCGGCGAACTGGCGGGCCTGGCCGTCGTAGTCGCGGGCGGCGAAGCCGGGCACCAGCGGGCCCTCGGCCCGGCGGATGGTCCACAGGTAGTCCGCGAAGTCCTCGTCGCGGCCCAGGTCCTGGTAGTGCTCGTGCGCCAGGTCGTGAGCCTGCTCGTCGCTGGCGAAGGCGGCGGCCACCGCCAGCTTGCGCACGCCGGCCTCGGTCTCGCCGGCGGCGACGAGCGCCTGGCCCCAGTAGCGGTAGAGCGCGTTGTCCGGCACGCCGAGGAAGCCCTTCTGCAGCTGCGCGTCGGCGGCGGCGAAGGAGGTCATGGCGCCGGCGAGGTCGCCGCGCCGGGCCTGCGCGCGGCCGTGGTACGTGAGCACCAGGCCGCGCCGGTTGGCGCCGCGTGCGTTGACCTCCTCGCCGGTGAACTCGCGGTCGGGAAAGTCGGCGGCGAACTGCGTGGCCGTGGCGTTGGCCAGGGCGAGGTCGGCCGCCCGCGCGAGCAGGTCCCAGGCTTCGGCCGCCTCGGCGGCCTCCAGGACGGTGAGCTGGTCGCCGAACGGCAGCGCGGCCACGTCCACCGGACCGGCGGTCAGCGCGGCGAGCTCCTCGGCGTGGTCCGGCGTGCCGTAGGCGGAGATCAGGCGCATCCGCATCCGCTGCTGCGCCGCGGCCTGGTCCGAGCGCGCGATCTGCTCCTCGAGCAGGGCGATGGCGCCGGCGCGGTCGTCCAGCTGATGGATGAGCACGTCGGCGCCGGCGCCGGCCACCGTGGGTGCCTCCGGGTGGTCGGGGTGCTCGGCGAGGAACGTGCGCACCACGTCGAGGCGCCCCTCGGGCGTCTCGGCGGCCATGAAGGCCTCGCGGGTGGTGTCGAGGGGATCGGGACCGGCGTCGGCGGCGTCGGCGGCGTCGGCGGCGGCCCCGGAGGTCGCGTCCTGGGCGAGCCCCGCGGCGGGCAGGCTGAGCATGGCCAGGGTCCCGGCCAGGAGCAGGAGCCTGGCGCCACGGGCGCGCGGGGCGCGGCCACGGCGAGGCGTCGGCAGCGATGGAGACGGATGCGGCTGGTACACGGCGCGGTCCTTTCGGGATCGGGACGGTGTTCTCCCACCAGCATACTACGATTTCGCCGGGATGGCGGTTGCCGATCATCCGGCCAGCGAGCGTGCGCGGCCGATCACGGCGACCTCGTGCTTGGCGCCGGTGAGCGGGTCCTCTATGCTCGGCGCTGGCCGACCGTCCGCCGCACCGCGACCGCCGTCAAGGACCACCAGCTTGCACCTCTCCCCCGTCGACTGGCTCATCGTCCTGGCCATGCTCGCCCTGCTGCTGCACGGGGTGCGCGAGAGCAACCGGCACACCCGCTCGGTGGCCGACTTCCTGGCCGCCGGCCGCTCGGCGGGCCGCTACCTGGTGGGCGTGGCCGGGGGCATCGCCGGCCTCGGGGCCATCACCATCGTGGGCAACCTGGAGATGAACTACATCGCCGGGTTCGCCATGTCCTGGTGGGGGATGACCACCTCGGTGGTGATCCTGGTGATCACGCTGAGCGGCTGGGTGATCTACCGCTTCCGCGAGACGCGCTGCCTGACGCTGGCCGAGTTCTTCGAGCGCCGCTACTCGCGCCGCTTCCGCATCTTCGCCGGCACGGTGTGCTGGGTGTCGGGGATCATCAACTTCGGCATCTTCCCCGGCGTGGGCGCGCGGTTCTTCATCCACTACTGCGGCATCCCCGAGACCCTGGCGGTGGGCGCGGTGGCCATCCCCAGCTACCCGCTGGTCATGCTCGTGCTGCTGGGCCTGGCGCTGTACTTCGTGTTCAACGGCGGACAGGTGACGGTGATCGTCACCGACTTCCTGCAGGGCACCTTCGTCAACCTGGTCTTCGTGCTGGTATGCGGCTGGCTGATCTGGAAGGTGGTCAGCTGGGACCAGATCTTCACCGCGCTGGCGGCCGCGCCCCAGGACGCCTCGCTCATCAACCCCTTCGAGACCGGCCACGTGGAGGACTTCAACTTCTGGTACTTCCTCATCGGCCTGGCGGGGCTGCTCTACGGCAAGATGAGCTGGCAGGGCACGCAGGCCTACAACAGCTCCGCCAGCAGCGCCCACGAGGCCAAGATGGGCGAGGCGCTGGGCATGTGGAAGAACGCGCCGCAGAACCTCTTCCTGATGTTCGTGCCCATCGCCATCTACACCATCCTCAACCACGCGGACTTCGCCGACCTCTCCGCCGGCATCAACGCCCAGCTCGCCGCCGTCGACCGCGAGGCCATCCGCAGCCAGCTACGCGCCCCGCTGGTGCTGGTGGAGGTGCTGCCCCACGGCCTGATCGGCGCCTTCGCCGCGGTGATGCTCGCGGCGTTCATCTCCACCCACGACACCTACCTGCACTCCTGGGGCGCGATCTTCATCCAGGACGTGCTGCTGCCGCTGCGCGGCGGCAAGCTGCTCGAGCCGCGGGCGCACCTCCGGGCGCTGCGCCTGTCGATCCTGGGCGTGGCGGTGTTCATCTTCGTGTTCTCGCTGCTCTTCCAGCAGAACCAGTACATCTTCCTCTTCTTCGCCATCACCGGCGCCATCTTCGCCGGCGGCTCGGGCGCGGTGATCATCGGCGGGCTGTACTGGAAGCGCGGGACCACCCCGGCGGCGTGGTCGGCCATGATCACCGGCGCGGGGATCTCCGTGGGCGGGATCATCGCCAACCAGCTCGACCCCCAGTTCCCCATCAATGGCCAGCAGTTCTGGGCCATCGGCATGGGCGCCTCGCTGCTGGTCTACGCGGCGGTCTCGCTCCTGGGCCCCGGCAAGAGCCACGACCTCGACCGCCTGCTGCACCGCGGCCGCTGGACCGTGGCCGACGACGTGGTGATCGGCGACGGCATGGTCACCCGCCTGCAGCGGCTCTTCCTCTTCACGCCGGAGTTCCGCCGACGCGACAAGGTGCTCTACGTGGCCACCTACTGCTGGACGTTCCTGCAGTTCGGCATCTTCACCGTGGGCACCATCTACAACCTGACCCACGACGTGGGCGACGCGAGCTGGGCCACCTTCTGGCGCTGGTTCGTGGCGGTGCAGTTCGCCATGGCCGGCGTGGTCTTCGTCTGGTTCACCCTCGGCGGCCTGCGCGACCTCAAGGACATGTTCGCGCGGCTGCGCACCCTGGAGCGCGACGCCGACGACGACGGCTTCGTCCGGGAGGATTCCTGAGCATGCACATCCTCGTCAACCTCGCCAGCGACCAGCCTGCCCGCGTGGCCAAGGCCGTCCGCCTGGCCAGCAAGCTCGCCCGGAGCGGCTGGGAGGCCACCATCCTGCTCAACGTGGACGCGGTGAGCTACGCCCGGCGGCGCACCGAGTCGCCCGCCTGCCCGGTGACGGGCAAGCCGCTGCACGTCCTGCTGGAGAACTTCCGCGAACTGGGCACCGTGCTGGTGGGCGGCGACTGCCTGGAGGCCGCCGGCATCGACCGCGCGGACCTGGTGCCGGGATTCGAGCCGACGACCCCGCAGAACATGCACGCCGCGCTCACGCGCGAGGGGACGCGGGTCTTCAGCTACTGAGGAGGCCGCCTGGCACGACCTCTTCGCCAGCCGGCCGACCCCTTCGCCAGCCGGCTCAGTGCGTGTGCTTCTCGTGGTCCTCGCCGAAGTAGAGCCTGTAGAGCCGGTCCTTCAGCTCCTGCAGCTCGGTCACGTGCACCAGGTTGGTGGTCTGCTTGGTCTTCATGACCCGGACCATCATCCGGTGCAGGGTCTCGATCTGCGCGAGGTAGGTCTGGTACGCCTCGCCATCGACGGGGTCGACGGGCTTGATGCGCTGGTCCAGGAAGTAGACGGTGAGGATCTCGCGCAGCTGGGCGGCGTGGTCCTCCTTGTTCATGATCCAGCGGGTGAGCTGGTTGGCATTGGCGGCGGGGTCGGCGCTCAGCTCCTCGATCTGGCGCATGGACTTGGCGATGGTCTCGAGGTGCTCGTCGATCATGTCGAAGCGCATCTCGTCGCCATAGATGCCGCAGGGGATCTCGCAGTGGGCCTGCGCCGAGCCCACGGCGCCGACGAGGATCAGGGCCGACACGGCGGCCGAGGTCAGGGTCTTCATGGACGTGTCCTCCGGAATCGGGGTGATGGCGACATCCTAGCCACGGACGCGCGGGTCGCAAATGCGCTAATCCACCAGCGTGAGCTTGACGGTGGTCTGCGCGCCGCCGCTCTGCAGGTGCGCCAGATAGACGCCCGCGGGCACGGGGGCGCCGGACGTGGCCGTGATCGCGACGCGGGTGGCGCCGCCGTGGGTGTCGGGCTCGGTGGTCAGCGGGACGCGGCCGCGGGTCGCGAGGGTGCGCATGGTACCGTGTCTCCCGTGTGCGCGGTGCTCGGTGGGGGAGGCCGTGATGATCATGGCACATCAGCGGGGCGGAAAGGGGGAGCTGGCCGGGCGCGGGTATGGCGTGGCTACCTCTCGGTACCGCGATGGCGGTCGGAGCCACTTGATGAAATGTTCCGTAGAGGTACACCGCGGTGTACCTGAACGGGTCTTCACGACAAGAATCATCCAGCCGCCTGGACCACTAT
>CAZWYF010000086.1:0-2617 GCA_964637835.1 uncultured Fibrobacteraceae bacterium
CAGGGTGGTTATCCATGGCCGGATGGCCGCTCGCCGTCACCCACCTTCGCGCAGGAGGACCGTACCCCATGAGTGCCCAGCCCGCCACCCTCACCGCCCGGGACATGAACCCCGGCCGCATCGTGGAGACCTTCAGCCCCGCCTGGTTCGCCGCGGTGATGGGCACCGCGGTGGTGCCACTGGCCATCGCCTTCACCGGCGGCGCCTGGGTGCGGCCGGTGGCCGGCCTCTTCATCGTCCTGGCCCTGGCGCTCTTCCTGCTCTCCATCGGTCCCTGGTCCATCCGCTGGTTCCGCTTCCCGCGCGCGGTGCACCATGACCTCGAGCACCCCGTGGCCGCGAGCTTCCTGCCCACCATGCCCATCGCCCTGCACGTGCTGGCCCTGGACTTCCTCCGGTACCCGGACCTGCTGCTGCCGGAGGCGGTGTCCCGCACGCTGGCCCTGGTCCTCTGGACGCTGGGCACCATCGGCATCTACGTCCTGGGCTGGGTGGTGCTGCTGCGGGTCTACCGCCACGCGCAGATCGAGGTCAAGCACGCCAACTTCGGCTGGTTCATCCCGCCGGTGAGCAAGCTGGTGATCCCGGTGGCGGGCCTGGAGCTGGCCGGCCTCTTCCCGGCCGCGCAGGATCTGCTGGTGGGCGTCTCGCTGGCCAGCCTGGGTGTGGGGTTCTTCCTCTTCGTGTTCGTGGGCTCGGCCGTCTACCACCGCTACAAGTTCGCGCCCCTGCCGCCGGGCCGGCTGGCGGCCACGTTCTTCATCGGCATGGCCCCCACGGCCATCATCGCCATCGGCCTGGCCAAGCTGCTGCACCTGGTGCAGCACCAGCCCGTGCTGGACCTCACCCCCGCCCTGCTGGCGCCGCTGGTCAAGCTGCTGGTGGTGGCCAGCTGGGGCTTCGCGGCCTGGTGGTTCATCATGGGCATGATCCTCATGGTGCACTACCTGCGCGCCGGGGACCTCCCCTTCGCCATGTCCTGGTGGGCGTTCACCTTCCCCTCGGGCGCCTTCGCCGTGGCCACGGGCCTGGCCTGGCAGATGAGCGGCTGGGCCTGGCTGGGCGGCTTCTACTGGCTGGTGCTGGTCTGGCTGCTGGGGATCTGGACGGTGGTGTTCCTGCGCACCGTCGCGGGGATGGTCTCGCGGAAGATCTTCGTGCCGGCTCACTGAGCGGCGGTCTGCGCATCACCGCTTGACCGGACCGCCGATCCGCTTACCATGTCGGGGAGTTAGTCTCACCTAACTCCTTGGCCCTTACCCCTGCGGGGGCGACGAGAGGATGCCACCATGACACCGTACCTCACCAGGCCGATCAGGACCGGACTCGCCATGGCGCTGATCACCACCGTCGCCAGCGGAGCCCCCGTGCTGGCGGCCGACGCCGAGCCCCTGGTGGGCGACCGGCCCGACTTCACCGAGAGCGCCGTGACCATCGCCCCCGGCCGGGTGCAGATCGAGGCCGGCGCCACCCTGGCGAGCGAGGGCGGGACCGACGTCACCGAGGTGGGCGAGGTCCTGGTGCGCGTGGGCCTGCTGCCCTGGCTGGAGAGTCGCCTCGGCCTGGGCAGCTGGTCCGGGGTGGACGCGCCCGGCGGCGAGCAGGACGGGTTCACCGATCTGGAGCTGGGAGCGAAGCTCGCCCTCCTGAAGGGGGCGGCGACCGTCCCCACGCTGGCGCTGCTCGCCTCCTCGACCCTGCCCACGGGTGCCGAGGGTGTCGGGTCGGAGGAGGCCGAGCCCGCGGTGATCCTGGCCGCCGAATGGGAGCTGACCGACCGTGTGGGTGTGGGCAGCAACCTCGGCTGGACGCGCCCGCACGACGGCCGCGGCCGCCACGACAGCCTCTGGCTCTCGACGGCGGTGGGCGTCGCCCTGGACGCGCGCTGGAGCTGGTTCCTCGAGGGATACGGCTTCGACCAGGAGGAGGACCATGGTCCGTCCACCGGATACGTCGACACCGGTGTCACCTACCAGGTGCACGGCGACCTGCAGCTCGACCTGCGCGTGGGCAAGGGCTTCCGGGGCGAGGCCGACGACTGGTCCGCGGGCGCGGGCGTGGTGCTGCGCATCTGACCAGGACCGAGGACGACACGACCGATGCTGACCGAGTCGACCGAGAACTACCTCACCGAGCTGCTCCGCCTCGAGGAGCGCGAGGTACCCGCGACCACGAGCGAGCTGGCCGCCCGGCTCGGCGTGGCCCGGCCCTCGGTCACCGGCATGATCAAGCGCCTGGCCGCGGCCGGACTGGTGGTCCACGAGCGCTACCGGGGCATCGGCCTGACCGGGTCCGGCCGCCGGGCGGCCCGCTGCGTGCTGCGCCGTCATCGGCTGATCGAGACGTTCCTGGCCACCGTGCTCGGCGTTCCGGCCGACCGCGTCCACGCCGAGGCTCACCGGCTCGAGCACGCCATGTCCGAGGACGTGGTCGATCGCCTGGACCGCTGGCTGGGCCAGCCGTCCCACGATCCCCACGGCACACCCATTCCCGGACGTTGCGCCCCTGGCGCGAACGTGCCAGAGTCGCATCCCAAGACCTGAGGAGAGTTCATGATGAGACGCTCACCGATCCCATCCACCCTGTCAGGCCTCCTGCTGATGGGCCTCCTGCTGAT
>CAZWYF010000086.1:2717-10991 GCA_964637835.1 uncultured Fibrobacteraceae bacterium
GCTCACCGATCCCATCCACCCTGTCAGGCCTCCTGCTGATGGGCCTCCTGCTGATGGGCCTCCTGCTGATCGCCGCCTGCGGCGGTGGCGGCGACACCGACGATGTCGTCCAGCGCCTCGATTACGACGGCGACGCCGTCGACCGCGAGGAGGACGAGGCCGACCGACCCCCGCTGGACGTGGTGGCGACCACCAGCATCGTGGGCGACCTGGTCCGCACCATCGGCGGCGACCGCGTGCGGGTCAGCGTGCTCATGGGCCCGGGTCTCGACCCGCACCAGTACAAGGCCAGCGCCGGCGACCTCGAGCGCATCCGCCAGGCGGTCGTCGTCTTCACCAACGGCCTGCACCTCGAGGCCAAGATGGGCGACGTGCTCGCCGGGTCGCCCCGGCCCACGGTGCCGGTGGCGGAGGCCGTGCCCACCAACCGCCGCCTCGCGCCGGAGGAGTTCGCGGGCGCCTACGATCCCCACGTCTGGTTCGACCTCGACCTGTGGCAGCTCGCCGCCGGCGCCGTGGAGGAGGCTCTCGCCGAGCGCGACCATCCTGACTTCGCCGGTGATTACAACCTCCGCACCGCGGCCTACGCGAACAAGCTTTCCGAGCTGCACGACTGGGCCCGGGCCAGTCTGAGCACCATCCCCCGCGAGCACCGTATCCTGATCACCGCCCACGACGCCTTCAACTATCTCGGCCGCGCCTACGGGCTGGAGGTCCGTGGCCTGCAGGGCATCTCCACCGCCAGCGAGGCGGGCACCCGCGACGTCCAGGACCTGGCCACGTTCATCGCCAGCGAGCGGATCCCGGCCATCTTCGTGGAGAACTCCGTGCCGCGCCGGGCCATCGAGGCGGTGCGCGAGGCGGTGCACGCGCGGAACTTCGACGTCGAGCTCGGCGGCGTGCTCCACAGCGACAGCCTGGGCGACCCCTTCGGTCCGGCCGGCGACTTCCTGGGCATGTTCCGCCACAACGTCGCCACCATCACCGAGGCGCTGGGCGGCGAGGTGCCGCCGGTGGGCCTCGCCGACGCCGAATCCGACACCCTGGGAGCCGCTCCATGATCGTCGATGGGCCCGGCCACGCGCCGTCTTCCGCCACCGCCGCCGACGCCGCGGCCACCACCGCCGCCGGCGCCGCCGCCGACCACGCCAACGCCACCGCCACCACCGCCGTGGAGGTCACCGATCTGACGGTGGCCTACCGCGAGCGGCCGGTGCTCTGGGACGTGGACCTCTCCGTGCCCGCGGGCACCCTCATGGCCATCATGGGCCCCAACGGCGCGGGCAAGACCACCCTGGTCAAGGCCATGCTCGGCCTGGTGCCCGCGGCGGCCGGGCAGGTGCTCATCCACGGCAAGCCCTACCGCCAGCAGCGCCGCGCCGTGGGCTACGTGCCCCAGCGTGGCAGCGTGGACTGGGACTTCCCCACCACGGTGCTCGACGTGGTGCAGATGGGCACCTACGGTGCCCTGGGCTGGATCCGCCGCCCCGGTCGACGCGAGCGCGAGGCCGCGCTCGCGGCGCTGGAGAAGGTGGCCATGGCCGAGTTCCACGATCGCCAGATCAGCGAGCTGTCCGGCGGTCAGCAGCAGCGCGTCTTCCTGGCCCGGGCCCTGGTGCAGGACGCCCGCGTCTACTTCATGGACGAGCCCTTCCAGGGCGTGGACGCCCGCACCGAGCGGGCCATCGTCGACCTCCTCAAGGAGCTGCGCAGCCAGGGCCGCACCGTGGTGGTGGTCCACCACGACCTGGTGACCGTGGCCGAGTACTTCGACCAGGTGACGCTGCTCAACGTGCGCCGCATCGCCAGCGGCCCGGTGGAGACGGCGTTCACGCCGGAGAACGTGCGCCTGGCCTACGGCGGCCGCGTGGACTTCCTGCAACGCCAGGCGCCGGCCGATCCGGCGCCCGATCCCGAGGGGGATGCCCTGGGCGGCTACGGACGGATCCGCCCATGACCGTGCTGGGCGAGCTGTTCACCGACTACACCCTGCGCACCGTGGCCCTGGGCTCGGCGGCGCTGGGACTGGTGGCCGGCGCCCTGGGCACCTTCGCGGTGCTGCGCCGCCAGAGCCTGCTGGGCGATGCGGTGAGCCACGCCGCGTTGCCGGGGATCGTGCTGGCCTTCATGATCACCGGTTCCCGCGCGTCGCTGGTGCTGGTGCTGGGCGCGGCGGTGGCCGGCTGGCTGGCCTCGCTGGTGGTGATCCTGGTGGTGCGCACCACCCGCATCAAGATGGACACCGCCCTGGGCCTGGTCCTGGCCGTGTTCTTCGGCGGCGGCCTGGTGCTGCTGACCCTCATCCAGCGCACCGCCGGGGCCGCCCAGGCCGGCCTGGAGACCTTCCTCTTCGGCCAGGCCGCCGCCCTGGTGGGCGACGACCTGCGCACCATGACCGTGCTCGGCGGCCTGGTCCTGCTGGCGCTCGGGCTGCTGTGGAAGGAGTTCGAGCTCCTGAGCTTCGACGTGGGCTTCGCCGGCGCCACGGGCCTGCCCGTGCGCGTGCTCGACGTGGCGCTCACCACGCTGCTGGTGATCGCCATCGTGATCGGCCTGCAGACCGTGGGCGTGGTGCTCATGAGCGCGATGATCGTCGCGCCCGCCGCCGCGGCCCGCCAGTGGACCGACCGCCTGGGCGTGCTCGTGCTGCTGGCCGGCGGCCTGGGCGCGGTGGCCGGCCTCACCGGCGCGGTGCTCTCCAGCCTCACCCCGCGCCTGCCCACCGGGCCGACCATCGTGCTGGTGATCACGACGCTGGTGGTGGTCTCCCTGCTGTTCGCCCCGCGTCGGGGCGTGCTCGCCGCCCGCCTGCGCCAGGCCCGCCAGCGCCGCCGCACGCGCAGCGACACCGTCCTGGCCGACCTCTACCGCCTGGCCGCCCAGCACGCCGACCCCGCCGCCGCGCCCCACGCCGTGGAGGTGCTCCAGGCCATGAGCCCGGCCCCCGGCGTGCGGCGCGCCCTGGACGACCTCGCCGACCGCGACCTGGCCGCCGTGGACCGCGACGGCCGCTGGCGGCTGACCCCGTCGGGCGTGGCGAGCGGCCGCGACCTGGTGGGCGGCGGCGGCGCGCCCGCGGCCTCCGCGGCGAGCCCCCCCGGGGGCCCCCCGGGGGGCCCCCCGGGGGGCCCTTCGGCGGGACCCGCCAGCCCTCGCCCGGCGGCCTCCGGCGCCACCCGCCCGCCCGCCGGCCCGCAGCCCTCGGACGTGGAGCCGCGCGTCCACCCCGCCGGCGAGCGCCCGTCGCTCGGTCCCAAGGGGCCGGCCGGCCGGGACCACGCCGCGGGCCGCGACCCCGGTCCGGATCGCGACGCTGACCGGGACGCCGGGCGGGACGCCGGGCGTGGCCCCGGGCGGGACTCCGGGCGGGACCCCGGGCGGGACCCTGAGCGGGACGCCGACCGGCCGGAGGGGTCGTCATGAGCGGGGCGCAGTGGGAGATCCTGGCCATCGCCGCGGTGACCGCCGCCGGCTGCGCGCTGGTGGGCGTGTTCCTGGTGCTGCGGAGGCTGGCCATGCTCGCCGACGCCATCAGCCACGCCATCCTGCCGGGCATCGTGGTGGGGTTCTTCCTGGCCGGGACGCTCGCCTCGCCGCTGCCCATGCTGGGCGCGGCGGCCACCGGCCTGCTCACCGTGGCGCTGGTGGAGCTGCTGTCGCGGTCGCGGCGGCTGAAGGAGGACGCGGCGGTGGGCATCGTGTTCCCGGCGCTGTTCTCGGTGGGCATCGTGCTGATCACGCGCTTCGCGGGCGACGTCCACCTGGACACCGACGCCGTGCTGCTCGGCGAGCTGGCCTTCGCGCCCTTCGACCGGCTGGTGATCGGCGGCGCGGACGTGGGGCCGCGCCACCTCTGGTACATGCTGGGCGTGGCGCTGCTGAACCTGGTGGTGGTGGCGGTCTTCTTCAAGGAGCTGAAGCTCGCCACCTTCGACGCCGGCCTGGCCGCCTCCCTGGGCCTGGCGCCCGCCATGGTGCATTACGGCCTGATGACCCTGGTCTCGGTGACCGCGGTGGGGGCCTTCGACGCCGTAGGCCTGATCCTGGTGGTGGCGCTCATGGTGGGTCCGCCGGCGGCGGCCTACCTGCTCACCGACCGCCTGGGCGTCATGCTCGCGCTGGCCGTGGGGCTGGGCGTGGTCGCCGCGGCCCTGGGCTTCGCCCTGGCCGTGGCGCTGGACGCATCCATCGCCGGCTGCATGGCGCTGGGCGTGGGCGCGGTGTTCGCCGTGGTCTTCCTGCTCGCGCCGGGACGTGGGTTGATGGCCGTGCTGCGCCGCCGCCGGCGTCAGCGCTGGGAGTTCGCCCAGCTCATGCTGGCCATCCACCTGGCCCAGCACGAGGGCGGAGCGGACGAGGAGGCCGAGTCGCGGGTGGCCCACCTGCACGGCAAGCACGTGGGCTGGACGCCGTCGTTCACCCGCCGCGTGGTGGCCGGCGCGGTGCAGTCGGGCCTGGTGATCCGCGAGGGCGACCGCCTCCACGTCACCGACCTTGGCCGCGCCCAGGCCGGGCGCATGCTCAGCGGTACCGGCGGCTAGCCGTCGCTAGCCGTCGCTAGCGGTAGTACGGGTCGGTGCCGGCCGCGTGGTCGGTGACGTCCACGATCTCGGTGACCGCCGGCACGGCCTGCCGGATGGCCTTCTCCACGCCGTGGCGCAGGGTGGCCGAGGCCGAGGAACAGCCCTGGCAGCCGCCGCCCATGGTCAGGTAGACCGCCGTGCCCTGCACGTCGGTGACCTCGACGAAGCCGCCATGCGACGCGATCTGGGGGTTGATCTGGTTCTCCAGGATGGACGCCACCGCCTCGCGGATCTCCTGCTCGGCCGGGGTCTGCTCGGTGTACTGCTCGGCGATGAGCGGGACGCCGGCGTCGGCGGCGGTGGCGAAGGCGCCGCGGATGGCCGCGCCGATCTCCGCACCCAGCACGCGCCAGGAGCGGTCGCCGTCCCTGGCGATGGACAGGCTGTGGCCCATGACCACCACCTCGCGGACGTCCTCGATGCCCATGAGCGCCTCGAGCAGGGGCGAGCCGGCGGCCTCCTCGGCGCTGCGGCAGCGCACCGCGCGGTCCTGGTGCAGGGGCCGGTCCACGCCGAAGGTGCACACCCGGGGGTTGGCGGTGGGCTGGGCGGTGATGGCGAGATCGTGGGCGGGCTGGCTCATGGCGGTCCTTTCGGGGCGTGCAGGCCCGGTCGGTTCCGCCGGTCCCCGCGGACCGGCGACCTCCCGGATCAGATGCTGAACGGCTGGGCGTCCTCGCCGCGGGCGGCCTGGCAGGCGTGGCACTCGCAGAGGTCGCGCAGCCGGGGATAGCTGTAGATGCCGGTGTCGTGGCCGTCGGTGAAGGCGAAGGCCAGGGCGTAGCGGCCCACCTGCTGGACGGTGCGCACGGCCACGTCCAGGGGCACGGCGCCGGGGTCGAGGATGCGGCGGCCGCTGTCCTCGTCCACGCAGCTCGCGCACGGGCAGTTCAGGCGCAGGTCATAGGCGCGGTGCACGCCCTCGTGGCCGTCGCTCCACTGCAGGCGGACGGTCTTGCCGTCGTCCTCGAGGAGGGCCTCCTCGGGGTGATCGCCGCGGCGCTCCTGCTCGCGGGCCACCTCGCGCTGCAGGCCCTCGGCGAGCTGGCGGAAGGCGGCCGCGGTCTCCGAGTCCGGTGCGCTGCGCACCACCGGCAGGCCATCCTCGCCGCTCTGGACCACCAGCGGATCCAGGGGCAGCGCCCCGAGGAAGGGCAGCTCCAGCTCGCTGGCCAGCGCCTCGCCGCCGCCGCGGGCGAAGATGTGGGTGGTCTCCTGGCAGTGCGCGCAGGTGAAGCCGCTCATGTTCTCGATGATGCCCAGGGTGGGCACGCTCACCGCCTCGAACATGCGCAGGCCCCGCCGCGCCACGCCCAGGGAGACCTGCTGCGGGGTGGTGACCACCACCGCGCCGGTGAGCCGGGCCTGCTGCGAGAGCGTCAGCTGCACGTCGCCGGTGCCCGGGGGCATGTCGATGAGCAGGTAGTCCAGCTCGCCCCAGACCACGCGGCCGAGGAACTGGTTGATCACCTTCATGGCGATGGGCGCGCGCCAGATCACCGGCTCGTCCGGCGCGTCGAGCATCAGGCCCATGGAGACGAAGTGCAGGCCGTGCCGCTGGTTGGGCAGGATGGCGTCGCCGCGGCCGGTGACCTGCTCGCCCACCGCGCCGAGCATGCCGGGCTGGCTGGGCCCGTAGATGTCGGCATCGAGCACGCCCACGCTCAGGCCCTGCTCCTGCAGCGCCGCGGCCAGGTTCACCGTCACGGTGGACTTGCCCACGCCGCCCTTGCCGCTGCCCACGGCGATGATGTGCTGGATGCCGCGCAGGCCCGCCTGGGCGGCGTCGCGATCGGCGTGGGCCCGGGACGTTCGCTGGGCCATGATGGTCGTCCTCCGCCTGGGTTCGGCTCCGGTTCCGTCGCGGTCCGGTCACGGTCCGGTCACACCCTGGCGCCCCGCGGGATCGGGCGCGCCGGGAACCCGGATATGGCGACCAAATTAGTAAAGATTAGCGACCATGCCAGCCCCGGGATGCCCGCCGCGCCGTTCCGGTCGAACGCGATCCGGCCGCGTGCTACTCGCGGATCTCGCCGCGGCGCGCCCGCTCGGCCGGCCGCCGGTGGGGGGCGCCGCAGTCGGGGCAGAGGTCGGAGCGGATCTGGTCGCGGACCCGGGCGAGCTCGGCGCCGAGGCTCTCGCACTCGGCCTCCACGGCGCGACGGCGCGCGACCTCGGCGGCGAGCCGGCGGGCGTTCTGCTCGAGGGCGGCGTGGGCGGCGGCCACCTGGATGGCCATGGTGTCGAGGCGGGCGGCCAGCGCGTCGGCGGCCTCGGGGGTGCGGCCGGGGGTGGGGCGGTGGCGATCGCCATCGCCGCGGCCGCGGCCGTCGCGCTCGCGGACCTCGCGCTCGCGGTCGCCACGCTCGTGGACCTCGCGCGTGCCGACACCGCCGGCGGTCGTGGCCAGCTCCGCCAGCGGCGGGCTCAGCCGCCGGCAGAAGTGCAGGGTGGCCACGACGATGGCCGCGCACAGGAACGCCGCCAGCCCGAGGAGCCAGATCATGGCCTGGTTCAGCGGCGCGAGCGCCTCGGCGCGGTCGATCTTCACCACCAGCGACCAGTCGGTACCGGGAACCGTCTGGCTCATGGCGAAGACCGGTTGCCCGCGATAATCCACGCAGACGTTCTCGCCACCACCGCGGCCCAGCGTGCGGGAGGCGGGCAGCGCGGTGCAGGCACTGGTGAACCCGGTGAAGGTGGCGTCCGGACGGAAGCGCGTGGGGGCGAGGAATCGCCACCGGTCCCCGGCGAGGGGTTGCGCGAGGACGGTCTCGCCGGTCTCGCCGAGTCCGGTGGTGTCGGCGAGCGCCCGGTGGATGGCCGCGGCCCCGGCCTGGATGACGACCACGCCGATGGCGGCGCCCTCGCGCACCACCGGGCCGGCGAGGGTGAGCTGCGGCCGTTCGCGGTCGTCCCCGTGGAGGCGCCCGACGAGCGGTCGGCGGCGAGCGTGATCGAACAGCTCGCGTCGGGGATGGACGTGGCCGATCAGGGTGGAATCGGTGGCCGCCACGGCCACGCCGCCGAGGTCGTAGATCGCGAGTTCCTCGAGGTCGGGAACCGAGGCGGCGGCGTCGGCGAGGATGCGGTTCATCCGTTCCCGGGAGGCCTGGTCGCGGGTCGCGACGTGACGGGCGAGGCTCTGCTGCAGGTCGGTGCGGCCGCCGATCAGGGCCAGACGCTCGGTATCGCGGGCGAGGACGGCCGCCACGCGGGCGCTCTGGATGGAGGCGGCCGAGCGCAGGTGCGCCTCGGTGGCGCGCGTGATGTCGTCGCGATGGCTGGCATGGAGCATCATGCTCAGCAGCATGAGCGGCAAGGTGGCGACCAGCAGGATCGCCGAGGCCAGGCGAACGTTCAGGGTCACGGCGGCGGCCTCCATCCGGTTGATATCATTTTAACATCCATGGCAACCATAAGACAATGGCCGGTGATATCAAAAACAGGAATTCACTGCGCGGAGCGATCGGGTCGTCCGGTGGCGTCCTGCGGCGAGGCCGCCCAGCCGTGGACGAAGGTGGGCCCCGCGTCGGCGGCGGGGGCGGTGGTGGGCCAGCAGGCCGCCGACAGCAGCATCAAGGTGTCGAGGGACAGGAACTTCCGCAGGTCGCTGGTGCCTCAGGCCATGGGTTGCGGACGCCCGGGTCTGGCGGATCAGGGGGTGCCCTTGCGCCCGACCACCAGGCCG
>CAZWYF010000087.1:0-1541 GCA_964637835.1 uncultured Fibrobacteraceae bacterium
GCGAGAGCGCTGGCTTGAGGATGTTGCTGGCATCCATGGCGCCCTCGGCCTTGCCGGCGCCCACCAGGGTGTGCATCTCGTCGATGAACAGGAGGATCTCGCCCTCGGCGGCGGTCACCTCCTTGACCACGTTCTTCAGGCGCTCCTCGAACTCGCCGCGGTACTTGGCGCCGGCCAGCAGCGCGCCCATGTCCAGGGCGAAGAGCTGCTTGTCCTTCAGGCCCTCGGGCACGTCGCCCTCCACCAGGCGGCGCGCCAGGCCCTCGGCCACGGCGGTCTTGCCCACGCCCGGCGAGCCGATGAGCACGGGGTTGTTCTTGGTGCGGCGGCTGAGGATCTGCACCACGCGGCGGATCTCCTCGTCGCGGCCGATGATCGGGTCGATCTTCCCGTCGCGGGCGAGCTGGCAGAGGTCGCGGGCGTACTTGCGCAGGGCGCTCTCCTCGCCCTCGGCCACGGCGGATTCGTCGTCGCCCTGGTAGTCGCCGGCGGCGGTCTGGGCCACCGCGCGCTCGAGGGCGCCGCGGTCCAGGCCGAAGGTCTTCAGCACGCTGCCCGCGCGGCCGCGGTCGCCGGCCACCGCCAGCAGCAGCTCCCGGGTGCCCACCATGCCGCCGGAACCCTTCTGCGCGAGGTTCTGGGCCTCGAGCATCACCTGCTGCAGCTCGCGGCCCGGATCGGGCACCTCGGGGTTCTGCACCGTGGGCAGGCTCTTCAGCTCCTGCTCGCAGGTGCGCAGCACCAGCTGCGGGTCCACCTCCAGGGCGCGCAGGGTGCGCGCGGCCACGCCCGGCGCGGCCAGCAGGGCCCACAGCACGTGCAGCGGCGCCAGCTCGGCGTGCTTCTGCGCGTACGCCTGCTGCTGGGCCTTCTGCAGGATCTCCATGGCGTTGACGGTCCAGTTCTTCACGATCGACTCCTTCCTGGCCCCACGTTTTCGCCCACCTTTTGCACGGGGCGTGCCGCCGGGGGACAAGTCGGGGGACAATTCCGGAAGTTGCGAATCGGCATCATCTTGGACGGGCAAAAGCCGGACCGGACCGGATGGGGATATCCCCGGGTCCTGCCGCGGGGCACCACGGTGTCAGGCCGGCGCGACATCCCGTCAGCTATAACCTGACATGACTGGCAGGATCCCGCCACGGAGGTGTCAGGCGCCGGGATCCTGGCTCCGGGCCCGGCGGACCGCGCCGGCCACCCGCTCGAGCAGCACCTCGGCCGTGTACGGCTTGTGCAACAGGCCCCCGGCCGCCCCGGCGAGCATCTCGCGGGGCAGTTCCTCGTCCTGGTAGCCGCTGCAGAAGAGCACGGGCGTGTGGTCGCCGCGCTCGCGGATGACCTCCAGCGCCGCGCTGCCATCGAGGCCGGGCATGCGCACGTCCAGCAGCAGGAGATCGAAGGGCTCGGCGGCCGCGGACCAGCGCTCCACCGCCTCGACCCCGTCGCGGGCGGCGACCACCGTGTAACCGGCCCGCTCGAGGATGGTCACGCAGAGGTCCCGCACGGCGTCCTGGTCCTCGGCCACGAGGATGCGGCCGGCC
>CAZWYF010000087.1:1641-10986 GCA_964637835.1 uncultured Fibrobacteraceae bacterium
CACGCAGAGGTCCCGCACGGCGTCCTGGTCCTCGGCCACGAGGATGCGGCCGGCCGCCCGGCGGGCCGGGCCGGCGCCATCGCCAGCGTCGACGCCAGCGCCGGCTCCGTCGCCGGCCCCGTCGCCATCGGTGGCCAGACCGGCCGCCGCGGCCAGCGCGCCGGGATCCGGCCCGAACTCCGCCGCGGCGCCATCGGGCGCGCCATCGGGCGCGCCGTCGCCCGCCGCGGCCGGCTCTCCGGCCGCCGGGATCCACACCGTGAAGGTGGCGCCCCGGCCCGGCCGGCTCTGTACGGCCACCGCCCCGCCGTGGGCGCGGGCCACGGCATACGCCGACGCCAGGCCCAGGCCGCTGCCGCAGCCCACCTCCTTGGTGGTGAAGAACGGCTCGAAGATGGTGGCCTGCAGGTCCGAGGGGATCCCCACGCCGGTGTCGGTCACCGAGAAGCCCACGTAGCGGCCCGGCTCGAGGTCGCCGCGGCGCAGGCTGGCCGCGGCGTCGATCTGGCTGGCGAAGGTGCGCAGGGTCAGGGTGCCGCCCTCGGGCATGGCGTCGCGGGCATTGACGCAGAGGTCGAGGACCACCTGCTCGATCTGGGTGGCGTCCGCGGTCACCGGCGGCAGGTCCGCCGCCGGCCGGAACTCCAGGGCGATGTCCTCGCCGATCACCCGGCGCAGCACCTGCTGCAGGCGGTCGAGCAGGGCGCCCAGATCCACCGGGGCGGTGGCCAGGGGACGGTCCTGCCGGCTGAAGGTCAGCAGCTGGTTGACCAGGGCGCCGGCCTGCGAGCCGGCGCGCAGGATGCGCTCGAGGTCGCCGCGGGCGTGGCCGGCGGGCAGGTCGCCGCGCAGCAGCTCGCCGTAGCCCATGATCACCTGCAGGAGGTTGTTGAAGTCGTGGGCGATGCCGCCGGCCAGGCGGCTGACCGCCTCCATCTTCTGGGCGTGCTGCACCTGGCGCTCGAGGCGCCGCTGCTCGGTGACGTCCTCCACCAGGGTGACCACCAGGGCCACCTGGCCATCGGGCCCGAGCAGGGGCAGCTTCTGGATATTCATCACGTGGCCGGGGGCGGAGAACTGGCTCACCGTCCCGTCGCGGCGCAGCGGCTTGCCGGTGCGGGCGACGAGGAGGTCGTCCCCGGCGTGGGCGCGCGCGACGTCGGCGGGAAAGACCTGGGCATCGGTGCGGCCCACCACCTCGGTGGCGGGCAGGCCGGTGATGGCCTCCATGGCCCGGTTCCAGAGCACGTAACGCAGGTCCTGCCGCGGGTCCTTGGCGTGGATCCCGATGGGCAGCAGGGCGAGGAGCTGGGCGAGGAGGTCGCCGGTCAGTTCGGCCGGGAGCGCGGAGGAGCGGGGCGCGAGGTGGTCGGACAAGGGTGGACCCCCCTCTGGTGGCCGGGCCCGGGCGGTGCCGCGGCCGGTTGTCAGGCCGAAGTTCGGCGTCCGGGCTCGTGGTCGCAAGAACCATCCCCGGCGGCGCCGCTGACGGGGCACCCGCTGCAGCCACAGCCTCCGGCGGAGGGGGCGCAGGTGTCCGACTCGCCCGGCCGCACGCGGCGGTTCAGGCTGCGATACAGGCGGCGCGCCGCCCAGGCGACGGCGACGGCGAGGATGGCGGCGGTCAGGGCCGGTTCCAGCCAGGTCATGAGCGAGCTTCCCCTCGGGTGGTCCGGGCGCCGTCGCCACCACGGCGACGCCCTGCAGAGAACGTACGGACTGCCCGGCGATCACGCACCCAGCGCCCTGCCGAGCTGGAAGACCAGGGTGGTCAGCACCCAGGCCAGCGCGGTCAGCCCCCAGAACTGCAGCAGCGCCCAGCGCCAGGAGCCGCTCTCCTGCCGGGTGACCGCCACGGTGGCCATGCACGGGGTGGCGATCAGGGCGAAGAGCATGATGCAGAAGCCGACGAGCGGGTCGTAGCGGGCGCGGAGCTGGTCGCGCAGCGCGTCGCTGTTCTCCTCGCCGTCGCCCACGGCGAAGACGATGCCCATCTGCGCGACGAACACCTCCTTGGCCGCGAAGGCGCCGATCAACGCGGTGCCGATGCGCCAGTCGAAACCCATGGGGGCCAGGACCGGTTCCAGGGCGTGGCCCACGCGGCCGGCCACGGAGTAGGCCATGGCCGCGGCCTCGGAGGTCCCGCTGGTGGCCACCGCCGCCGCGTCCGGCGGCGTCCAGCCCTCCGGCGGTTGCGGATACGACGTCAGCGCCCACAGGATGATCGAGATGCCCAGGATCACCGTGCCCGCCTTCTTCACGTACAGCCAGGCGCGGCTCCACATCTGGGTCAGCAGGCTGCGCGCGGTGGGCAGGCGGTAGGGCGGCAGCTCCATGAGGAAGGGCGTGGTCTCGCCGCGGAAGAGCGAGCGCCGCAGCAGCTGCGCGCCGGCCAGCGCCAGCACGATGCCGATGAAGTAGATCAGCCACAGCACCGGTCCCTGCCAGGCCCGGGGGAAGAAGGCCGGGATGATCAGCGCGTAGATGGGCAGGCGCGCCCCGCAGCTCATCAACGGCAGCACCAGCATGGTGATCAGGCGGTCGCGCCGGGTCTCCAGGGTGCGGGTGGCCATGATGGCGGGCACGGTGCAGCCGAAGCCGATGAGCAGGGGGATGAAGCTCTTGCCGTGCAGGCCCACCTTGCTCATGAGGCGGTCCATGACGAACGCCGCGCGGGCCATGTAGCCGCTGCCCTCCAGCAGGGCGATGGCCAGGAACAGCAGGACGATGTTGGGCAGGAACACCAGCACGCCGCCCACGCCGCCGATCACGCCATCGAGCAGCAGCGATCGCAGCGGGCTCTCGCTGCCGGCGGGCCAGAGGGCCTGGATCCCGGTGGCCAGCAGACCGATGCCTCCCTCCATGAACGTCATCAGCGGCGCGCCCAGGGTGAACACCAGGTGGAAGACCACGTACATCAGGCCCAGGAAGATGGGCACGCCCCACAGCGGGTGCATCACCACGCGGTCCACGCGGTCGGTGGCGTCGCCGCCGGGGTCGGCGCGGCCCCGCACTGCGTCGGCGCAGACCTGGCCGATGTAGGCGTAGCGGCGCCGGCTGACGGTGATGTCGCTGGTGCCGGGGCCGTCCTCGTCCAGGGCGCTGGCGGCGCGGTCGGCGGCGGCCAGCAGCGCGTCGTCGGTGGTGTCCTGGATCACCCGCGGGTCGCGCTCGAGCAGCTTGACCGCGTGCCAGCGGCGCGCGCGCGCCGGCGTGCCATCGGTGTCGCGGGAGAGTCGCTCCACCAGCGGGGCGAGGTGCCGCTCCATCGGCGGGCCGAAGTCCACGCGGGCGGGGCCGCCGTCGCCGTTGCGCGTGGCCAGCTCCAGCACCGCGGCCTGCATCTCCTCGATGCCCTGGCCGCGGCTGCCGACGGCCGGCACCACGGGCGCGCCCAGGTGGCGGCTCAGCGCGTCGGTGTCGATGTCCACGCCGTGGGACTGCGCCACGTCGCTCATGTTCAGGACCACCACCAGGGGCAGGCCCAGCTCCATCAGCTCGGTGGTCAGGTAGAGGTTGCGCTCGAGGTTGCTGGCGTCCAGCACGTTGACCACCACGTCGGGCCGATCGCCCAGCAGGTAGTCCCGCGCCACCAGCTCCTCCTCGCTGTAGGCGGTCAGGCTGTAGGTGCCCGGCAGGTCCACCCAGTGCAGCTCGGCGTCCTCCGTGGTGCGCACGCCCTCCTTCCACTCCACCGTCACGCCGGGGTAGTTGCCCACCTGCTGGCGGGCCCCGGTGAGGTGGTTGAAGAGGGTGGTCTTGCCGGAGTTGGGGTTGCCGGCCAGCGCCACGGTGATTCGACGCACGTCCTGATCCACCTGCCGGGTCTGGAGTTTGTCTCGACCAACACCGGGCCGAAAAAAAAGGGACGACCGTGCCGGGTGAACCTACTCCACGTCGATCTTCATGGCCATGCCGCGCCCGATGCAGATGCGGGCGTTGTTCACCGCCACCACGAAGGGACCGCCGCCGCCGTTGCGCAGGACGGTGACCTCGGTGCCGGGGATCAGCCCCAGGGCCGCCAGACGACCCCGCAGGCTGCGCCCGCCCTGCACGCTGCGCAGGATGGCCCGGGATCCCTCGCGGATCAGCGCCAGCGGCATGTCAACACTCCCTTTCGAGGACGAAATCCCCGCGCTTCTCGCACCAGCTCGGGACCTCGTCGGGGTGACGGTGCCGGTAGGTCATCAGCAGCCGCAACCGCTCGAGCACCTCGGCGGAGATGTCGTGCTCGAGCTTGCAGGCATCCTCCTCGGCGCGCCGGGCGTCGAGGCCGAGCACGTCCACCAGGAACGCGCGCAGCGCCTGATGCCGCTCCACCACGCCGGCGGCGGCGGCCTCGCCGGCCTCGGTCAGGGTGATCAGATCGTAGGGAGCGTAGTTGACCAGGCCCTTGTCCGACAGCGAGCGCAGCGCCTGCGTCACCGAGGAGTTGTGCACTCCCAGGCGGCCGACGATGTCCTTGGCGCGGGCGGCCTGCTTGTCCGCCACGATGTGGTAGATGGCCTCGAGGTAATCCTCGAGACTGGCGCTCAGCTGCGGGCTGCTCTGCATGGCCCGGGTCCTTCCGCCGTGAGAGGGGGCGGGGCTCGGTTAAAAAACTAACGCACGCCCCCGGTGTCGCCAAATCCTTTTTGTCCCACCGAAATGTTTTTCCACCGCCGATCCCGATCCTCATTCGCAGGATCCCGTGGGCGCGGGGCGTCGCGTCCGGTGATCGGTGGTCGGCCGACCGGTCGGCGGCGGATCGGTGGTCGGCCGCTCAGTCGTCGGCCGATCACTGGTCGGCCGATCAGTCGTCGGCGTAGAGGGCCTCGATGCCGGTCAGGTGCTGGCGGACGTCCCAGACCAGCTGCGGGACCCTGTTCTCGGGAAGTCCCACCAGCTCCATGAGTTCCCGCTGGCGGTCCGGCTCGAAATCCGCGCTCAGGTCCACGGGCTCGCCGTGGCCGATCCGCCAGGTGCCCACCAGGGCCTGCGCCAGCTGGATCACCCGGGCGCCCGGCGCCACCCCGCCCTGGGAGAGCGGCTGGTGGTGCTGGTGGATGGCCTCGACGATGGTGTCGGGCAGGCGCCACTGCTCGAGCAGGTACTCCGCCACCTCGGCGTGGTCCAGGCCCACGGCCTCCTCCTCCTCGGCCAGCGGGACCGCCCGCTTGCCGGCGGCGGGATCGAGGAAGTCGTCCACCACCAGCTTGCCCACGTCGTGCAGCAGGCCGGCCACGAAGGCCTCCTCGGCGTGCAGCGGCTTGTCCGGCAGCACGGCGATGATGGCCCGGGCGGCCAGGCCCACGGCCGTCGAGTGCATCCAGTAGCCGCGGCTCGGCTCGTAGTCGTAGTTCGCCAGGCGCAGGCGGGTCAGGCCCTCGGCGCTGACGGCGAACACGATCTTCTTCATGTTCTCCAGGCCCACCAGCACCACGGCCTCGGGGATGGAGTGGATGCTCCGCGCCTTCCCGTACAGGCCGCTATTGGCCACCTTCAGCAGCCGGGCCACCAGCGCCTGGTCCTTGCTGATGACGGCCTCGAAGTCCTTGGCCGAGAAGTACTCCTGGCGCGCGAGGGCCAGGAACTCGCTCACCACGCTCGAGAGGCTCGGCAGCGTCTCGATGCGGCGCAGCACGTCCAGGTTCACCGCGCGCCAGCCCAGCTCGCGGGTGCCGGGTCCGGCCTCGCCGGCGGCGGACGTGGTGGTGGGGGGCTCGGTGGCCGTGCTCATGGATGCTGCTCCCGGTGGTCCCGAGGGGTCCCGGCTGTGCCCCGCCGATGGTGGCCGGGCCGTCCTGATCGCGATGCCAGCAGGCGATGGGGTCGTCCCGGTGGATGCAGATTCCGGTGCAGGTTCCGGGCCCGATGCGGGCCGCCCGGCACACCGGGTCCGGCTGGTCCTGAAGATCGGCAGGAACGGGGCCCAGCTTGAGCGCGCAGGCCATCGGTGGCCCGGCGCCGCGCCGCCGGCGACCGGGGGCGGCATTGCGGGATGGGACGCCAGGCCGCGGCTCAGGTGTCCAGATCGGGCACCTCGCGCTCGCGCCGGGCCAGGGCCCCCTGACGGTACGCCTCCTCCAGACGGGGCAGCGGCGGCGCGGTGAAGACGCAGATGGCCAGGAAGACGAACAGGCCCAGCACCAGCAGCGCGGGAACCACGCCCGGCACCTTGCCGATGGCCAGGATGTCCAGGAACTGGTCGCCCTCCACACGGGTCTGCAGCAGGACCACGAGGGCCCAGCCCACCATCTGCGCCACCAGCAGCGGCATGTAGACGCGTCCGAGCCGCGCGCGCACCGCCTGGCGCAGCGAGAGGTGGAAATGGGGCGAGAGCAGGTCGGTGGCCACGCACTGACCCCAGTCGTGCATGGGGCTCCTGAGGTCGCGCCGCAGCAGCGGGCCGTAGAAGTTCTCCTCGATCAGGCGCAGGCGGGAGTGGAAGACGTCGTAGAAGCGGAAGCGCTGGGCCTCCAGCAGCAGGAACATGAGGTTGGCGTACATGCCGGCCAGCAGCGTCTGGGCCGCGTAGTGCGGGTTGTTGAAGGAGAAGGTGAGGATACCGGCGGTGGTGAAGATGGCCCAGTTGGTGGTGGTGTCCAGGCGCAGGCGCCACGACAGCGAGCGCTGCAGCTCGCCGCGGTAGAGGTGCGCCATGGCGGTGATGTACTCGCCGCGCTGCAGCGGCGCGGCCTCGAACTCGTGCAGCTGCTCCTGCGCATCCGGGGACGACCCCTGCGCATCGAGGGACGACCCCTGCGGTCCTCGCGACTGATCGGCCATGTCGGCTCCTGTCGTCTGCGGCCGGAAAACGCCTCGCTAGCGCCGGACGGGGAAGACCCCGCCCAGGGCGCCCTCCAGGATGGACTTCACCTCGTCGGTGAAGTCCTTGCCCTGCATCCACTTCAGGTAGTCGCACCCCTCGGCGCTGGTCACCACCTCGCGCAGGGCCTGGTCGCGGTACTTGCCGAAGGTGAAGACGGCGTCGCCGGCGTCGTTCCAGCGGAACTTGCGCGTGCGGTCCACGAACCGGTCGCCGTCGGGATTGCAGAACTCGTGCAGGGCCGCCGGATCACGCGGCAGCTCGGGATAGCGGGCGAGCTGGGCGTCGAGCACCTCGAGGGTGGCCACCGCGTCCACCTCGGCGGAATGGGCGCCGGGCAGGTCCGCTCCGCAGTAGAACTTCACGGCGGCCTCGAGGTTCCGCGGCTCCATGCGGTGGAAGATCGCCATGGCGTCCAGCACCCGCCGGCCACGCGCGCTGTACTTGCCGCCGGCGCGCTGGATCTCGGTCTCCAGGAGCGGCAGGTCGAAGCGGGCGACGTTGAAGCCGGCGAGGTCGGCCCCGTGCAGGATCTCCTCCACGTCCGCACGGATCTGGCGGAAGCGGGGGGCGTTGCGGACGTGATCGTCGGTGATGCCGTGCACGGCGGTGGCGCTCGCCGGGATGGGCATTCCCGGGTTGACCAGCGAGGTGAACTTGCGCCGGCCGCCGTCGGGCTCCACCCGGATCAGGGCGATCTGGACGATGCGGTCGCTGGCGATGCTGGTGCCCGTGGTCTCGAGGTCGAAGCAGACCAGCGGGCGGTCGAGGTCGAGATTCTGCATGGTCGGCGGACCTTCGATGCGGCACGGCGGCCGGCTCGGGTGGACGCGGCGGGCGCCGCGGGGGCGCCGCGGGGGCACCGCGGGGGGCACCGCGGGGGGCGCCGCGGGGGGCGCGGACCGGGGATCAATCTAGCACAGGCCCGGCCCGGTGTCGCGGGGGTGTGGGCTCGCGTGCGGGGCTCGGGGCTCGGTCCGGCTCGGGGCTCGGTCCGGCACGGGGCTCAGTCCGGCACGGGGCTCAGTCCGGCTCGGCCGGGACGTACTCGCGGCCGAGCCCCAGCAGCGCCAGGCCGCCGGCCAGCAGCGGCCCCACGAAGACCACCAGGACCAGCAGCCCCGAGAGGTCGCCATCGTGGTCGCGGAGGAGGCGGTCCAGGCCGAAGAACCAGACGGCCGCCACGGCGCAGGCCACCAGCAGCACCCCCGCCACGCGCGGGTAGCGCCGGGCCAGCCAGGAGAGCAGGAAGAACGGCAGGACCACCAGCACCTGCCCGAGCAGGCTGGCCAGGCTGTCCAGGTTGGCGAGCACCGCGAAGACCAGCCAGAACAGGCCCATGGCCAGCAGCAGCCGCGAGACCGCGGGGCGCGGACCCCAGAAGGTGAACACGGAGCTGAAGAGCCAGGCGAGCCAGACCACCGCGAGGATCAGCACCGCCGGCATCATGAGCTGGTCGATGCGCGCCGTGCCGCCCTGGAAGACCGCGATGAGGATCACGGCCGTCAGCCCGCCCGCCAGGTAGGCATGGTAACCCGCGCGCCAGGCCGCGAGGCGACGGAACTCGTCCTGGTCGCGCAGGAAGCCCAGTTCCCGCAGGATCCCGGGACCGAACGCGCCCAGGCCGGCGAGGACCAGGAAGACCATGTCCACGGTGGCCGCCAGCAGCAGGCCCCCGGCGGTGAGCGCGATGGTGATCAGGTCGGTGGGCGACGGGCGGCGCGGGCGGCGGTCGATGCCGGCCTCGCGGCCGCGGTCCGGCCCCGCGGGCTCCGGCGGCGGAGGAGTGACGCGGGCGTCGTCAGGCCGTGGCGGATCCGGCGTCGGGTGCGTCATGGCGGTCTCCGGGGGCGAGCTGGAAGAGGTCTTCCACGGTGACTCCGAGCGCGCGGGCCAGCGCCAGCGCCAGGCCCACGGTGGGATTGTACCGGCCGCGCTCGATGGAGACGATGGTCTGGCGCGACACGCCCACCCGATCGGCGAGCTGTTGCTGCGTCAGCTCCCCACGCGTCCGGCGGAAGTGCCGGAGGCGATTCTGGACGTTCGCTCGCGGATGCATGTCGTGATTGTAAAGATAGCTTATCTTGAAGTCAAGATGACTTGACGAGTTTTGTCAAACTGTCCACGGTGGTTCGTGGATCGTATACGTTATTCATTATTTCGGTCCATTGTTCCGCGATGGTGGCCGCCGCATGGCGCCGGAGCGATCGGTCATCCCATGGCGCGCTGGTGGGGCGCAGGGTGCGCTGGTGGGGCGGCGCTCGCCGGTCCGATGACCGGTCGCGGCGGCGAGCGGCGAGAATGATCGGTGCTCGAACCATGAGCACGAGGCGACCAGACGTCTCGATTGTATTTATCAAGAATTCGGGATACTATTTGCACCAGAATGCTGCCCAGGTACACCGCGGTGTCCCTGGCGCCGACCATCCATCAAATCTCCACGGTCGCCCCCCCGGGCTCCCCCGGGGCGGCACCCCGGGGTGGCCCCTCGGGGGCGGCCCTGGCGGGAGCGCCCTGGCAGGGGCGGCCCTGGCGGG
>CAZWYF010000088.1:0-10975 GCA_964637835.1 uncultured Fibrobacteraceae bacterium
TCTACGTCTTCCGGCTGCGCGCAGGCGCCATCCGACTGACGAAGGCCGTGACGCTCGTGCGGTGAGTGGGCCGGTCGATGCCTCCCGGATGGCCGCCGCCAGATCCAGCCGGGTGGCGCGGGCTGGAGCGGTGTACCTGGCCGCTTTCGAGGTGGCTCCGGGCCCTCGACGGATCCGTGATTTCCGCCGACATTGCCTGGAATCCACCCGTCGGCGCAGACGGCCCAAGACAGGAGCGCGTCCCATGACCCGAACCCGTGATCGCCGGCGTGGCCGTCCGTTCACCCTGGCCGGCCAAGCATCGGCCCTCGTCCTCCACCTCGTCCTCGCCCTTGCTGCGGTCGCCGTGCTCCTGCCTGCCACGGCGGCCGCAGACGCCAGTGCGCCGGGCCCCGACACCCCGCCCCCCACCCTCCTGCTCATCGACATCCAGGAGTTCTACTACCCCGGCGGCGGCTGGGCCCTGGCCGATCCCGAGCCCGCCGGCCGCCACGCCGGCCGGCTCCTGGCGCGATTCCGCGAGCGGGGCTGGCCGGTGATCCACGTGCGGCACGATCACGAGCCCGGCGGCGCCATCCACGCCCACGTGGCCCCCCGCGACGGCGAGCCGGTCCTCACCAAGCGCCGGGTCAACGCGTTTCTCGACACCGATCTGCAGCAGCGGCTCGAGGACCTGGGAACCCGCCGCCTGGTGATCGCCGGCATGCAGACCCACATGTGCGTGGAGGCCGCGGTGCGGGCGGCCGCCGACCTCGGCCACGAGGTCACCGTCGCGGCCGATGCCTGCGCCACGCGCGACGTCGAGCATGGCGGGCGCACCGTCGCGGCGGCCGACGTCCACGCCGCCACCCTGGCCACCCTCGCCGCCTACGCCACGGTCACCGACACCGCGACCCTCCTCGCAGACCTCGCGCCGTGACCCGGCGGCCCCGCCCGGACGCCACGCGCGTGCGCCGCGCCCTCGCCCGCCACGAGCGGATCTACGCCACGGTCCAGCGCATCCCGCCCGGCCAGGTGGCCACCTACGCCCAGGTGGCCCTGGCCGCGGGCCTGCCGCGCCGCGCCCGCCTGGTGGGTTTCGCCCTGCGCCAGCTTCCCGACGACAGCCCCGTCCCCTGGCACCGCGTGGTCAACGCGCGCGGCGCGGTGAGCGGCCGCGGCAAGCCCGAGCAGGAGCGCGAGCAGCGGCTGCTCCTGGAGGACGAGGGCGTGGTGTTCGACGCCCGCGACCGGGTCCCGCTGTCGCGCCACCAGTGGGCCGAGGCGCGGGACGACCTCACTCCCCGGCCCCAGCGCCAGTAACGGCGCCCCGCCGCGCCCGCGGGGCGATGCGGCCAGCGGCGCCGGCTCCGGAACTCCGCTAGCATGTCCGCCACGCCGCCAGCCGGCGTGGCCCCCCTGATCGACCGCGCATCCCTGGAGGTACCGCGTTGGCCACCGACCACGAGAACAGGCCCTGGGAAGAGCTGGAGGACCTCATCGCCGCCGAGGGGCGTCGCGACCTGCAGGAGTACCTCGACGAGCTGGAGCCGGGCGAGCTGGGCCGCTCCATCTCGCGCCTGGACCGCGAGGACCAGCGTCGCCTGCTGCTGCTGCTGGGGCCCGAGGGCGCCGCCGACGTGATCGACGTGGTGCCCGAGGCCCAGGGCGCCGACCTCATCGAGCAGCTGCCGCCCGTCGAGGCGGCCGGGATCCTCGCCGAGGTGCCCAGCGACCACAAGGCCGACCTGCTGAGCGAGATGCCGCGGGACGAGGCGGAATCCATCCTCGAGGCCATGGACCCGCGCGAGGCCGCCGAGACCCGGCGCCTCATCGGGCACGCGCCGGACTCGGCCGGCGGGCTGATGATCACCGAGTACCTCGCCTATCCCGACCAGGCCAGCGTGGGCGACGTCCTGGCCGACCTGCGGGCCAATCGCCGCCAGGTGGCCGACTTCAGCGTGCAGTACATCTACGTCACCGGTCGCCGCGGCGAGCTGGTGGGGGTGTTGCCGGTGCGCGACCTGGTGTTCGCGGATCCCGAGACGGCCGTCGCGCAGACCATGATCCCCGGACCGCGGCGCGTGGCCGTCGACAGCCAGCTGGATGATCTGCGCCGGTTCTTCGATCAGCACGGCCTGCTGGCCGCGCCGGTGGTCGACCGGGCCGGGCGCCTGCTGGGCGTGGTGCGGGAGGAGGCCCTCGAGGAGGCCAGCACGCGGCGGGTGACGCGCCAGTTCCTGGGCTTCAGCGGCATCGTCGGCGGCGAGGAGTACCGCTCCATGCCGCTGCGCGTGCGCTCGGGGCGCCGGCTGTCCTGGCTGAGCATCAACGTGGTGCTCAACGTGATCGCCGCCACCGTCATCGCCGCCTACCAGGACACCCTGGCGGCGGCCATCGCCCTGGCCGTGTTCCTGCCCATGATCAGCGACATGAGCGGTTGCTCGGGCAACCAGGCGGTGGCGGTGAGCATCCGCGAGCTGACCCTGGGCCTGGTGCGCCCCCAGGAGCTGCTGCGGGTGCTGGGCAAGGAGGCGTCGCTGGGCCTGATCAACGGGCTGGTGCTGGGCCTGCTGCTCGGCGGCCTGGCCTACCTCTGGCAGGGCAACGTGTGGCTGGGCCTGATCGTGGGCGTGGCCCTGGCGGCCAACACCGTGGTCGCCGTCAGCCTGGGCGGCCTGCTGCCCCTGCTGTTCCGGCGGTGGCGCCTGGACCCGGCGCTGGTGGCCGGGCCGGCGCTCACCACCGTGACCGACATGTGCGGCTTCTTCCTGGTCCTCAGCCTGGCGACGGCGCTGTTGCCGCGCCTGTGACCCGGTCGCCTCAGTAGTCCGTGGGCTCCTCCATCCGCACGTCCTCCGGCAGCAGGTACTGCTGCGGCCGCTGCTCCACCACCCGGCGCAGCCAGCCCTCGGGATACCCCTGCTCCCGGGGGCGGCCGTCGGCGTCCTTGACGTAGCCGTCGTTGTACCGGGTGACCAGCGCCTCGGCCAGCTCGCGCCAGCGCGCGGTGACGCGCTCGGCCTGCATCACGGAGTGGTCGGTGAGGTAGCGGCGCGCCAGGGCGGGGTCGTCCCGCCAGAGGGCGGCGGCGGTGCGGTCCACCGCCGGCAGCAGGGCCATGGCGTGGCCCTCGAGGTCCCGCTGCACGGCGCGGATGTCGGTGATCATGTCGGCGTACCGGAGGCCGGCGAAGTTGGAGACGAAGTTGAACGTCCACCAGGCCGACTCCCAGGAGAACGTGCGCAGGCTGCCGACAGTGTAGCTCGCCGGCAGCGCGTCGATGCCGCAGTAGAGGGGCGTGTAGCAGGTGAAGTCGGTGTCGTCCAGGCCGTACCAGGTGACGCCGCCGACCGGGTCGGGCAGATCGGCGCGGGACTGGCAGACCATGGAGAAGCCGGTCTGCTGGGTGGAGATGGGGCGCTCCCAGGTGTACTGCTGGCCGTCCACGGCGAAGCCCATGGGGCGGTGGCGCACGGGGTAGCCGTAGGGGCCGGCGTCCGGGCCGCGGGTCATGTCGTACTCGGTGCCCTCGTAATGGTCGCGCATGAGGGCGAACACGTCGGCGAGGGTGAGCTTCGCATCCGGCTCGATGAACAGCGGGTAGGGCTCGGCGCCGGGCTCGCCGCGGTGGAAATCGGCGGGGAAGTCCCGCGAGGGGGCGGCGCGGCGGTAGAGGCTCCAGACGCGCGTGGCGGTGTAGCGGAGCTTCTGCGCGTCGGCGGGATGGAACGCCTCGCGCCAGCTGAAGGGGCCGCTGGTGGGGTCGTACCAGCCGCGGGCGGCGGCGAACTCGGCCATGCCCTCGGTGAAGAGGCAGTTGTCCGCATCGTCGGTGGGGAAGGTGCCGATGCGGCCGCCGTTGGCGAAGGCGGAAATGTGGCCGTCCGGCACGCGGCGCGCCACCCACCAGGCGCCGCCGCCACCGGGTCCGCGCCCGACGATCTCCATCACCCACGCCTCCTCGGGGTCGCCGATGCAGAAGGACTCGCCGCTGCTGCGGTAGCCGTGGGCGGCCACCAGCTCGCCGATCACCTCGACGCACTCCCGCGCGGTGCGCGAGCGCTGCAGCGCCAGGCGCATGAGCTGCCAGTAATGCAGCATGCCGTCCGGGTCGATGAGCTCCTCGCGGCCGCCGGTGGTGGTCTCGGCGATGGAGACCTGGTGCTCGTTCATGAGGTTGACCACCGCCCAGGTCCGCTCCGGGTAGGGCACCTCGCCCAGGACCTCGCCCGTCCAGTGCCGGATCTCCTGCATGGCGCCGGGCTCGTGCTCGGCGGCGGGGATGCGGCGCAGGATGGGGTGGAACTCGCCGTCGCAGGTGTAGGTGACCACCGTGGAGCCGTCGGCCATGGCGCCCGGCGAGCAGACCAGGTTGGTGCAGGCGACCGCGGGGGCGGCGGCCACGAGAACGGTCAGCGCCGCGAGCATGACCGCGGGGACGACCGTGGCGCGGGGCAGGCGGAGCAGGCGGAAGAGGCGCATGCGAGGGCACCTTTCGGCTGGAGGAGGGCGAGCCGGGGCCGCTCGAAGATAGGAACCGGCGGGGGCGCGGACAAATGTCCCGCCGGCCCCGAGCGCGGAGCCTCCTTGACCGGCCCGGCGATCCCCTGATAGTCTCTCCTCGGCCTCGCGGGGAATCACCCCGGAGAGGCCGATCGCAGACATCATCGGGCCGGCCGGATCGCCGTCCCACCGTCCGTATCCGAGAGTTCTTCCCCATGCGGTGCGTCCGCCTGCTGCTGCTCCTGGCGGTCCTGGCCCTTCTCTGGGGATGCGAGGACCAGAGCCCCGTGCGACCGGTGGCCGATCCGATCCCGGAGACCGACCCGCCCTCGCGGCGTGCCTGGCGCGTGCCCGGCGACCACGAGACCGTCGCCGGGGCCCTGGCGTCGGCCGCCGCCGGCGACACCATCCTCATCGCGCCGGGAACCTACCAGGAGCACGACCTGCGCGTGGACCGCGGACTGACCGTGCTGGGCAGCGGCACGGCCGCCGAACCGGTGATCATCGACGCCGCCGGTCAGG
Source organism: uncultured Fibrobacteraceae bacterium (assembly GCA_964637835.1). Classification (GTDB taxonomy): domain Bacteria; phylum Krumholzibacteriota; class Krumholzibacteriia; order LZORAL124-64-63; family LZORAL124-64-63; genus Glo-17. The sequence goes on from CAZWYF010000088.1 coordinate 5,008, forward strand.
GCCGCGTCATGACCCTCGCCAGCAGCGACGCGCCGGTGATCGTGCGCGGCCTGACCATCACCGGCGGCCGCTTCTCCGACTACCGGCAAGATGGGGCGGGCCTCTTCTGCGCGGGAGATTCGGTCCGCGTGGAGGACTGCATCATCCGCGACAACCATGCCCCCTGGAGCGATGGCGGGGGACTGGCGGCGTATTTATGCCGGCACCTGGTCCTGGACGGGTGCGCCTTCCTGGACAACAGCAGCAACCGTTACGGTGGCGGCGCCTACGTCCACTTCTCCACCGGGACGCTCACCGTGCGGGACTGCGAGTTCCGCGGCAACTCGACGCTGGCCTACCATGATGCGGGCCTCGTGGCCCCCGGCGTGGCCGTGGTCGAGAGCAGCGTCTTCCGGGAGCAGCGAGGAACCGCGGCGCTGCTGGGCGACGGCTCGGTGGTCCGGCAGACGGTGTTCCGCGAGAACGCGGGCACGGCGCTCCGGCTCCTGAATGGCTGCCGGGTGGAGGACTGCACCTTCGTGGACAACCGGACGCGCTCCGGCGGCGCGGCCATCGCGGCCAACCCGGATCTCGAGCTGCACCGCAGCGTCTTCCTGCGGAACGCCAGCGACTGGGACGGCGGGGCGGTCCAGGTGTACGGAGGCCACCTGCTGGCCACCGATTGCGACTTCATCGACAACACCACCGGCATGGATGGAGGCGCGATCGCGTGCGGGGGCGCGGACATCTCCGGGACGCGGTTCATCGCCAACACGGCCCGTGACGGCGGGGCCATCGCGGCCTCCGACATCACGCTGACGGACTGCGACTTCCGCGAGAATGAGGCGCAGTTCGGCGCCGCCGTCCAGTCCCGTACGGCCGAGCTGACCGGTTGCGCCCTGGTGGGCAATACCGGGCATTACGAGGTGGTGCGCGTGTGGGGGGGGCTGACGCTGCGGCGGACCACCGTGGCCGCGAATCGCTCCCTCGAGGGCGAGGCCGTGCTCCAGTTCGCCTGGGGGACCGGCAGCGGTCCGTGCGTCCTGGAGCACACGCTCATCGCGTTCAACGAGGGCGAGGCGCTGGCCGATCCGTCATCCTCGATGCTCGAACTCACCGTGCGGGCGTGCAACGTCCACGGCAACACTGCCGGCGACTGGGTCGGTCCGCTGGCCGGGCTCGAGGGCGCCGAGGGCAACGTGGCCCTCGACCCGCTGTTCTGCGACCTGGCCGGCGCGGACGTGGCGCTCTGCGCCGACTCGCCCTGCCTGCCGCCCGTCGCGGGCGACCAGGTGATCGGCGCTCGCGACGCGGGCTGCGTGGCCTGTGGCGTGACCCGGTGAGCCGGGTCACCGGGTCGCGTCCGCCGGCGGCGCGAAATCTCCGGCCGGGTTGGCCTTCAGCAGCCAGAGGTCGTCCCCTCCGCCCAAGCGCTCCTGGCTGCCGGTGAGCACGAATCCGCCATCGGCGGTGATCGCGTGCGCGGCGAACTCGCCGGGCAGGCCGCGCTGTCCGGCGATCTGCAGGTCACCGGTGACGGCGATCTCCACCGCCTCGCCGAAGACGCGGTAGCCCCCGCCGGGAGCCCGGGCGAGGGCTCGCAGCTCGCCGGGGTTGCCGTCGAATGCCAGGTGGGCGAGTTCCTGCCCACCGCCATCCCAGCGGACCAGCCGGCCGGGCCAGCTGTCGCCGGTCAGGACCACGCAACCCTCTCCATCGGTCAGCAGATCCCGTCCCGGCCGCCCCAGGCTCGGCACCGCCCAGATGATCTCCCCGGCCGGGCTCAGCCGCGCGAGGATCGAGGCGTTGGAGCCATGCTCGCCGGTGGCCAGGAGATCGCCCGTCGCGGTCTCGACCACGGCGTGGAAGGCGCCACTGGCCACGGTGGTCTCCCACAGGCGGCGGCCCTGCGCGTCCACGCGCAGCAACCAGGCCTGGTCGTCGCTTGCGCCCGCGACCAGGAAACCTCCCGCCGCGCAGGCGATCAGGGCGTTGCCGTGGGAGCCCTGGGCATGGCCGTAATGCTCGCGCCGCCAGACCTCCTCGCCCGCCGCATCGAGCCGCCGCAGGAGCAGGCGGGACGCATCGCCCCCGTCGATCCAGCCGGCCACCACACAGCCCCCGTCCGGCGTGGCCACCAGGTCGGTGAACCAGGCGTCCAGGTAGGGATGGTCGAGCCACTCCGGCTCGCCCATGGGGTCGGTCTTCAGCACGAAGCAGCCCGGCCCGCTGTCCCAGCGGCCGGCCACCAGGTAGCCGCCATCGGGAGCCTGGGCCACGGCGTGACCGGCGATGGCGGTGGACACCGCGAAGCGATAGTCCCGGTCGAAGAGGCGGCCGGCGTAGAAGATCCCCGTCTCGCTCCACGGTGGCGTCTCGGGCTTGTCCCACTGGCTGCGGACCCGCCACCGGTACCAGGCGTGGCCATCGACCAGCACGGCCGTGGTGGTGTCCGGGGCGGTGGCGCGGCGGAGGTCCCGGGTGAAGCCGGTGTCGCGGGCGACCTCCACCAGGTAGCCGGTGGCCATGGGGTCGGCCCGCCAGCCCAGCAGCGCGCGGGTGGAATCCGCCTGCCCACCACCACGCGGGGGGCGGGTCAGCACGCCAGCGGTCCCGACCGGGATGTGGTGCCGGATCTCACCGGCATGCTCCTCGGTCCCGCCCGGATCGACCGCGCGTGCATTCAGGCGGTGGATCTCGCCGTCGGCCCAGAGGGCCAGGTTCCAGAGGAAGGCGAACGGCGGCTGCCGGTCCACGGCCACCACCTCGCCGTCCACGGTGAAGGTCACGGCGGCGAGGTCGCGATCGGCCTCGACCCGGACCACGAACGGGGCGGTGGCCGGGTCGCTGAAGTGGTGGGGCGAGACCAGGTCCGCCTCGAAGCGGTCGTCCGCCGGCGGCGAGGCCGGATCGTCGCCGCAGGCGCTCGCCAGCAGGACCAGGGCGGGCAGCAGCAGCGTCGTGGCGAGGGTCGAGAACCTGATGGGGATCGGCATGCCGGGACCGCCCGGGAAAGAGATGCGCGACGGGTATTGCGGGATGATAGCATCCTGGCGGGCTGGCGCGCGCGGGTATTTCGGCGCTCCGGCCGCCGCCCGCGGCAACCTGTCGCCAAATCGCCTCGCCCCTCGACGGCCGGGATCTGGTATCATGGACGCTCACCGCACAACCCGGAGACGGACACAATGACGCGATCCCGCTGCTCGAACCCGCCGATCCTGCCGATCCTGCTCGCCCTGCTGACCTCGCTGGCCGCCCCGCTGCTCGCCGGCGACCTGGTGGTCGAGCGCGACCACCGCCAGGTCTGGCCCGGCCCGGACTTCCCGCCCGACGGTCTTGTCGAGGGGACCCTCCGCGTGGTCATCTCCGGCGTGCCCACCCTGGAGGTCCTGGAGACCGTGCCCGGGCTGCGCCGCCTGGACGAGGGGTCGTTCTCCTATGTCTTCCCGTGGAGCGCCACCCAGAGCGTATCGATGACCTTCCTCGACGGCGACGGCGAGCAGCACGCCCTGGACCTGGCTCCGCATCCCCCGGCGCCGGATGCCTCCCTGCACGAGGTGGCGATGCTCGACATCACCACCACGCCGGACGCCCTCTGGGACCCGGTCACCGGCATCTACTGCTGGGGCACGTCGTTTCCGCCCAACTTCGAGGGCCGCGGCGGGGAGTGGGAGCGCGAGGCCGTCTTCCACTACACCGATCCCGGGGGCCAGCTCACCCACCTGCGCCCCATCGGCCTGCGCATCCACGGCGAGAGCAGCCGCGGCTATCCCAACAAGCCCCTGCGCTTCTACTTCGATCATCACGGCGTCCCCGAGGTGATCATCGACGACTTCTTCGGGGCCGGCGTCACCGAGCACGCTCGCCTCATCGTGCGCTCGGCCGACTCGCCCGACCAGTACTGGACCGACCCGGTGGCCAGCAGCCTGTTCACCGACCTCGGCCACCTCACCAGCCGCTGGGCGCCGGCGGTGGTCTACCTGAACCACGAGTACTGGGGGATCTACCAGCTCCGCGAGCGTCTGGACGACGAGTGGGCCGAGATCACCCATGGCTTCTCCGGCGACTACGACATGATCAAGGACGGCGACGTGGAGAACGGCTCCACCGCGGACTTCACGGCCTTCCTCGGCGCCGTGGCGGCCTGGCCGGATCCCGAGGAGCACGCGTTCTGCGAGCTGGTGACCGCGACCATCGACCTGGACAGCTACCTCGACTGGGTGTTCATCAACATCCTGCTCGGAACCGCCGACAACGGCGGCCTGCGCAACCTCGCCCTGCTGCGCCCCGAGGGCGGGGTGTGGCAATGGGTCATGTGGGACCAGGACCTGATCCTGCGCTTCGCCAACCGCGAGCACGACTACTTCACGTTCTTCGCCTCCACCACCGAGGCCGAGTTCGCGGCCAACCGGCCGGAGGACTTCTACATCCCCTGGAATCCCTCCCTGCAGCAGATGTTCACGCTCTTCGACAAGGTGTCGCGCAATCCCGTCCTGCGGCACCGCATGCTGGATCGCTGGGAGGAGCTGCGCGCCGGCCCCATGAGCGGCCCCGCGCTCACCACGCGCCTGGAGGCCGTGGCGGCCAGCATGATGGCCGAGGCCGAGCGGCACACCGAGCGCTGGGACTGGCCCGAGACCCACGACTTCGCCTCGCGCCTGGCGAGCGTGCGCTGGATCCTCAGCCGCCGCGACGCGGTGAGCGACGCGCACGCCGAGGCGTTCTTCGCCGCCCGCATGCTGCCGGTGGAGCTGACGCAGTGGTCGGCCACGCGCAGCGCCGGTGCGGTCAGCCTCGCCTGGCGTACCGAGCAGGAGACCGACACCCAGTACTGGCGCATCACGCGCGCCCCCCATCCCGACGGCCCCTACACCGTGATCCTCGACCAGATCGCGGCCGCCGGCTCGACCACCGAGCCCACCACCTACCAGGTGGACGACCCCGCCCCCCTGGACGCCGCGGCCTGGTACCGCCTGACCCACGTCCTGGGCGACGGCCAGGAGGTCACCCACCCCTGGGACGCCTGGGAGCCGGGCCCGCCGCCCAACGTGATGCTCAATGAACTGCTGGCCAGAAACGACACCACCATCGCCGACGAGACCGGCGCCTTCGAGGACTGGGTGGAGCTCTACAACCCCGCCAGCGAGACGGTGGATCTCTCCGGCTACGCCCTCACCGACGACCTCGCCGAGCCGGGCAAATGGACCTTCCCGGCCGGCGCCACCATCGCCGCCGGCGGCCACCTGCTCGTCTGGTGCGACGACGACCCCGGCGACGGCCCGCTCCACGCCACCTTCAAGCTCTCGGCCGACGGCGAGGAGGTGGGGCTCGCCCGGCCGGTGAACGACGGCTTCGAGTTCCTCGATACCCACGTGTTCGGCCCGCAGACCGCCGACGTCAGCGAGGGCCGCGATGGCGATGGCGCGGAGGCCTGGGTGGCCTTCACCACGCCCACGCCGGGCGCCGCCAACGAGGATCCTACCGCCGCGCCGGCGGTGCCGGCCGCCCCCGGTGCGGTCCGGGTCTGGCCCAACCCCACCAACCCCGGCACCACCATCGCCTTCGAGACCGCGGCCGCGGGCGAGGTCCGCCTGCGCCTGTACGACCTCGCCGGCCGGCACGTGCGCACCCTGGTCTCCGGGAGCCGTCCCGCCGGCCAGCACGCCGTGCGCTGGGATGGGCGCGCCGAGGACGGGACCCCGGTGGCGGCCGGGGTCTACCACGTGGTGCTGGAGGCGGCGGAGGCGCGCGGCGTCGCGCGCGTGACCGTGGTGAAGTGACCGCTCGGGAGCGATCGGCCCATCAGCGGGCAGGCCGCCGTGGCCTGCGGCCGGCACAGCGCCCGCGATTCAGCGCATGAGCACCAGTTGCCCCGTCTGGCGCAACTCGTGGGGGTCCCCGGCTATCCGGCCCCGCAGCACCCACAGGTACGTGCCGTTGGCGATCCCGTCGCCCTCGCCATCGCGCCCGTCCCAGTGCAGCACCGCCG
>CAZWYF010000089.1:0-3925 GCA_964637835.1 uncultured Fibrobacteraceae bacterium
CTTGTGCCGGCACAAGTCGGAGCACGAGTCGGAGCAGGAGTCGGAGCACAAGGCACGAGTCGGAGCATGAGTCGGAGCACGAGTCGGTCCACGAGTCGGTCCACGAGTCGGTCCAGGAGTCGGAGGAGTCAGGCGAAGCGCCTCATGCCCTCTGCCCCGGGCTTGCCCCGCGGCCCCCCGGGGGGCCCCTCATGTGGGCCCCCGGGCTCCCGGGGTCCCGCCGGACGGCGTCCGCGCCGCCGCGGCCACCGGCGCGAGATATCATCGACATGCGGTGCCGCCGCTGGTGGGTGGGGTCAGGGGGGCTGGCCTCATTTGACCAGGTTCAGTTTCCGGGTCGCCACCGTCTCGCCGGCCCGGAGGCGGCAGACGTACACTCCCGAGGCCAGCTGGCGGCCGTGATCGTCGGCGCCGCGCCAGGAGACGGTGTGCGGGCCGGCGGGCAGGTCCTGGTCCACCAGGGTGCGCACGAGGCGGCCGGCGAAGTCGTAGATCTTCAGCTCGACGCGTGCGCCACCGGTGGGCAGGGCGAAGCGGATCTCCGTCGACGGGTTGAACGGGTTGGGGAACGCACCCTGCAGGGTGGGGCGGGCCGGCAGGTCGGCGCCCGCGATGGCCGTGACGCTCTGCGGCATGGCCGGCTCGCTCTGGTTGCCCGCGTGGTCGATGGCCGTGAGCCGGTAATGATCCTGCGGGCCGGCGTCGGGGTCGTACCAGCTGGTGCCGGCGGTCTGGTGCACGAGGTTGGCGGGGTCGATGGGGACCTCGGGCAGCGCGCCGCGATACACGTTGAAGGACGCGAGATCCTCGGCCTCGCTCGCCTGCCAGGCGAGCGTCGCGCCGGGCAGATCGTGGTCCACGGTGAAGCCGGTCGGTGCCGCGGGGGCGAGGTTGTCCACCGAGTAGCCGCTGTCCGGCTCGCTGGCGTACCAGATCGAGGGCGTGGCGGTGTGGGCGGTGGTCAGGTAGACCGACCAGGCCGGGCCCCCGGCGGCGGAGGAATCGGCGGCGGTGGTCGCCTCGACCAGGTAGCCGTCCTGCTGCAGGGCAGCCACCCAGGTGAGCGCCTGCCAGGTCCCCGGCGGTAGCGTGGCGGGGGCCGGCTCGCCAGAAGCGCGAGAAACGCCGGATGCACCGGACGCGCCGGATACGCCAGAAGCGCCAGAAGCGCCAGAAGAGGTCCACGCCCCCGCGGCTCCGCCGAGGACGTAGATCTCGTCGTCCAGTACGCGCAGGCGCTCGGGCGCGAACGAGGCCAGACCCGGTGCCGCGGCCCGGCCGGAACGCGGCGTCCGGTCGCCCTTCGCCCCCGCGAGCATCCCGTCGGCCAGGACCGTGGGCGACGGGACGGCTCCCTGCTCGCGGATGCGTGTGCGTAGCTGGGCGTCGTCGACGCGGCGGTAGAGCTGGTAGCCGGTGATCGCCAGGTCGGTCTCGTCGGCGAAGTCGTGGCCCGACCGTGCGAACGCGACGCGCACCCGGCCGCCCTGATCGTCCGGCACGTCGGTGATCGCGGTGAAGTCCGCGGGCCGGGTCATCCATCGTAGCGTCACGTCGTCCACCACCGGCGAGGCCGTCGGCGACCAGTCGAGGATGGCGCGCCAGATCAGGTCCTCGCCGGGGTCGGCGAGCCGCAGCCAGTCGGCGCCCGGCGTCAGGGACTGGAAGCCGGCGCCGCCGTCGGCGCTCACCGCCCAGGCCACCGACCCGGCCTGGTTGCTCGTCAGCCGGGCGCGGACGGGCATCCGTCCGGCGGCGTCCACCGGCAACGAACGGGCCGTGTCGTCGGCCTGGATCACGTCGCGCTGGAAGGCCCGGAACACCTGCAAGCCTGCTTGCCTCCGGGCGCTGAAGATGTGGTCGCCGGAGACCACGAGGGACATCGTACCAGCACCGAGGTCGGAACCGCTGGCGCGAGGGACCGGGTTCGCCGGGTCGCTCAGATCGTGGACGGACAGGCTCGGACCGCCGAGAAACGCGAGATCACCGGTCATGAAGGCCGAATCCCAGCTGCCTGCGATGATGCTCCGGAGGACCGGGCTCGTCGGATCCGAGATATCGACCACATGGGCACCGGTGGGTGTCGCGGCGATCAGGAGCTGCCCGCCGATGGCCACGTCGGCGGCGGGATCGGTCATCACGTGCTCGCCGACGACGGCTGGTGCCTGGGGATCGGAGATGTCGACCAGCGCCACGCGACGGCTCGGGTTCTGGATTCCCACGGCCAGCAGGTCGCCGGACCACGCGACCGTGGTCGCCTCGCTCGCGAACTGCAGCTGGCTCACGAGGCTCGGCGCGGCCGGGTCGCCGATGTCCACGAGGTGGAGCCATCGACTGCTCCGCCCGACGAAGGCGAGATCGCCGGCGATGACGATCTTCATGCCGCTGCTGGACGGCGTGCTTCCCAGCAGCAGCGGGTTCGCGGGATCGGAGATGTCGAGGGTCTGGAGCCCTTCGGTGGTGGTCGCGACGACCGCCAGATCGCCGGCCATCGCCACGGCATTGATGCCGTCGTCCGGCAGATCGTAGCCGCCCACCTGGCTGGGCGCCGCGGGGTCGCTGATGTCGAAGAGCTGCAGGCCGGTGCCGCCCCCGGCGAGCAGTGCGAGGTCACCGGAGACGGCGACCTGCAGCGCGAAGCTGGACGTGCCGTCCTGCGCGACCAGCGTCAGCGGCGACGTCAGTTCGCGCACCCGGACGATGCGTAGCCCGGCACCCTGTTCGGCGATGTAGGCGAGTTCACCGCCGATCGCGACCGCGCGCGTGCTGGCGACCGGATCGACGCCGGCCAGGGGCTGCGGCTGCGCCGGATCGCTCACGTCGAGGATCTGCAGCCCACCGCCGGCGTCGGCGACGTGAAGGGCGTCGCCAGCGACCATCACGTCGATGGCGAAGCCCGGGGTGTCGATGGACGTCAGTGGGATCGGCGCCCCGGGATCGGTCACGTCGAAGACCTGCACACCCTGGTCGCCGTCGGCCACGAAGACGATGTCGCCGGCGACCGCGACGCCATCGGGCACGCCGGGCGTGGACAGGGTCGCCAGCAGCGCCGGGGCGGCCGGATCGACGATGTCCAGCACCAGCAGGCCGGCGCCCTGGGCCGTCACGAACGCCAGGTCGCCACTGACGGCGACGTCGTAGCAGTTGCTGTAGGGGGGGGTGCCGTAGGTGGCCAGCAAGGAGGGCGCCGTCACGTCGGTGATGTCCAGGAGCACCAGTCTACCCTGGAGATCGGCGACCAGCGCGAGGTCGCCGTCGACGGTCACGTCGATCGCCTGGCCCGGCATATCGTGGGTGCCGACCAGGGTCGGGGCGGCGGGGTCGGCGACGTCGATGATGCGCAGGCCGGAGCTGCCGTCGGCGACGAACGCGTGGCTCCCGGTGACGGCCAGCGCATAGGCATAGCCGGGAGTGTCGAGGGCGCCCACGACGGTCGGGGCGGTGGGGTCGCTCACGTCGACCACCCGCAGGCCCGCCTGCCCGTCGGCCACGTAGGCGTGGCCGCTGCCGATGGCGACGCCCTCGGCGGTGCCTGGCGTATCGAGCGCGCCCAGCGGCACCGGCGCGAACGGCGGCAGGCGCAGCTCGCCCGCGGTGGTGTCCCAGTCGGCGGTGGTCAAGGCGTCGTCGCGATGGGTCGTCGTCGTGAAGTCCTCGGTGAAGGTGCTGGCGAGGGGGATCAGCGGAACGGAGAGCACTCCGGCCAGGATGGCGAGACGGAGCGCGTCGGGGGCGAGTCGGCGCGGCATGGTCTGTCTCCTCGGGCAGGATTCGCGATGAACACGCCGCGCCGCCGACCTGGACGGCAGCCGGCGCAGCTTCGCTTCGTCACCGGGAAGTCTAGCAGAATCCGCCCCATAAAGGCGACATAAATAGTGCAGTATTGGCGGGTAGGGCCTTCCGGTCGCGACGCGCCGGCGCCGTG
>CAZWYF010000089.1:4025-5759 GCA_964637835.1 uncultured Fibrobacteraceae bacterium
CCGACGCTGACGACAGTGCGCCGGGCCGCGCCCGTCGTTCGAGGCGGCCTCGATCCCGGTGCGGGATCGAGACCATGGCCTACTTGACGCCGTGGGTGAGCTTGCCGATGGGCCTGGCGAAGATCAGGAAGACCACTCCCGACCCGATGACGATCAGGGCCACGGTCGTGAACAGCTGGTCCTGCGGCATGTCCTCGATGAAGCCCGCCACCAGACCGGCGATCAGGTTGCCGAGCGCCGCGCCCACGAACCACGTGCCCATCATCTGGCTGACGAGTCGTTGCGGGGCGAGCTTGGTGATCGAGCTCAGGCCGATCGGGCTCAGGCACAGCTCGCCGACGGTGTGCAGGAAGTAGGTGGTGACCAGCCACATCGGGCTGACCTTGCCCGCCTCGATGAACTGCGCGCCCCAGGCCAGCACGAAGAAACCGCTGCCGAGCAGGACCAGTCCCATGCCGAACTTGACCGGAATGGAGGGATTGTAGACGCCGAGCCGCACCCAGAGCATTCCCATGACCGGAGCCAGGATGATGATGAACAGCGGGTTGACGCTCTGCAGGAAGGTGGCCGGCATCTCCCAGCCGAAGATCACGCGGTCGGTGAAATTCTCGGCGAAGAGGTTCATGCTCGAGCCGGCCTGCTCGAAGCCGCTCCAGAACATGGCCGCGCCCAGGAAGAGCAGGAAGATCACGCCGATCCGCGCGCGTTCCACGCCCTCCTTGCAGGCGAAGAAGCCCACGTAGATGAAGTAGGAGGCTGCGAGCACCAGGACGATGATCCCGGTGGACTGCGCGAAGCCGACCAGGGTGAGCGGCAGGATGTCCGCGACCGAGAGGCCGATGAGGACCCCGCTGAGCACCACGATGAAGACCACGCCCCGCGTGAATTGCGACACGGCGCGCTTCACCGACGCGGGATCCGCGGCGTCCCCCTTGAGGTAGCCGGCGGCGCCCATGTGCTTGGCGCCGAGCACGTACTGCAGCAGACCGAAGGTCATGCCGACCCCGGCGGCGCCGAAGCCCAGGTGCCAGTTGATCTCCTCGCCGAGGTAACCGCAGATCAGGGGGCCGAGCAACGCACCGAAGTTGATCCCCATGTAGAAGATCGAGAACCCGGCGTCGCGACGGGCCCCGCCCTCGGGGTAGAGGTCGCCCACCACCGAGCTGACGTTGGGTTTCAGCAGCCCCGTTCCGAGCACGATCAGGAACATGCCCAGGAAGAAGGTCGCCTCGGTGGGCACGGCCATGGTGTAGTGGCCGGCGGCGATGATGATGCCGCCGATCAGCACGGCCCGGCGCTGGCCAAAGATCTTGTCGGCCATCCACCCGCCAGGCAGGGCCAGCGCGTACACGCCGAAGGTGTACAGACCGTAGATCGCCGTCGCGGTCTCGGTCTCGAGGCCCATGCCGTGGCGCGCGGTGTCGGTCATGAAGAGCACCAGCAGCGCCCGCATGCCGTAGTAGCTGAAGCGCTCCCAGAACTCGGTGAAGAAGAGGGTCGCGAGGCCGCGCGGGTGTCCGAAGAAGGAGCGGTCGTCCGCGGCCGTTCGAGCGGTGGGTTCGGTCATGGAGCGGCTTTCCTGACGGGGTCGGCCGACTGGCACGGCCGGCTCGAGGACACTCGCGGCAGCCTATCCCAGCGCCCCGGGGCGGGTCAACGGGAAAACGGCCGCAGCTTTCCGCCCCCCGCTGCTGCCGACACCATGGTCCGACGGGCCGGCGACCCTACCGCGCC
>CAZWYF010000089.1:5859-10361 GCA_964637835.1 uncultured Fibrobacteraceae bacterium
CAGGACGGAGGGGTCGTCCTCGGGGCTCTCGCCCTGGAGGTCCTCCCAGCGGGTGACCTGCCAGACCGTGCCCTCGAGGGCGAAGTCGATGAGGGCGCGGCCGCGGTAGCGGTTCAGGCCGCCGGGGGCGTTCCAGATGCGGATGTCGTAGATGAGGTCCCACTGGGCCTCGGTGCCGGCGGGGTCGGCGGCGTTGAAGACCACGTCGAGGAGGTCGGCGGCCACCGAGTCGGTGGCGGCGCCCAGGTTGTCGATCACGGCCACGTCCTGGGCGCGGCCCCAGGTGGACCAGGCGACGCCAGGGTAGGCGGTGGCGGTGCTGGAGTCGGGGACGTAGCGGAAGGACGGGCTGAGCTGCTCCTCCCAGCCGAAGGGGTCGGTGGCCGCCAGGGCCTCCTCCAGGTTCGCCCAGACGGCCGCCGGGGAGATGAGCGGCTGGTAGTCGGGACCGCCGCCGGTGGGAGGCTCGACGCCCGAGGGATCGGGCGAGTCCTGGCAGCCGGTGAGGATCATGGCGCCCGGCAGCGCCAGGGCCGCGGCCAGGACCGCGACCGGGATCGGGCCCCGGGCCACCGCCATCGTCGCGCCACGCAGGTTCATGTCCGCTCCCGCCGCCGCGGCGGCGCCGCGCCGCGAACCCGGATCGGGTCCGCGGCGTCCGGCCGCCGTCGTGCACAGCACATCACCGGCGGCCGGATCGCGCAAGGGGCCGCTGGCGGATGAGCCGGACCCCGCTGCTAGTCCTGCGACCGCCACACGCGGTCGTACACCAGCATGCCCGCGTACCCCAGCAGCAGCATGCCGCCGAGCACCAGCCAGATGTGCTGGGGCGTGCCCTGCTCGCGGAAGTATCCGTACAGGGGGTTGATGGTGATGCCGCTCAGGCCCGCGCCGATGGCCACCGGGATGCGCAGCAGGCCGCCGCCCAGGCCGGTCTTCTCCGGCGGCAGCATGCCGATGAGGTACTGCTCCATGCGGGGCATGCAGGCCATCTCGCCGATGGCGAAGAGGATGGTGCCCACGAACATGAACCAGGGGATCTCGCCGGTGCTGGCCCACAGGCCGAGGCAGCCGAGGAGCATGATCATGATGCCCACGGAGATCACCGGGATGGAGCGCGCCCGCTCGCTCAGGCGGGTGACCAGGAGCTGGAAGATCATCACCCACAGGGCGGTGTGCGCGAGGGTCTCGCCGGCGATGCGGTGGTCGTCGGTGGCGAAGAGATCCACGAAGCCGGCGGGCAGGATGGAGACGAACGCCTGGTAGAGCTTCGCCGTGTCCACGTAGCGATCGACGTACATGGGGCAGAGATTGAAGAAGCTCCAGAACGGGATCTCGATGAGGATGCCGAACAGCAGGATGAACGCCAGCAGCTTGCCCTGCCTGAGGAAGGGCAGCATCTCGGCGAGGTCCTTGGTCAGCGGCGGGCGGCGGCCCTCCACCTTCGCCGGCTCGATGGGGTTCTTGTAGAAGACCGCCGTCACCAGGATCATCAGCAGCACCGACGCCGACGCCGCGTAGAAGGCGTAGTTCCAGCTCTCGGTGCGCAGCGCGCCGGCGATCAGGGGCCCGAAGAACGCGCCCACGTTCACCATGAGGTAGAAGATCCCGAAGCCCAGGGTGCGGTTGGTATGGTCGGTGGTCAGCCGCACCGTGCCGGCGATGAGCGGCTTGAACAGGCCCGCCGCCACGGCGATGAGCGCCATCACCGCCAGCACCAGGGTGAAGTCGCGCGTCAGCGAGAGCATGAAGAAGCCGGGCAGGTAGAGCACGTAGGACCACATGAGCATCTTCTTGAAGCCGTAGCGGTCGGCCAGCACGCCGGAGATCAGCGGCACGCTGTAGCTGAGGAACAGGAAGACGCTCTGGACCACGCCGAGGCGGCTGTCGCTCCACTGCAGGCCACCGTCCAGGATCGAGGTGGTGGCGTAGATCTGGAAGCCCATGTACAGGCCGTAGTAGGCGAAGCGCTCGAGGATCTCGATGATGTTCCCCACCCAGAAGACGCGGGGAAAGGCGGTGCGGGACATGCGGGGGTCACCTCCGCGGTTCGGGAACGGACTCACGCCGGGCGTCAGGCAGCGGGGACGGTACACGATCACACCCGGCGCTGACAAGCGCGCCGATCCGCACTAGCATGCCGGGACGACCCCTTCGCCCGCGACCCGCGAACCGCCCGGAGGATCCCGCTCCATGTCCCTTCGCCGCCGTCTCGGCCTGACCCTGCTGGTGCCCGCCGCCCTCATCGTCGTGGAACTGATCCTGGGCTGGACCGCGGCCCCCGCCGACGGCTCGGCCCTGCGCCTGGCGCTGCTGGCGGCGGCCGCCGGCGCGCTGGGCATGCTCGCCTGGGTGACGCTGGGCTGGTCGCGGAGCGTCTCGCAGCCCCTGCGCGAGGCCAGCCAGGCGGTCCAGCAGGCCCTCGCCGGGGCCGGGCCGCCGGCCGCCGCCACCGGCGACGAGGCCAGCCGGGTGCACGGCGAGGTCACCGCCCTGCTGGCGCACCTGCGATCCCGCGAGGACGAGCACCGCGCCCGCGAGGCGGACCTGCGCCGCCAGCGCGACCTGGCCCTCGGCGCCACCAGCGACGGCGTGGTCCTGCTGGACGATCACGGCCGGGTGGTGGCCGCCAACGCCGCGGCGCGCACGGTGCTGGGCGCCGGGGCGCTGCGGCAGGGCACGGCCCTGGCCACCGCGCCGCTGCCGGAGCCCGCGAGGTCGGCCCTCGCCCCGTTGCTGGAGACCGCCGCCGCGCCGGCCGACCCCTCCGGCGCCGCCGGCGGCATGCCGCTGGCGAGCGGCGGACCCGGCGACGCCTCCGCCCTGGCGGAGATCACCCACACCGAGGACGGGGCGCTGACCATCTACCGTCCCGAGCGGCACCACCACGGCCGGCTGCTGGTCCTGCGCGACGTCACCGACGAGCACCGCTTCGCCGGCACCCAGGCCGCCATCCGCGACCTGGTGCTCGAGCGGCATCCGGTCTGCCTGGTGGAGCTCCTGCAGGCCACCCTGGCGCCGCTGGCGCGGCAGGCCCAGGAGCAGGGCGTCACCCTGCACCTGCCGGCGAGCGAGGATCGCCAGATCCTCGCCGTCGATCCGGTGAAGCTGCCCTGGGTGATCACGGTGATCGTGGGCAACGCCCTGCGCTACACCGGCCGCCTGGGCGAGGTGACCGTGGAGGTGGCGCGGCAGCCCGGCGCCATGGCCGTCACCGTGCGCGACACCGGCGCCGGCATGGCCCCCGAACAGCTCGACCGCATCTTCGCGCCGCCCACCGCCCCGGACGGGCGTCGGCCCGGTCCGGGCAGCCAGGGCCTGGCCCTGGCCATCGCCCGGGAGATCGTCGTGGCCCACGGCGGCCACCTGGAGGCGGACAGCCGCCCGGGCATCGGCACCGAGATCCGCCTCATCCTGCCCCTGGAGGAGCCTGCATGACCGACGACCGCATGACCGACGACCGCTCGACCGACGCCCGCGCGCACCTCGATCGCACCGCCACCGCGTTCCAGGATTCCGCCGTCCTGCTGGCCGCCAATCACCTGGGGCTGACTGCGGCCCTCTGTCGCGGCCCGCGCCGCGCCGATGCCCTGGCCGCCGACCTGGGACTGGACGCCCGCGCCACCGAGACCCTGCTGCTCGCCCTGGTGGGCCAGGACGTGGCCGAGCAGCCGAGGCCCGGCCTGTTCGCCGTGACGCCGGCGTTCGCTCCCTACCTCGACCCCGACGGGGACCAGAGCCTGCGCTCCATCCTCGACCACAACCACCACCTGCTGCAGCGGTGGGCCCGGCTGGCCGACGTGGTCCGCACCGGCGAGCCGGCGCCACGGCCGTCGGGCGAGGACGGCCGCCGGGATCCCGCCGAGCTGCGGGCCTTCATCTGCGGCATGAAGGACATCTCGCGCCGCTCCTCGGTGCAGGTGGCCGACGCCCTGCCCGAGCTGGGCGACTGCCGCCATCTGCTGGACCTGGGCGGCGGCCCCGGCACCGCAGCCATCACCTTCTGCCGCCGCTGGCCCACGCTGCGCGCGGTGGTGATGGACCTGCCCGAGGTGGTCCCCATCGCCGCCGCGGAGATCGCCGCCGCCGGCCTCGAGGACCGGGTCACCACCCTGGCGGGCGACTACCATCAGGACCGCCTGCGGTCCGGCGACTCGCCGCTCTACGACGCGGTCTACGTGGCCAACATCATCCACAGCCTCTCCCCCGAGGAGACCCGCTCGGTGCTCGGCCGGGCCGTCCGCGCCCTCGCCGACGGCGGCCTGCTGGTGGTGAAGGACTTCTACCTCGAGGACTCCCGCACCGAGCCGGCCTTCGCCGCCCGCTTCTCGGTGAACATGCTGGTGGGCACCGCCGACGGGAAGAGCTACACCTGGCGCGAGACCGAGGACCTCCTGCGCGAGCTGGGCCTCGGCCGGCTCGAGCGCCACCGCGTGGCCGCCCACAGCGGCCTGGTGGTCGGGCGCAAGGGCACCCCCTGATCCGCCAGACCCGGGCGTCCG
>CAZWYF010000090.1:0-4725 GCA_964637835.1 uncultured Fibrobacteraceae bacterium
GACCGTTCCGGCTCCCAGGGGATGTCAACATTCTTCGGGGCACAACCTAGCAGTTGCAGGGGCCTAGCCAGCGGAGGTCGGGTTCGCGGGCCGCCCGCGCCTCGTCCAGCCGCCCCACCGGCGTCGCATGCGGCGCCGCCTGCAAGAGCTCCGGATTGTTCTCCGCCTCGCGCCGGATCTGCTCGAGCGCCGCCACGAAGTGGTCGAGCGCCTCGCGGGTCTCGCACTCCGTGGGCTCGACCATGAAGGCCTCCTCCACGATCAGCGGGAAGTAGATGGTGGGCGCGTGCACGCCGAAATCGAGCAGGCGCTTGGCCACGTCCAGGGTCTTGACGCCGAAGTCCTGCTTCCAGGTGGCGCCGCTGGCCACGAACTCGTGCAGGCAGCCGTCGGGATGGTCCACCGGCAGCAGGTCCTTGACCCGTGCGAGCAGGTAGTTGGCGTTGAGCACGGCCATGTCGCTGACGCGCGCGAGGCCATCGCCGCCATTGCGGAGGATGTAGGCCAGCGCCCGCAGGCACACGCCCACGTTGCCCATCCAGGCATGGATGGCCGCGGCCTCCGGCGAGGGGTCGTCCTCCAGGCCGAAGAGGCCGTCCTGCTCGGTGATGTGCGGGCCCGGCAGGAACGGCGCCAGCTCCTCGGTCACGCAGATGGGGCCGGCGCCCGGGCCGCCGCCGCCGTGGGGCGTGGAGAAGGTCTTGTGCAGGTTCAGGTGCACCACGTCGAAGCCCATGTCGCCGGGGCGCGCGCGGCCCATGATGGCGTTCATGTTGGCGCCGTCCATGTAGAGCCGGCCGCCGGCCTCGTGGACGATCCGCGCCACCTCCACGATGTCCGTCTCGAACAGACCCGCCGTGTTGGGGTTGGTGATCATGATCCCGGCGGTCTTCGGGCCGCAGGCGGCGCGCAGCGCGTCGAGGTCGATGCGCCCGTCGTCCCGGCTCTTGATGGTCTTCGGCGTCATCCCGGCGATGACCACCGAGGCGGGGTTGGTGCCATGGGCGCTGTCGGGGATGAGGATCTCGGTGCGGTCGTGCTCGCCGTTCTGCTGGTGCAGCGCGCGGATCACCAGCATGCCCAGGTACTCGCCCTGGGCGCCCGCCGCGGGGATCAGGCTGCAGGCCGCGAAGCCGGTGATCTCGCAGAGGCTGTCCTGGAGCATGCGCAGCGCCGCGAGCAGACCCTGCATGTCGTCCGGGCCCTGCGCCGGATGCAGGGCGGCGAAGCCGGTCATGGCCGCCACCTGCTCGTTGAGGCGCGGGTTGTACTTCATGGTGCAGCTGCCCAGCGGGTACATGCCGCGCTCGATGTGGTGGTTCAGGTTGCTCAGCAGGGTGAAGTGACGCATCACCTCGGGCTCGGCCAGGTCGGGCAGGTCGGCTGGCTCGGCCCGGCGGCAGTCCGCGGGCAACTCCGCGCCGACGGCCTCGCCATCCCAGACGGGCATGGTCAGTCCGCGACGACCGCGCTTGCCCTTCTCGAACAGGCTCGGCTGCTGGCTGCCCAGCCAGCGCTGGCAGACGGTGGGCGGCAGGATGCTCTTGCTCACAGCTGCGCCTCCTCTCCCCGCACGAAGGCGCCCAGCGCCTCGGCGTACAGGCCGATGTCCTCGGCGGTGCGCTTCTCGGTGACCGCGACCAGGAGGTCGTTCTCCGTGCAGCCGGCCACGCCCTCGAGAGGGATGCCCGCCAGCAGACCGAAGGCGCGCGCGTGCTCGCAGAACTCGCGGGCCGGCCGGGGCAGGCGGATCACCGTCTCGTTGAAGGCCGGTCCCGGGAACGGCAGCTCCACGCCCTCGATGCGGACGACCTCGCGCCGCAGGGCCGCCAGGCGCGTGAGGTTGGCCTCCCCCAGCTCCTGCAGGCCGGTGCCGCCGAGCATGGCCAGGTAGACCGTGGCCCGCGTGGCGTTCAGGCCCATGTTGGAGCAGATGTTGCTGGTGGCCTTCTCGCGGCGGATGTGCTGCTCGCGGGTCTGCAGCGTGAGCACGTAGGCGTCGGCGCCGGTGCGGTCCACCGTGCGGCCCACCACGCGGCCCGGGATGCGGCGGGTGAGCTTCTCGCTGGCGGCGAAGAAGCCCAGCAGCGGGCCGCCGGCCTGGCAGGGCACGCCGAAGGGCTGGGCCTCGCCCACGGCGATGTCGGCGCCGTACTCGCCGGGGGTCTTCAGGACGCTCAGGCTCACCGGATTGACCGCGGCGACCACCATGGCGCCGTGGGCGCGGGCCGCGTCGGCCAGCTCCTGGACCGGCTCGACCAGGCCGAGGTAACCGGGATTCTGGATCACGACGGCGGCGGTGTCGTCATTCACCAGTTCGGCCACGGCGGCCGGATCGGTGGTGCCGGCCCCACTCACCGGTGCGGTGACGATCTCCGCGTCGAAGCCCCGCAGCATGGTCCAGGCCACGCGGCGCCAGCGGGGATTGAGCGTGCCGGGCAGGACGATCCGCCGCTTGCGCCGGGCCGCACCGAGCGCCAGGCAGAGGGCCTCGCCCAGGGCGGTGGAACCGTCGTACATGCTGGCGTTGGCCACCGGCAGGCCGGTCAGGCGCGAGATGAAGGTCTGCCACTCGTAGATCACCTGCAGCGTGCCCTGGCTCACCTCCGCCTGGTAGGGCGTGTAGGCGGTGAGGAACTCGCTGCGGCTGCTGATGGCGTCGCAGGCGGCGGGGATGATGCTGTCGTACACGCCCCCGCCGAGGAACGACACCAGGTCGGCCTGGGTGATGTTCTCGGCGGCGAGGTCGGCCAGGAAGCGCCGGACCTCCTCCTCGCTGAGGCCGGGCGGCAGGTCCAGGTCGCGGTCGAGCCGGACCGCCTCGGGGATGCTGGCGAAGAGCTGGTCCACCGAGTCCGCGCCGATGACCTCGAGCATCGTGCGCACGTCCTCGGGGGTGTGCGGAACATAGGCCATGGTTCCTCCAGGCCGGTGGCGGCGGGAAGACGGACGGTGACGGTGGCGACGGCGGCGGGGCGAGCCCCGCCCGGCCGCTCTACTTGCCCAGCAGATCCTCGTAAGCGGCGGCGTCGAGCAACGAGTCCACCTCCGACGGATCGGCCAGTCGCACCTTGATCATCCAGCCGTCATCGAGGGGACTGGAATTGACCTGTGCCGGATCGCCGTCGAGGGCCTCGTTGACCTCCACCACCTCGCCGCTGATGGGCAGGAAGAGGTCGGCGACGGCCTTGACCGACTCGATGGAGCCCACCGAGTCGCCGGCCGAGAACTCCGCGCCCACGTCGGGCAGATCGACGTACACGATATCACCGAGCTCGCTGGCCGCATGGTCGGTGATGCCGATGATGCCGAGGTCGCCCTCGACCTGGACCCACTCGTGATCCTGGGTGTACTTGCGATCGTCAGGAATCATCGCTCGCTCCTCGGGGGTTGTGCCTGGTCTTCGCCGGGCTTCTCCGGGCGACGCGGGGCCGCCACCTCAGGACCCGACGCGTTCGGCGCGGGGGTCGCCCTTGACCCGCGCGGTCAGGAATGGCAGCGCGACCCGCGTGCAGGCCAGCCGCTTGCCGCGGACCTCCACCGTCAGGTCCGCATCCGCGAACTCGGTCTGCACCAGCGCCAGCGCCAGCTTGCGCTGCAGCGTGGGCGCGAAGGTGCCGCTGGTGACGTGGCCCACCTGCTGTTCGCCCGCATACACGGGGCAGCCCTCGCGGGCGATGGGCCCACCGGACGCCTCCAGGCCGATCAGCGTGCGCGGAAGCCCGTTCTCCTTCTGGGCGGCCAGGGCGTCGCGGCCGATGAAGCCGCCCTTCTTCTTCAGCTTCACCGCCCAGCCCACGCCGGCCTCCAGGGGCGTCCAGTCCTCGCTCAGTTCGTGGCCGTAGAGGCAGTAACCGGCCTCGAAGCGCAGGGTGTCGCGCGCGGCCAGGCCGATGGGCGCGGCGCCGAGGTCCTCGCCCTTCCACAGCAGTTCCTCCCACGTCACCAGCATGTCCGCGACCGGGAGGTAGAGCTCGTAGCCGTGCTCGCCGGTGTAGCCGGTGCGCGAGACGATCCAGCGGCCGCCGGGGCCGGGGTGCTCGAAGTGGGTGTAGAAGTCGAGGCCGGCGAGGTCGTCGGTGCGGCCGGCCAGGGCGGCCAGACGGGCGAGCAGCTCGCGGCTGTCGGGACCCTGCACCGCGATGAGGCCCGTGCGGTCGCTGGCGTCGTCCATGGTCACGCCGGTCGCCGGCAGGTGATCGCGCATCCAGGCGGTGATCTTGGCGTGGTTGGCGGCGTTCATCACCACCAGCCAGCGCTCGGTGTCCAGGCGGTAGACGAGCATGTCGTCCAGGCAGCCGCCCTCTGCGTTGCACATGGTGGTGTAGGTGACCTTGCCGGGCTCGCCCTTGAGGATGCTGTTGGTCACCAGGCCGGAGAGCCACGACCCCGCGTCCGGCCCCTCGAGGAAGACCTCGCCCATGTGGGTGATGTCGAACAGGCCCACGCGCTCGCGTACCGCCGCGTGCTCGGCCAGGACGCCCTCGTACTGGACGGGCATCTCGTGGCCGGCGAACTCCACCATGCGGGCGCCGCGAGTGCGGTGCCACTCGGTCAGCGGGGTCTGCTTGAGATCGGACACGGAAGCCTCCTGAGGTGCGAGATCGCCCACCGGGATGGCGCAGCGGACCACGGCCGATGGCGCACCAGTGGCGCATCGGTGGCGCTCCAGTGGCGCTCCAGTGGCGCTCCGGACGCGCTCCGGTGGCACTCCGGACGCGCTCC
>CAZWYF010000090.1:4825-7859 GCA_964637835.1 uncultured Fibrobacteraceae bacterium
CTCCGGACGCGCTCCCGACGCGCCTTGCGCCGGCCGGCGGGCCGGCCGCCCGGGCCGGCGCGTCGAAATCTAACGTCCCGCCGGGCGCAAGCCAAGCAGCGATCTGGGCCATCCCGGGAGATCCGGCGGGCGCCGCGGCGACCGGGCGTCGCCTCACCGGCCGCGGCGCCTAGCGCGGAGCGAAGTACTCGCGGAGCATGGCGCCGGTGTAGGAGCGCTCGCAGGCGGTGACCGCGGCGAGGTCGCCGCTGACCATCACCTCGCCGCCGGCCGCGCCGCCCTCGGGTCCGAGGTCGATCACCCAGTCCGCGCGACGGATCACCTCGGCATTGTGCTCGATCACCAGGACGCTGTGGCCCTGGGCGATGAGCCGCGAGAGCACCTCGAGCAGGCGATCGACGTCGCAGAAGTGCAGGCCGGTGGTCGGTTCGTCCAGGATGTAGAGCGTGGGCCGGGCGCCGCCGCGGGAGAGCTCCTTGACCAGCTTCAGGCGCTGGGCCTCGCCCCCCGAGAGCGTGGCGCCGGCCTGGCCGAGCCGCAGGTAGCCCAGCCCCACGCCCTGCATGGTCTCGAGGATCTTGCGGCAGGACGGCACCGACTCCAGCACCGCGAGGGCCTGGTCCACGCTCATGTCCAGGACCTGGGCGATGTCGTGCCCCTTGAAGTGCACCTCGAGGGTCTCGCGATCGAAGCGGCGGCCGCCGCAGGCCTCGCAGAGCACCTCCACGTCCGGCAGGAAGTCCATGGTCAGCCGGCGCCGGCCCGCACCCTCGCACTCGGGACAGCGGCCGCCGGCGGTGTTGAAGCTGAAGCGGCCGGCGCCGTAGCCGCGGATGCGCGCGAGGTTGGTCTGGGCGAAGAGCTTGCGGATATGACCGTAGAGGCCGGTGTAGGTGGCCGGCGTGGAGCGCGGCGTGCGGCCGATGGGCGACTGGTCCACCAGGACCACGCCGCCGAGGTGCTCGAGGCCCTCCAGCTCGCCGAAGGGCTCGGGCCGCTTGCGGGCGCGGTGCAGGCGGGCGGCCAGGACGCGGTAGAGGGTGTCGTGCACGGCGGTGCTCTTGCCCGAGCCGGAGACGCCGGTGACCACGGTCAGGCGCTCGAGGGCGATGGCCAGCTCGGCATCCTTGAGGTTGCGTCCGGACATGCCGCGCAGGCGCAGCCAGCGCTCGGGCGGCGCCCCCACCAGCGGGGCAGGCACGCGGCCGCCCGTGCGGTCGGCCAGGTAGTCGCCGGTGGCGCTCCCCTCGACCTGCATCACCTCGGCCACCGTGCCCTGGGCCACCAGGCGGCCGCCGTGCTCGCCGGCGCCCGGCCCGAGGTCCACCAGATGGTCGGCCGACAGCATGACGTCGCGGTCGTGTTCCACCACCACCACGCTGTTGCCGCGGTCGCGCAGGGCCTCCAGGGTGCCGATGAGGCGGCGGATGTCGCGGTGGTGCAGGCCCACCGAGGGCTCGTCCAGGATGTAGAGCACGCCGGTGAGCTGGCTGCCCACCTGGGTGGCCAGGCGCACGCGCTGGCCCTCGCCACCGGACAGCGTGCGGGTGGCCCGCGACAGCGTGAGGTAGCTGACGCCCACCTGCAGCAGGAAACCCAGGCGGTGCTTGACCTGCTGGACGATGGGCCCGCCCACGGCCTGGTCGCGCGCGCCGGTGAACTCGAGGCCCTCCACCCACGCGGCCAGCTCGGTGAGCGTCAGCTCGCCCACCTCGCCCAGGTTGCGGCCGCCCACGCGGAAGACCAGGGCGTCCTGGCGCAGGCGCATGCCCTGACAGCCGGGACAGCGCTCCTCGGCCATGATGCGCTCGAGGTTCTGGCGGATGCGGTCGCTCTTGGTCTCGCGGTGGCGGCGGACCAGCTCGGGCACCAGGCCCGACCAGCCCTTGAGGAACGCCTGGTAGTGCTTGTGGTCCTGCAGGCGGCGGTCGGTCTCCGGATCGAGACCGTGCAAAACCACGCGCTGCGTCTGCGGATCGAGATCCGCCCACGGCGTATCCATGGCGAAGCCCAGGGCGCCGGCGAGGGCCTCGATCTGCGTGTAGAGCCAGCTGCTCTCCTTGCCCTTGAGGAACTCCACCGCGCCGCCGGCCAGGCTGAGCTGCGCGTCGGGCACCAGCAGGTCGGCCGGGATGGTGCGCAGGGTGCCCAGGCCGTTGCAGTCGGGGCAGGAGCCCACCGGACTGTTGAAGCTGAACAGGCGCGGGTCCGGCTCCGGGAAGCCGCGGCCGCAGCCCGGGCAGCTGGAGGTGCGGCTGTACCAGCGGGGCTCCCCGTCGATCAGCACCAGGACCGACCCCTCCCCCAGCGCGGCGGCGGTATCGAGGGCCGCGCGCAGCCGGTCGCGGACGCCATCGCGCACGGAGAAGCCGTCCACCACCACGGCGATGTCGTGCCGCTGGCCGGCCGGCAACTCGCCGGGCTGGTCGAGGTCGCGCATCTCGCCGTCGATGAGCGCGCGCACGTACCCCTCGTCGGCCAGCTTCTGCAGCAGCTGCTTGTGCTGACCGCGCCGGCCACGGACCACCGGCGCGAGCAGGTACAGGCGGGTGCCCGCGGGCAGGGCCAGGATCTCGCCCTCGATGTCGGCCAGCGGGCGGCTGCTCGCCGGCTGCTCGCAGTCCGGACACCAGGGCACGCCCACGCGGGCGTAGAGCAGGCGCAGGAAGTTGGTGATCTCCGTGGTGGTGCCCACGGTGGAGCGGGGGCTGGTGCCCAGGCCCTTCTGGTCGATGGCCAGCGAGGGCGACAGTCCCTCGATGCGGTCCACGTCCGGCCGCGGCAGCTGGTCGAGGTACTGGTGGGCGTAGCTCGAGAGGCTCTCGATGTAGCGCCGCTGCCCCTCGGCGTAGAGGGTGTCGAAGGCCAGGGACGACTTCCCCGAACCGCTCGGCCCGGTCACCACCACCAGGCGGCGCCGGGGCAAGCGGAGGTCCAGGTTCTTCAGGTTGTGGACCCGGACCCCCTTGATGACGATCTCGCCGCGCCGACGACGGCCGTCACCGCCATCGCCGGCACGGCCGCCATCGCCGGC
>CAZWYF010000090.1:7959-10251 GCA_964637835.1 uncultured Fibrobacteraceae bacterium
CCATCGCCGGCACGGCCGCCATCGCCGGCGTCGCCGGCGGCCTGCTGCTGCGCCCCGGTCACCAGGTGCTGCCCTCCTCGGCCAGCGTCTCGAGCATGGCGTGGTAGGCCTCCTGCTCCGCCGGCGTCAGCGAGTCCACGCCGGTCAGCACGTCGCACCGCACGATCTGGATCGGCTCGAGCGGACGTTCGCGGTCCCGGCCGGTGCCCGTCGGGGCGCTGACGATGCGGTCGGCCGCCTCCATGCCGGTGACCACGTGGCCGAAGACGGTGTACTGGCCGTCGAGCTGGGCGGTGCGGTCCACGCAGACGAAGAACTGGCTGCCGGCCGAGTCCTCTTCACGCGAGCGGGCCATGCTCAGCGTGCCGCGCAGATGCCTGGCGGTGCGCGAGAACTCCGCCTCGAGGTTGGCGCGGGCGTCCAGGTCTAGCCCCGTGTAGCCGCGGGCCTCGAGGATCTCGCCCGCCGAGCGCAGCTGATCGCGCTCGGCGGCGGTGAGCACGTCGCCCAGGGTGGGGCCGCCCAGGCCGTCGTTGCGCGGATCGCGGTCCTTGCTGTTGGGGTCGCCCCCCTGGATCACGAAGCCGGGCACCACGCGGTGGAAGACGGTGCCGTCGTAGAATCCGGTCTCGGCGAGGTGCTGGAAGTTACGGGCGTGATGCGGCGCCAGGTCCGGGAAGAGGGCCACCAGCAGGTCGCCTTCCTCGGTCTTCAGGCGCACGAACGGCACCTCGTCGTCCGGGGGGGCGGCGAGCGCGGCGGCCGCCAGGAGCGCGACGAGCACGGCGGTGAGGGCCAGAGCACGGGCAGCGAATCGGGGCATGGTCTCCTCCTCGTGGGGCCGGATGGCCGCGGGAACTTCACAACCGCGAGATGGTAGCGAGCCGACGGTCGCGTGGCAAGGGGGCGGGCTCTTGCAAAGAGCTGTTCGGTCACCCATAATGGGGCTCGGAGTTCCCAATCCGCCCCGGCGCCCACGCCGTCGGTCCACGCCCAGGAGCTGACCGGTCCACGCCCAGGAGCTGACCATGAGCGACCTCATCTACCTCGACAACGCGGCGACCGCCTTCCCCAAGCCTCCCGAGGTGATCGACACCATGGCGGAGTTCTACCGCCACTACGGGGTCAATCCGGGCCGTTCGGGGTACGACCTCGCCGTCGAGGCGGGCCTCATGCTCGATGGCGCGCGCGAACTGCTCGACCGGTTCTTCAACAACCCGGCGCAGGATCGCGACCGCGTCTGCTTCGCCCTGAACGCCTCGGCCGGCCTGAACATGATCATCCAGGGCGTCTGCAAGCCGGGCGATCACGTGGTCTCCACGGTCCTGGAGCACAACTCGGTGCTGCGGCCGCTCTACGAGCTGGAACGCGCCGGCGTGATCACCCATACCCTGGTGGACTGCGATGGTTCCGGCTTCGTGGATCCCGACGACATCGCCGCCGCCATCCGCACCGACACCGTCCTGGTGATGGTCAACCACGGCTCCAACGTCCTGGGCACGGTGCAGGACGCGGCGGCCATCGGCCGCGTCTGCCGGGAGAAGGGCGTCCTCTTCGGCCTGGACACCGCGCAGACCGCCGGCGTGGTCCCCATCGACATGGCCGCCTGGAGCGTGGACCTGCTGGCCTTCACGGGGCACAAGTCGCTCATGGGCCCCACCGGCACCGGCGGCATGGTGGTGGGGCCGGACGTCCCCCTGCGGGCCACGCGCTGGGGCGGCACGGGCGTCAAGTCCGCCGTCCGCACGCACCTCGAGGAGTTCCCCTACCGCGGCGAGGTGGGCACCGCCAACACCGTGGGCATCGCCGGCCTCAAGCGCGGCGTGGAATGGGTGCTCGAGCGCGGCGTCGCGGCCATCCACGACCACGAGATGGCGCTGACCGCGCGACTCATCGAGGGCCTGCGCGAGATCCCCGCCGTCACCCTCCACGGCGCCGGCACCGGCCCCGGCCAGCTGCCGGTGTTCTGCCTCAACGTCGAGGGTTTCGAGTCGACCCAGACCGGTGAGATCCTGGACGTGGAGCACGACATCGCCACCCGCGTGGGCCTGCACTGCGCCCCCCTCGCCCACCAGGCCATGGGCACCACCCCCAAGGGAGCGGTGCGGTTCTCCATCGGGCCGTTCAACACCATCGACCACATCGACGCGGCCATCGCCGGCATCGCGGACGTGGTCTCCATGCGGCCGGTGGGCTGAGCCGCCGGTCGTGGCGGCGCCGCCGCCACGACCCGCCACCGCCGGGATCGTGGATCAGAAGACCCGGCCACCGCGGTGGCCGGGTCTTCCTGTA
>CAZWYF010000091.1:0-7138 GCA_964637835.1 uncultured Fibrobacteraceae bacterium
TCGACGGGATTGCTGCCGGTCCGGCCTAGCGCACCAGCGTCACCGCCCGGCTGCTGACCGCCTCCTCGGTGGTCAGCCGCAGGTGGTAGACGCCGCTGGCCACGGGACGACCGGTGGTGTCGTCGCCGTTCCAGATCAGCGTGCCGTGGCCGGCCGGCGCGTCCGCCTGCAGCAACGAGCGCACCAGACGACCGCGCGCGTCGTAGACCTCCACCTGGACGCGGCCCGCCCGCGGCAGGTTGTAGGCGATCTCCAGGCGCGGGTTGAACGGGTTGGGCGCCGCGGTGAGGGTCTGCACCGCGGGCACCGCGCGATCGATCTCGACGCGGTCGAGGTCCACCTTCTCGCCCGAGGGCAGGGTCACCTCGAGGTGGTAGGTGCGCGGGAAGCCGGCGCGGCCGGTGTCGCGCAGCAGGGCGCGGCTGCTG
This sequence comes from uncultured Fibrobacteraceae bacterium, assembly GCA_964637835.1. Taxonomy (GTDB): domain Bacteria; phylum Krumholzibacteriota; class Krumholzibacteriia; order LZORAL124-64-63; family LZORAL124-64-63; genus Glo-17. The sequence goes on from CAZWYF010000091.1 coordinate 429, forward strand.
CCCTGGGCCTCGCGACGATCCTGCAGGTGGGCCGACGTGAAGACGCGGCGCTCGGCGGGGTCGTCGGTGGTGCGGGTGATGGTCACGCCGTGCAGATGGGGCTGGCTCAGCCAGAGGTCCAGCTCCACGGCATCCTGGCCGGCGCGGGCGGTCAGGCCGCCGGCCATGGCCGACACCACCGCCGGGTTGCGGTAGATGTAGACACCGGTCTCGCCGGCCGCGAGGACCACCAGGCCGGCCTGGGCGTCCACGCCCATGCCACGGTCGGCGGAGGGGTAGCTGCCGAGCAGGACGGGATTGGCGGGATCGCTGATGTCCACCTGGCGCAGGCCGTAGAAGTCGTCGCCGAGGTAGACGTAGGGGCTGCCCACCCGCGAGCGCACCACGTCGCGGGCCTGGCTGGCCAGCGGCAGGGTCGCCAGCGACACGAGGTCGGTGGGGTCGGTGATGTCCACCACGCGCAGGCCCTGCTGGCCGTCGGCCACCCAGGCGGTCTGGTCGGTGATGTCCACGGCGTTGAGGAAGCCCCACATCTCCTGGTCGAGGATGGTCATGGCGGCGGGGTCGCTCACGTCCACGGACAGGAAGCCGCCGCCGAAGCTGGCGGCGTAGGCCACGTCGCCGCTGGTCATCACGTCGAACGCGGCGGCGCCCAGGAACAGCTCGCCCACGTTGGCCGGGGCGAGAGGATCGCTGACGTCGGCCACCAGCAGGCCACCGAAGCCGTTGGCCAGCACCGCGCGGTCGCCCACCAGGTCGATGCCGTAGGTCTGGTTGCCGGTGTCCAGGGCGCCCTGGACCATGGGGGCGGCGGGGTCGGTCACGTCGGCCATCAGCAGGCCGGTGCCGCTGTTGTTGGCGTTGACGATCGCCAGCTGGTCGCCGGCGATGCCCACGTCCTGGGTGTTGGGATCGCTGGGGATCTCGGTGAGGAAGGCGGGGTTCTCGGGGTCGCTGACGTCCCAGACCAGCACGCCGCCGGAGAGGTCGGCCACGTAGAGGGCGTCGCCGGCCAGGTGCAGCTTGTTGGCGAAGCCGGCGTTGCCCACGTTGCCGAGGACGTCCAGGGAGCCGGGATCCAGCACGTAGAGGCCCTGGAAGCGCGAGCCCAGCAGGACCACCGAATCGCTCACGGCGCAGCTGAGGCCGTTGCCGATGCCGGCCGCGTCGAGGACCACGGGGTTGGCGGGGTCGGTGACCAGGATGGCGGCCAGGCCCTGCAGGCCCGCCACGTAGAGCACCTCGCCCTGCTTGACCAGTTCGTAGGTCGTGTCGTCGGGATTCCAGCTGCCCAGCGGGGTCGGGGCGGCCGGGTCGCTCACGTCGAGGATCTGCAGGCCGAAGGCGCCGGCCAGGTAGGCCAGCCCCTCGTCCTCGCGCACGTAGGTGCAGAAGCCCTCGGTGGCCCACAGCGCCAGCTGGGTCGGGGCGGTGGGATCGGTGATGTCGTAGGTGCCGAAGCCGTTGTTGCCCAGGGCCACCAGCAGGGTGTTGCCCATGACGGCGGTGCCGTTGGCCGAGCCGGGGGTGTCGAGGGAGGCGATCTGCGCCGGGCCGCCGGGCGCGGCCAGGTCGATCACCACGAAGCCGTCGCCGCCGGCGCCGCAGTAGGCGAGGTCGCCGGCCACCGCCACCGAGAGCAGGTCCTCGCCGGGCAGGCTGGACGCCATCGCCGGCGCGGCGGGATCGGAGTAGTCGAGGACCAGCAGGCCGGCGCCCTTGCGGAGCGCCACGTACAGCAGGTCGCCCACCACCTCCATGTCCGACGGCTGCGCGGGCAGCAGGTACCGGCTCAGGGCCACCGGGACGCCGGGCTCGCTGATGTCGTGGGCCTGGAGGTAGGCGCCGTTCTGCCAGACGGCCACGTCGCCGATCAGGCGCACGCTCTTGGTGGTGCCCTCGGCGAGGTGGGCGAGCAGCTCGAGGTCGCCGGTGCGGCCGGCGGGGGTCATGGCGGGCTCGGGCCCCTCCACGTCCCGGGGGGCGGCCGCGGGGATGGGCTCGCCGGTCATGGGGTCGGTGGCCGCCACGGCGCCCACCGCCACGCAGAGCGCGAGCAGGATCAGGATCGATCGCAAGGTCATGGGAGTTCTCCTCCGTTCGGGGGGATCAGGGGTCGGAGAGCGGCCGGATTGTAAACGACTCTCACGATCAGGTAAAGGGGGCTCCTCGAAGGTGAAAAAATCGCACCCCGACGGGATGGCGGGGTGCGGTCCGGACCGGAGCGAGGCGGGCCCCGGTCGGTCAGGAATCCTTGAGGATGGGCGCGATGGCCTTGAAGTCCGGGGTCTTGGCCTCGCGGAGCAGCTCGAAGAGGATCATCTCCACGTTCATCACCTGCACGCCGATGCTGCGCATGTACTCCAGGCCCACCTGGCGGGCGTCGGGGTAGCGCGAGCTCACCGCGTCGGCGGCGATGGCCACCTGCTTGCCGCGATCCATGAGGTCGCGGGCCGTCTGGTAGACGCAGACGTGGGCCTCGATGCCGCAGAGGACGATCTGGTCGCGCTTCAGACCGTCCAGGGCCTTGCGGAAGCCGGGGTCGCCGTCGCAGGAGAAGGTGAGCTTCTCGAGCGGGGTGATGCCGGAGAGCAGGCTGCGGATCTCGGGCATGGTCACGCCCAGGCCGCGGGAGTAGTGCTCGGTGACCACCACCGGCAGGTCCAGCTCGCGGAAGGCGCGGATCAGCCGGCCGGTGCCCCGGAGGACCTGGTCCTGGCCGTGGATGAGATCGCGGAACTTCTCCTGGATGTCGATGACCACCAGCGCGAGGCGGTGCTTCTCGAGGCGGTCGGGAACGGCGTTGAAGGGGATCATCTCGCCTCCTCGGGTTGGCGTGGGCCGGGAGCGGCCCCGGCGGAAGATCACTGGCGGCGCGGCGGGTCGTACTCCCCGCACGGATCGACGGTCTCGGCGTACTCGCTGCGCCAGCTCCGCTCGAAGAAGCGGTCGGCCGCCGCGGTGGCGCCCGTGCCGCGCAGGAAGAGCGAGATGTTGCGCGAGTCGGTGAAGTAGCCGCGCGAGCCGTTGGCCGTGCCCAGCCACAGCGCGCGGTCGTCGCAGGTGACGTACTTGGCGTGCTCGGTGCGGGCGAAGGGGATGAAGCCGCCGCTCCAGGCGGGGATGTTCACGAACCGCACCTCGACGCCCGGCAGCACGGCCAGGCTCTGGACGTGCGTCAGCATGTAGGCCCGCTTGGCCCAGTTGCTCAGCAGGATCTGCACCTCGCAGCCCCGGCCGGCGGCGGCGCGCAGGGCGGCGTCCAGGTCCGGCCAGTAACCGCCGTCGCGGCTGCCGGGGTCGTAGCTGAGCATCTGCAGCCGGACGCGGTCGGTGGCGCGATCGATCTGGTCGAGCAGCAGGGGGAGGTCCCAGGGGATGCCCGGCGGCAGGGCCTGTGGCGGGCTGGCGGCGAGCACGGCCTCGCAGCGCTCGCCATCGGGAAGCTCGAGCATGCGCACCGGCTGCCACCGCGGCGTGGCCGGCACGTCGCGCTGCACCGGCGGTGGCATCTCGCCGCCGGCCAGGGCCCAGTCCAGGGCGTAGATGCGGCCGAGGTCCGCGGCGAGGGCCTGGTGGCGGACCAGGACGCCCAGCTCGTGGATGTGCTCGAGAGCCCGCCAGTCCCAGTTCTGGCTGCCGAGGAAGAAGCGCTCGCCGTCGACGATCATCCCCTTGGCGTGCAGCACGCCTCCCCAGAGCTCGCCGGCGTCGAGCAGGCGCGCCTCGCACCCCGCCGCCCGGGCGAAGCGGTCGTGGGTGGCGGGGTAGGTGTCGTGGAACTTGCGGTCGCTGAGCAGGCGGACCCGCACGCCCGCACGGCCTCGCTGCTCGGCCGCGGTGAGCACCGGTTGCAGCTTGCCCACGCCGTCGGGATTGGGCGAGACGTAGAAGGCGAAGATGTCCAGGCGGCGCTCGGCGCCCTCCACCAGGTCCAGCCAGACGGCGGGCGCGTCGGGCAGGTCGGGCAGGTCGAGGTCCGTCTCGGTGGGGACCGATTCGACGAACGTCACCGTGCCCGGGGCCGGCGTCTCGGCCTGGGCACCGGCGCAGGCGAGGGTGGCGGCGAGGGCGAGGGCGGCGAGCGTCGCCGCGGCGGCGGTCGGGGCCGTCGGGATCATGGCGCGTCCTCCTGCGGATGGCGCAGAAGGTAGCACCGATCCGCCACGGGCCCAAGCCCGACCGGGTCAAGGGCCGCCGGTGGCGGTCTCCCAGGCCCGATCGACCCGCTGCGCCAGATCATTCAGGGAGGCCTTCACCTCGCGGTGCATCGGCTGCCACCGGTCCTCGCCGGCATTCTCCAGCGTCGTGATCCGCTCCCGGACCCGCGCCCGCTCGGCCTTCAGGTCGGCGTAGGTCTCCTGCAGCTCCTGCCGCACGTCCTGCGACGCATGGCCCACCTCGTCCTGCATCTGCTCGAGGCGGCGGTCGATGCGGTCCAGCTCGTTCTCCAGCGAGGCGATGGCCGCCTGCTGGTCGCTCTGGTCGAAGGTCTGGCGGTCATCACCGCCGCAGCCGGCCAGCAGCAGCATCGAGAGGCCGAAGGCCATCAGGCACGAGATCGGTCGCATGGCAGGTCCTTCCGTCCGGTGTCCGCATGATCCGACCGGGCGGCCGGATCCTCTCCTGGTCACCTTGCCAAAGACAATCGACCGGTCGGGAACGGGCCATGGGACGCGGTCCCATCGCGACGCTGGCGAGCCGGGTGGCGAGATGCCCCGCGCCGGCCGACCCGGTCGCCAGACCGGGGCAGCCATCACTAGACTGGGAACGGAGGTGATGCCGCGCCCACGATCCGGACCGCCTGGTCTTCCGGTGGGCCCGCGACGCATGGATACCGGACACGCCACCGCCCTGGCCCTGCTGATCACCGGCGCCCTGGTGGTCCTGGCCATCCTGGTCAAGGCCGGCCTGGAGCGCGTGCGCGTCCCGGCGCTCGTGGGTTTCCTGCTGCTGGGCCTGCTGGTCCGCGTCCTCGACGAGCACACCGGCGCCCTCGCCGGACATGGCCGCGACCTGCTCCACTTCCTGGGCAAGCTCGGAGTGATCGCCCTGCTCTTCCGCGTGGGCCTGGAGAGCGACCTCGCCGGCCTCTGGCGCCAGCTGCGATCGGCCAGCGTGATCTGGCTGGGCAGCGTGGGGTTGGCCGGTGCGCTGGGCTACTGGAGCGCGCGCGCGCTGCTGGACCTCGGCTTCGTGCCCAGCCTGGTGATCGGCGTGGCCATGACCGCCACCAGCGTGGGCGTTCCCACCATGGTCTGGCGCGATCTCGACGCCCTGGGCACGCGGCAGGGCGAGCGCTTCCTCGACGTGGCGGAGATGGACGACATCTCCGGCGTGATCCTGCTCGCGCTGCTCTTCTCGGTGCTGCCCCTTCTCGGCCAGTCCGCCGGCACCGGCGGCGGCCCGGTGGCGGACATCGCGGCGGTCCTGCTGCAGCAGACCGGCCTGTTCGCGCTGAAGCTCGCCGCCCTGGGCGGGGGCGCCTGGATCTTCAGCCGCTGGCTGGAGGCGCCGTTCCTCCGCTTCTTCCGCCGCCTCGAACCCGCGCCCGATCCCATGCTGGTGGTCGCCGGCACCGGCATCGCGCTGGCGGCCCTGGCGGCCCTGCTGGGATTCTCGGTGGCCATCGGCGCCTTCATCGCCGGGCTCGCCTTCTCCCGCGACCCGCGCGCCGACCAGGTCCTGCGGTCGTTCCAGCCGCTCTACGAGCTGCTCACACCGTTCTTCTTCGTGAGCGTGGGGCTGATGCTCGCCCCGTCGGTGCTGCCGGCGGCGGCGGGTGGTGGCGCCGTGCTGCTGGTCGTGGCGATCGCGGGCAAGTTCCTCGGCACCGGCCTGCCCGCCCTCCTGTTCTGCGATACCCGGGGGGCCATGGTCCTGGGGGCGAGCATGGTCCCCCGGGCGGAGATCACCATGCTCATCGTGCAGAAGGCCCACGCGGCCGGGCCCGACGTCCTCGGGGCGACCGCCTACGCCGGCATGGTCCTGGTCTGCGCCGCGACCTGCGTGCTGGGGCCCCTGGCGCTGCGCTGGCTGCTCGAGCGCGCGGGCGTGGCGGACGCGGCCTGACCGGGCGGCAGGCCAGGACGGCTCCGCGGATCATTGACGACGCCACCCGGGAAACCGACAATGGCGGGACCGTCCGCGCCCCAGCGAAAGGTCCCGCGTTGAAGATCCTGCTGAACACCACCAAGACCATGGACCTGACCACCACCCCCGGGGGCGTCCGGCCCACCCGCCCGCGCTTCCAGGCCGAGGCCGGCGAGCTCATCGCCGCCCTGCAGGACCTGGAGCAGGACCAGCTCGCCACGATCATGGACCTCGGCGACGACCTGGCCGCCCGCACCCGGGCCGACATCGCGCTCTGGGGCGACCCGGACCGCCCCGCCGCGCCCGCCCTGTTCGCCTTCACCGGCCTGGTCTTCCAGCACCTGGATGCGCGCAGCCTCGGCCAGGGCGCCATCGCCCACGCGCAGGATCACCTGCGGATCCTCAGCGGCCTGTACGGGGTGCTGCGTCCGCGAGACCGCATCGAGGCCTACCGCCTGGAGATGGGATGCCGGTTCACGCCGCCGGGCGCGCGCAACCTCGTCGCCTACTGGAAACCCCGGCTGACGGCGGCGCTGGCGGCCGAGCTCGCCGACGACGAGCCGGTGATCAACCTGGCCAGCCAGGAGTACCTCAGGGCGCTGGACGTGCGGGCGCTG
>CAZWYF010000091.1:7238-10244 GCA_964637835.1 uncultured Fibrobacteraceae bacterium
GGCTAGTGGCTCTCGCCCTTCGCGTGGGCCACGAGGTGGGAGAGCGTCTTCATCCGCGCCTCGTAGGCCTGGCCGAACTCCACCAGCCAGTCGGCGATCACCGGGGGATCGAGCTGGGCGTCCACCATCACCTCGTCCACCGACCCGCCGTCGCGCCACCTGTTGTCGCGATCGCTGGTCAGGGCCCAGTCGTCGGCCAGGGGCCCCAGCGACCAGTCCTGCAGGCAGCGGCGGGCCATGTTGCCCACGTAGGTGCTGTTCAGGCGGTCGGCCTTGCTCACCGTCAGATCCTGGTACTCCTGGTCCTGCAGCCGGAACAGGTCCAGCGACGGCACGGCCACGATCTTCAGGTTCACCCCCGCCGCGTCCACCTGCGGCAGCGCCTCGAGCAGGTTGTGGGTGCTCATGGTGCCCTGGACGAACACGCAGCCCTGCGGCGGCTGGTCGGGCCGGTAGTCGCGCAGGATGTAGGCGCCGCGCGCGGCGTCCAGGTGCGAGCCCAGGCCCTCGGCCTCGCGGTCGCGGATGGGGATGCCCGGGCGGGTCAGGTGCAGCACCACGATGGGTTGCGGCAGCCGCAGCGCCGCGGCCAGCATGGGGGCCACCTCGTTGTACTCGTAGGGGATCAGGTTCAGCACGTGGCCCTGGGGGAAGAGCTGGGTGACGCCCGGCGAGAAGACGCCGAAGTGGGTGCGGCTGTCCTCGGCGGTCTCCGGGCCGCTGTGGCCGGCCACCCAGAGCGTCTTGCCCACCTGCAGCTCGCAGTCCTGCGCCAGCTGCGAGTACAGCCGGAACATGCCGTACTTCAGGTAGCTGAAGGACCCGTAGGTGGAGCACGCCGTCCACCAGCCGTTGAACCGCTGCTCCGGGTCGGCGCTCAGGTTCACCGACGCGGCCCCGGCCATGATGCCGGCGTTGGCGAACTCGCTGATGGGCTGGGGCAGGACCACGCCCTCGGGGTGCTCGTCGCGCTGGTACCAGCCGAAGTTGCGCAGGTCGTCGCTGTAGTCCTTGCCGAAACCGGAGATGTTGGTCGACCCGGCCAGATCCGCCGAGGTCACCAGGAACAGGGGACGACCATACCGCTCGCGGCACACGCTGTTGACCCAGCTGCCCCAGCGCGCGAAGCCGGCGCGGTTCGGCTTCTTCTCGCCGGGCCGGGCCCAGAGGTCGTCCGGGTAATGGGAGACGTCGAAGAGGTCGGCATCGTCCAGGGGATTGCGGGCCTCCGGCAGGATGAACGTGGACATCTCCGCCGGCACCGAGTCGCCCAGTTCCACCAGGCGGTCGGCCAGGTAGCCGACGGTGTCCTCGTCCTCGCGCAGGACGCTCAGGGCGGTGCGGCAATGGTCCAGCAGGCGCTCGCGACGGGCCTGCTCGGTGGTGGGGGCGTCCTCGCCCTCGCCGGCCCAGGTGACGCCGTACCGGTCGGCGAACTCGCGGCGGCCGGCCCAGAACTTCTCGCTGTGGTACTTGTGGGCGGCGCCGTGGCTGGCCTCGTCGAAGGTGTGGTAGCCGCGGCCCTTGCGCGTGCGGCCGAACATCATGCCCGGCCGGCCGGCGGGGTTCTCGCCCGCGGTGAGCTCGAAGAGGGTGCGGGTGACGGCTTCCCAGTCGCTGCCGTCGCCGGCGTCGTGGACGTGCCAGCCGTAGGGCTCGAACCATTGCCGCGGATCGCCCGCGACCACGCTGGAGTAGGGACGCGGATCGATGCCGAAGTCGTTCCAGTCCAGGATCAGGTGCAGGTTGTCCAGGCCCAGGCCGTAGGCGCTGTGCTTGGCCTCGTGCCAGATGCCGGCGGTGTGGCCGCCCTCGCCCTCCATGGCGAAGACCTTCACGCCGTCGCAACCGGCCTTCTTCAGGGCCAGGGCCTGGCCCACCGCGGGGGCGGAGCCATGGCCGCTGGGGCCGGTGTTCCACTTGCAGAACAGGTTCTTGCCCGCCATCTCCACGTGCCCGGGCAGGCCGCGCCGGTGGCGCAGGGTGGGCAGGTCCTCGTAGGTGAGGGTGCGCTCGGGGCCGCCGTGGACCAGGTAGCGATGGTCCCCGGTGCGCTCGTGGGCCCAGCGCAGGGCCTCGTTGCAGGTGGCCAGCACGGCGTAGATCAGGGGCGAGCAGTGGCCCGCCACCAGGACGAACCGGTCGGCGAACCGCTTCTCCGGGTGCCGGACGTCCCAGCGCATGGCGCCGGAGAGCATCAGGCTCAGCAGCATGTGCGCCTTGGAGCGGCTGCCGCCGGGGTGGCCGCTCTGGCGGGTGTCGAGCATGAGGTCGATGAGCTGGTCGGTGACGTCCTTGATCCGTTCCCAGCGAGCGAAGTGGGTCTGCTGCTCGGCCAGGAGCTGGCGGGGGTCGGGCACGGGTCCATCCTCCGGAGGGGGCTCGGTGGTGGTGCCGGCGGGGAGGGTGCCGGCGCGCGCGGGCCTAATGTGGCAGACCGGACGCCCGGGTTCAAGCGTTACGGAATTGTCAGTCCGGCAGGGCCCGCCCCAGGTGGTGCATCTGCAGGACGGCGGCCGCGGCCCGGGCGTCGTCCTCGGCGCGGTGGCTGGTGAAGCGGTCGGCCAGGCCCATCTTCCGCAGGACGGCCTCCAGGGTGGCGCCGCTGGTGCGCTGATCGTTGCTGGCCAGCCAGGCCAGGCCCAGGGCCCGCAGATCGTAGGCGCCGCCGACGATGTGCTCGCGGAACGGCAGGCCGAACCGCTCGCACTCCTTGCGCAGCAGGGGCAGGTCGTAGTAGGCGCCCCAGGCGGCGATGATGGCCTTGTTGCGCGGGCCGTACCACTGCAGGAACCGGCGCCCCACCTGGGCGAACGTCTCCTTGCCGGCCACCATCTCGGCCGTGATGCCGGTCAGGCCGGTGATGAAGGGGGTGACCGGGTAGTCGGCCGGCTGGACCAGCTCGGAGAAGCGGGCGGTGATCTCCAGGCTGCGCCGGTCCAGACGCACGGCGCCGATCTCGATGATGTTGCTGCGATCGACGGAGTTGTTGCCCTCGTCCTCGGC
>CAZWYF010000092.1:0-5721 GCA_964637835.1 uncultured Fibrobacteraceae bacterium
GACGACCTCGCCACGCTCTACGCCCCGCCCGGCGCCGTGGCCACGGGCACGGAGTTCGCCATCGCCGCGGCCGGCCCGGTGCCCGACCCGCCCGCCGGCGCGGTGCAGGTCGGCCCGGCCCTGGAGTTCACCTCCAGCGCCGCGGCCTTCTCCACGCCGGTGGCCGTGGCCCTCGAGCCATCGGTCGCCCCGACGGACGACCCCCTCGGCGTCTTCGACGCCACCACCTGGCTCAGCCGCCTGGACGACACCGGCCAGTGGCTCGCCGTCCCCGGCAGCCACTCCATCGCCGCCGTGGGCCTGATCACCGCCACCGTCGGCCGCCTCGGCACCTTCGCCATCCACGCCGACACCACCAGCGGCCCAGCCGACGCGGTCCTCGCGCGCATCGACGTCGCGACCCAGCAGGTCGCCCCGCCCGGCGGCGGAGACCTGGCCTGGTACTCCTCCGCCCGGGCCACCTTCACCGACATCGACGGGCAGACCTACTACCGCGAGACCGGCGGCCCGGTGGTCCTCGACGGCGGCGACCTGGACGACAACGGCTTCTGGTACGGGTTCGTCCGCAAGACCGGCGTCCTCTTCCCGGCCGGCCAGCCGGTGTCGGTGGTGGTCCCCGGCGGCCGCGAGGTGCCGCCGCTGGCGGTGACCGCCGACCCCGTCGACCACCACGCCGGCTTCCTCGCGCCGGGCGCCAGCGGCACCGAGGCGCCCGTGGACCAGGACCTGACCACCACCTGGGACGACACCGGCGGCGACCTGGTCTGGCTGGTGGCCTACGGCACCGGCGCCGACGGCTTCCTCTTCCTCGGCGGCCCCACGCCCAACGACGGCGAGCACGTGGTGCCCGCACGGGACCTGGCCCGGTTCGGCCCGGACACCGACCTCCATCTGTTCCTGCAGCGCGTCCGCGTCACGCCCATCACCGCCCCCGGCTTCGCCGCCGGCAGCCGGGTGGTCGCCACGAGCAGCGCGTCGGTGTCCGTGCGGTTGCGGTGACATCGCCGCCGGTCAGGCCAGGAGTTCCTGCCCCCACCGCCCCCGTCACGGCGCAGCGCCCGCGGCAGCGCGCGGGGCAGCGCACGCCCTCGGCTCAAGGCATCCCGAGCAGCGGGTGAGCCAGCGGGAAGGTCCCGACGCCGATCACCAGCTGCCGCGTCGACGGCAGGTAGCGCACCGGATAGATGAAGAACGCCGTGGGCTGGTAGCCGCCCACCTCCAGCCGGGTCTGGGCCCTGCTGGCGACCCGCCGGCCGCGCTTCGCCATCGCCCGCGCCAGGGCGAGGCGGGCTCGCGGCAGGCTCATCCCGTGGGTCTTCGCGACCCCGATGGTGTCGGCGCGGCAGGTGATGGCCACGCTCGCCAGGTCCTCGGCGTCCATCCCGTAGATCCGCTGCAGTACCTGCAGGTCGGCGGAGCCGAGGACCGCCCGCTCGACCCTGGCGTGCAGGTCCGGATCGAAGCCGGGCTGGCCGGGCTGGAGGACCGCGGGATCGATCCCGCGCAGCTCGCCGGACGGCACGAGATGCTCCGTCACCTCGATGGGGACGTACCTGCCACGGACGTGGTTGGATATCGAGCGGGCGTTGACCTGGTTCACGGGGATGGACAGCACCCGGTCGCCGAAGGTCAGGTGGCGGTTCCGGACGATGATGCCCCGATCCACCCTCCTCCTGCACTTGCAGAAGACCGCCTGCATGGACAGGGTGTCCTCCGTGACCTCGGCGGCTGCCCACGGCAGATCGAGCAGGAGGTCCACCGACGCGGGGTCCTCCAGGTCCACGAGGCCGGGCGGCGTTCTGGCTGACGGTCCGTCGCGGCCGCGGTCGTGGACCCGGATCTCGGTGGTGCTCCACTGGTCGTCGAAACGGCCGGCGAGCGCAGCCTCGTCGGTCAGCTCCAGGCGGTCGTCCCAGTCGTCCGGTGCGAAGTCGGGATCCACCTCCACGTCCAGGACCTCGGTGACCACCGGCTCGGCCAGGCCGGGTACCGACAGCGTCCAGCGCGAGACGATCCAGTGGTCACCGGCCAGCCGGTAGCTCAGATCCGCCGTGATCGATCCGGCCAGCAGCGTCGAGCGCATGGTCAGGCGGACCGGCAGGAACACCCCGGACCGCTCCTGCCAGCTCACGTGGCTGGCGAGGCTGTCCGCCGGACCGACGAAGACCATGCTGTCCGGGCAAGCCGCCCCGTCGGGGACGTGGATGCGGGCGAGCTGTCCGGCCAGATCGCCTCCCGGGAGGCCGCGGACGACCAGCGACGTGCCAGTCGGATCCGGCTCGACCACGGCATCGACCAGTCCGGAACGCAGCAGGCCGCGAGGATCCTGGGCATACCACTCGGCCAGCGGGCCGACGGTGGTGCCGGGCGGGCCCTGGAAGGCCGAGAAGCCGATGACCGTGGCCACGGTCCGCTTGAGGTCGTCCAGGAACACGGGGGCCTGTCGCGCGAGGCTCTCCTTCAGGAGCTCGACATCGTCGACGCAGTCGACCATCCCCATCTCCTCGAGCCGCTGCGCCGCCCGCAGCAGGCTCACCTGCCCGTGGACGGCGAGGGAGGAGGGTGGCCGCCAGCAGGCCGTGTACTCCGCGGTGAGGTCGAGAGCGAAGCCGCCGCGCAGCCGCAGGCGCAGCGGCGGCGGCAGCGCCTGCAGCCAGCAGTTCCCGGACTCGAGCGTGTTCAGGAAATCCTCGGCGGCAGGATCGACGACGGGATCACGGTCGCTCGTCACGGCGGCCGCGGGTGGAACCTCCCCCGAGAACCAGGCTGGCAGGCGAGGCAGCAGCACCGCGGCCGCGAGCACGAGGAGCGTGCCGACCACGGTCAGCAGGCGCGAACGGCGATGATCCCGGTCGGGTTCCATGGGCGACCTCCGCACCAGTCTAGCCCGATCGCGGCGCCGGGGGCCATCACGAATCGATCAGCGAGACGAGGGCGGAAATCTCCGCTTTCTGGTATGATCTCCGGCGACCATCCGCCCCACCCGCCTCGGCCACCAGGCATGACCCGACGCCCGAAGGCCCACCATGACCGAACGCCGGCTCGCCCACTACGAGGTCCTCGACCTGCTCGGCAAGGGCGGCATGGGCGAGGTCCACCGCGCCCGCGACACCAGGCTCGACCGCGAGGTCGCGCTCAAGCTGCTGCCGGCGGACTTCGCCCGGGACGCCGAGCGCATGGCTCGCTTCCGCCGCGAGGCACGGGTCCTCGCCTCGCTCAATCATCCCAGCATCGCCGCCATCCACGGGATCGAGGAGGACCAGGGCCAGGTCTTCCTCGTGCTCGAGCTGGCCGAGGGCGTCGACCTCGAGCGGCGCATCGCCGAGGGACCGCTGCCCATCGACGACGTGGTGCGCATCGCGCGTCAGCTGGCCGAGGGGCTGGAGCAGGCGCACGAGCGCGGCGTGGTCCATCGCGACCTGAAGCCCGCCAACGTCAAGCTCGCCGCCGACGGCACGGTGAAGATCCTCGACTTCGGCCTGGCGCGCGCGTTCGCCGGCGAGAGTGCCGCCGAGGGCGACCCGGACCACTCGCCCACCGTGACCGCGGCCATGACCCAGGCGGGCACGATCCTCGGCACGGCCGCCTACATGAGCCCCGAGCAGGCGCGGGGTCACGCCGTGGACCGGCGCGCGGACATCTGGGCGTTCGGCGTCATCGTCTACGAGATGCTCACCGGCGGGCGCCTGTTCGCCGGCGAGACCATCAGCGACACGCTGGCCGAGGTCCTGAAGACCGATCCCGATCTGGAGTCCTTGCCCGCGGCGACGCCGCCGGCGCTGCGCTGGCTCGTCGAGCGCTGCCTGCAGAAGCGGCCCGCGCGCCGGCTACGCGACATCGGCGAGGCGCGCGTGCTGCTCGAGGCCGATCTCGACGCCATGCCGACGACCTCGTCGATGATCGCCGCCCCGGGGGCCCCGGGCAGGAGGCCGCGCTGGCTCCTGCCCTCGGCGGCCGCGGTGATGCTCCTCGCGGCGGTCGCCGGTCACCTCGCCGCCCGGCTGAGCGCCGGCCCACCGCCGAGCGGCGGCGCCATCCAGGCGACGGTCCTGCCGCCACCGGGCCACCAGATCCTCCTCGACTTCGGTTCCCATCTGGCGATCTCACCGGACGGCACGCGCATCGCCTTCGCCGCCGTCGACACCGCGGGCACCCGCCAGCTGTGGGTGCGGCGCGTCGACAGCCCGGCCGCCTACGTCCTGACCGGCACCGAGGAGGCGAGCTACCCGTTCTGGTCGCCGAACAGCCAGCGCATCGGCTTCTTCGCGAGCGGCAAGCTGCGGCGCATCGATGCCACCGGCGGCGTGGCCACCGCGATCTGCGACGCTCCCAGCGGACGCGGCGGCACCTGGACCGAGGACGACCGCATCATCTTCGCCTTCGAGGTCCGTGACCATCTGCAGATGGTTCCGGCCAGCGGCGGGGCGCCGGTCGCGGTGACCAGGACGGACACGCTGAACCTCTCGCATCGCTGGCCGGTCGCCATGCCCGGTGGCGAGCGATTCATCTACTTCCGCGGCGCTGGCGAGGATGACCAGCTGCGGTGGCGATCGGTGGACTCCGATGCCGACGAGAAGGTCCTGCTCGAGAACGTCGAGCGCGCCGACTACGGCGATGGCCACCTCTTCTATGGACGGGACGATGCCCTCTGGGCGCGGCCCTTCGATCCCGACCGCGGCGAGTTCCTGGGCCCCGAGCTGCTCGTGGCCGAGTCGGTGATCATCGCCGAGAACTTCGGCAGTGGCGCCTACTCGGTGGCCGACGACGGCCGCCTCGTGTTCGCCGCCGGCGAGGGATCGGTGAACTCGGCGTTCATCGTCACCGACGCCGACGGCCAGGTCACCGACCGCTTCCGCGTGGAGGAGGGCTGGACCGACGACCCGAACCTGAGCCCCGACGGGCGTCATCTCGCCATCGCCATCTTCGGCGCCGACGACGACCAGCCCGGACTCTGGATCCGCGACCTCAGGCGGGCCACGCTGAGCCGATTCACCGACGCCGGGCTGGCCGACGACCCGGTCTGGGGCCCGGACGGCGATCAGCTGGCCTACTCGCTCGGCCAGACGGGCGAGATGGTCGTCCGTTCGACCCGGGGCGCCCGCGACGCCCTGCTGACCCTCGACCAGTACGACGACCCGCTCCCGCACGACTGGTCGCGCGATGGCCGCCTCATCGCGTTCTCGGCCATCGGCGCCAGCCGCGACGTGTGGATCCTGCCGGTCGATCAGCCGGACGCGGCCTTTCCCCTGGTGACCGGCGAGACCTTCGACACCCACGCCGCGTTCTCGCCGGACGGACGCTGGATCGCCTACATGGCCGTCGTCGGCGGGTCGGGCGACCCGCGCATCTTCGTGCAGTCCATCGACCCGGACGGCGGCTCGTGGCAGGTGTCGGCCGGCGACGGCATCCAGCCCCGCTGGTGGCCGGACGGCTCGAAGATCCTGTTCGTCGGCGAGCACGGGATCATGAGCGTGCCGGTGACCGTCACCGACGACGGCCTCGATTTCGGCACCGAGCGCCTCGAGTTCGCCGTCGACATCCTCCGCTCGCGCTCGACCACCCACCAGTGGGACCTGTCCGCGGACGGCTCGGTGATGGTCTTCCAGGCCGACCGCGACCAGGCCCAGGGCGCCGCCACGCTGCTGCAGCTGGTCGTCGGCTGGCGGGAAATGGTCGCGGGACGGTAGCCGGACGGGACGGGGGTCCCGGTCACCGCTGGGG
>CAZWYF010000092.1:5821-10187 GCA_964637835.1 uncultured Fibrobacteraceae bacterium
GAAATGGTCGCGGGACGGTAGCCGGACGGGACGGGGGTCCCGGTCACCGCTGGGGTCCCGGTCACCGCTGGGGTCCCGGGCGTCGCTGGGGTCCCGGTCTCCGCTGGCGCCGGCCCGGCCACATTTCCTGAACGAAGTGTCCAGCACTGGCGCACACTTCGTTCAGAACCCTCACGACCGCGTCGTGGCAATCGCCCGGGCGGCAATGATCGCGGCTTATCATTTTCCACCCCCGGGGGTGCATTTCCCCTTAAACTGTTGTTATTATGTCTCTTATAAGATCGAAAAGTCCACGCCCAGAACCCGCGAGCGAGCAAGCCGCCACCGTCGGCCGCCACCGTCGGCCGCCACCGTCCGCTGCGACCGCCGCGGTCATTCCCTCGCGTCCGTGTCGGCCGCGATGGCCTGCAACAGGTCGTCCCGGTGGAGCACCAGCACCGGCGTGCGGAAGCCGTGCCGCTGCTCGATGACCGTGGCGATGCGCTGGGCGAGCGCGGCGGGGTCGGCCGCATCGGCGGAGAAGACCACGTTGCCGCTCTGGATGGACGTGCGCACGTCGGCCAGCGGCAGCGCGGCGAGGTCGTCGCGCATCCCGGCCATGGGCAGCGTGTTCCTGCCACTGACGTTGATGCCGCGCAGCAGGGCGATCCAGGTGGCCATGGCGTCCTCCAGACGAGACCGATCCTGGCGGCCCTGCCGGGCGGCGTCGAGGCCGGCGCGCGCCCCCGCGCCGCGGTCACGCTGGCCACGCGGTCAGCGGCCGTGGTAGGATGGCGCCGGCCTCACCGGGCGACCAGGCTCCCTGGACCGAGAAAAGGAGACCACGCCATGGCGACCGTGCTCGATTGTGCCCGGCTGGCCCAGGCAGCCTACGGCGGCGACCTGCCGGCGGGCTGGCAGCCGCTCGGACAGCGACATCAGGCCACGGGCGGCCTGTGGGGCGGCTTCCAGGGCCTGGCGGCCAGCCAGGGTTCGACGGTGGTGTTCGCGTTCAAGGGCACGGCCCCGGGCTCGGTGAGCGGCGTCAGCGACATCACGGCCGACATCAAGCTCGGCGCGGGCATGAACACCGTGCAGTTCGACCAGGCCAACCTCTACGTGGAGCAGATGGCGGCACAGGTCCCCGACGGGGCCACGGTCTATGTCTGCGGACACAGCCTGGGCGGGGCCATCGCCCAGATCGTGGGCAACCGACGGCGCCTGCCGCTGGTCACGTTCAACGCGCCCGGGGTGGGCGTGATCGCCGGCAACCTCGGTGAGCTGGCGCTGCAGTCGCCGCTCATGGCGACCGTGCGTGCGGCGGGCTCGGCGCTCAGCGTGCTGCGGCATCCGGTGCAGGCGGCCCAGGACGCGGCCTCGCTCTTCCACCGCGTCCAGGGCACCAACGTCCGCCTGGCCACCGATCCGGTCAGCCTGATCGGCATCCACTATGGACGCCTGGCCACCCTGCCCTACTCGGGCTCCGATCCCCACGGCATCGCCACGATGATCGGCGTCCTGGAGGACACGCCGACCACCGGGCTGGTGAACCTCGAGGGGTTCACGCGCCGGTAGGTCGCGGCCGGGCGCGGACGGCGTCGCCGGCCGGACGCCAGCCAGGCGTCAGCCGGGCGCCAGCCGGGCGCCCGCGCGCAGCACTTACCTGAACGAAGTGTCCAGCACTGGCGCACACTTCGTTCAGGACCCCGGCGACGCGACCCGCGAGGCTGCGCCGCAGGACCACCGCTGGCGCAGGCCCCGGCCCGGTCCATTCCGACGGCTCGTCGCGGAGCTGGCGGACCACCAGGGCTAGTGCGCCGGCATCTCCCAGAGCACGTTGATGATCATCCACTCGCCGCTGAACCTGGTCAGCTGGATGTAGTCGATGCCCCATCCGGCCACGAGCTTCACGTTGGCGATCATGTCGGTCCGGTCGAGGATGGTCACCTCGCGGGGCGCCGTCTCGGCGTCGAACATGCCGTTCTCGTTCAGGTGGCCGGCGAGGTCCTTGAGCTCCTGGAACGTCATCCAGCTCTCCTCGGGGCCCGACCCGTCCTGCGCCGGCATGTAGCCCACCTTCTGGATCCTCGGGCTGACGCTCCGGTCGATCAGCTCGGGCTTCATGTCGTAGATCGAGCTGACGTAGTCCTGCACGGCCTGCTCGATCATCTCCGCGTCGTCTTCATGATGGTCGGCCAGGGCGTTGCCGCGCAGCGCCATGGTCATGGCCGCCACGATCATCAGGATGGTCAGGGTGGTCCGCAGCATGGTCCCGGTCCTTTCGGTATTCATCCCTCGCCGATCAATCCTCCCCCGGAAAGATCCTGGATAGGTAGCTCCGAGTGGGCGGGGCCGCCATGAGGCCGGCGGCGGCGCGAGCGGTAGCCCTCGGTGGGCACGGCCGCTCCCGGTGGCCGCGAGGCCTCCGGAGGAGGAGACCAGCGGGTCGCCGCCGCGAACCGGCACCATCACGGGATCGCGATGACTTTTGTAGAAATGTATTGCCCAGGTACACCGCTGGTGTACCTCAGCGGAGCCAGAGGTCAAATCTCGCGCCAAGATGATGTTCTGGGTGATCCCGCGCCGCGGCGGGATGCCGATTCATCAACTGACGACCGCGTCGTCCCGCCTCCTGCGCCCTTGCGCTCGAAGGCGATCAGGACGGCGTGGACGTGGAGAGGGACCCGGGAATGCACGCCCCCCATGTGCCGGGTGGTCCGCCGCGGGGGCCTGGCCCGGGCCGCCCTGGATTCTCTGCGTGCGTCTCCAGGACATGCCAGAAGAGGGGTGGGGGGGCGTCTTGACCTGCATGACGGGCCCCGACTACAGTCCCGGGATACGTGGCATCGACTCTGGATATATCGAATCTCGGATCGATCAGGAGGGATGAAATGCGTATCGCGATCTTCATGATCATCGGAGCGAGCCTCGCCTGGACCCCCCTCGCGACCCCGGCGCTCACCGTCAACCACGAGGCCCCTGGCGGCATCGCTGCCATCAGCTTACGACGGGTCGACACCGACATGGCCCAGGGCGAGTCCAATGTCTACTACATCCTGACGACCTCCGGCGAGGTCTGGGTCCAGGTCTGGAACGATGGCGACACCAGCGGCGAGGACTGGAAGACTGCCACCATCGACTGGCCCGTGCCCTTCGCCGAGGTGGTCGATTGGCAGCCGGGAATCATGTATCCCGTCGTCGATGAACCCACGCTGGCCGCCGGTGTCATCACCACTTCCAGCGGCGAGTGCTGGCGGGTCGTCCCCGAGGTCGGCGGATCCTGGGATCAGTCGCATGGAGTGATCGGCTCGGTGTGGCAGCGCGTGACCCCGGGAGATTGACCCGGCTGCGGCGGCGGATCGCGCCCGCCTGCAGGGATCTGCCTTGTCGGCGCGCAACCATGGACTTCCACCAGAAGGTCGAGACCCGTGCGATAGGCACGGCGTACGCGTACGCGCACGCTCGAAGCGCACGCGGCCGTCAAACGTGACGTCCTCGCGGCGGAGTCGTGGTTGGCCTCTGGACAGGGGATCATCACGCAGGGTGTCCACCCGAGCCCGCACCCGGCACCGCCCAGATCGCGCCTCGCGCCCGGAGGTCCTCATGTGCCGCCCCGTTCTCGACGTCGCCGTTCTCGACGTCGCCGTTCTCGACGTCGCCGCCGCCCTCGCGCTGACCGGCGCCCTCGCCGGCGCCCTCGTCGGCGCCCTCGCCCCTGCTCCCGCCCTCGCCCAGCCATCCGACCGGCAGGTCATCGAGGACATGTCGGGCCCGGGCGTGCTGTCGGTCGACCTGGTGCCCCGGCCCGGCCACAAGCAGTGGAACGGCGACTACGGCGTATGGGAGTACGTGCGTGGCCTGGAGGCCATCAAGGAGTACCCGCAGAAGGAGGGCATCACCATCCGCATCGTGGGCGACGCCGTCTACCAGATGTACGGCGCCACCGATTACAGGTACTGGAAGTTCCGCGTGCTCTCCAACGAGTACCTGGACATGGTGGCCGCGGGAGGCGGTGGCCGGAGGTCATGCTGGCAGTCGCCGCTGGTTGTCGGTCGGTTGATCGGGCGTCGGGGGTTGGGGACAGCTGGCCCCGCGAGGCTCACCTGCAGCGGCGAGGGCGAGGAGGGTGGCCAGGGCCGCGACGCGGGCGAGGGGGGTGGTGGCGCGGCGGGCGGCGGTACGGGTGGTGGCGCGGCCGGGCGCGGTGGGCGCGGCGACGCGGCGGCCAGTGTGGGGTGGTGGCCGGGCGGGGTCGGGGAGTGAACGGCGAAGAGGGTATCGGGATGCGGTTCGGTCGCGCGACCTCCCGCAAATGTTTCGCAAACAAAGATTTCAATAGAGCTTGCGCTATTCGCGAATAGCGAATAATCTCATCCCATGAACCTCA
>CAZWYF010000093.1:0-9735 GCA_964637835.1 uncultured Fibrobacteraceae bacterium
CCACCGGCGGCGCCGGAGGCCACCGGCCTCGTGGCCGAGCTGGGCCGCCTGCATGCCCAGGAGCGCCATCGGGTGGCCGAACTGGCCGCGCAGCTGCCTGCCGGCACCCCCGAGGAGCGGCTCGCGCTGCAGCGGCGCATCGCGCACCTGAAGGCCGCGGGCGCCCGCGATCGCCTCGTGCTGCAGCTCTCATCCGCCCGCGACCACGGCGACGTGGCGCGGGCCACGCGCCTGCAGGAGGCCCTGGACCACGCGCAGGCGCGCGTGGCCGACCTCGACCGCACGGCGACCGCCGCGCCGGCCCGCACGGCCAGCGGGGGAGGTGAGCAGTGATGCGCCGCGACGAGCGAACCCTCCGGGCGTCGCGCCGGTCGCGGCCGACGCCGACCCTCCTGGCCGCTTGCCTGCTGTGCGGCCTGCTGACCGCCGACGCGGTCGCCAACTTGCCCGATTTCCGGCCCGCGACCCCCGGGGGCTGGTACGCCCCCATCGCGGTCAGCCCGTTCGACAACATCAGCGGGGGCCTCGCGTTGCCGCCCACGATGCTCGTGGGCGAGCAGACGAGCCACTTCGGCTTCGCCGGCATCAACGCGGGCACCGTCTACGCGGGCGAGGTGCTCGTCCGGCTGATGGTCGGCGATGTCAGCCTGTCTGGCGAGTTCCTGTACATCCCCACCTACACGCAGTACTGGGTCGACATCTCCGGGACCGTCCGTGGCGGACGCCACACCGTGTCGGTCTTCTTCGACGAGCGCAACCATGCGAACGAGTCCGACGAGACGAACAACGGGTACGCGCAACAGTGGGTCTGGCAGCCACAGGTGCTCCCGTTCGCCACGCGGACGCAGCGCCTGGCGCCTCCGCGCCACGACACCGGCCTGGAATACCTGCCGGACGGCGTGCCGGCCTGGGACAACGTCGACGGCATGCGGATCCAGCCGGTGGCCGCCGACTGGGTCGCCGTGGCCATGGCGACCGAGCAGGAGGTGGCCGACTACGGCCTGTACCTCTACCCCATGTCCACGGGTGTGAGCGACGGCTTCACCGAACCGCTCGCCGGCTCGCGCTCCGGCGCCGGGGTCACCGAGGTCGTCGTGACCAATCCCGCGCAGGTGGGCCATGCACTGTACGACGTCGGGGTCAAGCGCCTCGGCGAGGAGTCCTTCGGCCGGTACGCGCTCGAGTACCGGCGCGAGGGAGAGACCTATCCCCTGTGGACCGAGATCGCGCGCCAGTTCCCGGCGCAGCAGATGCTGATGCTGGACGAGTTCCACGTGGGTGCGGGCGAGGGCGGGTCGACCTGCGTCGAGGTGCTCACCGACCCCCAGGGGCCGGCCGTGCACGTGGCCGTCCTGGGCCCCGACTTCACCATCGGCCCGGCCAGTGACGGCCTCGGCCATGCGACCAGCGACGCGAGCGGCCGCGCCCGGGTGATCGTGCCGACGCAGGACGGTCAGACCTACGGGCTGGTCGTCTGGCGCGACGGCTGGGGCGACGGCTCGGGCGAGCACCAGCTCCGCATCCTGCCGGCGATGGCCGACCTGGCGGCCATCCCGCGGCCGGGGTCGGTGTCGGCGGCCATGCCGACCACCGACGGGAGCATCGTGCCCGGAAGTCCGGTGCCCGTGCCGGATCTGCTCCCGGGCGACACCAGCGGCACGTTCTTCCACTGCCACCGCGCGAACATCGGCGCCGCACCCGGCTACTACCGCATGATGCTCGAGCTCGATGGCGAGGGCTGGGCCGTGGTCGGCGACCAGTTCGCCTACGAGGCGCCAGGCGATCCGGACCGCTTCTACACCGACCGCACGAACCTGTTCGACGTCCGTGGCGGGCGCCACACGGTCAACCTCTACCTGGACTGGGAGGAGGTGACCGAGGAGTGGGACGAGGCCAACAACCGTGGCGGAGCCCAGTGGGTATGGACGCCCATGTCGCTGGTGCCCGGCCAGTCCGTGCAGCGATCCGCGCCCGGCCGGCGTGACGGTGGCTGGCCGTCGGTCATCGGCGGCCCGCCGCTGTTCGACAACGTCGACGGCGCGCGGACCCCCGTCTTCGCCACCGGACCCGGCGCGGGGGAGTGGGCCGCCGTGGCGATCCTGCCCACCGGTGAGGCCGACCTCGACCTGCGCCTGCACCCGGCGGCCAGCAGCGCCACCGAGGGCTTCGACTTCATCCTCGCCGAGTCCGGCTGGGCCGGCAGCGTCGGCGAGCTGGTGCTCATGGACCTCGCGGCGTTTCCGGAGGGCACGGTCTGGGACGCGGGCGTGCTGCGCTACTCGGGCGAGTCCCCCTATCTCATCCAGAGCGTGCAGGCCCTGCCGCTGGGCGACGGCACGGTGCCGCTGCCGTCGGATCACGGGCCGTTCGCGCTGGCCGACGGCGACGTGCTCGAGGTCTTCGAGTTCACCACGGGCGCGAGCGTACCGGCCGAGGCGGTGGAGATCACCGTGGCCGCGCTGGACGGCCAGGCCGATGTCTCGGTGGGCCTCTTCCGGCGCGACTCCCAGAATCCGCTGCAGAACAGGAGCCGCGCCATCGCCTGGGCCGACGCGGGCGCCGGCGGCGAGGACGAGACGCTCACCGTCACGCTCGCGCCGGGCACGTCCTACGCCCTGGCGGTGGCCAAGCACGACGCCGACGACGCCGTCCACGCGCTGCAGTTCGAGATCCGCTTCCGCGGCGGGACCACCGTCTCGGTGGCCGACGATCCCGACCTGCCGACGCGCTCGCGGATCGAGACGGTGTACCCCAACCCCTTCAACCCGCAGACCACCGTCCAGCTGGCCATGAGCCGGCCGGGCCACGCGGTGGTGAAGGTCTTCGACGTGCAGGGCCGGCTGGTGCGCACGCTGGCCGACGGCCACCTGGAGGCCGGCCGCCACGAACTGCGCTGGACCGGGCGCGACGACGGCGGGCGGCCGGTGGCCAGCGGGGTGTACCTCCTGCGGGCGATCCACCCCGAGGGCGAGGACCGGCGCCGTCTGACCCTGGTCAAGTGACGACCCCGCGGTACGGCACCCGACCGTACCGGGCAACCCCAGGGGCCCCGACCCGGCGCGGTCGGGGTCCCTTCGCGTCTGCGCTGGTGTCAGTCTCTGCGGACAGCGAGGTCGTCGCGTGTGCGCTGCCAGTCCTCGCGCCACGGTGTCGCGGCGGTGAACGCGGGGACGAGCAGCGGATCGGCCGCAGCGAGCAGGGCCGCAGCACGCTCGGTGCGGCCGGCCGCCAGGGCGCTGGCCGCCAGCTGGGTGCGCAGTGCGCCGCGCAGGGGATCGCGAGCGGCGAGGGCCGAATCGGCCGCCGCCACCAGCGGGCCGAGCAGCCCGGGCAGGTCCGCGGTCTGGCCGGTGGCGATCCGGGCACGGCCCAGGTGGCAGGCCGCCAGCAGCGCGTTGCGGTGGGCGGCGCCGAGGGTGCGACCAGCCAGCTCGTGTGCGGCGGTCAGCAGCGAGTCGGCGGCAGCGGCCCGGCCCTGGGCGAGCCGGACGCGGCCCAGGTTGACCAGGCCGATGAGCACGTGCGGGTGCTCGTCGCCCAGCAGGTCGCGACGGAGGGCCAGGTTCTCCGTCAGCAGCGAGTCGGCCGTGGCCAGATCGCCGCGCACCAGGGCCAGCTCGCCCAGGTTGTTGACCGACGTGCAGGTGTCGCGATGACGCCGACCGTGGTGCTCGCGGCGCAGGCGGTAGGCGCGGCCGAGGGTCTCGGCGGCGGCCTCCAGGCGCCCCTGCCGCAGCTCCAGGTGGCCCAGGTTGTTGATCATGTGCTGGACGGTGCGCTCGCCGACGGTGCGGTCGTCGGCGGCGATGGCCAGGCCCTCGCGGTACAGGCGCTCGGCCTCGTCCCAGGCGAAGAGCATGCCGTGCATGGCGGCGAGGTTGTTGCGGGTGATCATCGCCTGGGGATGGGCGGGGCCCAGCGTGCGCTCCTGGTGGCGGTGCGCGCGCTCGAGCAGGGGCACGGCGTCGGCGAAGCGGCCGCGGTCCGCGTAGAAGACCGCGAGGTTGTTCCACGCCTCCATCACCTCGGGATGCTCCTCGCCACGGGTACGGATGCGCCCCTCGATCACCATCTGCAGGAGCGGCTCGGCGGCGTCGGGCCGACCGGTCTCGGCGTAGAGGTTGGCGAGGTTCGAGGCGAACGACAGGTACGGCTGGCTGTCGGGGCCGAACGCGTCCTGCGCGGCGCGCCAGCTCTTCACCAGCAGCGACTCGGCCTCGGCGTAGCGGCTCATCTCCGCGAGCACGGTGCCGCGCTGGTGCAGGGCGGAGATCGTCCGGTAATCGTCCGGGCCATGGACGCGTCGCCGCCGCGCATGCAGCTCGGCCCAGAGCGATTCCGCCTCGGCGTTGCGGTCCTGCACCATGATGTTGTCGCACAGCTCGTCCAGGCTGATCAGCGTCTGCGGGTGCTCCGGACCGAGCAGACGCTCGTGATCGGCCAGCGCGCGCCGCACCAGCGGCTCGGCGTCCCGGTGCAGGCCCAGGTCGGTGTACGCCACGCCGATCGCCCGGCTCACCCGGGCGGCGATCAGGGGCCGGTCTCCGAGCTGCGCGCCGAGGTTCGCGGCGATCGAGTCGAGCGCCGCTCGCACGGTCACGTCGCGGCCGCCCTCGTAAGGACTCACCGACCCGAGCATGCGCGAGAGGAACTCGGTGACCGCCTCGGCCTCGTCGCGCGCGAGCGCGGTCTCCGCGAGCGCGGCCTCGGTGCGGGCCTGCTGCCGGTTCGCCTCCACCAG
The DNA here is from genome assembly GCA_964637835.1 of uncultured Fibrobacteraceae bacterium. GTDB lineage: Bacteria > Krumholzibacteriota > Krumholzibacteriia > LZORAL124-64-63 > LZORAL124-64-63 > Glo-17. Next base: position 4,742 of record CAZWYF010000093.1, read on the forward strand.
CGCCACCGAGACCCCCGCCGTCACCCCCACCAGCCCGAGCAGCAGGCTGAACGCCACGGTCAGGGCCAGGCGGTTGCGCCGGGCGAACTTGCCTAGCCGGTAACCGAGGCTCGGCGGCCGGGCGACCAGCGGCTCGTCGGCCAGGTAGCGGCGCAGATCGGCCGCCAGCTCCGCCGGCGCGGCGTACCGGCGCTCGCGGTCCTTCTCCATGGCCTTCAGCACGACCCAGTCCAGCTCGCCGCGGAGTTGCCGGACCAGTTCACCCGGCGTGCAGCGCTGGCGACGGGCGACCTCGCGGCTGGCGTCCCCCAGCGTGCTCAGCCGCGTGCTCGGCCGCGGCGGATCGACCTCGCGGATCAGGCGCTGGATCTCGGCCAGCCCGGCGCGCCGCAGCGTCTCGGGCGAGAAGGGGGCCACCCCGGCGAGCAGTTCGTAGAGCACGACACCGAGCGAGTAGATGTCCGTGCGCGTGTCGAGGTCGCCGGGGCCGAGGCCGACCTGCTCGGGGCTCATGTACTGCGGCGTGCCGAGGAACTGACCTTGCTGCGTCCTGGCGAGCGTGTCGGCGAGATCGCCGACCATGGCCTTGGCGATGCCGAAGTCGATGACCTTCACGCGCGGCTCGCCGTCGCCGTCGGTGACCAGCAGGTTGCTCGGCTTCAGGTCGCGGTGCACGACACCCTTCTGGTGCGCGTGACCCACCGCGTCGCAGACCGCGGCGAAGAGGCGCAGCCGCTCACGGGTGCCGAGCGCCAGGCGGTCGCAGTGGGCGGTGATCGGCTCGCCCGGCACGTACTCCATGGCGAAGTACGGCCGACCGTCGTCGGTGGCGCCGGCCGCGTAGATGCGCGCGATGCCGTCGTGGTTCATCACCGCGAGGGTGCGGCGCTCGGCCGCGAAGCGCGCGAGCGTGGCCTCGGTGTCCAGGCCCGGCTTGAGCACCTTGAGCGCGACCTCGCGGCGCAGCGGCGCCGACTGCTCGGCGAGGTAGACGTGCGCGAAGCCGCCCTCGCCGATGCGGCGGACGATGCGGTAGGGCCCCACCTGCGCGGGCACCGGCGCCGCGCCGGCCCGCTCGTCCTCGCCGGACTCCGCGTCGCCGCCCGGACCGATGGTGACGCCCGGCAACGGTAGATCGTCGGGGGCGCCCTGCGCGTCCTCGGCCAGCAGGGCGGCCACGTCGGCGCGCAGCTCGCCGTCCTCGCCACAGGCGTCGTCGAGGAAGCGGTCGCGTTGGGAAGCCGGACGTGCGAGGGCCGCGTGGAACAGCTCCTCGAGGCGACGGTAGCGGTCGGCGTTCACGGCGCGGACCTCAGCTCGCGGGCCAGCCAGGAGCGCACGAACCGCCACTTGCGCTCCAGGGTGCGCAACGACCGGCCCGACGACCCGGCGATCTCCGGCAGCGTCAGGCCCGTGAAGAAGCGGAGCATGACCAGCTCGTAACCCTCGGGGTCGGCCGCCTCCAGGCGCTGCAGGCCGAGGTCGAGGGTCAGCAGGCGGTCGGCGGGCGCGGCCACCTCCAGGGCGCCATCCGCCAGCTCGATCCGCACCAGGTCGCCACCGCGGCGGGAGGCCGACTTGCGACGGGCGTCCTCGACCAGGATGTCGCGCATGGCGCGCGCGGCCACGAAGAAGAAGTGCCGGCGGCCCTCCCAGCCGTCCTGCTCGCGATCGACCACGCGCATGTACGCCTCGTGCACCAGGGCGGTGGCCTGCAGGGTCTGGCCGGGTGGCAGGTTGCGCAGGCGGCTGCGCGCCAGCTTCCGCAGCTCCTCGTAGACCAGCGGCAGCAGCTCGCCGGCCGCCTGGCGATCGCCGGCGGCGGCGCGGTCGAGGAGCATGGTGATCTGCCGGCGGTCTGGTGGCATGGTGGCAGGCCGACCTCGCTGGGGACGGGGTCCTGTCCCGTGCAAATGAAGACAAGAAAACCCCGGTCGCCGCGGCCGGCCACGCCGGGGCAGACCGATTCGAGATCGCCCGATCAAGACCTCGACCCCTGGTCGCCCCTCTTCGGCTACCGTCCGGGCAGCATGTGCGGCCAGCCGAACACCACGTCGAAGTGGGTCGGCGGATCGGACCGGGCGTTGCCGACCACCACGAACCGCTCGCCGTCGCCGGTCACGTCGATGTGGTGGCTCTCGAACCGCATGGCCCCATGCGTGAACAACGGCTGCGGGGCCCCGATCTTCACCCCGCTGGCGTCGCCGTCGATGGTCGCGGAGAACACGCTGCCGTTGGCGTCCTGGAAGACGAGGCCCTGGCTGTCCTCGCGCCAGAACTGCCAGGTGCCCGTGGTCGTCGACACCCGACGCGTCCAGGCCATGTCGGGCCAGGGCGACAGGTAGATCTGGCCCCGACCGGTCTCGGTGGAGTGGTAGGAGATCCAGCGGCCGTCGGGCGAGAAGCGGGCGGCGGCGTCGATGCCGGCGGTCGCGACCAGGACGCGAGGCTCGCGGTCGCCGGCGAGGTCGGCCACCCAGAGGTCCAGACCCGCGCCCTCGCGCGGGATCGAGTACAGCAGCTGCTCGCCGTCGGGGCTGATGTCCCAGATCCGCACGTCGACCTCGAAGTCGAGGACCAGCTCGTTGGCGCGCGTCCGGCCGACGTCCTTGCGGTAGACCTTGTAGTGGCCATCGGGGTTGCCGACGTAGTAGATGGCCTTCCCGTCCGGGGTCCACAGCGGGTCGCCCTCGTCGGTGTCCTGGAAGGTGAATCGCTCCCGGAATCCCCGCTCGATCTCGTAGATCCAGATGTCCCTGTTCGTGGCGGTCTGATCGAGGACCGTCAGGGCGATGTGCCGGCCGTCGTCGGAGAGGACCACGCCGTCGAACGCGTCGCGCTCGGGGATCTCCTCGAGGGTCAGTCCCTGCGGGTCGACCCAGGAGAGGTTGGTCACCTCGTTGATGTTGTTGCCGCGCATGAGCACCAGGCGGCCGTTCTGCGAGGCCGAGAAGATCGACAGCGCGGCGCCGTTGATGACCACCACGTCCGAGGCGATGGGGTAGGGGTCGCCGGTGAAGGCCACGCGGCCGGGGTCGAAGGGATGGGCGACCAGCACGTCGCTCCGCGTGTAGAGCAGGTGGCCGTCGATGAACATGACCCGGGTCGGGTTCGTCATCACGACCTGGACGGAGTCGCCGTCGAGGCTGGCGAGCCGGACCTCGCTCTCGTTCGCCGAGGTGCCGCGCGCGAGGTACAGGTAGCGGCGGCCGTCGGGCAGGAACCACGGATGGCGATGCGAGTCGTACCCCTCGTCCCGATCGAGGTCGGTGATGGCCACCGGTTCGCCGCCCACCGCCGGCACCATCATGAGGGGCTGGTCGTGGCTCGGGGAGAAGATGATGGTCCCCTCCTGGTTCCACGTGCCGCCCTTGGCGTTGGCCGCCGCGCAGATGGTCTGCACCGGCCCGCCGCCGACGGGGATCCGCTTCAGCCCCTCGTTGCGATCGAAGAAGGCGACGAAGCGGCTGTCGGGCGACCAGAAGGGGTACTGCGCGTTCTCCGACCCATCGAGGGCGACGGCCTGGTGGGAGTCGAAGGCTCGCAGGAACAGCCGCGCCTCGCCGTCGTCGCCCACGCCTCCGAACACCACCAGGCGGCCGTCGGGCGAGATGGTCGGCAGGGCGGGGAACGACGTGTCGAGCTGGAACTCGGTGCCCTCGGGGGTGGGGATGGACATCTGGACGATGCCCGCCGCGCCGTCGCCCGCTGGTCGCGCCAGGCCCAGGTAGCCCGCGGCCGCCGCCAGGAGGGCCACCAGTGCCCAGGGCAACAGGCGGCGGCGCGACGCGCCGGCCGGCGTCGCCGGTTCGGCCGCAGCCGAGAACACGCCCGAGTCGGCGTCGGGTCGCTCGAGACGGACCCGGGCCTCGCCGATGTCGCGTAGCCGCTGGCGCGGGTCGCGCGTCAGGCAGCGGCGCAGGATGTTGTCCACCTGATGCGGCAGCGACCCGGGCAGCTGGTCCCAGTCGGGGTCGGTCTTGAGGATGCCCGCCAGCGTGTCGGTGACCGTCTCGCCGGCGAACAGGCGGCGGCCCGCGAGCATCTCGAAGAGGATCACCCCGAAGGCCCAGATGTCCGTGCGGCGATCGACCTTCATGCCGCGCGCCTGCTCGGGGCTCATGTAGGCGGCCGTGCCCAGGATCATGCCCGCCTGGGTCATCGCGGCGGTCATGGTCGCCATGCTGCTGCTGCTGCTGCCGCCATCCTCGGTGGAGGACTGGCCGGCCAGGGCCATGGCCAGGCCGAAGTCGAGGATCTTCACCCGGCCGTCGGGCGTGCGCTTGACGTTGGCGGGCTTCAGGTCGCGATGGACGATGCCGCGCTCGTGGGCCTCCTCGAGGCCCTCGGCGATCTGCCTGGCGATGTCGACGGCGTCGTCCACCGGCAGGGCGCCGCGCTCGAGGACCACGGAGAGGTCGTCGCCCTCGACGAGTTCCATGACCAGGAAGGTGGCCTCCGACGTCTCCTCCAGGCCGAAGATCGAGGCGATGTTCGGATGATGCAGCTGGGCGAGCACCTTCGCCTCGCGGCGGAACCGGGCGAGGCGCTCGGTGTCGCTGGCGAACGCGGGCGGCAGCACCTTGATCGCGACCTCGCGGCCGAGCCTGGTGTCGCGCGCCCGCCAGACCTCGCCCATGCCGCCGACCCCGATCTGCTCGATGATCTCGTGGTGGTTCAACGTATCGCCAGCGCGCATGGGTTCTCCCCCGGGGATCGCAGATGGATGGGGATCGTCGGAAGATCCACGATACTCGAATTCGGATCGCCATGCACCGGGATAGGGGCCCGACCTCGCCACCAGGGGCGGAACAAGGGCGGCATGGGCTGGAGAGCTCGCGCCGCGCAACCCGGTTGACTGCCCACCGCCCTTCAGATCGCCGGCCTGATGATCATCGAAGGCAACCACCCCTGAGCCGCACGCCCCACTGGAACAACGCCTTCACCGCACGCGCACCGGGGTGCGACTACAGCCGGTCCATGAAGTGCTCCAC
>CAZWYF010000094.1:0-9567 GCA_964637835.1 uncultured Fibrobacteraceae bacterium
GCCAGACGAAGCCGTCGCCGTCCTGCAGGATGCAGTTCACCGAGCTCTGGCTCAGCCCGTCCTCGATGGTCAGGTGGGAGAACGTATACGGCAGGGATGGCTCGCCGGGCGCGCCAGCGGCCACCGTGGTGGTGGCGGCCAGCAGCATCGCCAGCACGAGGCCATCGCGGAGCTGAGCCGACCGTCGCGTCATCCTCGCCTCGTTCGACCGGGTCCTGGGAGGCCGGGTTCGCAGCATCGCGTGGGGGAGCGCGCTGGCGACCTCGCGTCCAGGTATCGGCCGTCCGGACCGGAAATTGACGAAAATCCCGCCCGCGCCGGGATCCGGTCAGAGCGTCCAGACCGAGCCCTCGGGCCCGTCCTTGACGCCCACGCCGAGGGCCGCCAGCTCGTCGCGCAGGCGGTCGGCCTCGGCGAAGTCCCGCGCCGCGCGGGCGGCCGTCCGCTGCGCCACCAGCTCCTCCACCCGCGCGACGTCCAGGCCCCGGCGCGCGGCCTTGCGGTCGCGGCGCGTGGCCAGGTACTGATCGGGATCGGCGCCGAACAGGCCGAGGACCTCGGATACCCGCGCCATCTCCGCGAGGAACCGCACGACGCTGCGCCGGCGCACATCCCTGGCCACGCCCTTGCCGGAGGCGAGCAGGGCGTTGATCTCGTGCAGCGGCTTGCTCAGGACGCCCAGCGCGGCGGGCGTGTTGAAGTCGTTGGCCATGGCCGCGGTGAACGCCGGCCAGAGCTCGGCCACCCCCGCGGTCACCTCGCCCTCGGCCGCCACCTCCTTGCCGGTGGCCAGCAGCTGCCGCGCGCCCTGCAGCGTGGCGTAGACGTAGGCGACGCGATCGTCCGCCTCCTCCAGGCCCGGGAACCGGACCTGGCGGCGCAGGGCCTCCGCATCGGCCTGGTGGCCGCAGGCGCCACAGCGGCCCGCCTCCTGCTGGGCCTGATCCAGCAGCGCGCCGCAGGCAGGGCACGGCACCTCCACCTCGAAGTTCAGGCCGCTGCGATAGTGCACGGTCATCAGGAAGTAGCGCAGCGCCTCGGGCTGGTAGAGGCCCAGGATCTCGCGGATGGTCCAGAAGTTCCCCAGGCTCTTGGACATCTTCTCGCCCGCGAAGTTGATGAAGCCGTTGTGCACCCAGTAGCGCGCGAAGGTCTGCTCGCCGTGCGCGCCCTGGCTCTGGGCGATCTCGTTCTCGTGGTGCGGGAAGATGAGGTCGCGACCGCCGGTGTGGATGTCGAAGGTGTCGCCGAGGTGCGTGGAGCTCATGGCGGAGCACTCGATGTGCCAGCCGGGACGACCGCTGCCCCAGGGGCTCTCCCACGCCGGCTCGCCGGGCCGGGCCGCCTTCCAGAGCGCGAAGTCCAGGGGGCTCTCCTTGCGCGTGTCCACCTCGATGCGGGTGCCCGCGCCCTCGAGCATCTCCTCGCGGCTGCGCCCGGACAGCTTGCCGTACGGCCCGAACTCGCGCACGCGGTAGTACACGTCGCCGTCCACGGCGTAGGCCAGGTCCCGCGCGACGAGCGTCTCGATGAGCGCGATGATCTGCGGCAGGTGATCGCTCACCCGCGGCTCCACGTCCGGCGGCACCATGCCCAGCGCCTGGAGATCGCGATGGTACTCCCCGGTGTAGCGGACGGAGATCTCCCGCGCCGGCACGTCGTCGCGCTGGGCGCGGGCGATGATCTTGTCATCGATGTCGGTGATGTTGCGCACGTAGCGCACGGTGTAACCCTGCTGGCGCAGGAACCGCACCATGACGTCGGGCGCCAGGGCCGCCCGGGCGTGGCCGATGTGGCTCATGTCGTAGACCGTGGGCCCGCAGCAGTAGATGCCCACCTCGCCCGGGACCAGCGTCCGCAGCGGCTTCTTCTCGCCGGTCAGGGTGTCGGTCAGGTGGATCTCCGGTAGCTTGTCGCGGGTGACGGTCATGGGCAGGTCCTCGTGGCTGTCGGCGCCGCGGTGGCGCCGGGAGATGTCGTCCGAACAGGCCAATCTAGGGGAGATCGCCATGCGATACAAGCTGCTCGGCGCCAGTGGGCTGCGCGTCTCCGAGCTCGGCCTCGGCACCATGACCTTCGGCGAGGCCTGGGGCTCGGGCGCCGGCCGCCGCGAGAGCCAGGCGGTCTGCGAGGCCTTCGCCGCCGCCGGCGGCAATCTCCTGGACACGGCCAACGTGTACACCGATGGGCAGAGCGAGGCGTATCTCGGCGACTTCCTCGCCGCCGACCGGGACCGCTTCGTGGTGGCCACCAAGTACACCCTGAGCACCCGCAAGGACGACCCCAACGCCGGCGGCATGCACCGCAAGAACCTGGTGCGGTCCCTGGAGGCCAGCCTGCGCCGGCTGCAGACCGACCACGTCGACGTGCTGTATGTCCACGCCTGGGACGGACTGACCGATCTGGCCGGGGTCCTGCGCGCCCTCGACGACCAGGTCCGGCTCGGCAAGGTGCTCCACGTGGCGATCAGCGACACCCCGGCCTGGGTGATCGCCCGGGCGGTGACCCTGGCCCAGGAGCGCGGCTGGTCGCCGTTCTGCGCCGTGCAGCTCAAGTACAGCCTCCTCGAGCGCACGCCGGAGCGCGAGCTGCTGCCCATGGCCGGGGCCCTGGACCTGGCCGTCACCACCTGGGGCTCGCTGGGCGGCGGCCAGCTCACCGGCAAGTACCTCGGCCGCGGCGGCGGCGAGCGCCTGCAGGCGGCCGCCGTGGACACCCGCCGCCAGGGCATCGACGGCCAGGTGGACGACCGCAGCGAGGCCATCACCCGGCAGCTGATGGCCGTGGCCGCCGAGCAGGAGTGCACCCCCGGCCAGGCGGCCCTGGCCTGGGTCCGCTTGCGCCCGGGGCCGGCCATGATCCCCCTGGTGGGCGCGCGCACCGCCGACCAGCTCCGCGAGAACCTGCGCTGCCTCGAGGTGTCCCTGTCGGCCGCGCAGCAGGCGCGCCTGGACGCCGCGAGCGCCATCGACCCGGGCTTTCCCCACGCCTTCCTGGGCAAGGACCACGTGCGCGAGCTGATCGGTGGCGAGCATGCCGACCGCATCGACCGCCGCTAGCCGGCGGGGCTAAAGATCTTCCAGGGACTGCCGATCCTCCAGGGAACGGGTTCCGTGCACGCTCTCCCCCGGAAGGTCGACACCTTGCGCGTCTCCCTGCTCGCCGCCCTCCTGCTCCTCGCGGCGGTCCCCGGCCCCATCCTCGCGGCGGCCGACGCCATCTCGCCGCTCGCACGCGCCGGCGTCCCCCTGCTGGCCGACCACACGCCCACCGAGATCGCCGGGCTGTCCCAGAGCTGGGACGTGGCCCAGACGCCCGACGGCCTGATCTACGTGGCCAACATGGCCGGGGTCCTCGAGTTCGACGGGGTGCGCTGGCGCAAGATCCCCCTGACGGGCGACTCCGCCTACAGCGTGGATGCCACCGCGGACGGCACCGTCTACGCGGGCGGCGAGGGCACCTTCGGCCGCCTCGAGCCCGACTCCACCGGCTGCCTCCGCTACCGGGCGCTGGAGTCGGTGCTGCCGGACAGCCTGCGGGAATTCGGCGCGGCCAGCCGGCTCTTCTGTCGTGACGGCGCCGTGCAGATCGTCACCGACCACGGCCTGGTCGAGTTGCGCGGCGACACGCTGGCCGCGTATCATGCCGCCGAGCATGTCTTCCAGTTCGCGTTCGACGTGCGCGATGAACTCTGGGTCTGGGATTACGACGTCGGCCTGCAGCGGCTCGCCGCCGCCGGGCTCGAACCGGTGCCCGCGCTCGCCGACACCACCAACGACCCGCAGACCCTGTGGCTGCCGCTTCCCGGCGGCCGGTTCCTGCGGAGCAGCTTCGAGGCCGGTCGCCTCGAGGTCTGGGACGGCCAGGCGATCACGCCCATGGCCAGCGAGGCCGATTCGCTGCTCGCGACCCACTCCCCCTACTGCGGCGCCGCGCTGCCGGGCGGCCGCCTGGCCATCGGCACCCTCTCGGGCGGTCTGGTGATCCTCGAGCCGGACGGCCGCCTGGCCATGACGGTCACCAAGGCCGACGGCCTGCCCGACGACCGCATCCTCTCCCTGGAGGTCGACCACGAGGGCGGGCTCTGGCTGGCCATGTCACGCGGCGTGGCGCGCGTGGAGGTCTCGGGCGAGCTGACGCTCTTCGACGAGCGTCGCGGCATCACCGGCGGCCTCAACGAGATCGTCCGGCACGAGGGCCGGCTGTACGCCGCCACCAACTTCGGCGTCTTCTGCCTCGACGAGGCCGGCCCGCCACCACGCGCCTTCGCGCCGGTGGCGGACCTGCCGCCCCAGGTCTTCTCGCTCTGCATCGCCGGCGGCGACCTGCTCTGCGGCACCGTCGACGGCCTCTCGGTGATCGACGGCACCACCAGCCGCGAGCTGGTCAGCTACGATGCGGCCTACTCCCTGCTCTCCCATCCGGGTCCAGGGCCGGAGGACCTCGTGATCGTCGGGCTGAGCCGCGGCGTCCTGCGCCTGCAGAAGGGCGACGACGGCTGGCGCAGCCTGGGCCTGATCCCGGAGTTCCGCGGCGACGTCCGCGGTCTGGCCGTCGACACCGACGGCAGCCTCTGGGTGAGCACCGGATTCCAGGGCGTCCACCGCTTCGTCTTCGGCGACGGCTGGGACGCCGACCCCACCGGGCGCGAGGCCTTCGGCGCGGACCACGGCCTCGAAGAGGACGCCTGGGTCTGCAACGTGGGCGACCACGTCAACGTGCTGAGCGAGCAACGCGGCCTGCTGCGCCCGCGGCCGCCGGGCAGCGTGCCGCGTTTCGCCCCGGACGCCAGCCTGGAGTTCGACCTCGCCGGCTTCGACTGGGAACGCAACGGCCTGGCCGTCAGCGAGGACGGCGCGGCGTGGATGGCGGGCGGCGAGCCGCCCCGGCTCGGCCTGCGCCTGGCCACCGGCCAGTACACCTGGCGCACGGTGGCCCTGGACCGCGCCACCGCGCTGCGAGCGCCGGTGATCCACCTCGACGCCGACGGCGTGGTCTGGACCGGCGACGCCGCCGGCGTCGTGCGCTGGGATCCCGATCGGCGCCCCCAGCGGCCCCAGCCCCCCCGCTGTCTGGTGCGGGCGCTGCGGCGGGCCGATGGCGATTCGCTACTCCACGGGCCGATGGTCGCTGGCGCGAGACCGGTGCTGCCCCCCGGCCTCGATGGCGTGCGCCTGGAGTTCGCCTCACCGTCCTACGACACGCCCGAGCACCAGCGGTACCGGGTCCGCCTGGTGGGCCAGGACGAGAGCTGGTCGAGCTGGTCGTCGGAGACCTACAAGGACTACACCAACCTCGACGGCGGCCACTACCGCTTCGAGGTCCAGGCTCGCGATGCCCACGGCCGGACCGGCGGCGTGGGCAGCCACGAGTTCACCGTCCATACGCCGTGGCATGAGACCGCCTGGTTCCGCGCCCTGGTCCTGCTGGGCGGCTCGCTGCTGATCGCGGTGCTGGTCACCGCGCTGAACCGCGTGCGGATCCGCAGCCTGCAGCGCGAAGTGGTCCGCCGCACCGCCGAGCTGGCCGCCGCCCGCGACGAGGCCGAGCGGGCCAACCGCGCCAAGAGCGATTTCCTGGCCAACGTCAGCCACGAGATCCGCACGCCCATGAACGGCGTGCTGGGCATGGCCAGCCTGCTGCTGGAGACCGACCTCGACGCGCAGCAGCGGCAGCACGCCGCCACCATCGTCAGCTGCGGCGACAGCCTCCTGGGCCTGATCAACGACATCCTCGACCTCTCGAAGATCGAGGCCGGCCAGCTCGAGGTGATCCGCGAGAGCTTCGACCTGCACGCCTGCATCCACGACGCGCTGCGCGTCCTCGCCCCCACCGCCCGCGGCAAGGGCCTGGCCTTCCGCGTGGACCTGGCGCCGGACCTGCCCCGCCTGATCCAGGGCGACCAGCTCCGCCTGCGTCAGGTACTGGTCAACCTGCTCTCCAACGCCGTGAAGTTCACCGAGCGCGGGACGGTGACCCTGGCCGCCGGTCCGGGTCCCTGGCGCGGCGCCGACCGCGAGATCCACCTCGCGGTCACCGACACCGGCATCGGCATCCCCCACGAGGTGCAGGCGCGGCTGTTCACCCCGTTCACCCAGGCCGACCGCAGCATCAGCCATCGCTTCGGCGGCACCGGCCTCGGCCTCGCGATCAGCCGGCAACTGGTGGCGCTGATGGGTGGCCAGATCCGGGTGGAGAGCCAGCCCGGCCATGGCGCCACCTTCCACTTCTCCATCCTGGCCGGGGTGGCCGCCGCCGGCGGGGAACTCGCGCCACGACCCGAGCCGGGCGCCCTGCCCCCGGCGCCCGAGCCCCTGCCGCGAGCGGCCCTGCCGCCGCTGCGCATCCTGGTGGTGGACGACAACGAGGTGAACCTGCGCGTGGCCGCCGGCCTGCTCCGCGGCCTGGGACTGGAGGCCGACCTCGTCGGCGGGGGCGCCGAGGCCCTGGACCTGATCGCCGCCCGGCCATACGATCTCGTGCTCATGGACCGCAAGATGCCCGGCGTGGACGGCCTGGAGGCCACCCGCCGCATCCGGGCGGACCTGCCGCCGGAGCGGCAGCCGCGGATCGTGGCCATGACCGCCAGCGTCACCGCCGAGGATCGCGAGCTGTGCCTGGATGCGGGCATGGACGACTTCCTCAGCAAGCCCGTGCGCAAGCAGGCCCTGGCCGAGGTGCTGGCCCAGGTCCGCCCGGGCGAGCCCGTGCCCGCGGAGAGCTAGCGCTGCTCCGGACCCTGACCGGGCGGCGAGGCGGGCTCCGCGAACGCCGCGAGCAGCTGCCGCGCCGCGGTGACCGCCGGCACCTCGCCGGCCTCCACGGCCCGCTCGAGCCCGGGCAGCAGCTCCCGCACCCGCGGATGCTGCGAGAACCGCTCCACCAGCTGATCGCGCACCAGCTGGTGCACCCAGTGCCGCTCCTGGCGGCTGCGCCGGGCCTGGATCACGCCGCGCTCGCGGCCCCGCGCCATGAAGGTCTGCACCATCCGCCACAGCCCGTCCAGACCCTCGCCGGTCACGGCGGAGCAGGTGTGCGCCCGGGTCTGCCAGCCCTCGGTGGCCGGCCGCAGGTAGTGCAGCGCCTGCTCGTACTCGGCGCGCGCCCGCTCGGCGGCCGGCCGGTTCTCGCCGTCGGCCTTGTTGATGACGATGGCGTCGGCCAGCTCGATGACGCCCTTCTTGATGCCCTGCAGCTCGTCCCCGCCGCCGGCGATGAGGATGAGCAGGAAGAAGTCCACCATCTCGCGGACCACGGTCTCGCTCTGCCCCACGCCCACGGTCTCCACCAGGATCACGTCGTACCCGGCCGCCTCGAACAGCAGGACGGTCTCGCGGGTCTTGCGGGTGACCCCGCCCAGGGTGCCGCCCGAGGGCGAGGGCCGCACGAACGCCTGCGGATCGTTGCCCAGCTGCTCCATGCGCGTCTTGTCGCCCAGGACGCTGCCCCCGGTCACCGTGCTGCTGGGATCCACCGCGGTGACCGCCACCCGGTGCCCCTGGCCGGTCAGCCGCGTCCCGAGCGCCTCGATGAGGGTGCTCTTGCCGGCCCCCGGCACCCCGGTGATCCCCACGCGCACCGATCGGCCGCGGTGCGGCAGCAGGGCCTGGACCACCTCCTGGGCCTGCTCGAAGTGCGCCGGCGCGTTGCTCTCCACCAGGGTGATGGCGCGGGCCAGCAGGGTGCGGTCGCCGGACAGCACGCCGTCGGTGTACTCCTGCGTCGAGAGCCGCCGGCGACGGGCGCCCCCGGCCGCCGGGCCGTTCGCCGACCGCTCCACCCCCGGCCGCGTGCTCACCGCCGGCCGCTCGATGGTGATGTCCTCGCGGATGGCCGCGAGCCGTCCGGGCGCGCCCGCCTCGTCATCCGGAGCCTCCGGCGCCCGGTCCGCCTCGCTCCCGGGACCCGGCGTCCCGGGCCGCTCGCGCCTGCTGTCGTGCTGTTCTGCCATGCCATGCCTCCTGGCGCCATGATAGCCCCGGACCACCGGCCCCCCAAGGACGACCCCGCGGTCACCGGGGCCCGGCACGGGGAGGGGCCCCCCGGGGGGCCCGGCGACCGTCCGCCACCAGCGCTCAGCCGGACGCGACCCCCGCCGCGGCCTCCGTCGCCGGGGCCCTGTCGCCCGCCCGCAGCAACCCGCCGGCCAGGGCGAGCATCAACAGAGTGGTCGGCACCAGGACCGCCGCCTCCGGACCACCGGCCCGGACCGTGGCCACCACTCGCACGCTCCAGACACCAGCCACCACCAGGCCCGCCAGGCGCGGCCAGCGGCCCGCCAGCAACCCGACGGCCGCCAGCGCCATCCCCACCACCGCCATGGCCACCAGCTTGTCCACATCCGGCAGGCGGCTCGCCCCGTACACCATCGCCAGTCCGCCGGCGATCAGCAGCAACGTCCGCACGGCTGCCGCCGCGCCTCGCGAGCGCATCAGATAGACGAGCGCATAGAGACCGATGGCCGCCTCCAGCGTGCGTCCGGCGAATTCCTCGCGCACGGCGCCGAGGGCCGGATAGGCCGGCGCCATGGCCAGGACCAGCAGGAAGGCCCAGGTGGCCCCGGCACGCTGGGCCGAGCGCTGCAGTTCATCGTGGTCGGCGAGGACGCCCAGTTCCCTGAGGGCGACGGGCAGGGCGATGGACAGCATGGCGACGCCGAGCGGGATCGCCGCCGGCACCAGCAGGGCACCGAGCAGGTAGGCTGCCGCCAGGCCGGCGAGCTGGGCGGTCGCGGTGCGCGTCATGCCTCATCCTCTCGTCGAGCGCGCATCATCAGGACGGCCATCAGCAGCAGGGCCAGGTCCGTGGAGACGCGCGGCACCACCACCATCGACCATACATCCGGAACGACGGGAACACCCACTCCCGGCGTCGGGACTCGCTGTGCGGACACGAGTGGGAGCTGGAGCCAGACGAACAGCACCGCGCTGAACGCCAGGAGCACCAGGAGCCATCCGCCGGCCAGACGCGGTCGGCGGGCGGCCAGCAGGCCGAGCAGCGCCAGCCCCACCGCGCCCACCATGCTGTGCCAGGAGACCTGCAGGAACTCCGCGCCCGCGGCGCGCAGGATCGCGATCTGGTCGGTCCCCTCCGCGATGGCCAGCAGCGCGGCCAGAACGAGGAGGACCAGGCGCGCACCGCGGCGCACGCCGTGGATCTCGAACACGTAGACGACCATGAAGAGCAGGACCGGCCCGCGGAGGAACTCCACCAGCGCGATGGCCCCGACCGAGGCCGTGATTCCGTGCTGGTGCGGCCCACGCAACCACCAGTCCACCGCCGCCAGGAACGCCAGCGCCAGGGTCAGGGCGAAGGCCCAGAAGCCGGCCCGGCGCCACGCCTCGCGGACACGCTCGTCGTCACCGACCATCCCCAGTTCCCGCAGCACGAACGGAAGCAGGATCGCCAGCGGCAACACGACGAACCCCGCCGCGAACTTCATCCACAGGCCGTATCCCACCGCCACGCCCACGAGCGCGACGGCGTCGACTCCCGGCAGGCGGACCCGGAGTCCGGGCCGCAACCGCGCCTCATGCATGGTCGTCCCCTTCCAGCTCGAACAGCTCG
>CAZWYF010000095.1:0-2334 GCA_964637835.1 uncultured Fibrobacteraceae bacterium
GCCGATCACCCACAGCCAGAACATGCGCCGGTAGTGCAGGCCGGCCGGCTTGCGGCCCCGCGCCTCCAGCCGCGAGGAGAAGAGCAGGATCCCGGCGCCGAACATGAGCGAGAAGAGCGTCATGAACTTGCTGTCGGCGAGGATCCGCGCGGCGCCCCAGAGGACGGCGTCGATCCCACCGGGCAGGCCGCGCAGCGCGGGGTTCATGTAGGTGGCGCTGACGTCGGAGAAGGTCTGGATGTTCATGGCCAGGATGCCCAGGACGGCGAAGCCGCGCAGCACGTCCAGGGACTCGAGGCGCTCGGCGCCGCCGACCGGGGCGGCCGGCCGCGGTGGCGGCGGCGCCGGGGCGTCGGGGGGCGGCGCGTCGGGGGGCGAGGCGTCGGGGGGCGAGGCGTCGGGTGACGAGGCGTCCGGCGGTGAGGCGTCGGGCGCGGGATCGCGAGGCGAGGCGGTCATGGACGGGCTCCCGGGCGAGAGACGCGCGGGCGGACCACCGGTGGCGGTCCGCCCGCAGGGGTCGTCCAGGATGATGCCGGCCGGCTAGGCCTCCGTCAACGTCCCGGTCTGCAGGTTCAGGGTCCAGGTGTCCTCGCCCACCGTGACCGTGGCGGTCTCGTCGCCGTCGAAGGTGACCGTGGCGGTCTGGCCCTCGTTGGTGAAGGTCAGGGTGCCCGCGGCCGGCCACTGGCCGCCGTCGCTGATGGCGTAGCCATCCACCGACCAGGTGGCCAGGTAGTCGCCCACCAGCAGCTCGCCCGAGCCGGAGACCGTGGCGGTGCCGGCACCCTGGTCGATGGCGCTCTCCAGGGTGAAGCTCAGCACCCACGGCACGCCGCCCGCGATGGGCTGGATGGTCAGGGCGGCGTCCTCGCCGGTCCAGAGGCGGGCGAAGTCCGCCGCGGCGTGGCCGCTGGGGCTGCCGTCCTGCTCGAAGTAGAGCAGCACGGTGCCCTGGACGGGGTCGCTCGCGGCGAAGGTGTAGGTGTAGAGCCCGTCGGTCTCGTCGGCCTTGCTGCCGTCGTACTCCAGGGCCAGGGGCGCCACCTCGAGCATGGCCTGGGCGAGGTAGCCGGACTGGCTGGCGACGTCCTCGGCGGTGACCGGAGGCAGTTCGTCGTCCGGGGCGGTGGAGTCGCTCTCGCAGCCGGTCAGGAGCCAGCCCATGGCCAGGAGCAGGAGCAGGGTGGTGGTGAGCTTTCGCATGGTCATGCCTCCGGTTTTACATGCCGAACATCAGGCCGGCACTGATCACGGTCAGGTTACCCATCCCGATCTCCGCGTTGAGCTTGGCCCCCAGGTCGAGGGTGGCGCCCAGGGTGAAGCGGGCGGAGTTGTCGCCGTCCACCTCGAAATCGACCGTCGCTCCGGTGGTCTCCTCCTCGTAGAGGACCTTCATGGAGGACGACTCGGCGGCCACGCCGCCATAGACGGTGGCCAGGCCGTACTGCTTGCTGGCCGCGGCGAAGAAGCTGCTGGCGTCGGTCTCGACGATGGTCCCCAGGTCGATCTCCTGCCTGAAGAAGCCCACCACGATGTCCACCGGCAGCGGCGGCAGCACCGTGCCCACGTCCCACTGCAGGCCGTAGCCCAGGTACCTGGTCTTGCCGTAGTCGCCGAACTCCAGCTCCGGCAGCCAGCGCAGCGAGGCCTTCAGCCCCATCACGCCGCCGACCTGCACCTCGGGCGCGAAGAGCGGCACCCAGCGCGTGTCCACCAGGCCGGGGATGCCCTCCTCCTGCACCAGGGGCAGGCCGTTGACGTACCCGGTGACGGTCCCGTCGGTGTCGGTGTCGCCGATGGCCGTGGGTCCCTCGATCACCACGACGCCGGTCTCGCCGTAGCCGGGGTCGCCGGGCTGCAGGTCGAAGAACTCGGTGAGGTCGATGTCGCGCAGGACGCGGCGGAAGGTCTGGTCGTCCTCGCTCAGGTAGGTGCCCATCACCTTGATGCCCACGGCGAAGGTGAGCCGGGAGCGAGGGATGTGGGCGGTGTGATACAGGGCGCTGTTCTGGTTGGCGCCGAAGCCGTGGATCAGGGGCGTGACGTAGCCCTCGGCATACGCCTCGCCGACCTGGGTGAGCAGCTCCTCGAGGTCCTGATCGTCGTCGTCCTGCGCCAGGGCAGGAAGCGAGGCGAGCAGCACCGCGATCAGGAGCCACAGGGCGCGTCGTGGCATGATGACATCCTCTCGGTTGGGCGTTGGCGTCGGGAGCTGTCCCGGGGCTGTCCCTGAGCAAGAGTGATTCCACCTGAATGGGGAGATGTTGTCAATTCGCAATCATCCTTGACGGGACGCGGGGGCGCCCGTAACGGGACGACCTCTCCGTCCGC
>CAZWYF010000095.1:2434-4299 GCA_964637835.1 uncultured Fibrobacteraceae bacterium
GAGGGCGGCCTCGTACGCGGCGAGGTCGTTCCCGCTGAAACATACCAGCCGCACCTCGGCGATCTCCGGTTCATCGGCGAGGGCTTCGGCGATGGCCGCCACCGCCACGTGGGCGGCGCGGTCCACGGGGAAGCCGTAGGTGCCGGTGCTGATGGAGGGGAAGGCGATGCGGCGGCAGCCGAGGCTGGCGGCCAGCGTGATGCTCTCCCGGTAGCAGGCGGCCAGCAGGTCGTCCTCCTGGTCGCCGCTGCCGCCGCCCCACACCGGGCCCACGGTGTGGATCACGTGCTCGCAGGGCAGGTCGTACGCGCCGGTGGCCACGGCCTCGCCGGTGGCGCAGTGGCCGATGCCGGCGCACTCTCTGGCCAGGCCCGGCCCGGCGGCCGCATGGATGGCGCCGCAGACGCCACCGCCCGGGGCGAGCGACTCGTTGGCCGCGTTGACCAGGCAATCGACGTCGTCCTGGACGGTGATGTCGTCCTGGATCACGGTGATGCGATCGAGGGGTTCCATGGGCGCTGCTCGCACTTTCCTGGGGTGGTGGGGTCCCCGCAGGGATATCAACCTGGACGCCCGGAGGTCAACCGCCTACCCTCGTGCGGATGAAATCGTCCGTTCAGCGCCAGGCGGCGCCAGCCCCCGGGAGGATACCATGCCGCGCGCCCTGCTCGTCGCACTGGCGGTGACCGCGATCGCCGTCGCCATCGCCGGGCCCGCCCACGCGGCGGGCCCCCGCGCCCGCGACCTCGGCATCCCCTTCACCGGCGACCCCGGCCCCCACAACGCCATCACCGACGTCCCGGGGATCGAGGTGGGCTACACCACCCTGATCCGCGGCGAACCCGGCGCGGCGGACGGCGCGCCCACCGTGCGCACCGGCGTGACCGTGATCCTGCCGCGGGGCAAGACCGACGGCATGTACGCCGCCGCCTGGTTCTCCCTCAACGGCGACGGCGAGCTGACGGGCATCCCCTACGTCCAGGACCACGGCATGGGCTACGGGCCCATCGGCATCACCAACACCAACAGCGTGGGCGTGGTGCGCGACGCCATCGGCGCCTGGTGCCTCCGCCGCTTCGGCGACGGCACCTGGCACGACTTCTCCTTCGGCCTGCCCATCGTGGGCGAGACCTGGGACGGCATGCTGAACGACATCACCGGCCTGCACGTCGCCGCCGAACACGTCTGGCACGCCCTCGACGGCGCCGCCGCCGGGCCGGTGGCCGAGGGGAACGTGGGCGGCGGCACCGGCATGGCGCTCTACGGGTTCAAGGGGGGCAGCGGCACCGCCTCGCGGGTCTTCACCGTGGGCGATCGCCAGTACACGCTGGGCGTGTTCGTGCAGGCCAACTTCGGCGGCCGGTCGGAGCTGATGATCGCCGGCGTGCCGGTGGGCCGGGAGATCACCGACCTGCGGCCGGAGATCCACGCCGGCGAGCGCCGCGACGGCTCGCTCATCGCCATCGTGGCCACCGACGCGCCCCTGCTGCCCGGCCAGCTCTCCCTGGTCGCCCGGCGGGTCACCCATGGCCTGGCCCGCACCGGCACCTACTCCCACCAGGGCTCGGGCGAGATCTTCCTCGCCCTGTCCACCGCCACGCCCGAGCAGGCGGAGGACGACGCGGCGCTGGAGATCTGGCGAGCACTTCCCAAGCGCCGGCTCGACCCGGTGTTCGCCGCCACGGTGCACGCCACCGAGGAGGCGATCATCAACGTCCTGGTCGCCGCCGAGACCATGACCGGCCGCGACGGCAACACGCTGCACGCGCTCCCGCACGATCGGCTGCGCGAGGTGATGGCGCGGTACGGCCGGTGAGGCGGCGCCGGCGGCTGGCCCGGGGCCTCCGCCGGGTAGCCGGGCGCAC
>CAZWYF010000095.1:4399-9496 GCA_964637835.1 uncultured Fibrobacteraceae bacterium
GCGCGATGGCGCGATCGCCGGGCGGACTAGCGGAACAGCGCCTTGACGTCCTCGAGCGTGGAGGCCTCGGTGCCCACGGTCTCGAGCATCATCTGGCCGCGGATCTCGCCGCCCGGGAACTCCTCGCTGTGCACGTTCATGTAGATGTTGCCGGCGGCGAGGAGGTCGTACTCCTCCTGGGTCATGTCCCAGGTGCCGTCCACGGGCGAGCCGAGCGGCAGGCCGAAGACCACGCCGCCGTTGGAGCCGGCCGGGGCGTCGTGGAAGTGGGCGCCGGTCTGCGGCGCGGTCAGGCCGCTGAACTCCAGGGTCCACTCCGCGGCGAGGGTCACGGTGTCCACCGTGATGGTGGCCTCGCCGGTGGCGGTGCTGTCGTTGGGCGGGACCTCGTTGGCGCCCGAGAGGGTGGCGGTATAGGTCTCGGTGGCCGCGTGGGCGGTGGCGCCGCAGAGGCCCAGGGAGAGGGCGAGGAGGAAGGCGAGGCTGGTGGTCGTTCGCAAGTGGCGCATGGTCATGGTCCTTTGCTGGGGTGATGGTCATGGGCCATGCGCTAAACCGTAGTAAATTTCTCCTGTATTGGCGACCGAGAGTGATCCCCGGGGCTGGACCTCGCGGCCGGGCCCGGCAAGAGCCGGATCGGTGGGCGCGCTGTTCACCGGATCACCAGGTTCCGCCCACGGGGCCGCGGCCGCCCGATTTGCGGAATCGACCGAAATCTGCGTAGGGCTACGCAGATTTCGGATCAAATGACAATCCCACGGAAGCCTCCCGGTGGTCGCGGCGGGTCCGGCGTCCGGGACCGATCCCGTCCCGCTCAGCGGGCGTGCGCCAGCACCTGGGAGTCCACGCTCATCGACAGCACCCAGGTCCCCTCGGCGCCCAGCCGGGTGGCGAGGATGCGCCGGCCGTCGAGGTGCGTCGCCACCTCGCCGAAATCCCCGGACACGACGGCCAGCCCCAGGTGCCAGCGCCCCAGCCGGCCGGCCACGGCCAGGCCGAGCCGCCGGCCGCCGTCGTGGTAGCCCTCCACGCGCCCGAGGAACGCGACCCCGGCACGCAGCTCGCGGTCCGGCGCGTGGAGCGCCGCGTTGGCGTGGCCGGCGAACGGTCCGCTGCCGGTGGCCACGCCCGCGCCGCCGAGGGCGGCCCATCGCCGGGGGCCCCCCTCACCGCAGTTCCTCGAACCGTCCGATGTCCCGGTTCTTGCGCACGTTGTCCCAGTCGAAGACGCGGCCGTTCATGGCCACGTAGATCCCCGGCGCCAGGCTCTGGGCGAAGGCCAGCGCGGCGCCCAGGTTGAACAGCCCGTCCGAGGAGCCGAACGCGAAGGGGATCATCGCGCCGGTGAGCACCACCGTCTTGCCCGGCACGCCGGCCTCGCCCAGCACCCGTGCGGTCTCGGCCATGGTGTCGGTGCCGTGGGTGATGACGATGCGCCCCTGCTCGCACTTGCGGCACTGGTTGAGGATCAGCTCGCGGTCGTGCTGGTCCATCTCCAGGCTGTCGACCATCATCAGCGTGCGCACCTCCACCGGCACGCGGCAGCGCGCCAGCTCCAGCATGTCGCGCATGTGGGTGTCCTTGAAGAACAGCGCGCCGGTGCGCTCGTCGTACTCCTTGTCGAAGGTGCCGCCGGTGACGAAGATGCGCACGGTCTCGGTCATGCCTGGATCTCCTGCTGGGCTCGAGGCTCGAGGCTAGGGGCTGGCGGGGCGCGCGACGGCGGGACGACCCCGGCCGGCGCCCCAAGGGTACGCGCGGGCGGCGCCGCAGACAAACTTCCCTGGCCTGATCGCGCGAAGAGGCGGCCGGCCACGGGTGGAACGCCCTCGCCGCCTCGCCGCGTGACCCTATCTTGGCCGCAGGCAGAGGAGGTGCCCCATGCGATGCTCGCTCATCGGCCCGGCCGCCGCGTTGATGGTCGCCCTGCTCGGCGCCCTCCTGATGGTGAGCGCCGGCTGCAGCGAGCAGGACCTCGAGACCGACCCCGCCATGCAGACCGATCGCCTGGCGGGCACGGCCTGGACCCTGGCGCTCATCCAGCGACCCGGCGGCGTGCGCGTGACCGTGCCCGAGCCGGACGCCTACACGCTGACGTTCCTCGCGGACGACCGCCTGGTGGTCACCGCCGACGGCAACCGGTGCCTCGGCCACTACAGCAGCACCGGCCGCGCCGTGACCATCGGCCTGGACTGCCCCCTGGCCACGTCGTTTCCGCCCGGCTCGGTGGGCGGCGCGTTCCTGAACCAGCTTCCGCGGTCCACCCACTTCGGGATGACCAGCTCGGGCGATGAGATGTATCTGGAGAGCTCCACCCATGGCGGTACGCTGAATTTCCGCCGGCTGGGGCAGCCATCACCACCGGGCGCCGTGCCCGCACCACCGGGCACCGAGCCCGGGGAATCGGGCGCCGTGCCCGAGGAATGACGGAGGATCCCCGCCATGCCGCGTCCGCCCGTCCTGCCGGTCATCGACTGGCCCAGCATCTTCACGTTCGGCAAGAAGTTCGTCGACTGGCTGGAGGCGGCCGAGTCCGCCGACAAGGCCGCGGCCATGGAGGAGGGCCTGGCCTCGCTGCAGCTCGAGCCCCAGGAGGAAGCCCTGCTGCAGAACCTCACGCGCCCCGTCCACGTGGTGGCCTTCGCCGAGGACTGGTGCGGCGACGTGGTGCGCCACGTCCCGGTGCTGCAGGCCATCGCCGACGCCAGCGACTGGGTGCAGGTGCGGTACGTCTCGCGCGCCGAGCAGCCCGACGCCTTCGCCCGCTTCCTGACCAATGGCGGCGAGGCCATCCCCAGGTTCGTGTTCCTCAGCGAGGCGTTCGTGGAGTGTGGCCACTGGGGCCCCATGCCCGACCACTGCCGGCGGATCATCGCCCGTGGCAAGGCCTGCGGCGACGTGCCGGCGGCCCGCAAGAAGGTGTCGGCCCGGTATGCGGCGGACCCGGACCGCCGCGAGGTGATCGAGGAGCTCATCGAGCTGGCGCGGACGGCGGCGGCGGTGGCGCCGTAGCCGACAGCGCCGGTGTCGCGGCGTCAGTAATGCAGGTCGCGCGTGCCGTCCTCGATCTTCACCAGGCGGTCGCACACGTCGCAGCGCAGGCCGTCCTTCTCGATGGCCTCCACCGAGCGGGCGATGGTCTGCTCGCCCAGCGCGCGCGTCTCCGGCGAGGCGTAGTCCTCGAGGTACTCCTTGACCGTGAGGATGGCGTTGGGCTGGCAGTACTCCTTGATCAGGCCGGGCCGGGCCAGATCCATGAAGTCCGCGCCCGTGCGGCCCTTGCGATAGCAGGCCGTGCAGAACGACGGCAGGAAGCCCAGCTCCAGGCAGTCGGCGATCACCTCGTCGAGGGAGCGGTGATCGCCGAGGGAGAACTGGCTGCCCGAGTGGCCAGCCTGCTCGCTCTCGGCATAGCCGCCGGGATTGGTGCGGCTGCTGGCGGAGATCTGCGAGATGCCCAGGGCGTAGCACTGCCGGCGGATGGTGGCGTTCTCACGGGTGGAGAGGATGATCCCGGTGTAGGGGACGGCCAGGCGCAGGATGGCGATCAGGCGCAGGAAATCCCGGTCGCGCACGGCGTGCGGCGGGTTCAGGGCCACGGCGCTGCCCTCGGCCGGCTCGATGCGCGGCACCGAGATGGTGTGTGGGCCCACGCCGAAGCGCTCCTCCAGGTGCCGGGCGTGGTGCATCATCGCGAGCACCTCGAAGCGCCAGTCGTACAGGCCGAAGAGCACGCCGATGCCCACGTCGTCGATGCCGGCGGTCATGGCGCGGTCCATGGCCCCGATGTGCCAGTCGTAATCCGACTTGGGCCCCGCCAGGTGCATGTGCGCATAGGTGGGCCGGTGGTAGGTCTCCTGGAAGAGCTGGTAGGTGCCGATGCCGCAGGCGTGCAGCCGGCGGTAGTGCTCCACGTCCAGGGCGGCCACGTTGACGTTCAGGCGCCGGATCTCCCCGTTGCCCGACTTCACGCCATAGATGGTCTCGATGGCCCGGTAGACGTAGTCCAGGCCCTCGCCGGCGGGGTAGCTCTCGCCAGCGACCAGCAGGATGCGCTTGTGCCCCTCGTCGATGATCACCCGTGTCTCGTGGGCGATCTCCTCCGGGGTCAGGTTGCGGCGCAGCAGGGCGCGGTTGCTGGCCCGGAAGGCGCAGTAGCGGCACTCGTTCTGGCACTTGTTGGTGATGTAGAGCGGCGCGAAGAGCACCAGACGGTTGCCGTAGATGGTCTCCTTGACCTCGCGGGCGGCCTGGAAGATCTCCTCGTCCAGCTCGCGATCGCTGGCCGCGAGCAGGACGGCCACGTCCTGGTCGTCCAGGCCCTTCAGCTCGCGGGCCCGGTCCAGGATCTCCCGCACCGTGGCGGGCGTGGCCTGGGCGTGGTGATCGAGGGCGGCGTGGAGCGCGTCCGCGTCGATGGGCGGACCCTGCAGTGGCGACGTCACGAGTGATCATCTCCCCGGGCGCGACAGCCGGCGGCCGTCGCGATGGCGGTCCCGGTCGGGCGGCCTGGCTGGCCTGACGCGGACTCGCCGCGGACATGGCGAGTCCCTCGCGGGGCAAGGTAACCTGCGGGAGCGGTTGCTGCCAAATCGGTAGGCTTTCGCACTCCGGTGTCCCGGACTCCCCGCCTCTCGCCGCCAGCTCGCCGAGGTGTTTCCCTCCCGCGCTCCCGCGCTCCCGTGCTTCCGCGCCCCCGCGCTCCAGCGCCCCCGTGCGCCCGCGCCCCCGTGCGCCCGCGCCCCCGCGCTCCCGTGCCCCCGCGCTCCAGCGCCCCCGTGCGCCCGCGCCCCCGTGCGCCCGCGCCCCCGCGCTCACACCGGCCCCCGGCACACCGGCCCGCTGGCACACCGGCCCGCTGGCACACCGGCCCGCTGGCACACCGGTACACCGGTACACCGGCACATCGGCGCATCGGCACATCGGCCCACTGGCGAATCGGCGTATCGGCGTATCGGCGCACCGAACATATGGACAAGGAATAATCCCCTGGACAAAAGTCATCCCTCCGTGCGGATGATTCTTGCACCCATGGGCCGCTGAGGTACACCGCGGTGTACCTCAGCGATTCCATTCATCAAGCTCGATTCTGCGGGA
>CAZWYF010000096.1:0-9424 GCA_964637835.1 uncultured Fibrobacteraceae bacterium
TCGCTCGCCCGGTGGGCCGTCGGCATGACGGTCGCTGCCGGTACTGCCCGCGCTGCCGGCGCTCGCTCGCCCTGGCGCGCCACCGATCACTCCCGATCACGCCCCCGACCGCGCCCCCGACCGCGCCCCCGACCGCGCCCCCGGGCGCGCCCCGATCCGCCGCCCCCTCACCCCAGCACCTTGCGCACCCCATCTCCGTCGAGGAACTCCTCCCGCAGCAGCGCGTCGGCCAGCTTGGCGAGTTCCCCGCGGCGCGTCTCCAGCGTCTCGCGGGCCAGCTCGGCGGCCTCGGCGAGCCAGGCGTCGACGCGGGCGCGGGCGTGGTCGGCGAAGGCGCGGGCCGGCCCGTCGGGCAGGGCGGCCAGGGCCACCGGGCCGAACTCCGGGTCGAAGCCCCAGGCGGTGACCGCGCGCCAGGCCAGGGCTGTGGCATGCTCGAGATCGCTGCCAGCGCCGGCGCCCAGGGTGTCCAGGCCGTCGGATGCGGCCCCGTCGCCCGCGCCCGCTCCGAGCATCCGCTCCGCCTCGCGGCCGGCCAGGGCCACGGCGATGCGGGCGCGGACCTGGGCGCGGGAGAGGTCGTGGCGGGTCTCGTCGGCCAGGGGGGCGAGGAAGCCGAGGGCGCCGCTCTCGCTGGGGACGATGGTCAGGTGGTCGATGCCGTGGTCGGGCAGCAGGGTGGCGTGGACCAGGGCGTGGCCGGCCTCGTGCCAGGCGGTGGCGCGGCGCTCGTCCGGGCGCACGACCATGCCCTCGCGGGCGGCGCCGAAGCGCACCAGGCGGCGGGCGGCCTCGAGGTCGGCGGCAGTGACCTCGGCGCGGCCGTCGGCGCTGGCGCGGTAGACCGCCTCGCGCACCATGCGGTCGATCTCCGCGGGGGTGCAGCCCACGGTGCCGGCGGCGAGGTCGGCGAGGTGGTCGGCGGAGATGCCCTCGGCGCCGGTGGCGGCCAGGCGCAGGCGGAGGAGCTCTTCGCGTGCGCGGGCGTCGGGGCGGTCGATGGGGATCACCTCGTCGAAGCGGCCGGGGCGCAGGATGGCCGGGTCCAGCGACTCGACGTGGTTGGTGGCCGCGAGCACGAAGATGGAGCGATCGCCCTGGGCGAAGCCGTCCATGCTGGCCAGCAGCTGGTTGAGGGTGGACGTGGTGTGCGCCATGTCCTGGGACGACCGCGTCCGGGCGATGCCGTCGATCTCGTCGATGAAGACGATGGCCGGCGCGTACTCCTGGGCCTTGCGGAAGACCTCGCGGATGCGGGCCTCCGACTCGCCCACCCACTTGGACTTCAGCTCGCCCGCCGACAGCGACAGGAACGGCAGGTCCGCCTCGCCGGCCACCGCGCGGGCCAGGAGCGTCTTGCCCGTGCCCGGGGGCCCGGCGAGCAGGAAGCCGCGGGGCGGCATGACGCCGAAGGCGCCGAGACGGGAGGGGTCGTGCAGCCAGCCGATCACCTGCCGGAGCCGGCGCTTGGCGCGGTGCAGGCCCACCACGTCGGCCAGGGTCTCGCGGGGCACGCCGGTGAAGCGGATGGGGGACGACCGATCCGCCGCGTCGTAGACCACCGCCTCGCGCGGTTCCTGCAGCGAGCACGCGATGCGCGCGGCATCGGGGTCCCAGGCGAAGCCGTGGGTGAAGCTGAGCGTCTTGTGGCCGCGGCGCAGGCCGTGCAGCACCGCCTCGTCGCGCTGGGCGGTGAGGATGCGGGCGAGGCGGGCGCGCAGGTCGTCGTCCTGCAGGCCGTCGGTGCCGCGGCTGCGCACGGGGACGAACCCGCGGGCGCCGCCGTGGCGCATCACCGCCTGCAGCGTGCGATCGAAGCCCTCGCGCCGCTGCGGCTCCTCGCTGAAGAGCACCACCGGCAGGCGCGGGAACTCGCGGCGCAGCTGCGCGAGCACGGCCAGGCCCTGGTCGGCACGCGCGCTGCCGGGATCCTCGTGGAGGCTGAGGTCCAGCATGGCGAGCGTGGGCCGGAAGCGGCGCACCTCGCGGGCCACCGCCTCGCGCGCGGCCACGCGGCGCACCTCCACGGGCTGGTCGCCGCTGGCGGCGGTGAGCTGGGCGGGCAGGAAGTCGTCCTCGTCCACCACCAGGACGCGGAGCTGGACATCGCGGCGGGCGCGGTCCAGCCAGGCGGCCACGCCCGCGTCCGGCGCGATGCCCAGCGTCCAGGCCGGCGGGTTGGCCGCGACGAGCTCACCGCGGCAGTGCTCGAAGGAGCGCTTGATCAGGTCCAGGGCCCAGGACTCGCTGCGCGAGACGGCGCGGCGGGCATCGAGGTCCGGCATCAGGGAGGCCAGGAAGACCAGGCGGGCGTCCAGCGTGGCGGCGACGGTGGGCAGCGCGGGCGTGGCGCCCGCGCCGTCGCCCGCGCCGCCGCCCGCGGCCTCGCCATGATCGTCGGTCGTCGCCGCGCGCGCCGCGGCCTTCCGCGGCGCCGTGGCCGCGGCCAGCCCGCGCTCCACCAGCTGCGCGTAGTGCCGCACCTCCAGGCGGCGGAACACCACCGCGCCGCCCTTGGCCAGCCGCGAGACGAACTCCGGCGCCAGCGCCGGCGGCGCCTCCTCGCCCGGCGCGCGGCCGCCGCCCGTGTCGCGGAAGCGGCGCGCGGAGGCCAGCAGGTCGAACACCGCGCCCGACGACATCTCCGCCCCCTGCATCACGCCGCTGGCATTGGTCTCGGCGAAGAACTCGCGGCCCAGGTTGGTGGTGAACAGCAGCCACGACTGCCGGAAGTCCACCGGCCGGTCCAGGGACTTGTCCACCACCTCGCCCCTGTCCAGCACCGCGAGCAGCGACTGGATCACCAGGTCGTGGGCCTTCTCGATCTCGTCGAAGAGCAGGACGCAGCGCGGGTGCTCGGCCACGAAGCCGGTGAGGGTGCCGGGCCGCGAGCCCTTGTAGATCTGCTCGGTGCCGAAGAGCCCCTCGAAGTTCTGCTCGCCGGCCATGGTGCTCATGTCGAAGCGCTTCCAGGCGTACGGCCGATCCGTGCCCGCGCCCAGGTGCTCGGCGAAGCTCTCCGCCAGGTAGGTCTTGCCCACCCCCGGGGGCCCCAGGAACGTGAACACGCCGCGCGGGCCGTGGCCGCCGCCACCCACCAGGGCGCGGAAGTAGGCGTCGGCCAGCATGCGCACCGCCGACCGCTGCCCGAGCACCTTGCGGTTCAGCGCGGCGGCCAGCCGCTCGCTCGCCGCCAGCGCGGCCTGCAGCCGGCTCACCAGGGCGCTGGGTACCTGGCCGCCGTGGTTCCGCTCGCGCAGCTCGATCACCACCGGGTCGGGCTGATCCAGCAGGGCGGGGATCAGCGCCTCCGGCGCCAGGGCCGACCCCTGCGCATGGGCCGCCGCGATGGCCGCATCGAGGAAGCGGTCGAAGCCCAGACGCTCGGTGGTCTCCGGCTCGGCGTCGGCGCGGTCGTGGCTCTCGAGCACCGACGGCGGCCAGGCGATGCCGCCGGGATGGGCGCCCAGGACGCCGAGCAGCGGACCGCTCACCCGGGGCTCCTCGCGCAGGGCATGGACGCCGCAGAGCAGGTCCGGGACGGTGAGGCGATCGCGCCCCTCGGCGCGGGCGGCGCGCTTGGCCCACTGGACCAGGCTGGCGGTGATGGGGTCGAGGGTGGTGCTCATGCGGGCGAGGCTCCTTGGTCCGGGGCGCCCGGGCGAGGGGGCGGGTGAACGGGGCGGGTGAACGGGACGGCGGCGTCGCGGCCGCCGCTCAGAGCATGGTCGGCGGGCCGGTGTCCTGGTCGGTGGTGGCCGCGTCCGCGCCATCCATCCGCGCGGCCAGCACGGCCTTGACCCGGGCGAGGAAGGCGGGGTCGGGAGCGTCGGGTCCGCCGGCGGGCGCGGTGCCGTCGGCGGTGGCGCTGGCCCCGGCCCCGGCCCCGGCGGCGTCGCCGGCGGGCGCGGTGCTGCCGTCGGCGAGGTCGTCCCCGGGCAGGGCCACCACCCCCTCGGTGGCCGCGCGGCACAGGACCTCGTGGTACTGGTCGACGATGGAGCAGAGAGCGAAGA
Organism: uncultured Fibrobacteraceae bacterium; assembly: GCA_964637835.1. Taxonomy (GTDB): domain Bacteria; phylum Krumholzibacteriota; class Krumholzibacteriia; order LZORAL124-64-63; family LZORAL124-64-63; genus Glo-17. The sequence goes on from CAZWYF010000096.1 coordinate 4,017, forward strand.
TGCAGCGCTGGAGCTGGCGGCGGGTGAGCGCGGCGTCCTCGAGGGGCAGCTCGATGATGGGGCGCACCTCGCCGTCGGTGGCGTCCCACTCGAACTGCACCAGCTTGGTGCGCCACTGGACGCGGGCGCAGGCCCGCAGGAAGGCGTCCTGGTGGCCGCCGAGGACGAAGTACGCCCGCGGCGCCAGGAGGGTGAAGAACTCGCCGTCCTCCATGAGCTCGATCATCAGGGTGAGGGCCTTGTTCCCGTTCTTCTCGGGGTCGCGGTAGACCTGCGTCTCCATGGTGAGGAAGACGTACCCGTCCTGGCGCTGGTAGGTGAGCTCCAGCTGGTCGAGCAGGTCGGTGATCTGGTCGAGGGTCATGGCCATGGCTGGCGCCTTTCGGGTGGGGGCGAGGGGCGCCTAGGCCCGCATGATCTGCGCGAAGGTGTCCACCGCCGCCTGCACCGCCGACAGGCCGCGTGGCAGCACGGTCCTGACCGTCTCGGGGGGGTCGCAGAACAGCTCGAGCGAGGCCCAGGTGTCGTCCTTGACCACGAATACCTTGGCCACCTTGGTCCGGGCGGTGGCGTCGTGGGCGGCGACGTAGGCGCGGGCGCGCTCGTCCTCGTCCTCGATGGACCAGAAGTTGGGGAACACCAGGCGGAAGAACTCCGCGTCGTCCTCGTCCACGAACACGAAGTAGGTCTTGCCCTCGACCTTGAACATGAGGTCGCCATCCTTGTCGATGGTGGGGCGGAAGCCCTCCTGATCGAGAAACCCGCGATACAGATCCATGCGCTCCTGCCGGGTCATGCCGTTCCTTTCCGGACCGTCACCAGGCGCGCCTCCGACAGCGGCCGGCCCCGATCCTCCTCGCGCCAGCGGTAGGCGGCCAGGTGGCCGTCATGGGCGATGCTCAGGTCCAGGCAGGCCCAGTCGCGGCCCACGCTGGATCCATGGTGGTGGGGATTCCACCAGTAGTGGCCGAAGAACACGGGAACGCCGTCCGGGGCCGGGATCTCCGGCACGGCGCTCGCCGCGATGGGCGTGGTCGCCGCGGGCCGGTCGCCGGGCAGGATCAGGCGTTCCGGGGCGTCGGGACGACCACCCAGCCACCAGCGATACCGCGCCTCCTTGCGGAGTGTACCACGTCCGTCGTCGAAGTACTGCTCCGGGGCGATGGGCACCTCCGGTCCCTTGAGCAGCGTCTCGAGGATCCGGTTCTCCCGCGACGGCTTCTCGAACGCGGCCACCAGGAACTCCCGCGTCAGGCGATCGCCCCGCGTGAGGCGATGGGCGCGGAACTGCTCCAGGTGGTGCGGCGACCAGCACGCATGCACCACGCGCAGCGGGGCGTCGGGCAGCTCGAGCACCACCGGCAGGGTGAGGAAGAACTCCACCGCCTCGGCCCGGGCGGCGGGGTCGTCCCCGAACTCGCGGAGGAATTCCTCGTGCTGCGCACGCTTCTCCGGCGTGTGCGGGCGTAGGTGCACGCCGCGCCGTTCGGGGTGCTCGGTGTGGTAGCAGATGGCGTTGAGCTCGTGGTTGCCCATCACCGCGCGGGCCCAGCCGCGGTCGATCATGGCGCGGACGGTGTCGAGCACGCGGCGATTCGCGGGGCCGCGGTCGATGAGGTCGCCCAGGAAGATGGTGGTGGTGCCGGCCGGCGGGCGCCAGGCGGCGCCGTCGCGGGTGTAGCCGAGCCTGGCGAGGAGGGCGTCGAGCTCGTCCGCGTGGCCGTGGATGTCGCCGATGAGGTCGTGGTTCATGGTGCGATGCTCTCGATGGCGGTCGGCCGGCGGTCTGGCGCGTCCCGGGTACCCCGGACGAGGGCGACACGCCGGAACGGCCGAGTCCCAGCCCCACCTCGGGGCGATCTTCAGGCGGCGAGGGACGCGGAAGGCCCGGGTTCCTCCCCCGAGACCCTGTCCTTGGCGACGACCTGGAGGATCGGCCGCCCCCGACCGTCCCGTCAACCGCGAATCATCTAAAGGAGTCCGTATATCCCGTCGACATCCCGATCATGACGACCCCCGTGACGGTGCGCTCCAGGAGGGAACGAGGTGCACACATGACGGCGGATATGCAGGACCGTATCGACGACCGGCGCGAGATCATCACGGTGGACGCCGCCGCCTGCGTCAATTGCCACCGCTGCATCGCCGCCTGTCCGGTGAAGGTCTGCAACGACGGCAGCGGCGACCACGTGGCCGTCCATCCGGACCTCTGCATCGGTTGCGGCGCCTGCGTGGCCGCCTGCACCCATGGCGCGCGTCAGGTGCGCGACGCCCTCGACCCGGTGCTGGACGACCTCGCCGCCGGCATCCCGTACTGCGCGCTCATCGCCCCGGCCGCCGCGGCCAGCTTCGGCGACCGGCTGCCCCGGCTGCTGGGCTGGCTGGAGAGCCGCGGCGTCGCCAGCTGCTTCGACGTCAGCTACGGCGCCGAGCTGACCATCCGCAGCTACCTCCATCTCCTCGACCACGACGCGCCCCGCTGCGTGGTCAGCCAGCCCTGCCCGGTGATCGTGGACTACGTGGAGCGTTACCGCCCCGAGCTGCTGCCCCATCTGGCGCCCGTCCACAGTCCCATGGCCCACACCGTGCACCTGCTGCGGGACCACTGGCCGCAGTACCGCGACCACCGGTTGCTGGTGATCTCGCCCTGCGCGGCCAAGGCGCGGGAGTTCGCCGACCTCGACCTTCCGGCAGCCAACGTCACCATCGCCGCGCTGCAGGCGCACCTCGAGCGCCATGGCGTGGACCTCGACGGCGAGCCCGCACGCGAGTTCGCCACGCCGCCGGCGGGCCTGGCCACCGGCTTCTCCTCTCCCGGAGGCCTGGCCGAGGCCCTCATCGCGGCGCGACCGGAGCTGGCGGACCAGATCCGCACCCTTCAGGGCCCCGAGGTCTACGGCTACCTCGACGGCCTCGCCGCGGCCATCGACGCGGGCGAGGCCCCGCGCCTGGTGGACGTGCTCAATTGCCCCAGCGGCTGCAACGGCGGCACCGGCACCGGCCAGCAGATGCGCGCCCACCGCGAGCGGCTCGAGGCGCCGGTCCGCCGCCGCCGGGACGCCGCGATGGCGCAGGGCGTGCCATCGGCCGCCGATCGGGACCGCTTCTGGAACCCGGACACCGCACGCCGCACCTACGCGGACCGCTCGTCGGTCACGGCGCCGCTGCGGGAGGTGTCGTCCGGGGATCTCGCCGCGGCGCTGGCCGCCCTCGGCAAGCACGACCGCGCTGACCTGCAGGACTGCGCCGCCTGCGGGTACGGCAGCTGCGAGAACATGGCGCGGGCGCTGCACCTGGGGCTCAGCCGGCCCGAGCACTGCCATTTCTTCCTGCGCGAGTCGCTGGCCGCGAACATCTTCGACGGCCTGCACACCGGGCTGGTGACCATCGACCCGCGGACCCACACCATCGTGCGGGCGAACCCCAAGTTCGCCGCCATGGTGGGCCGGCCGGCGGCCGATCTGGTGGGGCGCGAGTGCCACGAGACCATCTGCCCCAACGAGCGTGGCAACTGCCCCATCACCGACCGCGGCCTGGACGTCGACGAGTCCGAGTGCACGCTGCTGGACGCGGCGGGTCGCGAGGTGCCCATCGTCAAGACGGTGACGCGGATCATGGAGCATGGTCGTCCCGTGCTGGTGGAGAACGTCACCAGCATCGCCGAGCAGAAGGCCCTCGAGTACGACCTCGCCGCCACCGCCGACCACGCGCGCGCCCTGGCCGCCGAGGCCGAGCGGGCCAGCGCGGCCAAGAGCGCCTTCCTGGCCAACATGAGCCACGAGATGCGCACGCCGCTGAACGGGATCCTCGGCGTGGTGGAACTGCTGCGCGGCACCGCGCTCGACGCCGAGCAGCAGGGCTACCTGGCGATGCTCGGCCAGTGCGGCGAGCACCTCCTGACCCTGATCGCCGACGTGCTCGACCTCGCCCGCATCGAGTCGGGCAAGCTGGCCCTGGACGTCGACACCCTCGACCCCCAGACGGTCCTCGAGGAGGCCGTGGCCATCCTCTCGGCTCGCGCGAAGAACAAGGGCCTGGACCTGCGCCTGGAGGTGGCGCCGGAGGTGCCGTCCTGCCTGCGCGGCGACGCCGGCCGCCTGCGCCAGATGGCGCTCAACCTCCTGGGCAACGCCATCAAGTTCACCGAGCACGGTGGCGTGCACGTGCGGGCCGACCTCGCCGGCCGCGACGCCAGCGCCGCCCGCCTGCGCGTCCGCGTGCGCGACACCGGACCCGGCATCCCCGAGGACTGCCAGGACCGCCTCTTCGACTCGTTCAGCCAGGCCGATGGCTCGGCCACCCGCCGCCATGGCGGCAGCGGCCTGGGCCTGGCCATCACCCGCCAGCTCGCCCGCCTCATGGGCGGCGACGTGGACATGATCAGCCAGCCGGGCCTGGGGTCGACGTTCTGGTTCACGGTGCGGCTGGGGTGGCCGCAGGCGGAGGCGGAGCGGGGCGGTGGGGCGGAGATGGGCGGGACGGTGGAGCGGGGCGGCGCCTCGGTTCCCGGAGAGGCGGGGGCGGGCGTCACCACCTCGTCGCCGGCGCTCGGCTGGGCGCCCGAGGGCCCCCCGGGGGGCCCTGCGGAGGGTGCCGCGGAGGGTGCCGCGGTGGGCTCCGCGAATGGTGCTGCGGCCGGCTTCGTGGAGGGCCCCGTGGAAGGTGCCGCGGCTGGTCCCGTGGAGGGCCCCGTGGAAGGTGCTGCGGCTGGTCCCGTGGAGGGCCCCGCGGAAAGTGCCGCGGCTGGTCCCGTGGAGGGCCCCGCGGAAGGTGCTGCGGCTGGTCCCGTGGAGGGCCCCGCGGAAGGTGCTGCGGCTGGCTCCGCGAAGGGTCCCGTGGAGGGCCCCCCGGGGGGCCCCCCGGGGGGCACCCGCGACGCCGACGCTCTGCCGGCGGATCTTCGCGTCCTGCTCGTGGAGGACAACCGGATCAACCAGGTGGTGGCGTTGCGGCTGCTGGAGAAGACCCTCGGCGTGCAGGCCGAGGCCGTGGACAACGGGCTGGAGGCCGTCGAGGCCCTGCAGGCTCGCGACTACGACCTGGTCCTCATGGACTACCACATGCCCGTGATGGACGGCCTGACCGCCACCCGCCGCATCCGCGAGCCGGATTCCGGCGTGCGCGATCCCCGGATCCCGGTGGTGGCCATGACCGCCAACGCCACCCGCGGCGCCCGCGAGGAGTGCCTGGCCGCCGGCATGGACGACTACATCCCCAAGCCCATCAACAGCGGCGTCCTGCGTGCCACCCTCCAGCGCGCGGTGCAACGACGCGATGCCTCCCGGGGCGAGGTCGAACGCCAACCGGTCCTGGTGTGACACGCGTGGCGTGACCTCCCCGGCCCGGATTCGTGGAACTCCCGGATCCAGCAACCCCGATTTATCGATAACATACCGCTCAGGTACACC
>CAZWYF010000097.1:0-8969 GCA_964637835.1 uncultured Fibrobacteraceae bacterium
TGATGCCATCGCCATCGAAGTCGACGGTGTTGGCGTTGCGTGGCTGGCCGGAGTAGCCCAGCCCCGTCTCCGAGGAGCGGTCGATGTACTCCACAGCTGGCGTCTGCGCCAGCGCCGCAGCGGCTCCCAGAAGGACGGTGAGCATCAGGAAGAGGTGAAAAAGAGCGCGGGGATCAGGATTGCTCCTGAAGTTGGTTGATTTGAGTTGAGTTGCATTCATCGTGCCATCCCTCCAAATGAGACACATCATGCACACGGTCATCGGCAAGACTTCGCCCGTCGGTCTCCTTTCGACTTGTCTCGCGGGGCGGGCGCCCGCTGGGTCGCGTGGACGTCAGCCAGATTCTCTGGCGTCGTTCAGCGAACGTGGGGCGGAGAGTCTGGACGAGTGGCAACCAAGATGCCCGTGAGCGGCATGCCCGGAATGCATGCGCACACGTCACCCGGGTGGTCCTGTCTCATCTGAGGGGCCTCCTCCCTGTGCGGCCGACTCTACCGGGGTGGGTTCTTCCTGTCAAGCCAGGCATTGATGGAAGGATCGGCGCGCCCCACTCCATCAGCTTCGTGGGCGACCTCTTCGGCGAGGCCGCCCTGGTGGCCGTGGCCCGGGAGTACCAGCGGCGGACCGCGTGGGACCAGGCGCGGCCGCCGGGGTTCTGAGGGGGTCGAGAGGGACACTGGCGTGTCCGTCGGCGGGGCGATGCGGCCGTCGCCCCGCCCGGCGCCGACGCCTCAGGCCAGATCGATCAGGCTGGACCGCAGCTCGCCGATGGTCCCGAAGTCGATGGTGTACTTGCGGAGAGTCGCCCCGGCCTTCACGAGCCTGCCGGCGGTCACGTAATTCCTGGTCGCCTTGAACTGATCGTGCTCCTCGACGGCGTAGACGCCGGGCCACATGGCGTCCGTGTCCCTGGCGCCGTCGGCCGTGATGTACAGCCAGGTGCTGGTGGTGCCGCTGTACTTGAGGATGGACCAGCGGTGGGCGTGGCCACCACCCATGCCCATGGGCAACGCCTTCACCTCGAGCTTGCGCTTCTGCAGCTTCTTCTTCACCTGATCGGTATACGACTTGACCCAGCTGGTCTCGATCTGACCATCCACTCGCCGCGACAGCTCCGTACCGTGCCGGGAATTGCAGGTGATCAGCTCGACGGTCTTGATGGTGGGATTCCACTTCAGCCACGCCTTGACCTTGTCATCGAAGGCGCTCGCCGTCAGGCCGCAGAAGGTATTCGAGTCCCCGTGCCCCCAGAAGGTCAGGGTGTGCAGCCTGAGCGCCCGCTTGTCCAGCGCCGGGCCGCTCGCCTCGCTGACCGTGGCTCCCGGAGTCACCGCCGCCAGGGCGCGGCAGCGCGCCATGTGCCCCGGGTCACCGCATAGAATCTGTATCATCATGAGGCTCCTCGTTGATTCCGACACGTCCATGAGCGGGATCGCTGGTGCAGAGTACTATCACTTCGGGAGATATTTTTCCTCCTGTTTCGCGAGGCGTCGGTGGTGCCTGATCCGACCCGGCCCCGACCTGGTTGCCCTCCGGGCCTGAAACCGGATATAATCTCCCTGCTTTCGCGGCCGTGACCGCGCCGCCCCGCCAGCGCGCACGGCGTCCGCCGCCGCCGGTCCCCACCGAACAGGAGCCGCCATGCCCGCCCGACCTCGCCCCGCCGGATCCCGACCGCTGTCGCCCACCCGGAGGGCCCTGCCGGTCGGCATGCTCGTGTTCGGGCTGGTGCTGCTCGCCGCACCGCCGCGACCCGCCGCCGCGCCCACCTCCATCCCCTGCCTCGAGCCCGGCACCGTCCAGCACTGGCTCGCGCGCCTGCCGGTCCCCGGCCCGGCCCATGCCGTCGTCACCACGGACGCCGCGGCGTATGTCGCTGCCGGCGACGCGGGCCTGCACGTCGTCGACCTCGCCGACCCCCGGCGTCCACTCCTGGCGACCACCGACGCCAGCCGGGCCGCCCGGCAGCTCGCGATCACGGGCGACCTCCTGCTCGTGGGAACCGGCGCGGACGGCCTGCGCGTCCTCGACATCAGCGCCCCCCTCTCCCCCGTCCCGGTCGCGCTGCTGTCCACGCCGGCGGCGACCAGCGGCCTGGCCGCCGCCGGCGACCTGGCCGCCGTCGGCCTGCAGGACGGCACCCTCTGGCTCGTCGACCTGGCCGTGCCCGCCGGACCGGTGGTGCGCGGCAGCCTGGCGCTGCCGGAGACCGTGCGGGACGTCGCCTGGCGCGACCACCTCCTGCTCGCCGCCTGCGGCCTGTCGGGCCTGCCGGTGGTCGACGCCAGCCAGCCCGCGGCGCCGCAGCTGGTGGCCGTGGCCACGCCGGCGGGCCGCCTGGAAGCGGTGGCCGTCCACGGCGACCTCGCGCTGGTCTCCGCCTTCGACACCGGCGTCTACACCATCGACCTCGCCGACCCCGCCGCTCCCGTCACCCTCGGCCTCCTGCCACGCCCCGGCGGCGGCGCCATGCGCGGCCTGGCCCTTGCCGGCGACCAGGCCTGGGTGGCGACCACCACCGGCAGCCTGCTCACCGTCGACCTCGCCGACCCGGCCGACCCGCGGACCACCGCCGAGCTGCGCAGCAACGGCGGCACGCAGGACGTCGCCCTGCTGCCGTCGGGCGGGCTGGCCGTGATCGCCGACGCCGCGGCGGGCGTCTACCTGGCCGACGTCTCGCGGCCCGCTGCCGCCACGCCCCTGGCCACGACCCCGCTCACCGGCTGGTCCACCGGCGTGGCCGCCGTCGACGCCACCACGGTGGGCGTGGCCGCCGGCCAGGGCGGCCTGCACCTGATGGATGTCTCCGAGCCCGGGGCGCCGGCTCCCGTCTCCCAGCTCGCCCTGGGCGGCACCACGTCCGGCGTGGCGGTCAGCGGCTCGCTCGCCTGCATCGCCAACCATCCCGCCGGCCTGCAGACGGTCGACCTGACCACGCCGGCCGCGCCGGTGGTGCTCGGCTCGCTGGCCGTCCCGGGCGTGGCCACGGCCGTGGCCACCGACGGCACGCTCGCCGCGGTGGCCGCCGGCTGGGGCGGCGTGCACCTGATCGACGTGTCCGACCCCGCCGCGCCGGTGCTCCTGCAGAGCATCCCCACCGCGGAGGATGCGGTGGGCATCCGCCTGGCCGGCTCGCGCGCCCTGGTGGCGATCACCGGCGGCGGCCTGCAGGTCCTCGACCTGGCCGCGGCGGCGCCGCCGCGCGCGGAGTCGGTCCTGCCGTTGCCGGGCGAGGCGTGGGACGTGGCGCCGTTCGGGGAGCACGCGGCCGTGGCGGTGGCCGGCGCCGGCCTGGCCGTCGTCGACCTCGCCGACCCCGCCGCCCCCGCGCTGGTGACCACGCTGCCCACCCGCGTGCAGGCGTTCGGCGTGGCGATCGCCGGCGGCATCGCCTACGTCGCCGACGGCGCCGGCGGCATGATCATGGTCGACCTCGCCGATCCCGCCGCCCCGCAGGTGGTCGGCTCGCTGGACACTCCCGGCCTGGCACGGAGCGTGGCGGTGGTCGGGTCGGTGGTGTGCGGGGCGCAGTCGAGCGCCGGGCTTCTCACCGCGGCGGCCATCTGCGCGGACGTGACCGCGGCGCCGGGCTCGCCGCCGCGGCCGGGGCCGCCCGCACCCGCGGTCGTCCTGCATGGCAGCTGGCCCAACCCCTTCAACCCGTCGACCGCCATCGCCTTCGACCTGGCCGCGTCCGGGCCGGTCACCCTCGAGGTCCTCGACCCCGCCGGCCGCCGCGTCCGCACGCTGCTGCAGCGGCAGCCGCTGGCGGCCGGGCCGCACACCATCCGCTGGGAGGGCCGCGACGACGCCGGCCGCCCCCTGGCCAGCGGCGTCTACCTCTACCGGGTCCGGACCGGCACCGGACAGGCCACCGGCCGGGGCCTGCTCGTCAAGTGAGCGGCGGATCGAGCCAGTCCTGAATGAAGTGTGCGCCACTGCTGGACACTTCGTTCAGGAGCGCGGCGCACCCGGCAAGATCGGAGGGGGCCCGGATCCAATATGCCGTATACTGCATTTTCTATGGCTTTCACGCCTGGATGACGCATATTTGTGCGTACACCGTTGCGCAGCGCCCTTGATATGCATTATATTGCGTACGGAGTCTGGAGATCGGAGATGACATGCAGGATCATGCATATTCCATCGATTTCTCGGCAGCTTCCGCCGAGCAGATCGAGCAAGCGCTCTGCCAGCGCCTCGAGGCGATCCGTCTGGCGCGCAACGTGACACAGGCGGCGCTCGCGCGCGAGGCGGGTGTCTCCCTGCGCACGATCAGCCGGCTCGCCGCCGCGGAGGGCATCACGCTGGAGACCCTGATCCGGGTGATGACGGCCCTCGGGCTCGCCGGGAATCTCGCCGCCCTGCTACCCGACCCATCGGTGCGCCCGGTCGAGCGGGCGACCCGTCGCGGTCGGCAGCGGCAGCGAGCCCGGCCGCGCCAGCGCGACGTCGAGGCGCCGGAGTGGACCTGGGGTGACCAGCCCGACCACGACACCGGACGGGGCCACGACGATGACTGATGCCCGCGTGATCCTGTGGGGCCGCATGATCGGCGCGGTGAGCTGGCTCGAGGATCGCCAGCTCGGCGTGTTCCAGTACACGCCGCCGTTCGTCGCCAGCGGCATCGAGCCGGCACCGCTGACCATGCCCCTCGCGGAGTTTCCGTACGAGTTCCCCGGTCTGCCTCGCGAGGCGTTCCACGGCCTGCCCGGACTGGTCGCCGACTCGCTGCCCGATCGCTTCGGGCACGCGGTGATCGACGCCTGGCTCGCGGCGCGCGGCCGCGCACCCGGCAGCCTGAACCCCGTCGAACGGCTATGCTACCTCGGCCGCCGCGGCATGGGCGCGCTGGAATACGAGCCCGCGTTGCCCGGACGGCCCACCGGCTCGGACCCGATCGAGGTGGCCGACCTCGTGGCGCTGGCCGCGAGGGTGCTCGGCCAGCGAGCCGCGCTGCAAGGCGCGCTCGGCGGCGAGGACGACGCCGCCGCCCTGCGCGACATCCTTCGCGTGGGCACGTCGGCGGGCGGCGCGCGGGCCAAGGCGGTGCTGGCGTGGAACCCGGCGACCGGCGAGTTCCGCTCCGGCCAGGCCGACGCGCCGGCAGGCTTCGAGCCGTGGCTGCTGAAGTTCGATGGCGTCCGCGGCAGCGGCGATCCCGGCCTTGCCGATCCCGGGGGCTGGGGCCGCATCGAGTATGCCTATCACCGGATGGCCACGGCGGCGGGGATCACCATGATGCCCTGCCGCCTGCACCGCGAAAATGGCCGCGCCCACTTCATGACCCGCCGCTTCGACCGCACCGCCGACGGCGGCAAGCTCCACATGCAGTCGCTCGGCGGCCTGGCCCACCTCGATTACAACCTGCCGGGCGCACACTCCTACGAGCAGGTGCTGCAGGTCATGCGCCGGCTCGGCATGCCCCGCACCGACCTCGCCGAGCAGGCCCGGCGCGCGATGTTCAACGTGGCGGCGCGCAACCAGGACGACCACGTCAAGAACATCGCCTTCCTCATGGACCGGCGGGGCCGGTGGCGGCTATCGCCGGCCTTCGACCTGGTCCACGCCTGGAACCCGGACAACCCGTGGCTGAGCCGGCATCAGATGACCATCGGCGGCAAGCGCGACGGGTTCACGCGCGAGGACCTGCTCGCCCTCGCGCGCCTCGCCGACCTCAAGCCTCCGCGCGCCGAGGAGATGCTCGACCAGGTGCTCGTCGCCGTCCGGCGGTGGGAGGAGTTCGCGGCCGAGGCCGGCGTGACCGGGGACCAGGTCCATGCCATCGGCGCGGCGATGCGCCCGCTCGACGATCGCCGCGCGTGAGTGCCGGGACGGCTTGCATCCCGCCATCCCGCTAGCGGCGATGCACCCAGACCACCTCGGTCGCCAGCACGCCGGCGAAGCGATCCCCACGGCCCAGCACCTCGGCGAGCAGGTCCACGTCGCTGCCCACGCCCCAGTCGCCGCGGGCGTAGCTGCCGATGTAGCCGAGCCGGGTCAACTCCGGCCGGCGTGCGGCCAGGGAGGTCTCCAGGCGCCAGGCGAGAAGTATGCCCGGCGCCCCATGCGGCCCCGTTCCTGAACGAAGTGTGCGCCACTGCTGGACACTTCGTTCAGGAGCGGGGACACGCCCCGACGAGTCCTCGTGCGAGGCGGCGGCGGCCTGCTGATGACCAACCTCACCGGCCACCCCCAGCTCGTGGTCCCCAGCGGCTTCCTGCCCGACGGCGCGCCCCACTCCATCAGCTTCGTGGGCGACCTCTTCGGCGAGGCCGCCCTGGTGGCCGTGGCCCGGGAATACCAGCGGCGGACGGCGTGGGACGAGGCGCGGCCGCCGGGGTTCTGAGGTGAGCGTGACGCGGTGCGCGGCGCCGGCGCGCTACCGGAACAGTGATTTGACGTCCCCCAGGTTGATCACCTGCGTCGGGGCGACCTCCTCGCGGAACGGCTCGAAGTCCACGATGTAGCAGCGGTCCTCGTCGTCCAGGTGGTCGCGGATCAGGCTGGCGATGCTGTCGCGGTCCGCCGTGCCCCACCAGTTGTCGGTAAAGTCGAGGGTGCGGGTCTCACCGCAACCTTCCCAACGCTCGCCGATCCACACGGCGCCGCGTTCGCCGGCGGCCAGGTTGCAGCCGGTGATGGAGGCATAGCCGTAGGAACGCCCGAGGATGGAGGTATCCTCGACGCTCTGGATGTCGCAGTTGCGCATGGTGATCCGACCGGTCTGCTCGGTCGACAGGACGGCCACCTCCACGTCTCGGTACGTGCAGTCGATGATCGTCGCGTCACTCGCGATTGAAACGTATCCTGCGTCGATGCGCAGGTTCTCGAACTCGCACGAGCGAAAGACTGCTCGCGTCCCCATGGTGATGACCCAGGCCGTCGCCATGTAGGAGAACCGGCATCGTTCGATGTCGGCTAGACCGACGCCCCACAGCGACATGCCGTTTTGTGGCCACTGGTTCAGGTACCAAGGGCACTCCAGGTCGCAGTCGGACACGTTGATCCTCGCATGTTGCCAGGCATTGATATGACTCCCATTCCGCGCGACGCTCTCGAATCGACATTCTGACACTGACAGATCCCCTCCGTGATCGAGCATCCACAGCGTGGTCCGGTTGCCAGCGAACTCGCAGTCGCGGATCTTCACACTGCCGGGCCCGTCCTCGTAAGCGGTGTAGATACCATCACGCATGTTCTCGACCCGGATCCCCTCGACAAGAACGCGCTCATTCCCCCAGTAATCCGACGCCACGATGCCCTTCCGCCGGCCCTGTTCGAGGTCCCACTCGCGGGCGGTTCCGATGACCGTCTCCGGCCCCGATCCGATGATCGTCAGCTCCTCCTGCGTCACGAGCACGCAGACCGAGTCGGTCCATCCGATGCTCGTCACCAGGCGCATCTCATCGAACCGCCCCGGCCCGATCCGGATCGTATCCCCATCGGCCGCCACGTCCACCGCCTCCTGGATCACCGTGAAGTCCCCCGTCCCGTCCCGCTCCACCGTCCATGTCGCCGCTGGCGCCAAAGAGACCAGGACCACGAGCGCGCCGAGCGTGAGCAAGATCCTCGAGCTGTTGCTTCGCATGGGAGCCGTCCTTTCACGCCAGAGGGCGGGGCGAGCCTCTCTGGGCCCGCCCCGCCCCTCGCTCACTGCACCAGGGTCAAGCGCCGGGACATCCGGATCCCGCCGGCCTCCAGCAGCGCCAGGTACACCCCGCTCGGCTGCACCCGGCCCGCGCCGTCGCGACCATCCCACGTCACGGCGTGCTCACCCGCAGGCAGCACCTCGGATACCAGCGTCCGCACCTGACGGCCCCGCACGTCGTAGACCGCCAGGCGCACCTGGCCGCCCCGCGGCACCGCGAACCGGATCTCCGTCTGCGGGTTGAACGGGTTGGGAGCGGCCCGCAGGCTCGGCACCACGGCCACCGGCGTCTCGGCCGGCTCGCCCGCCGAGCGCACCTGCGGCGAGGAGCCGCCCAGCACCATCACGCCGGCGCTCTTGTCGCTGCCGAGGATCGGCTCGACCGCCATCTGGTACGCCGCGCCCAGCGCATCCCAGGCCCCGTCCCCGGTGGCCACCCAGCAGCGCACCGGGCCGGCGGCCGCCTGGTAGCCCAGGCCGGCGCCCGTGCCCTCGCCGGTGAACTCCGCATCCTCGGGCAACCGGAACACCAGGAACAGTCCCGGCGTGGCCGACGCGATCGCCGGCTCCAGCGTGATCTCCGACCAGCCCAGCGTGGGACCGGTCAGATCGTGAGCCACCGGGACGGCATCCGCGAGAACAGCCGGCGCGTCGGCCGATCCGGCCACCGCCAGCAGCTCGGGCAGGGCCACCGAGCCGTCGTTGTGGTACCAGCGGATCCCCTGCACCGCCTCCTCGGTCTCCAGCGGCACCCACACCGCCAGCGCCGCCCCCTCGGGCACCGGCGCCAGGCCGAACACGCCATCGACCGCCACCTCGCTCGCCACCGCCCCGGTGGAAAGCAGAAGGCCGATCGTCATCATCGCTGCAAACAGGGTCTTCATGATGGTTCTCCTTTCCACCGTTACTGCGCCGAGACGCAGTGGCTGATCTTCAGGACACGCGATTCGCTCACCGACGTGTAGTCGCTCACGCCGCTCTGCACGTCATAGGGGATGTTGCAGCGCGCCTCGCAGGTCACGCCGGCGAGGACCAGGACGTGCTTCCACGTGCCATCGCCCTCGTCGGTCCTGGTGATGGTCACTCCCGGGGTCTGCTCGTCGAGGGTCTGGTACGGCGGCAGGCAGCGCGCAGGGACGCCCGCAGTGGCGAACGTCACCTGATCGCCGGAGACGGGGCTCTCGTTGTAGACGTGCCAGGTGAAGACCCAGTCGGTCAGGCCGGTGTCCAGGTGGAAGACCCGGCTGAACTGCACCGACAGCTCGTCGACCACCGGGGAGTCGTCGGTGACGGTGACGCGCTGGTCCAGGCTCACGC
>CAZWYF010000098.1:0-1392 GCA_964637835.1 uncultured Fibrobacteraceae bacterium
GTACCACATCTTCCGCATCGGCAACTCCACCCACCTCGGCCTGGCCATCGACCAGGCGATCGACGAGGGCGTGCAGATCCTCTCGGCCACCCAGAGCTGGTACAACGAGGGCTGGGCCGATGGCAGCGGCACCGCCAACGCCGCCATCGACCAGGCCGGGCAGGCGGGCATCCTGTACTTCAACTCCGCCGGCAACCGGGCACGGACCCACTGGCAGGGGACGTTCGTCAGTCCCGACGGCGACTCGTGGCACGACTGGGACGGGGTAGGGGACGAGTTCAACGACTACAGCGCCGGCGACGGCAGCACGTCGTTCCTCTACCTGCAGTGGGACACCGGCGCCGGGACCACCGACTACGATCTGCACATCTACGACACCGCCGACAACTCGCTGATCGCCTCCAGCGACGCCGGTGGCGAGACCTTCGAGCGCATCGTCTGGACCAACGATACCGGCGCCACCGTCAACGTGGGCATCGCCGTGCGCCTCTGGTCCGGCGATCCGGTGGAGTTCGAGGTCTTCAACCACCTCGGCAGCGCCTTCGAGCACATCGTGTCGGCGAGCTCGGTCACCCCGCCGACGAACAACCTGCACCCCAACACGCTGTCCATCGGCGCGGTGGGCCATCCCGATCACGACCCCGCCCAGACCGATCCCATCGCCAGCTACAGCAGCCTCGGCCCCACCAACGAGGGTCGGTACGTGCTGGACCTGGCGGCGCCCACCAACACCACCACCTGGGCCTACAGCGGCGGCTTCGGCGGGACCAGCGCCGCCACGCCCAACGCGGCGGGCGCCGCCGCCGCGCTGTGGTCCAGCCGACCGGAGCTGTCGGCGGAGGGTGTTCGCCAGCTCCTGCTGCGGCAGGCGGCGCTCTACCTGGACTGGGGAGCCAGCGGTCTGGACCACACCTACGGGTATGGCGGCCTGTTCCTGCACCCGTACGCCCCGGACACCCAGTGGGTGGATCGTCTGACGGGCAACAGTGGCGCCGACCCCGGCCTGCCCTGGTACCGCGTCACCGACGCGCTGGCGGCCGTGGCGCCGGGCGGCCGGATCCTCATGCTCGGCGGCGGGTACCCCACGCCGTTGACCGCCACCGTTCCGGTGACCCTGGAATCGGTGGTCCTGGACGCCCGGGTGGGGTCGAACTGAGCGGTCAGCCGTCGCCGTACTTCTTGAGCCGGTAGACGAGGACGTGCCGTGGGATGCCCAGGTATTCCGCGGCGCGCGACTTGTTGCCCTCGCAGCGCAGGAGGGCGCGCTGGATGATCTCGCGCTCCAGCGCCGGCAGGTCCAGGCCGTCGGGAGGCAGGGCGCCCAGCAACGGGAGCCCGCCGACGCCGGAGGATCCCGACGCGCGGGAGCCGGCGGCCCCGGTCCCGGCGGCC
>CAZWYF010000098.1:1492-8879 GCA_964637835.1 uncultured Fibrobacteraceae bacterium
CCGGCGGCCCCGGTCCCGGCGGCCGCGGTGCCAGCGGCCGCGGCCGGCGCGACCGGCGTTCCGCTGCCCGGGCCGCCGCTGCCCGGGCCGGCCACGCGGGCGAGGTCGGCCACGTCCAGCACGTCGCCCTCGCGCAGCACCACCAGCCGCTGGTTCAGGTTCCGCAGCTCACGGACGTTGCCCGGCCACTCGCGGGCCTCGAGCACGGCCCGCAGCTCCGGCGTGGTGCGCACCTGCTCGCCGCCATGCACGCCGGTGAAGTGGTCCCAGAGCGGGGCGATGTCCTCGCGCCGCCGGCGCAGGGGCGGGACCTCGAGGACCAGGATGGCCAGGCGGTAGAAGAGGTCGTCCCGGAAGGCGCCCTCGCGGGCGGCGGCCACCAGGTCGCGGTTGGTGGCGCAGACCAGGCGGAAGTCCGCCTCCACGGGGGCGGTGGCGCCCACGGGATCCACCTGACGGGTCTCGAGGGCGCGCAGGAGCTTGGGTTGCAGGGGCAGCGGCAGCTCGCCCACCTCGTCGAGGAAGAGGGTGCCGCCGGCGGCGGCGCGCAGGCGGCCGGGGTGGTCGCGGTCGGCGCCGGTGAAGGCGCCGCGGACGTGGCCGAAGAGCTCGGATTCGGCCAGCTCGCCGCTGATGGCGCCGCAGTTGACCGCCACGAACGGGCCCTCCCAGCGCGGGCTGGCCAGGTGGACCAGGCGGGCGATGAGCTCCTTGCCGGTGCCGCTCTCGCCGGTGATCAGCACGGGCGCCTCGCTGTCGGCGGCGCGCCGGGCCTGCTCGATCAGGTTCTCCATGGCCTGCGAGCGGTACACCAGGCCGTGCTCGGCGCGGCGGCGGCGGAGCAGGTCGCGCAGGCGCTCGTTGTCGCGGCGCAGGGCCCGGTGGGCCAGGGCGCGGTCGACGGCGATGAGCAGCTCGGCGCGCTCGAAGGGCTTGAGCAGGTAGGAGGCCGCGCCCAGCTGCATGGCCTGCACGGCCTGCGGCACCGTGCCGTGAGCGGTGAGCACGATCACCGGCGTGCCCGTCGGTTGCACCGCGCGCAGGACGTCCATGCCGTCGCGGCCGGGCATCTTCATGTCGGTGAGCACCAGGTCGGCGCCGTGGCGGGCGAGCCGGGCCAGGCCCGTGTCGGCGTCGGCGGCGGTGTCCACCTCGTGGCCGGCCTCGGCGAGCATGAAGCCGACCACCTCGCGCAGGTTGCGGTCGTCGTCGATGAGCAGTACCCGCGCCATCACGATCCCTCCCGCGGCGGCCGCGGCAACGTGACCACCACGCGGGCGCCGTCGGTGTAGCCGGTGTCCACGGCGAGATCGCCGTCGTGGTCGCGGGCCGCGCGCAGGCTGATGGCCACGCCCAGGCCGCTGCCCTCCGGACTGGTGGTATAGAAGGGCGTTCCCAGGTTGCGCAGGGCCTCCTCGCCGAAGCCGGGGCCGGTGTCGGTGACGGTGATCCGCCAGTGGTCGTCCCCCGCTTGCAGCCCGAGGGCCACGCGGCCGTCGGGGCCGGCGGCCTGCACGGCGTTCAGCCCCAGGTTCAGCAGCATCTGGCGCAGGCGGTCGCGGTCGGCCGCCACCGGGGCCGGCCCGCCGGGGCGTTCGACGTGGATCTCCGGGGCCTGGTCGCGGTGACGGAGCAGGTCGGCCAGGCGGTCGAGCTCCTCGCCGAGATCGAGCGTGGCGCGGACGTCGCCACCGGGACGGGCGAAGGCCAGGAAGCGCGTGAGCACGCCGTTGAGGCGGGCGGTCTCCTCGCGGATGATCGCCAGCATGCGGCCGCGGGGGTCGTCCGGCGCCGCGGCGTCCTGGAGCACCTCGGCCGCGCCCTGGATGCTGGCCAGGGGGTTGCGCACCTCGTGGGCCAGGCCGGCCGAGAGCTGCCCCACGGCGGCCAGGCGCTCGCGCTGGACCAGGGCGTTCTGCAGGCGCTCGCGCTCGCGCAGCGAGGCCCGCAGCCGGTCACGGCTGCGGCGATCGCGATCCTCGAGGATGCCGGTGACCAGGCCCACGGCGAGGTAGAGCACCATCTCGAGCACCTTCTCCAGGGTGGGGGCGGGGTCGTGCCCGATGAGGCCGAAGGCGTGCGGGATGTAGAGGACGCAGATGGCGATCGCGGTGAGCAGGCCGGCGCGCTGGCCGCCGCGGAAGGCTGCGATGATGATGGGGAAGTAGTAGAGCCGCCGGTAGATGCCGTGGGCGGCGTGGATGTGCATGGCCGTGTTGTAGTGCATCAGCGTGATCAGGATCACCATGAGGGCCACCAGGCCGTAGGATCGCAGGAACGGGCGCACGCGTGGTCTCCCGGCTCGAGAATATTCTCCGCACCGCACGGGCCCAGGATAGAGAATATTCTACAGTCTGTCGTCAGGGAGATTTCAAGTGATTGCATGGCAACGAGTTCACTCGTGGAACGGTTCGTGCATGAAGTGGAGCGCAATCATCGACAAAAGGACCCGTCATGACCCTGACCCTGAACCTCGCCGCCGCCGCCCTGTTGACCGCCCTGGTGATCCTGGCGGTCCGTCGTGGTGGCGACGACGGGCCCCCGGAGGACCGATGACCGCCCGGATGCTCGCCGGCTCGCTGCTGCTGGTGCTATCGCCGATGGCCACCGCCACGCCCGCCGCGGCCGCCGGCCTGGCCGCTGCCCAGCTCGATACCCTCGTGGCCCGTGCGCTGAGGGAACACCCGGCCCTGGCCGCCGCCTCGGCCGACAGCCAGGCCGCGGCCGCCGGCATCGACGCGGCCGGCTCGCTGCCCGACCCCATGCTCACGTGGGGCGAGATGCTCGAGCCCGTGCAGACCCGCGTGGGTCCGCAGGAACGGGTCCTGGGGTTGCAGCAGCAGATCCCCTGGCCGGGCACCCTGGGCGCCCGTCGCGAGGCCGCCGCGGCCCGGACCGAGGCGGCCGCGGCCTCGTGGCGGGCCATGGCGGTGGAGGTCGCCGCCGGGGTCCGCCGGGCCTGGGCGCGCGCGGCCTGGCTCGCCGGGTCTCGCCGGGTGGTGGAAGCCCAGAGGGATCTCGCCCGGAGCCTGGAGGTCAGCGCTCGTGCGGCGTACGAGGCCGGCCAGGGAACCTACGCCGACCTGTTGCAGGCGCAGGTGGAGGTGGCCCGCCTGGACGACCGCCGCCGGGAGCTGGATGATCGTCTGGAGGCCGCCCGTGCGCGCCTGGCGGCCGCCGCGGGCCGGGACCGCGCCGCGGACGTGGCCCTGCCCGACGGCCTGCCCGCCCACGCCGGATCCGGACCCGGGACGACCCCGACGCGCGCCGGCGCGCACCCGACGCTCGCCGTCCAGGACGCGCGCGCCCGCGCCGCCGAGGCCGAGGCCCGGGCCGCCCGCCGGTCCGGCCGGCCCATGATCACCCTCGGTGTGGACTGGATCCAGGTGGGCGAGGCCGGCCGCGATGGGGTCGCTGGCAGCGGGGATGACGCCCTGGTGGGCCGCCTGGGGCTGTCCCTGCCCATCTGGCGGGGCAAGTATCGGGGCCCGGCCGCGGCGGCCGAGGCCCGCGTCCGCGCGGCGCAGGCCACGCGCCGGGCCCGGGATCAGGACCTGGCCGCCGGTGCCGCGGAGGCGGTGGCGAACCTCGCCGCCGCCCGGCGCACGGACCGCCTCTACACCGGCGACCTGGTACCCCGCGCCGAGCAGGCGCTGGAGGCCATGACCGCCGCCTACGAGACGGGCCAGGCCACCCTCGCCGAGGTGATCATCGCGCAGCGGACCCTGCTCGACCTCGAACTCACCCTGCTCGCCGCGCGGCGCGACCTGCTCGTCGCCGTCGCCGACCGCGACGCGGCCCTGGGCGTGGTGCCCGGCGCGCCCGACCGGAAGTAGGACCATTCAGCGATCCTGGACGAGGAGTCCCCACATGATCAGCCGCAAGACCACCCTCCTCTTCGCCGCCGGCCTGGTGATCGCCTTCGGCCTCGGTTTCCTCCTGCGTGGCGGCGGCTCCGGCGCCACCGACCCCCATGCCGGGCACGACCACGCCGCCGGCGAGGCCGCCGCGGCCGCGCCCGCCGTCTGGACCTGCAGCATGCATCCTCAGATCCAGTTGCCCGAGCCTGGCCAGTGCCCCATCTGCTTCATGGACCTCATCCCCCTGGAGGAGGACGCGAGCGAGGGGCTGGGCCCGCGCGATCTGGAGATCTCCGAGGCCGCCGCCGCCCTGGCGGAGATCGCCACCGCGCCGGTGGAGCGGGCGTTCGTCGCGCGGACGATCAGCCTGGTGGGCGAGGTGACGGCCGACGAGACGCGGCAGCAGGTGATCACCGCCCGGGTGCCCGGCCGGATCGAGGTCCTGCACGTCAACACCACGGGCGCGGTGGTGCGCCCCGGCGAACCGCTGGCCGACGTCTACTCGCCGGACCTGCTGCGCGCGCGGACCGAGCTGCTGGCTGCCCGTCGTGCGGCCGAGCATGGCGACCCCGGCGCGCAGGCGAACCTGCGCTCGGTGCGCGAGCGCCTGCGCCTGTGGGACCTGGACCCCGACCACGTGGCCGACGCCGGCGGCGAGCGCGTCACCATCACCGCGCCCATGGGCGGCACGGTCATCCGGCGCGACGTGACCGAGGGCGCCTACGTGAACACCGGCCAGGCGGTGCTGACCATCGCCGACCTGGACCGCGTCTGGGTGGAGCTCGAGGCCTTCGAGCGCGATCTTCCCTGGCTGTCCGGGGGCCAGGCGGTCGAGTTCGGCGTCACCGCCCTGCCGGGGGAGGAGTTCACGGGCGAGATCGCGTTCGTCGACCCGGTGCTCGATCCCCGCACCCGGACCATCCGCGTGCGCCTGGAGGTGGACAATCCGCAGGGCCGCCTGCGGCCGGGCATGCTGGTGCGTGGCCGGGTGCAGGCCGAGCTGGCAGCCGACGGTCGCCCCCGCGCCGGCCGGCCCGACGCCACGCCCCCCCTGGTGGTGCCGGCGACCGCACCGTTGCTGACCGGCGAGCGCGCCGTGGTCTACGTGCGCCTGGAGTCCCCCGAGCGCCCACGGTTCAGCGGCCGCGTGGTCACCCTCGGCCCCCGTGCGGGCGACTGGTTCCTGGTGCGAGACGGCCTGGAGGAGGGCGAAGAGGTGGTGGTCCACGGCGCCTTCAAGCTGGACAGCGCGCTGCAGATCCAGGCGCGGCCGAGCATGATGCTGCCCGAGGAGGTCGAGCCGCAGCCGCAGGCCCCGCCGCTGGATCCCTGCTTCGAGGAACTGGCGCCGCAGATCGTGGCCGCCTACCTGGACCTGCAGGTGGCCCTGGCCGGTGACGACGCCGACGCGGCGTCCGCGGCCGCGGCGGCCATGCCGGACGTCTTCGCCGGCGAGTGCGAGGAGGGCCTGCGCTGGCTGCGCGAGGCGGTGGACGCCGTGATCGCCGCCAGCGGCGACATGGCGGCCATGCGCGAGGCCTTCGAGCCGCTGTCCGACCAGCTCTGGCTGGCCGTCTCGGAGGCCGGCTGGGAAGGCGAGCAGCCGCTGCGCCGCTTCCACTGCCCCATGGCCTTCGACAACGACGGCGCCTACTGGCTGCAGCAGGACACCACGACGGCCAACCCCTACTACGGCGCCATGATGCTGCGCTGTGGCGGCGAGACCGACCAGCTCGCCGCCGGCGCCGCGGACGATGCGGAGGACCGCCCGTGACCCGCCTGATCAGCTTCTGCCTGGACAACAAGCTGGTGGTCCTGCTCGCCCTGCTGCTGCTCGGCGGCTGGGGCCTGCTGGTGGCGCCCTTCGACTGGGACCTGGGCGGTCTGCCCCGTGATCCGGTGCCCGTGGACGCCATCCCGGACCTCGGCGAGAACCAGCAGATCGTCTTCACCGAGTGGCCGGGCCGTTCCCCGCGCGACGTGGAGGACCAGATCACCTATCCGCTGACCTCGGCGCTCATGGGCGTGCCGCAGGTCCGCACCGTGCGCAGCTACAGCTATTTCGGCTTCTCCACCGTCTACGTGATCTTCGAGGAGGGCGCCGACTTCCACGATTCCCGCTCGCGCATCCTCGAGAAGCTCGCCAGCCTGCCCGCGGGCACGCTGCCCAGCGGCGTCCAGCCCGCCCTCGGCCCGGACGCCACGGCCCTCGGCCAGGTCTTCATGTACACCCTGCAGGGTCGGTCCCCGGCGGGCCATCCGGTGGGGGGCTGGGATCCCCAGGAACTGCGCAGCATCCAGGACTTCCAGGTCCGCGACGCGCTGCTCGCCGCCGAGGGCATCGCCGAGGTGGCGTCGGTGGGCGGCCACGTCCGCGAGTACCAGGTGGAGGTCGATCCCGCGGCCCTGCGCCTGCACGAGGTGGGCCTGCAGGACGTGGTCCGGGCCGTTCGCGAGGGCAACCAGGAGGTGGGCGCCCGCACCCTGGAGATCAACCGTGTGGAGTACGTGGTCCGCGGCACGGGCTTCTACGGGAACACGGACGACATCGCCGCCAGCGTGGTCGCCGCGCGCGAGAACGTCCCGGTCACCGTGGGCGACGTCGCGCACGTCACCGAGGGGCCGGCCTGGCGCCGCGGCGCCCTGGACGTGGGCGGGGCCGAGGCCGCCGGCGGCATCGTGGTGGTCCGCTACGGCGAGAACCCCCTGGCCGCCATCGAGCGGGTGAAGGAGCGCATCGCCACCCTGGCGCCCTCGCTCCCCGAGCGCGTCCTGCCCGACGGCACGGTGAGCAAGGTGACCATCGTCCCCTTCTACGACCGCACCGGCCTGATCCACGAGACCCTCGACACCCTGGGCGAGGCCCTGCGCCTGGAGATCCTCATCACCGTGCTGGTGATCGTGCTGATGCTGCGCAGCCTGGGCGGCAGCCTGCTGGTGGCCGGCCTGTTGCCCGTGGCGGTGCTCATCACCTTCGTGGCCATGAAGACCGGCGGCGTGGACGCCAACATCGTCGCGCTCTCGGGCATCGCCATCGCCATCGGGACCATGGTGGACATGGGCGTGATCCTCATCGAGAACGTCCAGCGACGCCTGGCCGAGGCGGCCCCGGACCAGGATCGACGCGACGTGGTGCGCGACGCCGCCGCGGAGGTGGCGCCGGCCATCCTCACCGCCGTGCTCACCACCGTGATCAGCTTCCTGCCCGTCTTCACGCTCACCGCGGCGGAGGGCAAGCTCTTCCGGCCGCTGGCCTTCACCAAGACCTTCGCCATCCTCGCGGCCCTGCTGATGGCCGTGGTGTTCCTGCCGCCGCTGGCCCACCTGACCCTGGCTCGCCGGCGTCCGGCCTGGCTGAACCGGCTGCTCCGCCCCACCGTCCGGATCCCGGGCTGGCTGCGCGGCCGGCTCATCGGCGGCCTGGTGGCCCTGCTGGCGCTGCTGCTGCTGGCCGATCTCTGGCGCCCGCTCGGACTGGACCGGCCCCTGCTGCTGCACGCCCTGTTCGCCCTGCTGGCGGTGGCCGG
>CAZWYF010000099.1:0-8732 GCA_964637835.1 uncultured Fibrobacteraceae bacterium
TACTACAGGTACGAGGGCCCCGACCAGCACGGCCGGGGCCCTCCACGGGTCACCGCGATCAGGCGAGCGGTGGGCTCACTTCACGAGCACCAGGGTCCGCACGCTGGCCTGGCCGGAGGCCACCAGACGCGCGTAGTAGGTGCCCGAGGCGACCTGCCGGCCGCCACGATCGCGACCGTCCCAGCGGGCCTCGTTGGCCCCGGCGTCGCGGACCTCGTCCACCAGGGTGCGCACCAGGCGACCCTGGACGTCGAAGATCTTCAGCTCCGCATGGCCGGTGGCCGGCAGGCTGAAGCGCAGCGTGGTGCTGGGGTTGAAGGGGTTGGGTGCCGCGTTGTCCAGCTGGAAGGCCAGGGGCAGCCCGTCCTCCACCGGGGTGGTGTCGTCGGTGACGTCGATGGTCACCGGCAGGACCACCACCGGCTCATCGCCATCGTTCGAGTTGAAGGTCAGCTCGGCGAGGTGCTCGCCCAGCGGCAGCTCGGCGGCGTCGAACATCAGGCTGACGTCCTGCACCGCGTTGGGCCCCACGGTGCCGGCGATGGGATCGTAGTCGATCCACGGCACCAGCGAGCCGGCGCTCACCAGGATGGCCATCTGCTCCTGGAGGTAACCGCCGGAGTTGTAGAGGATGCCCAGGCCGTCCTCGCCCGTGGCGTTCTCGATGCCGACGGTCGCGCTGCTGCCGTCGGTGAAGCTCTGGTACTGGAAGATGATCACGCCACTGTCGTACAGCAGCACCTGGAAGGTGAAGCTGCCGTTGTTGTAGTACTGCGGCACGCTGTCCCACTGCACGATGTAGCGGCCGTTGGCCGCATCGTAGTAGCGGTAGATGTCCCCGCCCTGGCTCGGGTTGAGGTCGTCCCAGAAGGGCGCGACCATGAGGTCCGGCGCATCGGTGTTCGGCAGGGGCTGGTTGCTGAAGGGATCGGCCGCGGTGTTCTCGAAGGTGATGAAGCCGTTGGTGCAGATGGAGACCTGGCTGTACATGCTCCCGTAGTACGGGAAGGCGAAGCCCAGGTCGAACGGACCGTAGGTGGCGTCGTCGCTGTTGCCGACGGTGACGCCCAGGCCGCTGATGTCGAACCAGTCGTAGACCGGGCCGCCGGGCTCGTCGCTGTCCACCCAGACGTAGCCGAAGCCGTCAGGGCCGCCGGCGTCCTTGTCCGGCGCGAAGCCCGGACGCGGGTCCTCCTGGCCCTTCTCCAGCGCGAGGGGCGCGTGGACGGTGACCGGCTCGCGCGGGGCCTGGTTCAGCTCCTCGGCGCTCAGACGCCAGCTCAGCGGATCGGCGCCCAGGTTGGCGACGGTCAGCGTGCGCGCGGTCTGGGAGCCGGCCATCATGACCTCGCTGAAGCTCAGCGGATCCAGCTCGGCATGGGCGCCCAGCGGGAGCAGGAAGAAGTCCTTGCTGACGTCGCCCTGCATGTCCACCGGCTCGACCACGCGGCCGATGAACTCCAGGGACGCCTCCACGTCGTAGACCAGGCCGGCGGGCAGATCGAGGACGTAGTCGCCGCTGGCGTCGGCGGTCACCGGCGCGACCGGCACGCCCAGGGCCTGCACCACGGCGCCGCCAGCGACGCTGCCGTCGGGCTGGATCACGCGACCGCTGAGGGTCACCGTGGGCGCGGGGGTGATCTCGAAGGTCTCGAAGAGGGTGATGTCCTCGACGATGGTCAGATCGTACGTGCCCTCGAGATAGCCGAAGCGGTCGACCACCAGCTCGACCTCGCCCTGGGGCAGGGTGAGGTTGAAGACGCCGTTGTCGTCGGTGACGTCGCTCTGGTAGCCGCCGGTGACCTGGACCTCGGCGCCGGCGACCGGCAGGCCCGTCTGGCTGTCCACCAGGGTGCCCTCGAGGTAGCCGATGCCGTCCATCACCGCGAGCACGGCCTGGTAGGCATCGATGAAGCCGTTGCCGAAGGTGTTGTCGTCCCCGGGGTCGCCGAGGTCGATGGCGGTGTTCATGATCACCTGCTTGATGGTGATCACGTCCAGGTTGGGGTTGGCCGAGCGCATGAGCGCGACCACGCCGGCCACGTGGGGGCCGGCCATGCTGGTGCCGCTCTTGAAGCCGTAGCCGCCGCCGGGGACGGAGCTGTAGATGTCGCTGCCGGGCGCGGCGATCTCCGGCTTGATGCGGTTCTCGGCGGGACCGCAGTCGGGGCCGGCCGGGCCGCGGCTGGAGAAGCCGCTGATGCTGAAGGGCGGCTCGGGCTGGGTCGAGGCCACGGAGAAGACGTTGTACAGCGTCGTGGCGCGGTCGGCGGGCGAGCGCAGGCTGGTGCTGCCGGGGCCCTCGTTGCCGGCGGACCAGGTCACCACGCAGCCGGCGGCCTCCACCGCGTCGATGGCGTCCCACCAGCGGCTGTCGCAGTCCACGTAGGGGGGGCTGCCGGAGAAGTTCTCGTTGATGCCCCAGGAGTTCTGGATCACGTCGGGGACGTCGTCGATGGTGCCGGGGTCGCCGTCGGGGTCGGCCATGAAGGCCAGGGAGACCAGGACGTCGTTGTCGAACTCCGGGCCGGCGCTCTGATCGATGACGTTGCTGGCGATCCAGGTGGCGCCGGGGGCCACGCCGATGGTGTCGTCCGCGGCCAGGCCGGTGATGGTGCCCATGACGTGGGTGCCGTGGCTGTTGTCGTCCGAGGGGAACGCGGAGGATCCGCCGATCACGTCGAGCCAGGCGTGCTCGGGCGGGACGAAGAGGCCACGCCAGCGGCTGGCCAGCGCCGGGTGATTGCCATCGACGCCGGTGTCGAGGATGCCCACGATGACGCCGTCGCCGCGGATGCCCAGCTCGTCCCAGACCCGGCGCGCGTTGATGTTCACCACGCCCGGGGTGATGCCCACGCCGCGGGTATCGGCGGCGGGATACTCCTCCACCGGCGCGATGAGCTCGGGCACCAGGTCGGGCTCGATGCGATCGACATCGGCCCGCGCGGCCAGGCGGTAGATGGCGTCCTTCGTGGCCTTGATCACGACGCCGTTGACGATCCAGTGCGGGGTGAAGCCGAGCACCGAACCGTCGGTCCTGGCGGCGTCCAGGTCGGCGATGAGGTCGGCCTGGCTGGTCTTGGCCACGTCCTGCAGCTCTCGCAGGACCCGGGCGTGCCGGGTGGCGCGAGGCGCCTTCTCCAGGTGCAGCTGCAGGTCGAGAGAAGCGACGTCGACGCGGTCGCGCATGAAGACCATGCACTTGATGGGCGTGTCGTCGTCGATGCGGTCGAGCTGGGCCTGCAGGCCCGGCGAGATCTCGCCGGCCCACGCGGCGCCGGCCAGCAGGGCCACGGCGGCGGCGGCGAGGAAGAGCTTGCGCATGGTCATGGAACGGTCCCCTTTTCGAGGTGAGGGAGGTACAGGGAGGAACAGGGAGGGACAGCGTGAGCGGCGGCGAGGGAGGGACCTCGCCGCCGCGTGGAACGCATCATGTCCTGGATTTTAACACATCAGGTCCGAAGATCCCACCATTTCTCCTGTACATCCAGGAACGCTTCCTGGATCAGGATTCATCACCTGACCAGCGTCAGGCGGCTGGTGGCCCGGCCGGCGGCGGTCTCGGCCACCGCGAAGTAGACACCGGCGGCCACGTCGGCGCCGGCGTGGTCGCGGCCATCCCAGGTCACCGAACGGGTGCCGGCCATGACGTCGCCGGCCAGCAGGGTGCGCACGTGGCGGCCGCGGGCGTCGTGGATGGCGACCCGGGCCGGGCCGCCCACCGACACCTCCAGCCGCAACGTGGTGCGCGGGTTGAAGGGATTGGGATGGACGCGGAGGCGCGCCGTCGCCACGGCCGCGGGCGCCATGGTGGCCCCTCCGGTGAGCACTTGCCGGAGCACCCATTTCTCCGGATCGAGCTCCGCCACGAACGCCTCGCCCGGGACCACCACGCTGTAGCTCTGGTCGCGGCGGTCGTTCTCTACCGTGAACCACTGGTCGCCCGAGTCGGTGATCACCCGCACGCGCAGGGGCATGACGAACACCGGCTGGGACTGCACCTGCTCGATGCGCATCTGGAGCAGCGAGTCGTCGCCCTGCGGCGTGATGCGATGATTGAACAGGTAGCGGGGGTAGTACTCGCCGTGGATCCACTGCTGGAAGAAGGCCTCCAGATCGCGACCGGACACCTCCTCCATCACCGCCTGCAGGTCCGCGGTGGTGGCGGAAGCGTACGCGAAGCGTTCCCGGTACAGGGCGAGGCCGGCGAAGAAGTCCGCGTCGCCCAGGGCCCCGCGCAGCATGTGGACCACCCAGCTGGCCTTGTTGTAGCTGAGGTCCACGTCGAAGATGCTGCCGAAGTCCTGCGGGTTCTCCACGTAGATGGTGCCGCCGCCGAAGTACTCGGCGCCGGACATCTCCTCGCGATAGGCCGCCGGCCCCTCGCTCTGCTCGCGCCAGTAGGCCTCCGCCCAGGTGGCAAAGCCCTCGTTGAGCCAGATGTGATGGAAGTCCGCGCAGGTGACCAGGTCGCCCCACCACTGGTGCGCCAGCTCGTGGGCCACCAGTCCCTGCCCGTAGTACCAGTAGATCATGCTCGAGCAGGTCTGGTGCTCCATCCCGCCACCCCACGGGAAGTGGGCGTGGCCGTACTTCTCCTCCGGGAACGGGTAGGGGCCGAACCCCTCGCTGAAGGCCGCGATCATGTCCGCGGTGGCGGCGTAGCCGTTGCGCGCCTCCTGCTCGTAGGCCGGTACCACGAAGTTCACGATGGGCAGCGAGTCGCCGTCGGCCGGGACGTACCAGTCGGTGAAGACCGCGTAGTCGTGCACGGCCAGCGACACGAGGTAGGTGGCGATGGGGTAGCGCGACTGCCAGTGGTGGGTCCTGCCCCCGCCAGGAGCGTGTGAGAAGTGGTGGAACAGCCCGTTGGTGGCCACCGTCAGTTCCATGGGCACGGTCACATGCAGGTCCACGGAGTCGGCCTTGTCGCTATTGAGGTCCTTGCAGGGCCACCAGGTCCGGGCGCCATACGGCTCGCTCAGGGTCCAGATCAGCGGCGATCCGCCCACGCTGTCCCAGCCGAAGGCATTGCCGGCGTCCTCGGGGTTGCCGTGGTAGTCGACGGTCACCGCGACGTTCTCCCCCGGCGCGGCCGGCTCCGGCAGCGTCACGCGCAGCCGGTCGCCCTCGTGCGTCCAGGCCGCCGCCGCGCCGCCCACCGACACGCCGTCGACGGCGAGCTCGTCCGCCAGGTCGAGCACGAACTCCGCGAGGTCGCCGGCGCCGATCACGACCGCCTCGGTGATCACCGAACCGATGAGCACCTGCCCCTGGACGTCGCGCAGGTCGAGGTCGAGGTCGTAGAAGTGGACGTCGTAGCGATCCTGGAGCGGGTCGGCAGCCTTCAGGCCGGCCGCGACCGCCCGCTCCAGCGCCAGTGCCTTGCGCTCGGCCTCCCAGACGCGCCAGGGGTGCGGGAAGTCCGGTACCTCGCCCGGGCGCGGCTGCTCCGGCGACGCCAGCGGCGCCCGCGACGCCGGCAGCGCAGCCGTGGCGGAACCGGCCGCGAACGAGCTGGCCGTGGCGGAACCGGCCGTGGCACCGAGCAGTCCGACGAGCAATCCGGAGAGCAAGAGCCAGGGCGACAGCAGGGCCGGCAACAGCAGGGCAGGGACGCGCGAGGACGCGAGGTCGAGCGACGGGCGCATGGGAACTCTCCCGGGTCGGCGGCGGCGGCGGGGGACGTCGTCGAGGTGACACCACGACGAGGAACCTCCAGGATCCAGACCAGCGATGATCTTACCACACCTGATGACCGCGCGGGAGGCGCACCGGCACCGGGCGCGCCCGCCGCCAGCCAGCCCGGCAAGCGAAGGCGGCGCGGCTCCGCAGGGAGCCGCGCCGCCCGAGGTCACCGGTCCGGCTGCTCGCTAGCCCACCTTCTCCAGCAGGTGCAGCAGGTCCGCCACGCGGCAGCTGTAGCCCCACTCGTTGTCGTACCAGCTGATGAGCTTGACCAGGTTGCCGTCGATGACGCTGGTGGAGCCGGCGTCGAAGACGCT
Organism: uncultured Fibrobacteraceae bacterium; assembly: GCA_964637835.1. Classification (GTDB taxonomy): domain Bacteria; phylum Krumholzibacteriota; class Krumholzibacteriia; order LZORAL124-64-63; family LZORAL124-64-63; genus Glo-17. The sequence continues at coordinate 6,006 of CAZWYF010000099.1, forward strand.
GCTGTGCGGATCGCCGGTGACGTCCACCGAGACGATGGGATCCTCGCAGTAGGCGAGGATGCCCTTCAGCTCGCCCTCGGCGTACTTCTTCACCGCCGCGTTGATCTCCTCCACCGTGACCGACTTCTTCAGCGTGGCGGTCAGGTCCACCACCGAGCCGGTGGGCGTGGGCACGCGCATGGCCATGCCGTCGAGCTTGCCCTCGAGATGCGGCAGCACCTTGCCCACGGCACGGGCGGCCCCGGTGGTGGTGGGGATGATGCTCATGGCGGCGGCGCGGGCGCGGCGCAGATCCGAGTGCGGCATGTCCACCAGGCGCTGGTCGTTGGTGTAGGCATGCACGGTGGTCATCAGGCCCCGCTCGATGCCGAACTCCTTGTCGATCACGTAGGCCAGCGGCGCGAGACAGTTGGTGGTGCAGGAGGCGTTGGAGACGATCTGGTGTCCGGGCTCGAGGTCGCCGTCGTTGACGCCGAGCACGATCATGGCGTCGATCTCGTCCTTGGCCGGCACGGTGAGGATCACCTTCCTGGCCCCCGCCTCCAGATGCATGGCGCACTGGGCGCGCTTGCGGAACACGCCGGTGGACTCGATCACGAAGTCCACGCCCAGCTCCTGCCAGGGCAGGGCCTTCGGATCCTTCTCCGCGAGCAGCTTCGTGGTGAAGCGATCGGTCTTCAGGCTGTCGCCCTCCAGCGAGACCGGGCGGGAGAAGCGGCCCATGACCGAGTCGTACCTCAGCATGTGGGCGAGGGCGGCGGGGTCGAAGAGGTCGTTGATGGCCACGACCTCGACGTTCTCGTGGTCATGCAGGATGCGGTAGACCGCGCGTCCGATGCGTCCGAATCCGTTGATGGCGACCTTCATCGTGCAACCGTCCTTCCGGGATGGGGGAGCGCCGCGCACCGGGGCGTGGTGGCGTCGGCACCGCCCCGGATGCATCTTGTCGGCTCGTTGCGGGCATGATAACAAGGCGGAACCAAAGGGCAAGCACGGTGACGGGCGGCGGACCGACCGAAAGGACGACCATGGCGGACAGCGGCAGCTGGGTTCTCATCGACGGCAAGCGGCAGGACATCACGCCGGGCCAGGCGCTGATCGACCTGTTGCGTGGGCGGGGCGAGGTGGACCCCGGGGCCGCCGACCCCGTGGTCATGGCCTCGATCAACGGTCGGCGGACCGATCTCTACGAGCCCCTGACCCACGAGGACCAGGTGGCGCTGTTCCGCCTGCGCGAGCGGCGGACCGCCCCCACCCTGCAGCGCACGGTGGCCTTCATCCTGACCGCGGCGTGCGAGCAGCTCTTCCCCGGGAGCGAACTGCGCATGGAGTTCAGCTACGGCCGGGGGATCTACTGCCGGCTGGCCGGGCGGGAGCGGGGCCTGAACAACGACGAGATCGACACCATCACCGACCGCATGCGCGAGATGGTGGCCGCCGACCTGCCCATCACCCCGGCGGTCTACGGCATCCGCCAGCTGATCCGCAAGGCTCGCGCCCGTGGCGTCGCCGCCGAGACCCACCTGGCCCAGTACCTGCGCCGCGATTCGCTCAAGCTCTACCGGCTGCAGGGGACCGATCATCTGTTCTACGGCCGGCAGCTGCCGTCCACCGGCTTCGTGCGGGCCTTCCGCCTGCTGCCCGAGGCCCCGGGATTCCTCCTGCAGTCCGGACCCCCGGGCGCGCCGGAGAAGCTGCTCGAGCCCACCAGTCAACCCAAGCTGCTGCATACGATGCGCACCTACGCCGACTGGCTGGTGGAGCAGGAGCTGCAGGACATCGGCCACCTCAACCGGATGATCGTCCAGGGGCGGGTGCCGGAACTGGTCCAGCTCTGCGAGGCTCGGCATTCCCGGGTGTTCGTGGAGGCCGCCAACCAGGTGGCCGACCTGCCCGCCGATGGCCGCCTGGTCCTGGTCGCCGGCCCCTCCAGCAGCGGCAAGACCACCTTCGCCAAGCGCCTGCAGGTGCAGCTGCGGGTGCTCGGCTTCCGGCCCTTCGCCCTCAGCCTGGACGACTACTTCGTGGACCGCGAGGCCACCCCGCGCGGGCCCGACGGCGACTACGACTACGAGGCCCTCGAGGCCATCAAGCTCGACCTCTTCAACGAGCACCTCGAGCAGCTCCTGGCCGGCGAGGAGGTCCACCTGCCCAGCTACGACTTCCACACAGGCACCGGACGGCTGCGCGCGGCGGCCACGCGCATCCGCCGCGGCCAGCCGCTCATCGTCGAGGGCATCCACGCCCTGAATCCGCGCCTGACCCGGGCCGTGTCGTCGCGGCACAAGCTCCTGGCCTACGTCTCGGCCCTCTGCCACATGAACATCGACAGCACCAGCTACATCCGGACCTCGCGGACGCGCCTGTTCCGGCGCATCGTGCGCGACGCCCAGTTCCGGGGCTACACCGCCAGCGACACCCTCGCCCGCTGGCCCAAGGTGCGCACCGGCGAGGAGCGCCACATCTTCCCCTTCCAGGACCAGGCCGACATCTTCTTCAACTCCGGCCTGGCCTACGAGCTGAGCGTCCTCAAGCTGTGGGCGGAGCCGCGGCTGGCGGCCGTGGGGATCGACGACCCGCACTACGGGACTGCCCGCAGCCTCATCGATCTGCTGTCCACGCTGCTGCCCATCGATGCGGGGGCGGTGCCGCCGACTTCGCTGGTGCGCGAGTTCATCGGCGGCTCAGGGTTCAACTACTAGGTTGTGCCCCGAAGAATGTTGACAT
>CAZWYF010000100.1:0-5864 GCA_964637835.1 uncultured Fibrobacteraceae bacterium
CCCCGCGGTGCGCCGGGATCACTTCACGTCGAACCGGTCGAGGTTCATGACCTTGTCCCAGGCGGCCACGAAGTCGTGGACGAACTTCTCCTGCGCATCATCGCCGCCGTAGACCTCGGCGATGGCGCGGAGCTGGGAGTTGGAGCCGAAGACCAGGTCCACGCGCGTCGCGGTCCACTTGAGCTCGCCGCTGGCGCGGTCGTGGCCCGCGAAGTTCCGCTCCGACTGGTCGGTGGCCTTCCACTCGGTGTTCATGTCGAGCAGGTTGACGAAGAAGTCGTTGGTCAGCTGGCCCGGACGGTCGGTGAAGACGCCGTGCTTCTGCTGCTGGAAGTTGGCGTCCAGCGCCCGCATGCCGCCGACGAGCACGGTCATCTCCGGCGCGCTCAGCGTCAGCAGGTTCGCCCGGTCCAGGAGCAGCTCCTCGGCGTGGGTGGTGTGCTCGGGCCGCAGGTAGTTGCGGAAGCCGTCGGCGGTGGGCTCGAGCGGAGCGAAGGACTCCACGTCGGTGAGTTCCTGCGTGGTGTCCGTACGGCCCGGCGTGAAGGGGACGGTCACGTCCACGCCGGCGTCCTTCGCGGCCTTCTCCACCGCGGCGCAACCGCCGAGGACGATGAGGTCGGCCAGGGAGACCTTCTTGCCGCCCGCCGCCTTGCCCGCGAACTCCTGCTGGAGGCAGGCCAGCGTGCTGAGCACCTTCTCGAGCTGCTGCGGCTCGTTGGCCTCCCAGCTCTTCTGCGGCTCGAGGCGGATGCGCGCACCGTTGGCGCCGCCGCGCTTGTCGCTGTTGCGGTAGGTGGAGGCCGAGGCCCAGGCCGTGGCCGCCAGCTCGGAGACCGACAGGCCGGAGGCCAGGATCCTGGCCTTCAGGTCGGCGATGTCGCTGGCGTCGATGAGCTCGTGGTCCACCGCGGGCACCGGATCCTGCCAGAGCAGCTGCTCACCGGGGACCTCCGGACCGAGGTAGCGCGCGATGGGGCCCATGTCGCGGTGCGTGAGCTTGAACCAGGCCTTCGCGAAGGCGTCGGCGAACTCCTCGGGGTTCTCGTGGAAGCGGCGCGCGATGGGCTCGTAGATGGGGTCGAAGCGCAGGGCGAGGTCGGCGGTGGTCATCATGGGGGCGTGCTTCTTGTCGGGATCGAAGGCGTCGGGCACGGTCCCCTCGCCACCCTTGGCGGTCCACTGCCAGGCGCCGGCCGGGCTCTTGACCAGTTCCCACTCGTAGCCGAACAGGGTGTCGAAGTAGCTGTTGTCCCACTTCGTGGGCGTGGGGGTCCAGGCGCCCTCGATGCCGCTGGTGATGGTGTCGCCGGAGTGGCCGCAGCCGTGGGTGCTCTTCCAGCCCAGGCCCTGCTCCACGATGGTCGCGCCCTCGGGCTCGCGGCCCACGTGCGCGTCGGCGTCGGCGGCGCCGTGGCACTTGCCGAAGGTGTGGCCGCCGGCGGTCAGGGCGACGGTCTCGTAGTCGTTCATGGCCATGCGCGCGAAGGTCTCGCGGATGTCCTTGGCCGACTTCAGGGGGTCGGGCTCGCCGTTGGGGCCCTCGGGGTTGACGTAGATCAGGCCCATCTGCACGGCAGCCAGGGGGTCGGAGAGGCTGCTGCGCTCCTCGCCGGTCTGGTACCGCTTGTCGCCCAGCCACTCGGCCTCCGGGCCCCAGTTGATGTCGCCCTCGGGCTCCCAGATGTCCTCGCGGCCGCCGCCGAAGCCGAAGGTCTCGAAGCCCATGGACTCCAGCGCGCAGTTGCCCGCCAGGACCAGCAGGTCCGCCCAGGAGAGCTTGCGGCCGTACTTCTTCTTGATGGGCCAGAGCAGCCGGCGCGCCTTGTCGAGGTTGGCGTTGTCGGGCCAGCTGTTGAGCGGGGCGAAGCGCTGGTTGCCGGAGGAGGCGCCGCCGCGGCCGTCGCCGATGCGGTAGGTGCCGGCGGCGTGCCAGGCCATGCGGATCATGAGCGGGCCGTAGTGGCCGTAGTCGGCGGGCCACCAGTCCTTCGAATCGGTCATCAGGGCGTAGAGGTCGTTCTTGACCGCCTTGAGGTCGAGGCTCTCGAACTCCTCGGCGTAGTCGAAGTCCTCGCCCATGGGATCGGCCACCGGCGGGTTCTGGTGCAGGATCTTCAGGTCCAGCTGCTCGGGCCACCATTCGCGGTTGGTGACCTTGGGGGCTCCGTGGCCCGTGATCGGGCACTTGCTCTGGTTCTCCATCGGGGCTACCTCCTGGGGTCGTCGGTCTGACTATCCATCCTGGTTCTTCTGGTGATCAGGTGCTTGGCGAGATGTCTCCGGGGACGACCTCGTCCCGGCGAGGCAGGCGGGGCAGTGGCCCCAGTAGATCACCTCGGCCTCGTCGATCTCGTAGCCCATGCCGTCCGCGGCGGTCAGGCAGGGCGTCTCGCCCACCGCGCAGTCCACGTCCTCCACCTGGCCGCAGCCGCGGCAGATCAGGTGGTGGTGGTTGTCGTCCACCCGGTCCTCGTAGAGGGCGGGCGAGCCGGAGGGCTGGATGCGGCGCAGCAGGCCCTTCTCCACCAGGACGGCCAGGGCGTTGTAGACGGCCTGGCGCGAGATGGCGCCCAGCTCGGCCCGGGCCCGCTCGGCCACGGCGTCGGCGGTGACGTGCGGGCTGGCCGAGACCACGCGCAGGACGGCCAGGCGCTGCGGCGTGACCTGCAAGCCGTGATGGTGGAGGAGATCGGAGGGGTCGTCTCGCATGGCGGACATGAATAGTCCAATTCTGGACCGTGTCAATACCGGGGACGACCGCTCCCGGCGGATGCGCGCCGCCGCCCCGCGAGACGGGACGGGCGGCGCGCCGGCAAGGTGGTGGTGTCGTGGGCGAGGGTGGCGGCGACGGCCTCAGCCGCCGGCCTTCTTCAGGACGTGGTCCATGACCTCGCCATGCGCCTGCTGGGGGCTGAACATGACCATGTCGGTCCGGGCCTCGGCACGGACGCTGTGGCCGGGCGGCCAGTAGAACAGGTCGCCGGTGCGGGCGGTCTCCTCCTGGCCATCCTGGTAGATGGCGGTGACCGCGCCGTCGATCACGTAGCCCCAGTGGGGGCACTGGCAGGCATCTCCCTCGAGTCCATGGAGCAGGGGGGTGAGGTCGGCCCCCTCGCCGAAGGAGAAGAACTCCGCGCCGAGCGTTCCGTAACCCGAGGGATCGCCGAAGTCCACCTGCTGCCGGGCCGTGGCGCCGGGGGCGTCGATCCGCACGGGGATGTCGTTCCTGTCGATTCGCATGACGTCACCTTCCTCTATGGGGACGCCGTCGTCGCTGGCGGTGGTCGCGACCTCGCCCGTCTCGTGGGTGATCGCGCGCATGGGTCGCGGCAGCGCCGGGAACGGCCGGAAGGCCCGGTCGCCGGTCGCCGCCACCGCGCGTGACGGCGTGCAGTTCTCGCTGGCTCCGCCGCCGCCGGTGGCCGTGGTGACGCCCGGCGCGGCGAGCCGGTGGTCGGGCTCGCGCGCGACCACCCGCTTCACCGTAGGAACAGCCCGGGGACCTCGCCAGCCGGAAACGAGACGGGGCGGGAACCGTCAGCGGAAGAGCCGGAGGACGGCGCTCCAGGTGCTGGCCTGCGCGGCGACCTGGTCCGGGGTGCCCCCGGGTGCTACCATGGCGCGGCACCCTCCGCCCGGGACCGGATCATGAGCATCACCGTCATCCCCCTGCAATCGGGCAGCAACGGCAACTGCATCTACCTGGAGGCCGCCGGCGTCCGCCTGCTGGTGGACGCCGGGATCAGCGGCCGGCAGGCCGAGCAGCGCCTCGCCGCCCGCGGCATCGACATCCGGCGCGTCGACGGCGTGGTGCTCACCCACGACCACGCCGACCACACGCGCGCCGCGGGCGTCTTCCAGCGCAAGTTCGGCCTGGCCGTGCATGCCACCGCGCCCACGCTGCGGGCGTGCGGCCGCTCCCTCGGCTCGCTCGCCCGCGTGGTCCACTTCGCCGCCGGCGAGACCCTCGACTTCGGCGCCCTGCGCCTGCACACCGTCCCCACGCCGCACGACGCGGTGGACGGCGTGGCGCTGGTGGCCGAGTCGGACACCGCGCGCGTGGGCGTGCTCACCGACCTCGGCCACGCCTTCGCGGAGCTGCCACCGCTGCTGGCCTCGCTGGACGCCGTGCTGCTGGAGAGCAACTACGATCCCCACCTGCTGGCCCACGGGCCCTATCCCGCCTTCCTCCGGCGGAGGATCGCCGGGCCGGGCGGTCACCTCTCCAACGCGGAGACCGCGGAGCTGCTGGCCGGTTGCGACGGTCGGCTGCAGTGGGCCTGCCTGGCGCACCTCTCCGAGCAGAACAACCGGCCCGACCTGGCGCTCGCCGCCGTCCGCCATCGCGCGGGCACGCGGCGAGCGCTCCACGTGGCCAGCCGGTACGCGGCGGGCGACCGGCTGCGTGTCGGCTAGAAGCGGCTCCACAGCATCTGGTTGGTGACCTCGTGGTGGAACATGATCTCGGCGCGCTTGATGCGCTCGCCGAGGTCGCGCGGGCAGCGGTGCGCTTCCTCCTGCTTGAGGTCGTGGTACTTGCGGTGGCTGTCGCCGCCCATCAGCTCGCGCACCCAGTGGCTGCGCCGGTAGCTGGTCATGGCGTCGTAGATGTTGCCCGGCAGCAGGCGCTTGCGCACCCGCTTGGGCGCCGGCGCGTCCGGATCCGGCTCGGGGCCCTCGAGGCCCGTGCGCAGGAGCGCGTGGATCAACAGGTACGGGTTGGCGTCCGGCCCCACCGAGCGCACCTCGATGCGCTGGCCGGCCGGGCTGGCGAACGGGATGCGGATCATGGCGCTGCGGTTGACGCTGCTGGCGGTGATCTCGTTGGGCGCCTCGTAGTTGGGATCGAGGCGCCGGTAGGAATTGACGCTGGAGTTGAGGATCAGGCAGAGATCCTCCGCGCTGTGCAGGATGCGGCGGATGAACTGCTCGCCGGTGCCCGACATGTTGTGCTCGCCATGGTCCGAGTAGAACAGGTTGGTCCCGTCGCGCGTGACGCTGACGTTGATGTGCATGCCGCTGCCGTTGATGCCGGTGACGGGCTTGGGCAGGAAGCTGGCGGTCATGTCCATGCTCTGGGCCACCTGCCGGCAGAGCAGCTTGTAGAGCTGGATGCGGTCGGCGGTGATCAGTGCCGGCGCGTACCGGAAGTTCATCTCGAACTGGCTGGGGCCCACCTCGGGGTGGTCCTTCTCGTTCTCGAAGGCCATGGCCCGCTGCACCTCGGCCGCGGCGTCGATGAACTGGCGCAGGGGGTCCTGGGGCAGGCTGTTGAAGTAGCCGCCGGTGGAGATGAGGTCGAACTCCCCGGTGCGGTAGTAGCGGCGCTCGGCGTCGCGGCCGCTGAACAGGAAGCCCTCGATCTCGGGCGCCACGTTGGCCACCATGCCGTCGCGGTGGAGCTGCTCGGTGTAGGCGTGCAGCTGGCCGCGGAAGTCCGCCGGGTAGGGCTGGCCGTCACGATCGCGGACGTGGGCGAAGACCAGCACCTTGCCCGGCCCGAAGATGTCGGCGGGCATCCAGTAGAAGGCGCGCCAGTCGATCTCCAGGCGCAGGTCGCTCTCCACGATGCGCGTGAACCCGCGGATGGAGGAGCCGTCGAAGGTCAGGTACTCGCTCTGCAGCAGGAACTTCTTGTCGTAATCGAGCATGTGGAAGCGGCCCTCGAGGTCGGTGAAGACCACGGTGATGGCCTTGATGCGCTTCTCCTTCTCCAGGTACTCGCGCCGCTGGGCCTCGACCTCATCCATGGGGCGCCACTGCTTCTGCAGCTCCAGCGACTGCAGGTTCAGCTCCTCGAGCTGCTCGTAGGGGATCTCCAGGAACTCGCGGAGGTTGGAGCGGGTCGTGGGCATGGTCGG
>CAZWYF010000100.1:5964-8654 GCA_964637835.1 uncultured Fibrobacteraceae bacterium
CCCGGCAGCAGCCCCGGCCAGCCGATGATCAGGTCGGCGAAGGCCGGCGGCACGGCGTCGATGGACATGATCGCCAGGAAGCGCTCCCCATCGGCCGTCATGTCGATCAGGGGGCCGGCGAACTGCATCCCCCTCTGCGCGAACAGGAGTTCGGGGGTCCCGATCTTCAGCCGGCCATCCTCGGTGGCGATGCTGGCCGCGTAGACGTCCCCGGTGCCCCCCTGGAAGACCAGCTCGCGGCTGTCGGCCGGCCAGAACTGCCAGGTCCCGTTCTCGGTGGACACCTGGCGGGTGTATTCCATGCCCGGCCACGGCGCGATGAAGACCTGGCCGACGCCCGACTGGGTGGTCCAGTAGGAGATCCAGCGGCCATCGGGCGAGAACCGCGCCGCCGCGTCCTCGCCGTCGGACTGCAGCAGGAGGCGGAGCTCCTCCTCGCCGGAGAGGTCGGCCACGTAGAGGTCGTTGAAGGTCCGCTCGCCGACCAGGGAGAGGAGCAGGTACCGGCCGTCGCTCGAGAGGTCCCAGATCAGGATGTCCGCGCCCAGATCGAGCACCAGCTCGGCCGGGCGGGTGCCGCTGACGGCCCGGCGGAAGACCTTGTAGTGGCCCTCGCGGTTGGAGATGAAGTAGAGGAACCGGCCGTCGGGGGACCACAGCGGATAGCGATCATCGGCGTCGTGGGTGGTGAAGCGGGTCTTGAACTGCCGCTCGTTCTCGTAGATCCAGATGTCGCGGTGCGACCGGGTGGCGTCGTAGACCGTCAGGGCGACGAACCGGCCGTCCGGCGAGAGGACCGCCGTGTTGAAGGGGTCCTTGTCGGGGATCTCCTCGATGATCCCGCCCTGGCGGTCGAGCCAGGTCAGGCTGGCGGTCAGCGTGATGTCCTGGCCCCGCAGGTAGGTCAGCGACCCGTTGCGCGAGGCGGAGAAGGCGCCCTTGGCCGCGCCCGAGACCACCAGCACGTCCGAGGCGACGGTCACCGGATCGGCCGTGAACTCGATGCGGTCGGCATCGAAGGGCTGGGCCATGAGGACCTGCTTGCGCATGTAGAGCAGGTGCCCGGAGGCGTACTCCACGCCGGTGCGGTTCTTCATGAAGACCCGGGAGGAGTCGCCGTCGGTGCTGGCCAGGCGGATCTCGCTGCCACCCTCGGAGGAGGCCCGCGCCAGGTAGAAGAACCGGCGGCCGTCGGGCAGGAACCAGGGGTGCCGGTGGGAATCGAAGCCGAAGTCGCCGTCCAGGACGGTGATGGGCTGCGGCTCGCCGCCCAGGGCGGAGACCTTCATGAGCCCGGAGTTGAAGCTCGGGGCGAAGACGATGGTCCCGTCGGGGCTCCAGGTGCCGCCCTTGGCGTTGTCGGCCTGGCAGATCACCTGATCGGGGCCGCCGCCCACGGGGACCTTCTTCAGGCCCTGGTTGCGGTCGAAGTAGGCGATCCACCGGCTGTCCGGCGACCAGAACGGGTACTGGGCGTCGCGGGTGCCGTCCAGCGCCACCGCCTGGTTGGAGTCCAGGGACCGCAGGTACAGCCGGGTGTCGCTGCCATCCTCGGCCCGGCCGCCGAAGACCACGTACCGCCCGTCGGGGGAGATGACGGGCAGCGCGGGGAACGACGCGCTCAGCTGGAAGACCGCGCCGGCCGGGGCGGGGATGGCCAGCTGGATGGGCGCGTCGCCCGTCCGGTCGCCGCCGCCGCGCAGCGTGGTCAAGCCCAGGGCGGCCACCGCCAGGCCGGCCAGGGCCCAGGGCAGCAAGCGCGACCACGCGCGCGGGGACGCGCCCCCGGCGAGCGGCCGGACCGCCCCGGTGAACACGCCCGATTCGGCGTCGGGGTCGTCGAGGCGCACCCGGGCCTCGCCGATGTCGCGCAGGCGCTGGCGGGGGTCGCGGGTCAGGCAGCGCCGGATCACCCGCTCCACCTGGTGGGGCAGGTTCTGCGGCAGGCTGGCCCAGTCGGGGTCGGTCTTGAGGATCCCCGCCAGGGTGTCGGTCACCGTCTCGCCCTCGAACAGCCGGCGGCCGGTGAGCATCTCGAAGAAGACCACGCCGAAGGCCCAGATGTCGGTGCGGCGGTCGACGGGCAGGCCGCGGGCCTGCTCGGGGCTCATGTAGGCGGCGGTGCCGAGGATCATCCCCGCCTGGGTCATGGCCGCGGTGAGGGTGGCCATGCCGCTGACGTTCTCGCCCTCGGCGGCCGACTGCCCGGCCATGGCCATGGCCAGGCCGAAGTCGAGGACCTTGACGCGGCCCTCGGGCGTGCGCTTGACGTTGGCGGGCTTGAGGTCGCGGTGGACGATCCCCGCCTCGTGGGCCTCCTCGAGCCCCTCGGCGATCTGCCGGGCGACGTCGATGGCGTCGTCGACGGACAGGGGGCCGGCGCGGAGGATCTCGGCGAGGTCGTCCCCCTCCACCAGCTCCATGACCAGGAAGGTGGCCTCCGGCGTCTGCTCCAGGCCGAAGATGGAGGCGATGTTGGGATGGTGCAGCTGGGCGAGGACCTTGGCCTCGCGCCGGAAGCGGGCGAGGCGCTCCTGATCCGACGCGAACTCCGGCGGCAGGAACTTCAGGGCGACCTCGCGGCCCAGCCGCGTGTCGCGCGCGCGCCAGACCTCCCCCATGCCGCCGGCCCCGATCTTCGCGACGATCTCGTAGTGGCCCAGCTGGTCTCCGGACTGCATGTCGGCTCC
>CAZWYF010000101.1:0-1960 GCA_964637835.1 uncultured Fibrobacteraceae bacterium
TGACCATGTTGGCCTCCTGAGCAGAGAGTAGACCACTGGCGGCCGGCGTCAAGACGATGTCGCGAGGATCGAGGCCCTGCGCCGGCGATTCGCCGCCGCGGTGGCCCATCGCTGCCAGGACTGCTGGGCGATCCGGTTCTGCGACCTGTGCTACACTGCACTCGCAGCGGAACGCTCGGAGATCCCCCAGGGCGCCTGTCGGGCCGTCCGGGAACGCACCGAGCAGCGGCTGCGCCTCGTGGCGGACCTGAGGGCCGCGGGCCCGCAGGCCTGGCAATGGCTCGAGAACACGACGGTTGACTGATCTCGCCCGGGAAAGCGACCGCATGGCGAAGAAACCGCGTCACGAAAACGCCCGCATCGTCCATTTCCCCGGTAGACGCCCCGCTGTCGGTGGGGATGGCGAGGGCCGCGCGGCCCTCGCCGGGGAGACCGGCGCGGGGGCGCCGCTGGCCGAGCGGCTGGAACTCCGCGAGCTGTCCGCTCCGGAGGAGTCGGCGGCTCCCGGTTGGCCGGCGGCGGAGGAACTGGAGATCGAGAGGCGCTGGCTGCTGCTCGCGCGGCAGGATCCCGAGGAGTTCGGGCGCTTCTACGCGAAGTACCAGGGACCGCTGTTCGCGTACCTGCGGGCGCGCGTGGGAGACCACCACCTCGCCGAGGATCTGCTCGCCGAGACGTTCCTGCAGGCCGTGGACGGCCAGTGGCGGTTCCGCTGGCAGGGCGTCACCTTCGGCGCCTGGCTCTTCCGGCTGGCCCGCCGCCAGGTGGCCCGATACTTCGCGCGGCAGGCGCCGCGAGACGCGCGGCAGGCGCCGCTGGAGGAGGTCGAGGATCTCGCCGCTTCTGCGGCGGAGGATCCCGATCAGACCGAGGACCGCGAGTTGCTCGCCCTCTGCGTCCGTCAGCTCGATGCCACGGCGCAGGACATCGTGGTCTGGCACTACTGGGGAGGCCTGCGGCTCAAGCAGATCGCCGTGATCCTGGGGGATCGCGAGGAGGCCGTGCGAGCGCGGCTGCATCGCGCCCGCCGCCGACTGGCCAGCCTCCTGCAGGCCCCACAGATCCAGGGCCGCCTGTCGCGGGAGGGGCGGCAGGCGCTCATCGACCTGCAGCGCGAGTTGCTGCGGGTACCCGACGGCGACCCGGAGGTGGCCGGACCCGGGGACGGAGCCGGGGGGAGGGGACCATCGTGACACGCCATTCCTTCGACCGCTGGATGTCCCGGCAGGCGCCGGACGACCGCCGCGATCCGCAGGACGTCCGGCATCTCCGCGATCGCATCGACGACCAGCTCCGCCATCGCCATCGGGCGCGCCAGACCCGTGGCACGGCCCTGGCCGCGGCCGCCGTGGTCCTGGTGGTCCTCACCGCCGCCCAGGTGCCCAGGCTCGGCAGCAACAACCGCTCGACGTTCATCCCCGATGGCCGCCCGGACCTGGTCCAGCATCCCATGGGGCAGCGGACCATCATGGTCGCTCCGACCACCCAGCGGGATTTCGAGACCTACCTGGACCGTGGCGCGGCGCGCATGCTCGCCGTGGTGGGGGCACGGTTCTTCCAGGTCGGTGACGAGATGAACTGGGCCGTCGATTACGTGAGTCCCCACGATCCGGAGATGGCCATGTTCCGGACCAGCCCCACCGCCGACCAGCAGTTCACCATGACGCGCGAGACCACGATGCGCCTGCTGCCATGGATGGAGACCCTCGATGCCGGGGGACCCGAGGCTCATGGCACCGAACTGCCAGCCATCCGGGCGCGGGTGGATGGTCACGATCTCTGGTTCCGGCGCTGGGCCATCGACGACGGCGACGTCACGTTCATCTTCGGCCGGGCCGAGGTGCCCGAACCGCTGCCCCAGCGTGTTCCCATGGATCCGATCGTCGAGTGAGCCCCCCCGCCGCCCCGGTTGACACGTCCACCCCCGGGGGGCTATCGTTCGCCCCCACGCGCCCGTGAC
>CAZWYF010000101.1:2060-5678 GCA_964637835.1 uncultured Fibrobacteraceae bacterium
CCGGTTGACACGTCCACCCCCGGGGGGCTATCGTTCGCCCCCACGCGCCCGTGACCACCCGTCCGGAGGACCCCGTGCCCGCGCCAGGCGCCGCCCGCCCTCGCTTCCGCCACCTGCGCCGTCTGGTGAGCGCCGCCCTCGTGGCCGCCGCCCTGCTGACGGCGCCGCTGCTGCTGGCCGAGTCGCGCACGGACCTGAAAACCGACGCCGGCCTCATCGGCCTGGCCGTGACCAACCTCGGCTACCTGGGCAACTTCCTGGGCAATCCCAACCAGCCCAGCCTGGAGTACCCGCTCAACAGCAACGTGGAGCACCTCTTCCTGGCCGGGCTCTGGGTGGGGGCGGTGGGCCCGGACGACAGCGTCCGCGTCTCCACCGGCGCCCAGGACGCGCGCAACCTCCTCGATGGCGACGAGATCCGCGAGTTCGACTTCCCCGACTCGCTCTATCCGGGCGAGAACTACGTGGAGATCTGGTCCAACAGCCAGAACAGCGACCGCTACGATCCCCGCGCCCTGGCCACCCAGCACATCGAGGTGATCTTCGAGGACTACGCCAACGTGGAGTCCGGCAACCACGTCCCGCTGGGCCTGCGCGTCTACCTGCGGGTCCTGGCCTGGGGCAATCCCTACGCCGACGACTTCGTGATCCTCGACTACGCCATCGTCAACGTGTCGGGCTCCGAGCTGCGCGACGTCTACGTGGGCTTCTGGAACGACCTCACCGTGGGCAACACCGAGAACACCAACCCCTACGACCCCAACGCCCCGGTGGGCTGGAACTTCTGGGACGACTACGACGGTGCCCTCGGCGCCCAGGGCTGGGTGGACGAGGAGTACACCGTCGCGGACGATCCGGACATCTGGCTGATGTACGAGCGCGACGACGACGGCGACGAGGGCCTGGCCACCAGCTGGGCCGGCACCCGCCTGCTGGGCACGGTGCCGGCCGTGGAGCCGCAGATCGACACCGCCCCGGTCTCCTACCATGCCTGGCGCTTCCGCAACGTCCCCGAGGAGGACGACACCTTCATCGACGAGGAGGGCGAGGAGCAGCCGGGCAAGTACCAGCTCATGAGCGACGGCGGGTTCACCCGCGGCACCATCGACGGCGTCGACTACGACGCGGCCAGCAACTGGGTGCAGATGATGGCCACCGGCCCGTTCCCCACCCTGGCGCCGGGCGACACCCTGCGCGCCACCTTCGCCATGGTGGCGGCGCCGGACTCGCTGGGCCTGCTGGCCAACAGCAAGGTGGCCCAGGTGGCCTACGACGACGGCTTCACCATCCCCACCGGCCCGCCCTCGCCCCAGATCGACGTGGCGTACGAGTGGAACAGCATCAAGCTGCGCTGGGCGCCGGGCGACTCCCTGGGCGCCGATGGCGAGCCCCTGCCCACGGACGACCCGCGGCGCTCCCCCGAGCACCACATCTCCACCATCACCGGCAAGCCCGACTTCCAGGGCTACCGCGTCTACCGCTACCAGGGCCTGACCATCGACCAGGACCCCTACACCCTGGCCACCCTGGTGGCCCAGTACGACGTCATCGACGGCATCGGCTTCGACACCGGCCTGCCGCCGCTGGACGAGGATGGCCGGCGCGAGTTCATCGACACCGATCTGCTCGACGGCTTCCCCTACTGGTACTCGGTGGTCTCCTTCTCGGCGCCCGACCAGGAGGAGGGCCTGCCCGGGTTCCAGAGCGGGTTCAACGAGAACGCCGTGCTGGTCTATCCCGGTCCCGCCGCCCCCGGCAGCGCGGCGGAGGGTCGCGTGGGCGTGGCGCCCAACCCGTACCGCGCGGGCAGCTACTTCGACAACGCGGGCGCCGGCAGCGAACTCGGTCGTCAGATCTGGTTCACCAACCTGCCGCCGCGGGCGACCATCAAGGTCTTCACCCTGGCCGGCGACCTCGTGCGCACCCTCGAGCACGACGACCCCTTCGACGGCAAGCTCGCCTGGGACGTCCTGAGCGAGTACGGCCGCGCCATCGCCACCGGCCTCTACGTCTACACGGTGAAGAACCAGGACACCGGCGAGGTGCAGCGCGGAAAGCTGGTGATCATCAAATGACGCGTCCGCATGGCAGTTGGCGCCGGCTGCGGCGCGCGGTGGCGGCGACGCTGATCCTCGGCAGCGTGGGTCTCGTCGCCTGCACCAACGATCCCTTCGATCCCGACAGCGTGGAGAACCAGCCGCCCGCGGTGCGGTTCTTCGCCACGCCCGTGGACAGCGTCGGCGAGCTGAACCCCACCAGCTACTTCTCCCGCCGCTTCCACTGGAGCGGCACCGACGCCGACGGCCAGGTGACCGAGTACTACGTCTCGGTGCGCACGCAGGCCGGGGTGCCCGCCCCCTGGGACACCACCACCCGCACCGACACCACCATGACCTTCGTCACCGACGCCGACGGCCAGGCCGAGGCCACCTTCTACCTCGCCTGCCGGGATGATCGCGGCGCGGTCTCCGACACCCTGGTGCGGTTCGTGCCCCTGCGCAACTTCCCGCCGGCGCTCAACTTCCAGAGCGACTTCGACCCGCTGAAGAACCTCCAGCGGGAGCTGATCCGCGAGGGCGAGACCGTGGTGGACACGGTCTACTGGAACTGGGGCGCCATGAACGTGCGGCTGTTCGCCTTCGACATCGACGGCACCGCCACCATGGACGACACCTATCGCTACACCACCGCGGACGTCGACCCCGAGATCACCTTGCCCGCGGACGACCCCGCCGCCGACCCCATGCTCCACTGGCTCGAGGCGCCCTTCGAGTCCCAGGAGGAGATCCGCGAGTTCAGCATCCAGCTCGGCGGCCTGCCGCCCGGCCAGCGTACCCTCACCGTCGCGGTGGGCGACGAGGCCCTGGCCGAGACGCGTCTGGAGCTGAGCTGGGAGGTGCGCGCGCCCCGCGGCCCGGTCCTGGTGATCCCCGACAACTCCAGCGGCAATGCGAAGGAGTTCTATCGCGGCTTCCTGGCGGAGTACCTGGGCGAGGGGGCCTGGGACGAGTACGAGTTCTGGTTCGGCTTCCCCGACAGCCCGTACGTGCTGCTGGAGGCCATGCGGCAGTTCGAGCTGGTCTTCTGGTTCGACGGCGGCGGCACCAGCCCCATCCTGCAGACCGCCGCCGCGCGCAACGGCGCCCTCGAGCGCTACCTGCAGCCCACCGACGGCAGCGCGGCCGGCCGCCTGCTGATGATCAGCCGCAACCTCACCGGCTCGGCCTCGCAGCTGCCCTTCAATTTCCGACAGGCCATCCTGGGCATCAGCCCCACCGGCTCGCCCGCCAGCGTGCTGGAGCCGGAGAACAGCGCCGTCGGCGTGCAGGTCACGGGCGCCCAGCCCCACCTGCCGCCCATGACCCTGGCGTCCACCCAGGGGCGCGGCATGGGCCTGACGCTGCTGGAGGGCGCCGAGGAGCTCTACCGGTTCGAGGAGTGCCTGCGCTGCTTCGGTCGCCGCCCGCCCTGGGATCCCATCATCGCCGCGCGTCGGCCCGACCGCGCCACCAGCGAGCTGGCCCGCGTGGTGGGCTTCTCCTTCCAGCTGGACGCCATGGACCAGGCCGGGGCGTACGCCGCCCTGACCGCCATCCTGGCCGAGGAACTGGGGGTGAC
>CAZWYF010000101.1:5778-8634 GCA_964637835.1 uncultured Fibrobacteraceae bacterium
CGCCATGCTGCTCCTGCTCGCGGCCGCCGCGCCGGCCCAGGTCACCAGCACCGGCATCATCAAGGGCCGGGTGATCGACGCCGAGACCGGCGAGCCCATGCCCTACACCAACATCTACATCGCCGGCACCAACATCGGCACCATGGCCTTCACCGACGGCTACTTCTTCCTGCGCGGCCTGCGGCCGGGCACCTACACGGTGAAGGCCAGCTACATCGCCTACGGTCTGGGCAGCGAGACGGTGAAGCTCGAGCCGGGCGGCGTGGTCCACATCGACTTCGCCCTCGCGGTGGAGGCCATCTACGTCGACCCGATCAACGTGGAGGCCGAGCGCAAGCTCATCGAGGTCGAACGCACCGGCACCAGCCACTTCCTCTCCAGCAAGCAGCTCGAGGCCATGCCGCTGGACCAGGTGGTGGACATGATCGCCCATCAGCCCGGCGTCACCCTGCAGGACAACCAGATCCACATCCGCGGCGGCCGCGCCGACGACACCCAGTTCATCGTCGACGGCATGTCGGTGAACGACCCCCTCGCCGGCGGCGGCTACGGCTACCAGATCGATCCGTCGATCATCAACGAGATCGAGGTGCTCACCGGCGGTTTCAACGCCGAGTACGGCCAGGCGGTCTCCGGCGTGGTCAACGTCTCGACCAAGGAGGGATCGGACCGCTTCGAGGGGAAGGCGTCGTACAAGAGCGACTACCTCTACGCCCCCATCCCCAAGGACGACCACCGCGGCTGGGATGATCTGACCGACTTCACCGAGCCCCAGAACATCAGCATCCTGAAGCTCTCCATGTCCGGGCCCGACCCGCTGTCGAGCGGTCTGCGCAAGCTGGGCCTGGGGCTGAAGGGCGATCAGTACCTCCTGGTCTCCGGCAGCATGGACATCCGCGATGGCTACCTGCCCATCTACTCCCGTCAGGATCGCCTGCGGTCACCGCTGTACGAGGGCAGCTTCTGGTCGCCCCGCCAGCAGAACGACTGGAACGGCCTGGCCAAGTGGACCTGGAACCTGACCCCCACCGAGAAGCTCTCCATCTCGGCCACGCGCCAGTTCAGCGTCAGCCAGGGCTTCCAGCTGCCGGGCGAGGGCTACCCGCGGCCGTTCATCGACAACCTCGACAGCTACCTCGTGCACACAACCGAGAACATCCTGACCAACGTGTTCTGGCGCCAGGTCCTCAGCGACACCGACTGGTACGAGATCACCCTGGGCCGCAACTGGTCGCGCCTGCACAGCAACGTCAACGGCAACGACGATTTCTCCACCTACTCCCTGGTGGACATCCCCTCCACCGACCCGGCCGGCCAGGCCCGCGGCACGGCCGATCGCTGGCACGACCACTACTCCGAGGCCTTCACCTTCAAGGGCGCCTACTCCTTCTATGGCGGCGCTGGCAACCAGTTCAAGACCGGCCTGGACCTCAGCTTCACCGAGATGCAGCTGGTGGACCTGCAGTCCCAGCTCGGTCGTCCCCCGGCGGGCAAGCTGGGCATCTTCGAGGACATCTTCACCGCCCACCCGGTGGTGGGCGCGGCCTACTTCCAGGACACCATCGAGTACCACGGCCTGATCCTCAACGCGGGCGTGCGCGGCGACTTCTGGGCCCCCGGCCGCGAGGTGGAGGAGGTGATGGCCAACCCGGACGACTACCTGTTCATCTTCGACGACATGGTGCAGGAGTTCGAGGACGGCACCTTCCGTGTCGCGGGCCGCAACTGGAAGGCGCGCATCTCGCCGCGCCTGGGCCTGAGCTTCCCGGTGACCCGCAGCGACAAGTTCTTCTTCAACTACGGCCACTTCAGCCAGTGGCCGCGGTTCATCTACGTCTACCCCCAGCTGCAGGCCAAGACCGCCACCAAGGTCCAGCTGCTGGGCAATCCCAACCTCGACCCCAAGATCACCGTGGAGTACGAGGTGGGCTGGCAGCACGAGTTCGACAACCTCTGGTCCATGGGCGTCACCCTCTACAACCGGGACATCTACGGCTACGCCAAGAGCGTGCGCATGCAGTCGGTGGTGATCGACGCCGACCAGACCCCCGATCCCAACGACAGCGGATCGATCCCCATCGAGCCCGTGCGCTACTTCAACGGCGATTCGGCCCGCAGCCTGGGCGTGGAGCTGTCGCTCATCAAGCGCACCACGCGGTGGCTGAGCGGGTCGGCCAGCCTGGAGCTCTCGCGCACCACCGGCACCAACAGCCGCGCCGACGAGGCCTACCTGCGCGCGGTCTACGACCAGGGCGAGAACACCACCGACATCGGCGGGCTGAGCCGCGCGCCGCTGCTCTGGGACCGCCCGTGGTCGGTGAGCGTGAACCTGGACTTCTCGGTCTTCGAGAAGGACCGGCCCGAGCTGCTGGGCTGGCGCCTGCCGCCCAACTGGAGCCTGAACCTGCTGGCCCGCGCCGAGGCCGGCCAGCGCTACACGCCGCTGACCTGGACGGGCACCCAGTCAGTCGAGGGCGACCTCTACAGCGCGCTGGGCCCGGCCCGCGGCACGGTGAACCTGCGCTTCAGCAAGTGGTGGAAGCTGGGCCGGCACGGCAAGTTCACCGTGTTCTTCGAGGGACGGAACATCCTCAACCACGAGAACTACCGCCGCGTGAACCCCTTCACCGGCGACGGCTACCAGGTGGGCGACAGCAACCCCGGCTGGGAGCGCGAGTGGGAACTGCCCACGTATAGCGAGGGCTACGCCAAGGGCGTGGTCAACCCCAGCTACATCGAGAACCCGCGGGCCCTGCTCTGGGGAGCGAGCTACTCATGGTAGCGCGGCGGCAGCAGCCGCGGCCCTGGCGGGCCCTGGACGGCGGCGGCCGGGCGCTGGTCGGGCTGCCGCTGGCC
>CAZWYF010000102.1:0-8497 GCA_964637835.1 uncultured Fibrobacteraceae bacterium
TCGCCGTCGTCGCCGATGGCCTCCACCGGACAGTCCTCCAGGGCGTCGCGGCAGGCCTGCAGCTCCTCGTCGGTCTCCGGCTGCTTCTTCACGTAGGAGAAGCCCTCGTCCTCGTTGCGGTCGAAGTTCTCCGGCGCGGTCTGGCGGCAGAGGTCGCAGTCGATGCAGTTGGTATCCACGAAGAAGGCGCCGTCCACGTTGCCCGGCACCTTGTCGCTGGCATCCGCCATGTTCGTCCTCCTCGGTTCGGGCCCCCCCGGGGCCCGCTGGCGGCTCGCTCACCCGGTCAGCGGCCACCAATACATGCAGTCGGCCGATCGTGCCAGTTCGGTGGACCGGAGCGGTCGCCCTAGAACCGGTGCTTGAACGGCAGGAAGGTCATGAAGTCCGCGTGGTGGACCACGTAGGCCTCGGGGCTGCGCTTGACCATGTCGCCCTCGCCGGCGTGGGCGGCGATGATGTGGCAGACGCGGTCGGGGACGCCCGCCTCCATGGCCAGGGCCACGCCGGTGAACGGGTGGCGCAGGTACTTGCCGGTGTCGCTCTTGACGGTCTGCCCGGCGGGGTCCTGGTCGTACTCCAGGAGCTTGCCCACGTCGGCGAGGATGGCGCCGGCGATCACGGTGTCCAGGTCGCACTCCAGATCAGGGGCGAGGAACCGGTTCATCTGGCGGGCGGCGTCGCGGCTCAGGTGCACCACCAGCCGCTTGTGGGCCATGAAGCTCACCTGGCAATCGGGTACCAGGAGGGTGAAGGGGATGGTCTGCAGGTCCTCCGGCGTCAGGGGACTGCGCGCGAGGGCCAGCTCCCAGGTGCGGGCGGTGGCCTCCCGCAGGCCGGCTTCCTCGATCCATTCCAGCTCGGGCCACAGTTCGAGCACGGCGGCGTCCATGGCATACCTCCGGGGCGATCGCGTGCGTGGCGGCGAACCGGTGAACCGCGGTTCGCCAGCCGTTCCGGACGACCCCGAAGAAACCACGTGAGCGGTCGTCAGGCAAACGCCGAACCACGGCGAACCGTACCTCGCGGCGGATTCTGCAACGTCAGATTCGGCGCTCCGCGAAATGCACGCACCGATCCTGACAATCGTCGCCAGTTCCGGGGGAAGGAATTCCCGGGGATTCCCCGTGATTCCCCAGGCTGCCCCGAACCCTTATCCCGGCCGCCGGGGCCCCTGCCTTGCAGCCGGACCGGGTGAACGTCCGCCGGGTACGATCCGGCAAGCCGCTTCCCGACCGTCCCAGGAGACGAGACCCATGATCAAGAATTGCCGAATGCTGACCATTCTCGGCGTCCTCGCGCTCCTCGGCGCCGTGGCCGCCGCGCCGGCCGCCGCCCAGACCACCGTCGAGGTGACGGCCTCCTGGAACGCCCCCACGGAGGGCTCCCCCGTGGAGCATTACGTCTTCCAGCTCTCCACCGATGGCGGCCCCTTCGTGACGGTGGGCTCGGTGACCACCACCAGCTACACCCTCGACCTCGACGTCGACCACACCTACGTGGCCCGGGTGGCCGGCGTGGACGCCGAGGATCGTCAGGGACCGTGGTCGGAGGCCTCCGATCCCTACTCCCCCGACGTGGGCCCTCCGGGCGCTCCGGGCAAGCCGATCATCCTGTAGCGTGAACCGCGCCCACGGGCGTGGTGATCGGGAAGGGCCGCTCCGCCGGGGGCGGCCCTTCGCGCGTTCACGACCGCGGCAAGACGTACCCCAGACGCACGACCACATGATCCCAGTCGTGGTCACGCGCCATCAGGTCGGCCGTGAAGCGGCCGGTCCGGAAGCGATTGATCTCGTACTGCAGCGACAGCTCGAAGTCGTTCCACTTCAGACCCGCGCGCAGGGAGAGCGCCAGATCGTTGGCCGCGGCCTCGAAGAACGTCTCGTCGTCGGGGACCTCGTCGCGGTAGCGGTTGCGCAGGACCGCGAAGCCCAGACCCGCCAGCGGCCGCACCTGGTCGCGCTCGCCCGGCGCCACCCAGCAGACATCCAGCCCGTAGCGCAGCACCGTCGGCTGGATCTCGAAATCCTTGCCGGTGGCGTCCAGACCTTCGTGAGCGCCGAACTCCACGTACGTGAACGATGGCGCCACCGCGAGGGTAGGCAGAACGTAGAAGCGGGTGCACACGCCCAGCGCATGGCCCAGGTCGGCGCCCATGCCATGGTCGGTATTGGCGAAGCCGGCGCCGAGGTCGCCCAGCGGCATGGCCACACCGCCCTCTAGCACCACCTCCAGCCAGGAGCCAGGTTGACGGGTCGGCAGCGGATCGGCAGCGCCCAGGGTGCCGTCGGCAGCGCCGGACTGGGCCCCGGACTGGGCCCCGGCCGGCAGCGCCACCGTCAGGGCCAGCACGGCGGCCAGGGCGGCGGCGACGGCGGTCCCGCCACGAGAGCGGAGAACGCGAGGACTCCCGAGACGAGGGCCCACGGCGGGAAGCACGACCCGGGGGCAGAGCGAGGCGACCCGCGGGCAGAGCGGGGCGACCCGCGGGCAGAGCGGGGCGACGAGGCGGCGGAGCGGGGCGACGAGGCGGCGGAGCGAGGCGGCGAGGCGGCGCATGGCGGTTCCTTTCCGGGGTCGGGCCGCCGTCATGGTAAGCCTAGCCGCCGATCCGGTCCAGCAGCTGGCCGGCGCGGTCCTTCACCGCGTCGGGGAGCTGGTCGCCGAGGTCGCCCTCGAGCTGGTCGCGCAGCAGGTCCTCGACCTCGCTGCGGGCCACCGACTCGGCCGCCTGGCGGGCCAGGCGCTCCAGGGCCTGCCGGGCGATGGCGTCGGCGGGGGCGCCGTCCGGTGCGCCCAGGTCCGAGAGCGTGAAGCCGGGCAGGTCCACGCCGCGCGATTCGACGCCCAGGGCCGAGGCGTCGGCCTGGACGCGGCCGCCGGTGAACTCGAGGCGGTCGATGATCAGGTGCGGGGCGGGTTCGGCGCCGGCGTCATCGCCGCCGTCGGCCTGGCCGCCGTCGCCGTCGCCGCCCTGCGGCGCCGTGTAGCTCTCGATGTTGCCGCGGATCACGTCCAGGTTGCGCCGGGCCTCGGCGTCCACCTCGTACAGCACCACCGGCGCGGCCACCCGCACCTGCGGCAGGCGATGCGGCTCGCTGCGCACCGAGCCGGGATCGATCTGGACGGTGATCTCCTGCAGGGAGAAGGCGTCGCGGTCGCTGAAGCCCTCGGGGTTGGCCACGCGCAGGTTGGTGATGGTGGCGCGCCCGGCACTCAGGTCGATGCTCACCGCGCCGACGGTCACCCCGGTGCCGGTGATCTCCGAGCCGTAGCGCTCGATGGCGCCGGCCACGATGCCGTCCAGGTTGTCGGCCAGCAGCCACAGCCCCACGGCCAGGACCACCACCACGGCCAGCACCACGCCGAGACCGATCTTCAGGGCCTTCATGGGGCCCTCCTTCCTGCTGCGAGTGGGCGATTCCGGGTCTGCTACTCACGAAAGCCCCGGCCGGGCAGTCACGCCACGGCCGGGGCCTGGTGCCCGGGAGCACGGTGTCCGGGAGCACGATGTCCAGGCGATCCCGGGCCCCGGGCAGGACCCGATCGCCTGGCGTGGGGGCTACTCCCCGCCCCCGAACTCGCGCCACGCCGCGCCGAGGGTGTCGGCCGCGGCGTTGCCGCTCTGGTCGCTGCAGCTCTCCAGCACGATGCGGTACCGGTCGCCCGAGGCGTCGGTCTGCGGCGGCACGGCGATGGTGAAGCTGCCGCCGATCAGGCCGGGATACCAGGTCCACGTGGCGGAGGCCGGATCGAGGACCACGGTGGAATCGCCGCCCGCCTCCTGGAACTCCAGCACGGGCGTGGTCGTGCCCGGCGCCAGGTACTCGCTGTAGACCACGTTCAGCCGGCAGGAGGAGGCCTCGGTCCCGAGGGTGTTGTCGAAATCGCCAGTGGTGTAGACCTCTTGCAGCGTCGGCGGCACCTGGTCGGTGATGGTCACCATGGCGTGGCCGCCGCCGGGCGCCGGATCGTCCGCCTCCAGGGGCACCACGCAGAGCGTGACGGCGGTGCCGGCCAGGGGCGTCCGCATGGGATCGGACTGGTAGCGGTCGAAACGGTCCGGCAGCCACAGCATGTGGGTGATGGTCCCGGTGTCATGGTCGCTGCCGTTCTGGTCCACCGGCACCCAGGCCGGGTTGTCGCGGTCGTCGCGCGCGTAGATCAGGTAGCCGCCGGCGCCGGGCAGGGCATCCCAGGTGAGCTCGAAGCGCTCGTCGTCGAAGTCCAGGGCGTCCGCCCCGGTGACGGCCAGGCCGGTGACCGGATCGGTGCAGTCGCCCTGGCCGAGGGGCGTCTGCCAGATGAAGCTGCGGACCAGCTCGAAGGTCTCGCCGCTGGCCGAGGTGGCGGTCAGCTCCAGGCGGTAGAGGAACGGCTCGAACAGGCCGGTCAGCGGCGTCAGCTCCAGACGGCGGGCCGAGGTCCACACGCCGTCGAGGGTCACGCCGTCGGGAATCGCCAGGTCGGGAGCGTTGCGCCGCAGGGTGGCCGTCCAGGCCATCGGACCGGTGTTCATGTCCTCGGTGAACACGCAGTAGAGCGACCGGGCGAGGATGGACTCGCCGTCCGGCGGCAGGTTGCTGGTGAGCACGCCCACCGGCTCGTCCGCCACGGCCGGCTCGAGCACCGCGATCGCCTGGTGGACCACGCCCGGCAGGGTGGTCAGCGAGACGGCGCGGGAGCCGAGGTCCGCCTCGCCGTCGCCGTCGGTGTCGCAGCTGGCGACCTCGAGCGTGACGTCGCCGAGGGGCAGGCCGGTGAGCGCGGCGGCGCCGGCGGCGTCGGTGACCGCCAGGCAGGTGTGGCGGGGATCGTCCAGTTCCTGGAAGCGGGCGTCATCGGGGAAGTCGCAGCCGACCAGGCGGACCGCGACGCCCTCGAGGGGATCGCCGGCGAGGTGGTCGACCACCGAGACGGTGACCGCGCCGTCCGGCTGCATGAGGTACACGTTCTGGTGGATGTGCAGGTCCTCGGCCTTGCGGCCGTCGTCGATGACGGCCAGGCCGCGCGTGGCCAGCAGGCTGTCGGCACGGACCAGGTACTGGTAGCTGCCGGGGCGGAGCCCCTCCACGGTGAAGTAGCCGTCGGCATCGGTGGTGACCATCAGATCGGTCTGCACCAGCTCGAGGCTGGCGCCGGCCACCGGCGTGGCGTCCGGCCAGGACAGCACGCGGCCGCTGAGCGTGGCCTCGGTCACCGGTGCGGGCACGGTGACGTCGTGGGAGTTCTCGAAGCACGCGGCCAGGGGCAGCAGCGCCGCCAGCGCGGTCAGGACCAGGGGCCGCAGCGCCCGGGTGTGGTTGCGAAGCATGTCAACATCTCCTCTCCGCCCTCGCGGGCGAACGCGGGGGTCAGGGGGCCGTCTGGATCTCGATGTCGTCGATGAAGGCGCCCGGGCGGATGACCGAGAAATCGGACTCGAAGCGTAGCCGCAGCTGCACCGTCTGGCCCTGATAGGCGGACAGGTCCGCGGTGTAGGCCGTCCAGGGCGTCATGGTGCCGACGTAGGTGGTCACGAGGGCCCAGCCGTCGCCGGCGTCGATGTCCAGGTAGGTCCGGTCGCAGCAGTTCTCCTGGTCGAACCAGCCCTGGATCTGGAGCCTCGGAGCGGCCATGACCAGGTCCAGCGGCGGCGAGATCAGGGACGTGCGGGTGTCGTTCTGGTAATCGCCGGCCAGGTTCGTGCCCCAGCAGTTGACGCCGGAGAACGCGCCGCCGGGCCCGGAAGTCGGCGTGCCCAGCTCCCAGGCGGTGCCGCTGCCGGTCTCCACGGTCCACCCCTGCGGGCCGCTCTCGAAGTCGAAGGTGTAGCCGCCGACCAGGGTGAGCGGCTCGGAGGTCACCGGACCGGACGTGGTGTTGCCGGAGAGATCGGTCAGCGAGGCGACGGTCACCCGGACGATGTCGCCGGTGGCGTCGGCCCCCGCGGGCAGCGGACACTGGAAGCGGCCGCTGCGGCCCGACGCCGACCACGACCACGTGGCCGCGGCGGGATCGAGGGCGAAGGTGGGGTCGCCCCCGGCCTCCTCGACCGCCAGCGTGGGCGCGGGCGTGGCTGCATCCAGGAACTCGGAGAACGTGACGGTCACCTCGACGGTGGTGGGAACGTCCCCCTCGTTGACGAGCTCGCCGCCGGCGCTGATCCCCACCAGGTCGGGCGCGCTGCCGTCGCGCACGGCCATCACGGCATGAGGCGCTCCGGGTGCGGGATCGACCGCGTTGAGCGGGACCACGCTGAATTCCACGGTGGTGCCGGCCAGCGGCGTCTGGATGCCGTCATCGGGATCCCGGTCGAACGTCGGCGGCAGGGCCACCGGACGGACCAGGGTGCCGGCATCCCAGTCGCTGACCATCTCGCTCACCAGGACCCAGTCGGTCTGCGCGCGATCGTCCCGGGCATGAATGGCGTAGCCGGTGGCCGTGGGCAGGGCGCTCCAGGCGACCTCGAACCTGGTGGTGTCGAAGTCCAGGCTGCCGGCGTCGCCGGCCAGGGCGAGGTCGTCCACCAGGTCCTCGCAGGGCGGCGCGTCACCGGCCTCGCCGGAGGTCTGCCAGTCCACGAAGCCCGTCGCCACGGCGCCGTATCCCGTCTCCGCGTGAGCCAGGACCCCGATCAGGGTCACCTCGTCCTGCGGATCGGGGGTGGTGACCTCCAGGCGCGTGGGCGTGGCCCAGGCGGTGAGCAGGCGGTCGCGGGGGCGGCCCAGATCCCTGGCCCGGATCAGCTCGACCACCGTGGCCAGCGGATCGGTGTTCATGGGCTGGTCGAATTCGAAGACCAGGGTGGGGGCGGTCACCGGGGACGCGTCGCCGGGATCGTCGGCCAGGGGGCTGCTGATCAGCTGCGGGCTCTGCGGGGCGTCGGCCGCCAGCAGGTCCACCTGCTGGGGCGCGGCCGCGTCGCGCAGGTCCAGCGTCAGCAGGCGCCCGGCCCGGTCGGGCAGGCCGTCGCCATCGAGGTCGGCCGGGGCCACGGCGACCTCCACCTCGCAGGCCGGCAGGCCGGTGAGGACCACCTCGCCGCCGGCCGCGGTGACCCCCGCCAGGCCGCCCTGGCCGGCGGTGATGGACACCGCGCCGATCTCGCCGCCCAGATCGAGGTCGTGCAGCGCCACCGCCACGCCCTCCAGCGGCGCACCGCCCTCGGCATCGCGGACGGTGAACGCCACGTCGTGGCGGCGCGCGGGGATGGCCACGTCCAGGTGCCAGTGGTCGCGATCGACCTTGCCTGTGCCGGGCACGGCGAGCTCGGTGGTCAGCCCCAGGCGGCCCGGTGCGGCGACGTGCGCCTGGTAGGTGCCCGGAGCGATGCCGGTGAACCGGAAGCCGCCGTCGGCCCCGGTGGTGTCGCGACGACCGGAGGCCGGGATGGTGATCACCGCGTCGGGGAGGGGCGTGCCGTCCTCCCAGGCGAGGACGCGGCCGGCCACCGTGGCGGTGACGGGCGGGTCCTCGAACTCGACGTTCACGGTGTCGTCCCAGCATCCGGTGAGCGCAGCGGCCCAGGCTGCCAGCAGCAGACCAGGCAACAGGAAGACGCGTCGTCTCACGGTTCTCCTCCAGGCTCGGATGCGGTGCATGCGCGGCCGGCCCGATCCGCGATGGCGTCGGGTCGCCGCCGTCCGTCGGCGGGCAGCAAGGCTCAAGCCGTGAACAGCCATTCGCGCCGCCACGAGGGGCGAGGGCCGAAACCGGTGCTGGTGGGTGATCGTTGTCCGCAATCCGGAAGGGCGCGTGGCCATGAGGATTTCCCGCATGCGCGCCGGGAGGTGGAATGCTGGCCCGGAGGTGAACGAATCACGACATCCCGGAATTCACCCCCCGCGCCAGTGGGCGGACCGCGCAAACGGGTGGCAAGATCTTCCCCGCCGGGCGATCAGTCTTCCGACCGGGCGCCGCGCGACCACCGGGACTCACCGGCGGCGGCTCAGGTACCAGACCGCCAGGTCGAGGTAGTCGAATGGGTCGCGGTCCAGCTCCACCCAGTGGACCCGGACACCGGCGGCGGCGGCCACCCGCTGCACCGCCGCCGGCGGGTAGACCTTCATCTGCATCACCGGCTCGCCCACCTGCGCCCGCTGGCCGAGCAGCACGCGCGAGAGGTCGAAGAGCAGCTGGTGCGATGCGCGGACCTGGTTGGCCAGGTAGCGCCCGCGCCGGCGCGCCCGATACGGCGCCTGGATCACCGCCACGCCGCCAGGAGCGAGGTGCGCCAGCAGCCGCGCCAGCACCTCCAGGCCCCGGCGCACCGGCAGGTGCTGCAGGACCAGGGCGGTGTGGATGAAGGCGAAGAGGTCGTCCCCGCGCAGGACGCCCGGCTGCTCGGCGCTGCCCTCGCGCAGTTCCACGTCGCCGCGCGCCACCGGCCCGGCCACCACGTCCTCGCGCGCGATCCGCAGCATGGCCGGCGCCACGTCCACGCCCACCACCCGGGCGAACCGCGTGCTCAGCGGCGCCAGCAGCCGGCCCACGCCGCAGCCGTAGTCCAGGGCCG
>CAZWYF010000103.1:0-7150 GCA_964637835.1 uncultured Fibrobacteraceae bacterium
GGTGGCGGTCTACGGCCTCATCCATCAAATCCCTCAGGATCGCCCCGTGGCGCCGATGGCCAGGGGATCGGCCCCGGATACCTCGCCTCGATCGCCTTCTCCGGCGCGGCCGCCGCCCGCGGGACACCAGGTGCTGGCCGCCGCACGCTGCCCGCCAGGTGCGAGCCGCGGCGCTGGTCGCCAGGCACAGGCCGCCGCGGCACTGGCCGTCCACACGCTGACCGCCCCCGCCCTACCCCACCGCCCGCACGCTGTCGATCACCGTGCCGTCCACCCACTTGATGGCCGCGACCACCTTCTCGCCCAGCTCCGGCTTCTCCGGCTTGCCGCCGCAGATGCCTTCGACCTCCTCCTGCAGCTCGCGGATGTCCACCAGCGGCAGGGAGGAGCCGCGCAGCTTCGCCAGCAGGTCCTCCCGCCGCGGGTTGATGGCGATGCCGCGCTCGGTGACCACCACGTCGATCAGCTCGCCCGGGCCGCAAAGGGTGGTGACCTCATCGACGATCACCGGGATGCGGTCGCGGAAGCTGGGGATCGGCAGGATGGTGCACCGGCTCTGCAGGCAGTTCTGCCAGCCGCCGATGCCGTGCAGCAGGCGGCCGTCGCTGTGGGTGACGACGTTGGCGTTGAAGCCGGTGTCCACCTCGGTGGCGCCCAGGACCACCACGTCGAGCAGGCTGGCGAAGTTGCCCTTGCCGTGCCAGTTGTAGCTCGTGAACGGCGAGGTGTTCACGTGCCCGGGGTTCTCGCGCATGGAGCGCACGCCCTCCAGATCGAAGGTCTGGCCGTCGAGGATGTAGTCGGTCAGGCCCTCCTCGAGCATGTCCACCAGGTACTGGTTGGAGCCCCCGCGCACGAACCGCGCGCGGATGCCCCGCTCGCGCATCATGTCGCGCAGGTAGAGTCCGAACGACAGCGCCGTGCCGCCGGCTCCGGCCTGGAAGCTGAACCCGTCCCGGACGATGCCCGCCTCGTCGCAGAACCGCGCGGTCAACTCCGCGATCAGCAGCCGATCGGGCGACCTGGTGACCCGGGTGGTGCCGGAGACGATCTTGCTCGCGTCGCCGATGCTGTCCATCACCACCACCTGGTCCACGTGATTGCCCTGGATCTGCCAGGGGATGCACGGGAAGGGCACCAGGTTGTCGGTGACGGCGATGACGTGGTCGGCGTACATGCTGTCGGCCAGGGCGAAGCCCAGCAGGCCGCAGGCGGTGGGGCCGCGGTCGCCGGTGCAGTTGCCGAAGGGGTCGGCGGTGGGCGCGGCGATCACCGCGATGTCGATGTGGACCTCGCCGTCCTGGATGGCCTGCCAGCGGCCGCCATGGGAGCGCAGGACCGCCATGCCGCGCATCTTGCCCTGCGAGCAGTAGTCACCCAGGGGACCGTTCATGGAGCCCTCGATGTGGTGGATCACGCCGCGCTCGAGGTGATCGAGCTGCGGCGCGTGCACCGGGAAGCTGGCCGACGGGAACCAGCGCAGGTCCTTGACGCCCAGCTCCGCCGCCGCGGCGAACACGGCGTTGGCCACCAGGTCGCCGTTGCGCAGATGGTGGTGGGTGGAGATGGTCATGCCGTCGCGCAGGCCGGCACGCTCGAGGGCGGTCTTGACGTCCGCGACCACCTTGTCGCCGTCGGCGGGATAGTCCTGACAGGCGCGGATGGGCGGGGCGGCCCTGCGTCCGGTGGGCCGATGCTTGCCCACGCCCTGGTACGGCACCGCCGGCTCGCCGTTGATCTCGCGGGGCACCAGCCGACCCGCGGCGTTCCTCACCAGTCCGCTCATCGCTGCGCCTCCTCGCCCGTGAACTCACTCGCCGCCTGGCCGCCGCCCTGGCCGCCGCCCTGGCCGCCGCCCTCGCCGCCGCCGCCCTCGCCGCCGCCCTCGCCCCCGCCCTCGCCCGCGCCCACGCCCTCGCCGCCCCCCTCGCGCCAGTCCTTCGCCAGCCTGCCCACCAGCACCGCGGTCTCCACGGTGGCGAGCGCCCGCTTGACCACCGGCGCGTCGATCATCTTGCTGCCCAGGGCCACCACCCCGAGCCCCCGCGCCTGCGCGTCCTCGAAGGCCTGCACGATCCTCACCGCCCGGCCGATCTCCGCCGCCGTGGGCGCCAGCGCCTCATGCACCACCGGGATCTGCCGCGGGTGGATGCATCCCTTGCCCACGTAGCCGAGGGCCTTCGCCTCGAGCACCGACCGCCGCAGACCCTCCATGTCGGTCACGTCGCTGAAGACCGTGTCGATGGGCTGCACCCCCGCCGCCCGGGCGCCGTTGACCACCTGCGCGCGGGCCCAGAAGCTCTCCGTGCCCTCCAGGGTGCGCTGGGTGCCGAGATCGGCGGTGTAGTCCTCCAGGCCGATGGACAGCGCCACCACCGACGGGTGCGCGGCGGCGATCTCGTACGCGCGCCACGCTCCGAGCGCCGACTCGATGATGGGCATGAGGAAGATCTCGCGGTCGGGCGCCAGCTCGGCGATGCGCCCGGCCACCGCGGTGACCTGCCCTGGGTCCTCCACCTTGGGCAGCAGGATCAGGTGCGCGTCGTGGCCCACCACCCAGGGCAGGTCGTCCAGCCCCATCGCCCCCTGGTTGATGCGCACCATGCGCTCGGCCCCGTGGAAATCCACCGCCCGCAGGGCGTTGCGCACCAGCACCCGCGCGGCGTCCTTCTCCGCCGGCGCCACGGCGTCCTCGAGGTCGAGGATCACCCCGTCGGGCCGGTGCAGCCCGGCGTTGATCATGAGCTTGGGCTGGGTCCCGGGCAGGTAGAGCCGGGTGCGGCGCAGGCGCTCCCGTGAACTCCCGGGATCGCGGCGGGACGACCCCGGCGGCAGGAACTCCGCGACGACGTCGGGCCGGGCGCGCCGGACCGCCGTCTCGAGGCGCGCGGCCAGGACGAACGGCAGCGCGCCCTGGTCCTCCACCTCCACGTGGGCGTGGGTCACGCCCAGCGCCGCACATCCCTGCGCGATCAGCTCGCGGATGCTCCGGCCGTACAGGCCGGCCACCTTGCCCCGCAGCTCGATCTCCAGGCCGCCTGCATCGCGGATCTCCACCGCGATCCAGCAGTCGCTGCGCACCCGCGGACCGCGGTCGCCCGCCTCGCCTCTGGCCGCCATGTTCCACCTCGTTCCCGGGGATGAAGGGATCGCCGGTCCCCGGTATAGTGATGCCCCCGACAGGGTTGATCAAGCGCTTGCAAGCCGTGCGTTCTTCTCGGATTTCGGCATCCTGAACACGCCGATTCGCCGGCGGGAATTATCCCCAGGGTCCCACCATACCGGAGAGAAACGGGCCCCAGGCACGGGTCATAATTTTTTAGGATTCGACTTCTCGGCACCCAAGCCACCGCGAGGCAACAGGTTACGAAATCCCCCGCCGTCAAGGCGTGAGCAGGGGACAACCCGGGAAACCTGGGGATAACCGGGGGGTAAGTCCGGCGGGGCGACGGGAGGATCCCGGGATGATTGTCAAGTTCCCGTAAACACGAGACTTCAAAAGACGGGAGGCCGCCACTCCGTCATGGCGGCCTCCCCGTTCCCGCGAGCTACCTCGCCAGGTCCGCGAGCACCGCGGTGAACAGCCGGTACATCTTCTGCACCGAGCTGATCTGCACCCGCTCGTCGGGCGAGTGGGCGCCGGTGATGTTGGGCCCGAAGCTGACGATGTCCAGGTCCGGGTAGTTCTCCAGCAGCAGGCCGCACTCCAGGCCCGCATGGATGGCCATCAGGTCGGGCTTCTGCCCGAAGAGCTTCTCGTACTCCTTGACCGTGGTCTTGAGCACCGGCGAGTCCGGGTCGGGCTGCCAGGCGGGATAGCCCTCGGGCTGGTCGATCCTCGCGTCGGCCTGGCGAGCGAGCGCCGCGTGCCGCGCCACCAGGTTGTCCAGGTAGCTCATCACCGAGCTGCGGCTGCAGCAGACGATCTTCACCTTGTTGCCGTCGGTGGCCACCACGCCCAGGTTGCTGCTGCTCTCCACCAGGCCGTCCACCGCGCGGCTCATGGCCAGCACGCCGTGGGGAATGCCCATGAGCAGGTCGAGCAGGCGGCGGGATTCGGCCTGGCTCCAGGCCTTCTCCACCTTCACCGGTCCCACGCGCCACTCCAGGCCCTCGTCCACGCCCGCCAGCTCCTCCTTGCGGATCCGCTGCAGGACGCCGTCGATGATCTTCTTGAACTCCCGCGCCCGGTCCTCGGGCACCAGCACCCGGGCCTCGGCCTCGCGCGGGATGGCGTTGCGCAGCATGCCGCCGTCGAAGCTCTGGATACGCACCGGCATCTCGCCGGCCGCGGCATCGAGGGCGCGGGCGAGCAGCTTGTTGGCGTTGCCGCGGCCGGTGTGGATGTCCAGGCCGCTGTGACCGCCGAGCAGGCCCTTGAGCGCCACCTTGCGCCCGACCATGGTCCTGGGCGTCTTGCCGCCACGCAGCGTCAGGTGGAAGATGGAATCCTGGCCGCCGGCGCAGCCCATGAAGATGCCGTGGTCCTCCTCGCTGTCGAGGTTGATCATGGTCTTCGCCGAGAACCAGCCGGGCTGCACGCCCGCCGCGCCGGTCAGGCCGCGCTCCTCGTCCACCGTCAGCAGCACCTCGATGGGCCCGTGCTTCGCCGACGGATCCTCGGCCAGCGCCAGCCCCATGGCCACGCCGATGCCGTTGTCCGCGCCCAGGGTGGTGCCCTCGGCGGTGACCCAGTCGCCCTCCACCGTCATCTCGATGGGGTCCTTCTCGAAGTCGTGCTTCGTGGCCGCGTTCTTCTCGCAGACCATGTCGGTGTGCCCCTGCACCAGCACCGCCGGCTTCTTCTCCTTGCCCTTGCTCGCGGGGATGGAGATCAGCAGGTTGCCGACACGGTCCTGCTTCACCGGCAGGCCCCGTTCCTCCGCCCACTGCTTGAAGTGGGCCTGCACGGCGGCCTCGTTGCCGCTGCCCCGGGGGATCCGGTTCATGGCGTCGAAGATCTGCCACACGGGGCGTGGCTCGAGCTGGTCGATCTTGCTCATGGAAGCTCCTCGTACTGGAGTGGGGTCACGGTGACCGGGACGACATCTCGCGTGGTACAGGTATAGACCGCGTGGGAACGCGAGTCAACGACACCGCACGCCGCGCCACCTACTCCATCACCACCGAGAGCGGATTGTCCGCCGGCGACCAGTTCCCCCGCTCCACGCGACCCGGCCCCGCGGGGAAGAGCAGCCAGCTGTACTTGCCGTAATGCCCCAGTCGCGAGCCCAGCGCGCCGAGGCGCTTCGCATCGCGCGAGAGCACCACCAGGTCGGTCCCGCCCCCCGGCGCCGGCGCCGCGAACACGAGGTCGTGATCGGCCAGGCCGTGGCGCAGGCCCTCGAGGAAGACCAGGTCGCCGTGCACCTCCAGGCCGGCGGGCAGGCGCGCGGCGAGCACCTCGGGCGCCGGATTGACCAGCACGTTGACCGCCGCCGGATCGGGGGCGCCGTCGGTGCGCACGTCGGGGTCGTCGCACTCGCAGAACCCCTCGGCGAACTCCCGCGTCGCGTGCTGCACCATGGCGCCCTGCGCCGGCGCCACGAACACGTGCTGCTCGGCGGCGAGCACCTGGCTGAGGGTGGGCTCGATCTCCTGCGGATGCAGGTGGCGGAAGAGGTCGTACCGGGGGTCGACGGCGACGGCGACCGCGCCGGGCGCCTCGAAGGAGAAGACCTGGGCGGTGTCGGTGAGGCGGACGGTGTGTCGGAGCTGCTCGCTGACCGTGCCGCTGGTGGTCTCGATGGTCACGGGCACCAGGAGGTCGTAGGCCGGGTGGGGCTGGCGGAGCGTCAGCCGGAGCTGATCGCCGTCACGGTGGACGTCGTCCAGGGTCAGCTCCGGCGCGCCGGTCCGCTCGAGCCACTGCCGGCGGAACGCGTCCAGATCGCGGCCGCTGTTCGCCTCGAGGGCGGCGAAGAAGTCGCTCCAGGCCGCGGGACGACCCCGGAAATCGCCATACACCTGCCGGATGGCCGCCAGCACCGCGTCGCGCCCCAGCTCCTGCTCCAGCATGTGCCAGACGGCCATGCTCTTGCCGTAGCCCACGGCGCGGGTGGCGCCGCTGTGGCGGGCCTTGAACTCGCTCAGCGGGAAGTCGCGCTCGGGATGGCCGCCCACGTAGGCGGCGTAGTCCTTGAGCTGGTTGCGGCGGTATTCGCGGGCCGCGGCGTCGGACTCCTGGAGCTCGTAGAGGTAGTCGGCGCACCAGACCGTCAGCCCCTCGCACCAGTTGCCCTCGCTGGCGTCCACGAACACCGAGTTGCCCCACCAGTTGTGCGCGATCTCGTGGCCGAAGCTGGTGTACGGGATGAACGGCAGCCGCAGGACCTGGCTTCCGAGCAGCGTCCAGCCGGGCATGCCGTAGCCGGTGGGGAACCAGTTCTCCACGGTGGTGAAGCTCGCGTACGGATAGGGCCCGAGCAGCTCGCCGTAGAGATCCAGGTAGTGGGCGGTGCGCTCGAGGTAGAGCTCGCTCAGCTCGGGGTCGGACTCGAGCAGGCAGGTGCGCATGATCACGCCCTGGTGCTCCCGCTCGGTGACGGTGAAGGTGTTGGCCACCAGGGGCAGGCCGTCCACCGGCTGCTCGATGCGATAGGTGGTGCGTCGCCGCCCCTCGACGGTGACCTCCTCGACGATCTCCCCGCTGAGCACCGGGAACCAGCCCGCCGGCGTGTCGATGACGAAGGTGCCGGTGTGCATGGCCCCCTCCATGGCCGGCAGCCACGCCGACCCTCCGCTCAGCCAGATCCCCTCCGGCCCCACGGTGGCGGTGATCTCGCCGCCCACGTTCTCGCGCGAGAACCGCACCTGGTCGGTGGGCTGGTGCGCGAAGGCGGAACCGGTGACGGTGAACGACCCCGCCGACGGCCGCGCATGCACGGCGTTCTCGCCCGTCAGCGCCGCCGCCCCCGCGGCCGGGACCAGACCGGTGGCGGACGCCGCGGGCCCGGAGGCCGACTCCCCGGCGAAGAGGGGCGCCAGCCCCGCGTCGAGCTGGAAGGAATCCGCCGCGGCCGGCAGTTCCACGCGGTCGACCACGTGGACGGTGTGCGCGTCGACGTCGAAGGTGATCACGGCGTCATGGCGGATCACCGGCGGAGCGTCGGCTGCACGGGCGCGGCCGGCCCCCGCGTCGGCCCCCGCG
>CAZWYF010000103.1:7250-8469 GCA_964637835.1 uncultured Fibrobacteraceae bacterium
CGGCCCCCGCGTCGGCCCCCGCGGCGGCGCCCGCGGCGACGAGGGCGATCAGGGCGCAGACAGGGAGGAGGCGATGGCGCGGCGACGTCTGGGCGGATCGGTCCATGCAGGGCGCTCCCGGGCTGGAGA
Organism: uncultured Fibrobacteraceae bacterium; assembly: GCA_964637835.1. Classification (GTDB taxonomy): domain Bacteria; phylum Krumholzibacteriota; class Krumholzibacteriia; order LZORAL124-64-63; family LZORAL124-64-63; genus Glo-17. The sequence goes on from CAZWYF010000103.1 coordinate 7,380, forward strand.
TGAGGGCTGGTTTCAAGGATACGGCACCACGCCCGCGGTGCAACAACCGCCGCCGCCACCGGGTCCGGAAGGCCGCCTCCGTCCCGCGGAATCCGTCGCACGTGGATTTTTTGTCCATGACAAGTCATGATTTTATCTACATATACCGGACTTATGTCCAAATATCTCTGGACAAGGCCTTGACGGACCGATGGATTGCCTTATCGTCATCCCCGTGGCCGGCGCCTCGCCGGCACCGCTGAAGGGCGGCCGTCGCGCATCCGAGAGGGGATCGCCACCGCCTGCGAGACGACAACCCGGGCCTCCGTCGCCCATGACCATTCAGGAGACCAATCATGCGCAAGCTCACGATCTTCGCCCTGGCGCTCACCGCCATCGCCGGTACGGCCATGGCCCAGACCGCCGCCGTCCAGATCATCCACAACTCGCCCGACCCGGCCGCCGACATGGTGGACATCTACATCAACGGCGACATCGCCCTCGACGACTTCGCGTTCCGCACCGCGACCCCGATCCTCGACCTGACCGCCGGCGTCGAGCTGGCCATCGCCGTCGCCCCCGGCAACAGCGAGAGCGTGGACGACGCCCTCGCCACCTTCCCCGTCACCCTCACCGCCGGTGAGAGCTACCTGGTGATGGCCACCGGCGTGCTGGACGGCTCGCTGCCCGGCAACCCCGAGGGCCTGGACACCGCCTTCACCCTGAACATCTTCCCCGAGGTCGACACCATGGCCGCCGCCGGCTCCGTGGACGCCAACGTCTACCACGGCTCGCCCGACGCCCCCACCGTGGACGCCCAGGTGATGATGGGCCCCATCGTGGTCGATGACCTGGCCTACGGCGAGTTCACCGGCTACGCCAACCTGCCCGCCACCGACCTGGTGCTCGAGATCACGCCTGGCAACGACAACGAGACCGTGGTCGTGGCCTACGACGCGCCCCTGTCGCTGCTCGACGGCGCCGGCGTGGTGATCTTCGCCAGCGGCTTCCTCGGCTCCACCGGCAACCTGCCCGGCTTCGGCCTGTTCGTCGCCCTGAACGACGGCACCGTCCTCGAGCTGCACGAGGCGTCGGTGGCCACCGAGGCCAG
>CAZWYF010000104.1:0-8437 GCA_964637835.1 uncultured Fibrobacteraceae bacterium
GGGGCGAGGTGGGACGACGGGTGGGTTTTGATGTAATGTACCGCCCAGGTACACCGCGGTGTACCTGGGCTCCCCATGTGGTCAAAAAATATCCAAATGTCGTGATCAATGATTCTGCATCATTTTCATATATTATTTCCGGTCGTCTGGCCCGCGATCGCGGCGCTGGTCGTGGGGGATCCCGCGCTGGCGCGCGGTGGCCCATCCTGGCGGCGCGAAGGCGCCCCTACCGCAACGGCCCCCCGAACGCCCCGAAGTACACCGCCCCGAACCCGTCCAGCGCCGCGCGCACCGGCGGGGCGGGATCGCCGTAGACGTGCAGGGCCGCGGGCTCGGCGCAGCCGAGGAAGCGTTCGGCGAAGGTCGTCCCGAAGGTGCCGATGTGGGCCATGGCCGCGTCGTCGTCCGCGTAGCGTTCGAGGATGTGGCAGGTGGATCCGTCCTCGGAGAGGAACCAGTCGTACGCCTGGGCGCCGGGCTCCTCCCGCGTGGAGGCCACCATCTCCTGCATCAGCGCGCGGAAGGTCTCGAGCTGGCCGGGGCGCAGGCTGACCTGCAGGTTCCAGGCGACGGGCGAGGGCATGATCGGGCTCCCTGGTCGGCGGAGGGGGCGGGCCCGATCGGCGCGCTGGTGGAGCCGATCGGCGGAGGGGCGGACCCGCCTGTCCGGATGATCGTAGCAGATCCGAGCGAAAAGGTCGTTATTGATCTGGTTCTATCCGCGCCGGCTCCCGCGAGCCGGTCGATCATGGCCGGGCCGTCCGGCCGCAGACCGACAGGAGAGCCGACCATGGACAAGGCCCGCGCCTACTCCGCCGCCAGCGCCACCGCGCCGCTGGCCGCCGACACCATCGACCGCCGCGCCACCACCGAGACCGACGTGCAGATCGAGATCCTCTTCTGCGGCGTCTGCCATTCCGACCTGCACACCGTCCGCAACGACTGGGCGAGCTTCATGCCCACGGTCTATCCCTGCGTGCCGGGGCACGAGATCGTCGGGCGCGTGACGGCCGTCGGCTCGGCGGTCACCGCCCACCAGGTGGGCGATGTGGTGGGCGTGGGCTGCCTGGTGGATTCCGACCACACCTGCCCCGCCTGCCAGGCGGACCAGGAGCAGTTCTGCCCCGGCGGCGTGTTCACCTACAACGCGCCGGACAAGCACCTCGGCGGCGTCACCTACGGCGGGTACTCCGAGAGCATCGTGGTGGACGAGCGGTTCGTGCTGCGCGTGCCGGAGAACCTGGACCTGGCCGGCGTGGCGCCCCTGCTGTGCGCGGGGATCACCACCTACTCGCCCCTGCGCGCCCGCGGCGTCACCGAGGGCATGAAGGTGGGCGTGGTGGGCCTGGGCGGCCTCGGCCACATGGGCGTGAAGTTCGCCCGCGCCTTCGGTGCCCACGTGGTGGTGTTCACCACGTCGCCCGGCAAGGTGGACGACGCGAAGCGGCTGGGCGCCCACGAGGTGGTCAACTCGCGCAACCAGGAGGAGATGGCCGCCCACGCCGGCACCTTCGACGTCATCCTCGACACCGTGTCCGCCCCGCACGACATCAACGCGTACCTGAACCTGCTGACCCTCGACGGCAACCTCACCCTGGTGGGCGCGCCCAGCGAGCCGCTGCCGGTGTCGGCGTTCGCCCTGCTGTTCGGCCGCCGCAGCCTGTCCGGCTCGCTCATCGGCGGCATCGCCCAGACCCAGGAGATGCTCGACTTCTGCGGCGAGCACGGCATCACCGCCGACGTCGAGGTGATCCCCATCCAGCAGATCAACGAGGCCTACGAGCGCATGCTGAAGTCGGACGTGAAGTACCGCTTCTCCATCGACATGGCGTCGCTCAAGGGAGAGTAGGGTCCGCGCGAGCGGTCGCCGGCCGGAGCGGCCGGCCGTCCTGACGGTGGTCCGGTCCGCGATGGCAGGAGAATTTGTCGTCATTATGACGACAAATTCGCCCAGGCCGGAGCGCGGGTCTCGCCGCCAGTTGGCGGCGCCTGGGGCGGCCGCCGTCTGACATTTGAGGGATGATATCGCTCAGGGACACCGGTGGTGTCCCTGAGCGGCATCTCCCGACAAGATCGATCACGATGACCGGAGAGTACCCCCTGGTCGGCCCCGGCCGGGGCGCAAATCGTCATCATCATGACGACAGATTGCGGTCCTTCGCGAGAGGTGATCGCCGCCGCCATCGATCGCGGTCGGCGAGAAAAATGCGCCCCGAGCGAATCATTTCTCTTTCAAACGCCCGGCTCGTTCGTTCCTCCCTCGACGGCGCGATGGCTCTCGCCAGCGCCCACAGGTTGGGGGAGGGGAGGAGGAAGGCCCGGCTGCCCGTCGCGATGGGTGGCCGGGCCAGACCTTCACGACGGGTGAGGGCTGCCGCCGGGACGCACCGATCGCCGTCGCCGCCCTTCCATCCTGCGCTGGCGATCCCCGCCGGATCCATCAAGCCTGGTCATGGCCGGCCCGGCCCGGTTCGCCGTTGCGGCTGCGGCGGGCTGCGCCGCTGGAGATCGGCTTGCAGATCCGTGCGGAATCTGCGTGGATCCACGCAGATTCCGGACAATCCATCAACCGGCTGCGACCGCGGGGGGCGGCGATGCCGGGCTCGTGATCACGCGGGCTCCGGCCATCAGTGTTCTGGCAACCAAAAAAAAAAATCGCGCTCCCCGCGAAATTTTCTCTTACAAGACCCCGGGCTCGTTCGTTCATCACCCGACGGCGCGATGGTTCTCGCCAGCGCCCACAGGTCGGGGGAGGGGAGGAGGGAGGCCCGGCTACCCGTCACGATGGGTGGCCGGGCCAGACCTTTCCTGGTTGCACGGGACTGCTGATCAGCCAGAGAGCGGACCGGCCGCGCCTGCTCGCGTCCTGCCAGGAGCTGAATCTCGACACTCAAGATCTGCCGCCGATGTCCGAGAAATCATCATACGAGGTCGTCGTGCTCGCGGCGGCCGCCAGGGATCGATGCCGGGTCGGATCGGTGAGCCGACTCGACGGGCCGCGAGAGGGGCCCGCGTCCGGACGGGGAGTCGAGAGATGAGGAACGAACACCCGGTCGCCCGCCTGATGCAGCGCTGGCGCACGCGGGCCAGCGAGCGCCGCCGCGCACGGTGGGCGGGGCGGGAGCGAGGCCAGCCGGACGCCGGAGCCTGGCACCAGGTGCTGTTCGAGCGGCATCAGGACGCGCTGGTCACCTTCGAGCCCCCTTCAATGCGGATCATCTCCAGCAACCTCGCCGCGGCGCGCCTCTTCGGGGTCGACCACCCGGCCGAACTCGCCCATCTCGACGTCCTGGCCCTGTCGCCCGTCTTCCAGCCCGACGGCAGCCGTTCGGACGAGCGTGCCCGCCGGGCCGTCGCCGTGGCCTGTCGCGATGGCTCGCATTTCTTCGAATGGACGCACCGGCGGATCGACGGCTGCGAGTTCCCGGCCACGGTCCTGCTCACGCCCATCGCGCAGGCCGGCCGGACCATCTACCTGGGCACCGTGCGGGATGTCTCCGCCCAGCGGCGGGTGGAGCTGGACCTGGCCCGCAGCCGGGAACGCTTTGAGCTGGCGGTGCGAGGCTCGCAGGATGGCATCTGGGACTGGGATCTGCAGGACAACAGCCTGTTCCTGTCGGCGCGCTGGAAGGAGATGCTCGGCCACGGCGATCACGAACTGCCCAACGACTTCGCATCCTTCGCCGACAACCTGCATCCGGACGACAGGGCCCGGGTGATGAATTACGTGGAGCACTACCTCGCCGGTGAGCTGGACCGGTTCCGCATGGAGTTCCGGATGCGTCACCGCGACGGGTCGTACCGCTGGATCCTGGCCCGGGGCGAGGCGGTGCGCGACGCGGGCGGGATCCCTTACCGCATGGCGGGCTCGCACAGCGACATCACCGGGCAGAAGCTCGTGGAGGAGGAGCTGAAGGCCGCCAACGAGCGCCTCGAGCAGGCCACCACGCTGGCCAACGCCATGGCGGCGGAGGCGGCCATGGCCAGCGCGTCCAAGAGCGAGTTCCTGGCCAACATGAGCCACGAGATCCGCACGCCCATGAACGGCGTCATCGGCATGACGGGCCTGCTGCTCGACACCGATCTCGCCCCCGACCAGCGCCGCTGCGCCCGCACGATCCAGAGCAGCGCCGAGGCCCTCCTGGCGATCATCAACGACATCCTCGACTTCTCGAAGATCGAGGCCGGCAAGCTCGACATCGAGACCCTGGACTTCGACCTTGCCGCCCTCATGGACGACTTCGGACAGCTCATGGCGCTCAGGGCCCGCGAGAAGAGCCTCGCGTTCACCTGCGCCCCCGACGACGACGTGCCGGTGCATCTGCGAGGCGACCCGGGCCGACTCCGCCAGGTCCTCACCAACCTCGTGGGCAACGCCATCAAGTTCACCGCGACCGGCCGCGTCGACGTGCGCGCGGCGGTCGTCGAGCAGGACGCCGGGTCGGTGCTGCTGCGCTTCGCCGTCCGGGACACGGGCATCGGCATCCCGGCCGCCGCGCAGGACCGCCTGTTCCAGGTGTTCTCGCAGGTCGATGCCTCCGTCGCCCGGCAGTACGGGGGCTCGGGGCTGGGGCTGGCCATCTCCCGCCAGCTGACCGGCCTGATGGGCGGTGAGATCGGGGTCGAGAGCGAGGAGGGCGCCGGATCGGAGTTCTGGTTCACCGCGCGCCTCGCCCGGCAGGACGAGCGCACGCGCGCCGACGGGGACGAGACCGTCGCCGATGAGGACGACCCGGCGCCCACGCTGCCCGCCGACGCGCGCATCCTGGTGGCCGAGGACAATGCCGTGAACCAGCAGGTGGCCCTCGGCCTGCTCCGCAAGCTGGGCCTGAAGGCCGAGGCGGTGGCCAGCGGCGAGGAGGCGGTGGCCGCCCTGGCGAGCCTGCCCTACGACCTCGTGCTCATGGACGTGCAGATGCCCGGGATGGACGGCCTGGAGGCCACGGCGCGCATCCGCGCGCCCGGCTCGCCCGTCCGCGATCGCACGGTGCCCATCATCGCCATGACGGCCCGGGCCATGCAGGGCGACCGCGAGCGTTGCCTGGAAGCCGGCATGAACGACTACCTCAGCAAGCCGGTGAAGGCCCGCGAGCTGGCCACCACGCTGGCGCGCTGGCTACCGGCCCCGGTCGTCCCGGCGGGATCCTGACGGGCGGCGCGGTCGCACCCATCGCGCCCATCGCGCCCACCGCGCCCACCGCGCCACCGCGCCCACCACGCCCACCGCGCCCACCGCGCCCACCGCGCCACCGCGCCGGATCGGGCGTCGAGGTAGCCCGCTACGTGGTGCGATCGTCTCCCGGCTCCCTGCCGATCCGTGGGACTCCTGCGCAGCGGCGGGTCTCCCGCCGAGAACGTTTCCTGATCTCCAGCCGACGTGATAGGATGGCGCCGTCCTGACCGGTTCCGGCCGGCGCTGGCGGCCGGGAGCGACCGGTCGCCGTCGCCGCCCCTCCACCCCGCGCTGGCGATCCCTGCCGGATCCCGAGGACCATGATCGGCAAGACCCTCGCCCACTACCAGATCACCGCGCTGCTCGGCCGTGGCGGGATGGGCGAGGTCTATCGTGCGCACGATACGAAGCTCGGCCGCGACGTGGCGCTCAAGCTGCTGCCCCGGGAGTTCTCGGACGACCCCGAGCGCGTCGCGCGCTTCCGGCGCGAGGCGCGGACCCTCGCCAGCCTGCAGCACCCGAACATCGCGGCGATCCACGGGCTCGACGAGGACGACGGGCGGCTGTTCCTGACCATGGAGCTGGTCGAGGGCGAGGACCTCGCGGCGCGGCTCGCCCGCGGCGCCCCGGGCCTGGACGAGGTCGTGGAGATCGCCATCGGCATCGCCCAGGGGCTGGAGTCCGCGCACGACCGGGGCGTGGTCCACCGCGACCTCAAGCCGGCCAACGTGAAGATCACGCCGGAGGGGACGGCGAAGATCCTCGACTTCGGGCTGGCCCGGGCGATGACCGGCGAGACCGTGGGCGACGAGGACCCCGGGACCTCGCCCACCATCACCGCCGCCATGACCCAGGCCGGCACCATCCTCGGCACCGCCGCCTACATGTCCCCCGAGCAGGCGCGGGGGCGCACGGTGGACCACCGGGCCGACATCTGGGCCTTCGGCGTCATGCTCTGGGAGATGCTGGCCGGCGAGCCGCTCTTCGCCGGCGAGACCACCAGCGACGTGCTCGCGGGCGTGCTGAGGCAGGAGATCGATCCCGGCCGGATCCCGGCCGCCACCCCGCCGCGCATCCGGCGGGTCCTGGCCCGCTGCCTGCAGCGGGACCCGCGGCAACGCCTGCACGCCATCGCCGACGCGCGCATCGAGCTGCAGGCCACCGACGCGGTGGCCGACGGGTGGGCCGGCGGGTGGGCCGCCGGGACGACCGACCCGGGCGGCGGCGCCGCGCCCGACGCCGCGGCGTCCGGCGGGGCGGGGTGGTCGCGGTCGCCGGGGTCGTCCCGGTCGCCCTGGTTCCTGGCCGCGTTCCTGGCGGCGATGCTGATCGGCGCGGTGGGGCTGCTCGCCTGGCGGCCGTGGTCCTCGCCCGTGGTGCCGGCGGCGGCCCGGTCCCTGGCCGTCTCGGTGAACCTGCCGCCGGGCATGCCCCTCGCGCTCATCGACTGGAGCGCGGTGGCCGTCTCGCCGGACGGGCGGCACCTGGCCCTCTGCACGCGGATCGACGACCAGAACGGCATCGTGGTGCGGTCGCTCGCCGATCCCGCCCTGCACGTGATCCTCGATCAGCGGCAGGCCTACAACGTCTTCATGTCGCCGGACGGCCAGTGGGTCGGCTATACCGCGAACAATCGCTTCCGCAAGACGAGCATCGATGGCGGGGTGCCGGTGGACATCGTGGAGACCGCGCACCCGCGCGGCGCGTCGTGGGGCGACGACGGGTACATCTACTACTCGCCCCACTACTCCATGGGCATCCTCCGCGTCCAGGACACCGGCGACGCCCCGCCCGAGACGCTGACCGTCCTCGACCCGCAGCGCCGCGAGCGCACGCACCGGTGGCCCGACGCCCTGCCCGGCGGCCGCGGCGTGGTCTTCACCGTGGGCGACGCCTCCAGTCCCGGCGACTACGAGGACGCGGAGATCGCCGTCCACGACAACCGCCGCGGCACGACCCGGCGCCTGGGCGTGCGCGGCGCCATCGCGCGGTACTCGGCCACCGGCCACCTGATCATCGCGCGCGGGGGCGTCCTGCACGCGGTGCCCTTCGACCTCGAGACGCTCGCCGTGGCGGGCCGCCCGCAACCGGTACTCGACGGCGTCCGCGGCGACCAGGCCAGCGGCATGTACTACTTCGATCTCGACGACACCGGCACGCTCTATTACGTGGCCGCACGCGAGGGTGGGCCCCGGCGCCGCCTGACCTGGGTGGGCCGCGACGGGATCATCGAGGCTCTGGACCTGCCCCCCGGCACCTACCGCTACCCCCGCCTCGACCGCGAGCGGAACCGCGCGGTCCTGGTCCTCGGCGAGGGCCACGGCAACAATGACGACATCTACACCCTCGACCTCGACGACCTCGCGCTCACCCGCATCACCTTCGACCGCACGAGCATCATGCCCAGCTGGATCCCCGGCACCAGCGGCATCGTGCATGCATCGGTCTCGAGGTCCGGGCTGCAGATCCGCACGCTGGGCCGGGACGCCCGCGTCCAGAGCGTGCCCCGGACCGCGGACATGATCCTGATCCCCATGTCGGTGGGCCGCGACGGCCGCACGGTCCTGGCCACGCGCCTGGGGGCGCCCACCCTCGGCGACGTCCTCCGCGTCGACCTCGCCGACAGCACCCGCACCGGCCCCCTGATCGAGAGCCCCGCCGCGGAGTGGGCGCCGGACTTCTCCCCGGACATGGAGTGGTTCGTGTACGTGAGCGACGAGACGGGCCGCGAGGAGATCTTCCTGCAGCCCTACCCCGTGACCGGCGCGAAGTGGCAGATCTCCACCGACGGCGGCCGCGCCCCCCGCTGGTCCGACGACGGCCGCGAGATCTTCTTCGTGCGCGGCGACGGCATGTACCGCGTCGCCATCGCCACCGAGCCGGAACTGCGCCTGCAGACCCCGGAGCTGATCTTCGAGCACCGCATGGACAGCTCCGGCGTCCCCGTCGCGAACTACGACGTCACCCCGGACGGCCAGCGCTTCCTGATCGTCGAGCCCGACGCCGGCGCCGAGACCCGGAGCGTCGAGATGATCGTCGGCTGGGGACGGAGGCTGGCCGCGATGGAGTTCTGAGCCGGCGTGTGCGGTCGGGAAGATCCGGTGGCCGTGCCAGAGCTTCTCCTCGCTGGCGGCCCGGAGGGGGGACGGGCGACCTCACCATGGTGGCCATCCATCAACGAGAGTGTCCCGATCACGGGACCGATTTTGTGCTGAAGACCCGCAGACCGCCACCGCGGTGGCGGTCTGCGATAGGATCCATCAA
>CAZWYF010000105.1:0-8170 GCA_964637835.1 uncultured Fibrobacteraceae bacterium
CGCGCCTGGCCCCCCGGGGGGCCCCGGCCATCCGCCGCGCCTGGCCCCCCGGGGGGCCCCGCCGTCCGCCGCGCCGGGCCCCCCGAGGGGCCCCTGCCGTCCGCCGCGCCTGACCCCCCGGGGGACCCCTCGCCGTCCGCCGCGCCGGGCCCCCCTGGGCACCCCCCGCCGTCCGGTGCGCCGGGTCCCCCGGCGGCCCCCCGCCATCCGCCGCGCCGCCCCCCCCGGGCGGCCCCCGCCGTTTGCCGCCTCGTGGGGCCGCCCTACGTTGGGCGGAGAGACCGCAAAGCCGCGTCCACGCCATCGAGAGGAGCGTGCCATGTCCATCCAGTTCGCATCCATCGCCCTGCGCGAGGAGGAGGAGGGGCGGATCCTGCAGCTCATCGTCCGGGGCAAGCTGACCGCCGCGGATTACGACATCTTCGTGCCCGAGCTCGAGTCCGCCATCGAGGAGCATGGCAAGGTGAGCCTGCTGGTGGACCTGGAGGACTTCCAGGGCTGGAGCGCCGGCGCCATGTGGCAGGACACCAGGTTCGACGCCCGGCACTGGAACGACATCGAGCGCCTCGCCGTGGTGGGCGAGGGCAAGCTCGAGAAGGGCATGACCATGTTCGCGAAACCCTTCACCACCGCGGAGGTGAAGTTCTTCGAGCGGAACGACCGCGCCCGCGCCCTGCGCTGGCTGCACGGCGCGGACGAGGCGGCCGCCGACCAGGCCTGATCCGGGGCCCGCTCACCGGCCTGCCGGCGCCGCGCATCCGGGGGGGCGGCGGTCGAATTCCGGTTCGGAATCTGGGTTCGATTCCCGCCCCCCGACCTCTTTGCTTTTCCCTGCGTGACCTTCCATGTTTGACCGGTCGCCGCGGAGCCCCCGACCCGGCGGCCGCCACCGGTCACGTGAGAGGGAGAGCATGAACTTCGGAGTCGTCCAGCAACCCACCGCGGCCATGATCGCGTCCGCCCAGCGCGCCATGGAGGCGACGCTGGATCTGCGTCCGGAAGACCACGTCCTGGTGGTGGGCGACGAGGTCTGCGGCGCCTGCCCGGGCGCCTTCGCCGCGGCCGCCCGCCTCTATGGCTGCCACGTGAGCACCTATGAGCTGCCGCCCACCGGCCGGCCGCTCGAGCAGGTCCCGGACGACCTGCGCGCCCTGATCCCCGGCCCCACCGTGGTGATCAACGCCATCGCCGGCCACATCGCCGAGACGCCGTTCCGCATCGAGTGGCTCCACCTGATCGAGAACCTGGGCACCATCCGCATGGCCCACGCGCCCGGCATCAGCGAGGACATGATGACCGGCGGGTCGCTGGACGTGGACTACCGCCGCATGCACCTGCGCGAGAGCCTCATGCGCGACCTGCTCGAGGGCGCCGAGAGCATCCGGCTGACCACCCACCTGGGAACCGACGTGACCTTCGACGTCCGTGGCCGCCGCTTCATCTCCGACCTCAAGGCCCGGACCGACTGCTGCATCAACCTGCCGTGCGGCGAGATCTACTGCGCGCCGGTGGAGGGGTCGGCCCACGGGACCCTGGTGATCGACGGCCCCATGGGCGACTCGGGCGTCCCGCCGCTGCCGGTGCGCGTGGAGCTGGCCGCGGGCCGCGCCGTGGACGTCGCCTGCGACGACCTCCTGTGGCGCGAACGCCTGCAGAACCTGCTGCAGCGTGACGAGGGCGCGGCGGTGGTCTGCGAGCTGGGCATCGGCCTGAACCCGGGCGCCCGCCTGGTGGGCCGCATGCTCGAGGACGAGAAGGCCCTGCGCACCGCCCACGTCGCCTTCGGCGACAACCGCGGCTTCCCCGGCGGCAGCAACCAGTCCGGCCTGCACCTGGACTGCCTGCTGCACCGGCCCACCCTGGCGGTCCAGCGCGGCGACCAGATCGGGACCCTGCTCGAGGACGGCGACCTGGCGCTCTAGGCGCGCCGGCCGCACGTCGCCAACCGGCCGCGCGGCGCTACGCGTCGTCGTCCCGCTCCACCAGCGCCTGCAGGCGGTCGATCTCCGCCTGCACCAGGTCCGGGTCCAGGCGCGGGAAGAGGATCTCCGGCTGGCCCAGCGGACGGCCGGGCGGGATGTCCTGGAGCGCCTCCTCCCAGCCGCCGGCGAAGAGGTCGTCCTGCAGGCCGAGCCAGCCCCAGAGCTTCTGCATGCCGAAGGGCGTCACCGGCGCGAGCATCACGCAGAGCTGACGCAGCACCTGGATGGCCACGCCCAGGGAGTGGCCGCAGCGGGCGAGGTCGGTCTTGCGGGTGCGGAAGGGGGCCGACTCGTCGAAGTAGCGGTTGCCCGCCTGGCCGGCGGCGAAGGCGCACTCCACGGCGGCCTTGATCTCGAAGCGCTCCATGTGCCCGGCCCACTTCTCGCGCAGCTGCGCCATCTCGGCGAGCACGGCGCGGTCCATGTCCTGCATGGCCGCCTCCGACCACTCCGGCACCTTCCCGTCGAAGTACTTGTGGATGAAGGTGAGCACGCGGTTGATGAGGTTGCCGAAGTTGTTGCCCAGCTCGCTGTCGTTGCGGGCGCGGAAGCCCTCCCAGGTGAAGTTCATGTCGCGGGTCTCGGGCAGGTTGCGCGCCAGGGTGTAGCGCAGCGGGTCGGGCTGGAACTTCTGCAGGTAGTCCGGCAACCACACGGCGAAGCCGCGGCTGGTGGACAGCTTGCGGCCCTCGAGGTTGAGGAACTCGTTGGCCGGCACGTTGTCCGGCAGCACCCACGCCTCGCTGTGGGCCATGAGCATGGCCGGGAACATCAGGGTGTGGAAGACCACGTTGTCCTTGCCGATGAAGTGGATCAGCCGCGTGCCGGGGTCCTGCCACCAGGTGCGCCAGGCCTCCGGATCGCCCTGCTGCTGCGCCCACTCGCGGGTCGCCGAGACGTAACCGATGGGCGCGTCGAACCACACATAGAGGACCTTGCCCTCGTGATCGGGCAGCGGCACGTCCACCCCCCAGGCGATGTCCCGGGTGACGGCGCGGTCGCCCAGCCCGTCCTGGAACCAGGAGCGGCAGTATTGCTGGACGTTCTCCTTCCACTCCGGATGCCGGCCGATGAAGTCCTCGAGGGCGTCCTGCCACTGGCCCAGCGGGATGTACCAGTGGGTGGTCTCGCGCAGCTCCAGGGGCTCGCCCTTCAGCGCGTCGTGGGGCTCGACGAGGTCGGTGGGGTCGAGGGAGCGGCCGCAGTCCTCGCACTGGTCGCCCCGGGCGTTGGCGCTCTGGCAGTGCGGGCAGGTGCCCTCGATGTAGCGGTCGGCCAGGAACCGATCTTGACTGGGGCTGTAGAACTGCTGGGTGGTCTTCTGGACCAGCCGGCCGTGCTGGTGCAGGTCGAAGAAGAACGCGCTGGCGGTCTCGGCGTGGATGGGGCGGCTGGTCTGGGAGAAGTTGTCGAACTCGATGCCCAGGCCGGCGAAGCTGTCGCGGATGGAGGCGTAGTTGCGGTCCACCAGTTCCTTGGGCGAGAGGCCCAGCTTCTCCGCCGTCAGGGTGATGGGCACGCCGTACTCGTCGGTTCCGCAGATGAACAGCGCGGGACGACCCCGCAGCCGCAGGTACCGCACCGCGATGTCCGCCGGCAGGTAGGCGCCCGCCAGGTGGCCGAGATGGATCTCGCCGTTGGCGTAGGGCAGGGCGGCGGTCACGAGGGTGCGCGCGAACTCGCGCGGCTGGTCGGGGCTGGGGCGCGCTTCGGACAACGGGGGGCCTCCACGGATGCGGGCTCGGGACAACGATCGGGACGACGATGCGGGGTGCGAGGGTCCGGCGGCGCTTCAGGCGTCCGGACCGGAGCCGAAGGTAAACCGAGGCGGCGACCGGCGGCAAGGGCCGCCTCGGCCGCCCTTGACATCGGCCGCGGGGCGGCTAGATTGTAGTCAATGAGTTTTGAATCTATGAAACAAATCCCGAAGGGGGTCCGGACCATGCTCGAGATCATCCTCTTCGTGGTCGCATACCTGGTGCTGGCCAACGTGGTGCTGCCGAAGCTCGGCATCGGCGGTGGCTGACTGACCCGCGCCTGCGAGGTCGGAGACCCGCGCAACCAGGCCAGCACCGAGAAGACCACGGACCAGAGCAACGAGCCGTCCCGGATCACCACCGGGGAGAAGAGCGAGGGCCCGGCGCGCTAGCGCCGGTCCCGCGCACGGGAGCGTCGTCATGCCCATCTTCGAGTTCGTCTGCAAGGGCTGCGGCCGGCAGTTCGAGGAGATCATGACCTTCTCCGCCATGGAGGCGGGAGAGGCCGCGTGCCCGGACTGCGGTGCGCACGAGGTGACCCGCAACCTGTCCGCGTTCGCCACCGGCAGCGCCACCGGCAGCGGCAGCGCCGCCGCCGGGCCGTCCTGTGGCGCCGGCGGCGGGGGCTGCGGGGCCGGCGGCTTCACCTGAGGCGTCTAGCGCCGGGGCGGCCGGGAGCCGCCCACCCACTGCCACGTCACCGGGCCGATCCGTCGGGATCAGCCACGCGAGAGGGGAGCGCCCGCGCCATCGGTGCGGGCGCTTTCGCGCGGCACGCGCGTCGCGGCGACGGGGACGCCGCTGCTGGCGGGGTCGTCCCGCAGGCCGTCGCGGGGCATGGCCATCAGCCGGCTGGTGAGCGCCATGATCAGGGCGCCCCAGGCCACGCCGGCGACCAGGTCCAGCACGTAATGGTAGCGGCAGTAGACGATGCTCAGGCAGAGCAGCGCCCACAGCGTGGTCAGCCACCAGCGGTGCCGCGGCGCCACCTTCCAGCCCCACCACCAGGAGACCATGCTGCCCGCCACGTGGCTGGAGGGGAAGGCCGCGCCGGAGAGCGCCCCGTTGGCGTGGATGAAGACCATGATGTCGTGGAAGAGCCAGCCGGTGAGGCCCTCCTCGGCGATGGGGCCGGCGATGCCCAGGTACTGGAAGTACTTGGGGCCCCACACCGGGAAGAAGGTGAACCAGGCGTAGCAGGTGAGCATCACGGCCACCAGGTCGCGGACCATGGCGGCGGTGAGCGCCCAGTTGCGGTCGCGCGAGCGGCGGCCGGTGCGCCAGATGAGCAGCAGGGCGAACAGGCCGAAGAAGTAATAGGTGAAGTAGGCGAACTCCATGAGCTCGTACAGCCACCGCCAGGGCATGTGCCGGGACCAGGCCAGGCTGGGCTGCCCGCCGAAGATCCGCTCCTCGAGCTGGATCAGCCAGGGGTCGAAGGAGTGGCCGAAGTCGCGGAAGACCACGCCCAGGAACTCCAGCTCCGCGTAGAAGATGGGGAACATGAGCGGGATGGCGGACACCCCGAGCAGGCGTACCGGCCAGCGTTCCTGGCGGCGCAGCAGGGGCGGGATCACCAGGATGACCGCGGCGAGCACCAGGTGCCAGGCCAGGTGGGGCAGCGGCGCGTGCAGGGGGCCGGGGTCGGCCACCACGTCGAAGCAGGCGGGGTTCAGCAGGGGGTAGAGGCCGCTGGTCAGGACGTAGACCACGGCGATCCAGTCGGCGCCCTGACGCCAGGGCCGCAGGCGGGCGAGGAAGACGGTCATCGGAGCCATCCCCGACGGCGGGTGAAATCCAGGGTGTCGCGCAGGCCGCTGGCGAGGTCGTGCCGTGGCTGCCAGCCGACCTCGCGCCGCAGGCGCGCGGCGGTGCAGACCCAGCCGGGCTGGTCGAGGTCGCCGGCGCGGTCGGGATTGAGGACGGGGGAGCGGTCGCGGGCCGACGCGGGAGCCAGGGCCCGCGCCACCGCCAGCGTCCAGAGCGGGACGGTGACGCGACGGACGGGACGGTGGAAGAGCCCGCGCAGGACGGCGAGCAGCTCGTCCCAGTCGTAGCCCCACGGGTGGCGACGGCCGGGGTCGCGGGGACCGTCGGGACCGGAGCCGTCGTCGAGGTGGAAGACGCCGGTGGCGCCGCCGGCCTCCAGCAGGGCCACCGCCGCGGTGGCCGCGTCGCGGCCATCCACCAGGCTCAGCCCCTGCAGGGAGGTGCCTGGACGCACGGTCCAGCCACGGGCGGCGGCCCGCAGCAGGGGCACGAACTCGCGGTCGCGGGGGCCATAGAGCGACGGGGGCCGCAGGGTGACCGTGCGGAACGGCCAGTCCTGCGCCAGCAGCGCCTCGGCGGCCAGCTTGCTGCGCCCGTAGCCGGACACCGGGCGGTCGGGCATGGTCTCGTCGCGGGGGTGGTCCAGGCCGGCGGGGCCGCCGGCGGCCAGCGAGCTGATCAGCACGAAGGACGCCACGCTGCCGGTGCGCCGGGCGGCCGCCAGCAGGGCCGCGGTGCCGTCGGTGTTGACGCGGCGGTAGGTGGCCTCGTCGGCCATGACCACGCCCGCGCAGTGGACCACGCCGCGGCAACCGTCGAGCAGCGCCTCGAGGGAGGCGGGCTCGTCCAGCACGGTCTCCACCAGGGCGAGGTCCTTGCCCGCGAGCCAGCGGTGGCTGCTGGTGGCGCGCACCGCCGCCCGCACCGGCACGCCCGCGGCGAGCAGCACGTCGCAGACGTGGCTGCCCAGGAAGCCGCTCGCCCCGGTGACCGCCACCGCCGCGGGCACCGTCACACCGCCCGCTCGTAGATGCGGTAGACGTTCTTGCGGGTGGCGCCGGACTTCTCCAGGGTGCGGTTCATCAGCTCGTTGTCCGCGAGGACCCAGGAGCACTCGCCGGTGTGGATGCCGCGGGTCGCCGCATAGCGGATGGTCTCGTGGACCAGCATCACGTCCACGCCCTGGCGCCGGTGCTCGGGCTTGACGCCCATGAGCAGGGTGCGGGCGCTACGGATCCTGCGCTTGCCCAGCAGGAACCTGAGCCAGCCGAAGGGCAGGAGCGACCCCTTCAGCGGGAACAGCGCCTGGTTGAAATCCGGCGTGGTCATGGAGAAGCCGATGGGCTCGCCGCCCGGTTCGCTGCCCGCCTCGGCGATGAGCAGGAAACCGGGGTCGACCATGCCCTTCATGTCCCTGGCCGCGTGGCGGAACTCCTCCTCGTCCATGGGCACGAAGCCCCAGTTGTCCTTCCAGGCGTCGTAGTACAGCCCACGGACGATCTCCACCTCCTCCCAGAACCGGTCCATGCGGAACGGCCGCACCGTGAACTCCTGGCGGTCGGCGATGCGCGCGGCGAACCGCGCCATGCGCGCCGGCGGCTGGCCGCCCGGCGCATGGAACTGCCAGGCGAGCAGGTCCTGGGCCTTCTGCAGGCCGAAGCTCTCGAGCTGCTCCTGGTAGTACGGCGGTTGCCAGGGCATGCCGATGGCCGGTCGGTTGCGATGGCCCTCGATCAGCAGGCCGAGCGCGTCGTGGTTGGTGGTGAAGCAGCCGGGGCCGCGCATGGTGGTCATGCCCTGCCCGGCGATCCAGGCCCGCGCGGTCTCCAGCAGACCCGTCGCCACCTCCGCGTCGCCGGGCGCCTCGTAGAACCCGAAGTAGCCCACCTGCTCGCCGTGGTACTCGTTGCTGCTGCGGTCCACCGCCGCGGCGATGCGCCCCACCGGCATGGCGCCCTGCCGCGCCACCCAGAGCTGGGCGTCGGCATGCCGGAAGAACGGGTTCTTGGCGGGATCGAGGAAGGCCTTCTGCTGCCCGAGCAGAGGATAGACGTACAGCGGGTGCTTCTTGCCGTACAGCCGGTACGGCACCTTCAGGAATTCGCTGCGCGCCCGTGCGTCGCGCACCGGCTCGATGCTCGGTCCCATCGCTTCTCCCGTCAGCCGTCGGTGCCCGTCAGTGGTCCTGGGCGCCCTCGTGTCCGGTGATGTCGCCCTCGCGGAAGAGGTACTCCCGCAGCTGGCCATCCCACTCGTGCATGTGGCGCCGCAGCCACTCCAGCGTCATGCAGGCGTGCTCGATCTCCTCGTCGCGGTTGTGTGCGAGGATCCGCTTGAGCTCCTTGTCCCGCGCCATCACCACCCGCTGGTGGTACCAGTCCACCGCCTCGATCTCCTCCTTCAGGCTCGTCAGCGCGCGGTGGATGTCGCGCGCCTCGCCCGGCAGCCCGTCCCACGACTCGTGATAATCGCTCATGACGACCTCCTCGCTCGTGACCCTGCGGACGATCCGGACCCCGCCACCATGCCACCACCCACCCCCCAGCGCAATACCCACCCCCGCAACCCCTCTCCCCGCCAGCACAGGCGCACGAGGTCACCTCGTCCTCCGGGGTGGCCCGGTCCACGAACACCACGGCCCCCGGGTCCCGCGAGCGACGC
>CAZWYF010000106.1:0-1826 GCA_964637835.1 uncultured Fibrobacteraceae bacterium
GGAACAGCGCGCCGCCCCCGGAACCGGCGTGTCCCCGGGCGACGGTCAGATGCCCCCCGGGATGCCCCCCGGGATGCCCGCCGGGGTGCCCCCCGGGATGCCCCCCGGGATGCCCCCCGGGGCCCCCCCGGGGGCCCCCCCGAACGCCCTTCCCGGGGCCCAGGGGTCGTCCCGACCCTCGATCCACAATTCCCCGCCGATTTTCCTGGACTCCCATCCACCGTTCGTTAGATTGGTCTAACACAAGGAGCACGGACTGATGACCGACCACGTCGCCCCCGATCCCCGCCCGGCCCTGGCGCCGCTGCCGGAGCTGCCGGACCTCACGCCGGCGCTCGAGGACTACCTCGAGACCGTCTTCCGGCTGGTCAGCCGCCATGGCTTCGCCCGCGTCCGCGATATCGCCTCCGCCCGCAACGTGCGCCCCGGATCGGTCTCGCCGGCCATGCGCCGCCTGGACGAGATGGGCCTCATCGACTACGAGCGCCGCGAGTACGTGGGCCTCACCGAGATCGGGACCCGGGCCGCCCGCCGCATCTACGCCCGGCATACCGTGTTGCGCCGGTTCTTCAAGGACATCCTCGGCCTGTCGGACGACCTCGCCGAGCAGAACGCCTGCGCCGCCGAGCACAGCCTCACCCCCGAGGCGCTGGACCGCCTGGTCCGCTTCTTCGAGTACCTGGCCGTCTGCCCCGAGGCGGACGACCAGCTCCTGCGCTTCCAGCGCTGTTCCCTGGTCCACCACGACGTTCCGCCGTGCCCCACCGCGTGCCACGGCCTGCACGACCTCGCCGAGAGGACCCCTCGCATGAGCATCGCCGACCTCGACCCCGGCCAGCGCGGCCGGATCACCCAGGTGGAGAGCGACGGCGCGGTGCGCCAGCGCCTCCTGGACATGGGCCTGCTGCCCGATGCGGAGATCGAGATCGCCCGCATCGCACCCGCTGGCGACCCCGTCTGGATCAAGCTGCAGGGCTACGAGCTGGCCCTGCGTCGCAGCGAGGCCGCCGCGATCTCCGTGATCACGGTCGACCCCGCCGCCAGTGGCACCGTCGCAGACGACCCGGCCGACCGCGACCCCGGCCCGGTGGACGGATAGCCCGGCGACCGGACGGACCGGCCGACCGCGGCCCTTTTTTTGACCCCGAATGTAGAGGCGTCTAACACATGAACAGGGATCTTCTGAAAGGCCGGCGACGACTCCTCGACGACGCCGCGGCAGCCACCAAGCAGGACCAGGCCACCAAGCAGGACCAGGCCACCCGGCAGGACCAGGCCACCGAGCAGGACCAGGCCACCCGGCAGGACCAGACCACCCGGCCGGTTCAGGCCACCCGGCAGGATCAGGACCTGCGCGTCCTGCTCGCCGGCAACCCCAACGCCGGCAAGACCAGCCTGTTCAACGCCCTGACCGGGGCCCGGCAGCGCGTGGGCAACTATCCCGGCGTGACCGTGGAGCGGCGCGAGGGTACCTGGCAGACCAGCAGCGGGACCATCAGCCTGCGCGACCTGCCCGGCACCTACTCACTGGCTGGTTACTCGCCCGAGGAGCGCATCGCCCGCGACGAGATCCTCGACGGCGACCACGACGTGGTGGTGGTGGTGGTGGACTCCACGGTGCTGCGTCGGGGCCTGGTCTTCCTGCTGCAGGTCCTGCGCACCGGCGCGCGCGCCGTGCTCTGCCTGAACATGGCCGACGAGGCCCGCCGCGCCGGCCAGCGCGTGGACACCGCCCAGCTCGCCGAGCGCCTGGGGGTGCCCGTGTGCGAGACCACCGCCCACCGTGGCGAGGGCCTGGCCGACCTGCGCCGGGCCGTGCTCGAGGC
>CAZWYF010000106.1:1926-3525 GCA_964637835.1 uncultured Fibrobacteraceae bacterium
GCCGCCACCGCCTCCGCCGCCGACCGCGCCACCCGCCGCGCCCCCGAGGTGGCCGCCGCCCTGGCGCCCGCGGGCGTGGATCAGCCCGGCGTGGCCGGGGCGCCCGAGCTGACCGACGCGGTGGAGCGCGCCCGTCGCGACCACGCCGTGGTGGACACCGTCCTGCTGCACGCCATGCTGGCCGCGGCGCGGCCCAACGCCCGGGTCATCAGCGACCGCATCGACCGCATCGTGGCCCACCGCGTCCTCGGCCTGCCCATCTTCCTGGGGGTGATGTACGCGATCTTCTGGGTCACCTTCACCCTGGGCGCGCCGCTCATGGACCTCATCGAGACCGGCATCGGCGCGCTGTCCGGCGCGCTGGTCACCCACTGGCCGGGGTCGGCGGACTCGGCGCTGCTCTCGCTCCTGGTCGACGGCATCCTGGCCGGTGTGGGCGGCGTGCTGGTGTTCGTCCCCAACATCATCCTCCTGTTCCTCGGGCTCTCGCTCCTGGAGGACACCGGGTACATGGCCCGCGCCGCGTTCCTCATGGACCGCTTCCTCAGCCGCTTCGGCCTGCACGGCAAGAGCTTCCTGCCCCTGGTCACGGGCTTCGGCTGCTCCATCCCCGGCATCATGGCGACGCGCACCATCGAGAACGACCGCGACCGGCTGGTGACCATGCTGGTCCTGCCGCTCATGTCCTGCGGCGCGCGGCTGCCCATCTGGCTGCTGGTGATCCCCGCCTTCCTGGCCGCGCCCTGGCAGGCGCCGGCGCTGTGGGGCGTCTACGTCATCGGCATCGCCCTGGCCCTGGGCCTGGCGCGGCTGCTGCGCGGCACGGTGCTGCGGGGCGAGCCCACGCCCTTCGTCATGGAGCTGCCGCCCTACCGGGTGCCGCCGCTCAGGAGCGTGGTCCTGCGCATGTCCGAGCGGGCGGGCATCTACCTGCGCAAGGCCGGCACGGTGATCCTGGGCATCTCCATCATCCTCTGGGCCCTGACCACCTACCCCCAGCCCGACACCTACGCCGTGGACCGCGCCCTCGCCGCGGGCGACCCCGCCGTCACCCAGCTGACGACCGCGCAGATCGACGGCCTGCGCTCGGCCGAGGCCCTGCAGTCGTCGGTCGCCGGCCGGGTGGGCACGGCCCTGGAGCCGGCCTTCGCGCCCCTGGGCTTCGACTGGCGCATCGTCACCGCGTCGATCGGCGCCTTCGCGGCCAAGGAGGTCTTCGTCTCCCAGCTGAGCATCGTCTACGCCCTGGGCGCCGAGGGCGCCGAGGGGGACCTGCGCAGCCAGCTGCGGGCGGACTACTCGCCGCTGGTGGCCCTCTCCCTGGTGCTCTTCCTGCTCATCGGCACGCCCTGCATGGCCACCGTGGCGATCACCCGGCGCGAGTCGGGCCGCTGGTCCTGGGCGCTCCTGCAGTTCGGCGGACTGACCGTGTTCGCCTACCTGGTGTCCCTGACGGTCTACCAGCTCGGCAGCCTGGTGGCCTGATCCGCATGCTGTTTCCTGCCCCGGAAAGGACGGATAGAACCATGCACGCGACCCCCACCCTCGACACCGCCCGCGCGCCCCGCACCGCCGGACCGACCCGCGACCGGAGGTCGT
>CAZWYF010000106.1:3625-4964 GCA_964637835.1 uncultured Fibrobacteraceae bacterium
GGCCTGCTGGCCATCCTGCTCACCGCCGCGGTCGGCGCTCTCCTCGCGCCCGCGCCCGCCCACGCCGTCGACACGGTCGAGGCCTGGGACCCCGGCGCGGCGAACATCGAGGTCTATGGCGCCCTCGAGGGCCTGGGCCGCGCGTCGACGAACCAGGGCCTGGGCGGCGACATGGTGGCCGGCTGGGGCCTGGCCCGCGGCTTCGGCGCCTACCTCGGGACCACGCTCTCGGCCAATGGCCACCTGGCCGACGGCACCAGCGAGCTGGGCCTCGGCATCCTGGGCACCCCCCTGGACACCGACCACTGGGACCTGGACCTCATGCTCGACATCCGCTCCGCCACCGGCGGCAGCGAGACCCTGCTGGTCTCTCCGGCCTTCGAGCTGAACTGGGACCGCGCGCCCGACCTGGCCGGCTGGGGCCTCTACGCCCGCGCCGGCCTCTGCATGGCCGGCGTGCAGACCGCCGCGGGCACCGACCGCCTCACCGACGTCTGCCTGGCCATGGGCGGCTACTACACCCTGAGCGACCGCGCCCAGCTCCTGCTCGAGGTGGACGCCGACGTGGCCGACGGCCTCGGCGACCAGCCCTCCGAGTTCCGCGCCGGCGGCGTGGGCCTGGGCTACAACCTGGTCCTGGGCCAGACGCTGGAGTGGGTCCAGGAGATCCGCGTGAACATCCCCGACGGTGGGGAAGAGTCCTCGGTGAGCTACCTGGTGGGACTGATCGCGACGTTGCCGGCGACCTGGTAGGTCGCCTGGCCGGCCGGCTCCGCCCCTCCCGGAGCCGGCCGGCGACCCTTCCGTCGCCATTCTCCACCGCTTCCGGGCCTCCAACGTCGCCCATCCCCTCCTGGCGCCGCCCGCCGCCGATCCGCTACCTTGTGGCCGGAATCCCCGACGCCCACCGCGAAAGCGAGAGCACCGCATGAGAGCACGTGACGCCGCGGCCCCGGGGCTGCTGCTGGCCGCCGCGCTGGCCACCACGCTGGTCGCCGCCGGGGCGGCCCCCGCCCAGGACGACCCCGCCACCACCGTCCAGCAGACCGCCGCCGAGGCCCTCGACACCCGCCAGGCCACCCAGCAGGAGCTGGACGCCTGGGCCGCCGAGCGCGCCGACCTGCAGGCCCGCTGGGAGGCCGCCGCCGCGCAGGTGGCGTACCTGGAGGAGCGCGCCGCGCTGGAGCGCGATCGCGTGGCGGCGCTGGAATCGGCGGGCGACGAGCTGGCCCGCCGCCTGGAGGAGTCGCGCCGCCTGGAGGCCAGCCTGGAGGACACCCTGCTGGTGATCCTGCGCGACCTCGAGCGGGTGGTGGCGCGGGATCTGCCGTTCCTGCCG
>CAZWYF010000106.1:5064-7932 GCA_964637835.1 uncultured Fibrobacteraceae bacterium
CGAGGAGCTCACCGCCGACCTGCTCATGGTCGGCCGCCTGGGCCTGTTCTGGCTCACCCCGGACATGAGCCGCGGCGGGGCGTGGGACCCGGCCGCCGCGGCGTTCGTCCCGCTCGGCGGCGAGGCGCTGGACAGCATCCGCCGCGCCGTGGAGATGG
This sequence comes from uncultured Fibrobacteraceae bacterium, assembly GCA_964637835.1. Classification (GTDB taxonomy): domain Bacteria; phylum Krumholzibacteriota; class Krumholzibacteriia; order LZORAL124-64-63; family LZORAL124-64-63; genus Glo-17. The sequence goes on from CAZWYF010000106.1 coordinate 5,223, forward strand.
CCACCCGCCGCCGCCCGGTGGGCGTGCTGCCGCTGCCGCTGGGGACGGTGGCGCCATGACGCGCGGCACGGCTTCTCGCCGTTCATCGCGTTCGCGGCCGGCCGGCCGGACCACGGCCGTCGGCGCCATGCCGGCCCTCGCCGAGGCCACCCGCGCCATGGCAGCCCCCGGCGTGGTCGTCCTCGCCGCCATCCTCGCCGCCTTCCTCGCCGCCTTCCTCGCCGCCACCCTCGCCGCCGACCCCGCCGCGGCCCAGGACATCCGCCGCGCCCAGCAGCAGGCCGAGGCCGACCGCGCCCGCGCCGAGCAGGAGGCCGCGGCCATCGAGCAGCGGATCCTGCAGGATCGCCAGCGGCTGACCGCCGTGGTCGACAGCCTGGAGGCGCGCCAGCAGGCGCTCGAGGCCGAGCTGCGCGAGCTGGCCGCGCGCGAGGAGGCCGCCGCCGCGCGCCGCGACCGGCTGCAGGAGCAGTGGGCGCAGGAGGAGATCGCCTTCCGCGAGCTGAGCGGCAACGTCCGCGTGGCGGCCCGGGACCTGGAATCGCTGCTGCGCAGCTCGCCGCTGACGTCGGCGGCGCCCGCGCGCCTGGACACCGTGGCCGCCCTGCTACGCGAGGGCTATTTCCCCGACCTCGACGACATCCGCGACCTCGCCCGCGTCGCCATCGACGAGGTGGTCCGCACCGGGCAGGTGACCCTGCGGCGCGGCGAGTTCGGCGGCCGCGACGGCCGCGACACCACCGGCGAGATCCTCCACCTCGGCTGCTTCACCACCGCCTACCGCACCCAGGGCGAGGTGGGCTTCCTGCTCTGGAACCCCGACAGCCAGCGGCTGGTGGCCATGGCCGAGGAGCCGGCTGGCGGCGTGGCCGACAGGCTACGCGACTACCTCGCCGGCGAGAGCGCCCTGGTCCCGGTGGACCTCTCGGGCGGCCGGGCGTTGCGTCAGATCGCGCGGCGGCCGTCGCTGATCGAGCAGGTGCGGCAGGGCGGGCCCATCGTCTGGCCTCTGGGCCTCATCGCGCTGCTGGCGCTGGTCACCGCGGTGTGGAAGGCCCTGCACCTGCAGCGCGTCCACGCCAGCACCGACCGCATCATGGCCCAGGTCAACGCCGACGCCGCCCGCGGCGACTGGTCGTCCTGCGAGCATCGGGTCAGCGCCGACGTCTGCCGCCGCTCGCCGGTGGCCCGGGTGGTGCGCGCGGGCCTGGACGTGCGCCGCGAGCGCCGCGAGATCCAGGAGAGCGTGCTGCAGGAGGCCATCCTGCACGAGATGCCGCTGCTGCAGCGCGGCCTGGCCATGCTCGCGGTGTTCGGCGCGGTGGCCCCGCTGCTCGGCCTGCTGGGCACGGTCACCGGCATGATCGAGACCTTCCGCGTGATCACCCTGCACGGCACCGGCGACCCGAAGCTCATGTCCGGCGGCATCAGCGAGGCGCTCATCACCACGGAGATCGGCCTGGCCATCGCCATCCCGGTGATGCTCGCCCACACCTGGCTCAAGCGCCGCACCGACCACGTCATCGGCGACATGGAGGAACAGGCCATGCACCTGGTGAACACCATCGACCGCCAGCGCGATGGTGACGGCCACGACCGGTTCCCCCCCGCGGAGCCCCGCCATGCTTGACGTCACCGCGGCCTACCTGCGCCAGGGCGGCTGGGTCATGGGCCCGCTGGTGCTGGTGTCGCTGGTGATGTGGACCCTGATCCTCGAGCGCTGGCGCGTCCTGCGCCGCTACGCCCGGGGCGACCTGGACATCCCCGGCCTGCTGGCCATCGCCCGCGGCGAGGAGCCGGCGCCGGACGCGACGCGCCGCGGGCTGCGGGCGGCCCTGGTCCGCGCGTTCGTGGAGCTGCGCAGTGGTCGTCCCCGCCTGGACCGCGAGATCCTCGCCCAGTGCCGCGAGCGCCTGGACCGCGAGCTGGAGCACCGCCACGAGGCCATCGCCGTGCTCGCGGCCATCGCCCCCTTGCTCGGCCTGCTGGGCACGGTGCTGGGCATGATCGAGACCTTCCAGGTGCTGAGCGTCTTCGGCACCGGCAACGCGCGCGCCCTGGCCGGCGGCATCTCCGTGGCCCTGGTCACCACCCAGACCGGCCTGCTCATCGCCATCCCCGGCCTGGTGCTCAGCGGCCGCCTGCGCGACCGCGCCGAGCAGCTCCGCCTGCGCCTGGAGGAGACCACCCACCTGCTGGAGCGCGACCTCGGGCGGGACGACCACGGCGCGTGGGACGACCGCGCGCGGGGCGGCGGTGCTCGCCAACAGCCGAGAAAGGACACGCCATGATCAACGTGCGCCGGACCATCCGCGGCGGCAGCGACAGGGTGGACGTGAACATGTCGCCGCTGATCGACATGGTCTTCCTGCTGCTGATCTTCTTCGTGGTGACCACCAGCTTCGTGAAGGAGTCGGGCATCGAGGTGCAGCGGTCCACCGCCGCGACGGCCGAGGTGAAGGAGCAGGCGTCGATCATGATCGGCGTCAGCGCCGAGGGCGAGGTCTGGATGGAGGGCAAGGAGGTGGACGTGCGCTCGGTGCGCGGCCTGGTGGAGCGGGCGCTGGCCGAGGACCCGGAGGCCGGCGTGGTGGTGGTCGCCGACCAGGGCAGCCAGACCGGCGACGTGGTGAAGGTCATGGACCAGTGCCGGCTCGCCGGGGCGGACAGCGTCTCGCTGGCGGCCAGGCGCGAGGGGGAGGGCTCGTGA
>CAZWYF010000107.1:0-2784 GCA_964637835.1 uncultured Fibrobacteraceae bacterium
GTACTGGCTGACCGTCAGCGTCCGCGGCGCGTCGGGCGCGGCCACCGGCGGGCCCGGTGGGCCGAGCGCCATGTCCTGCAGGATGTCCCCGAGCAGCGCCACGCGCGCCGGCACCACCCCGTAGTAGGACGACCCCTCCCACCCCGGCGGGCTCTGCACCACCAGCAGATCGTAAGGCAGGGAGTAGGCCCGCGTGTCCAGCGCCCCGCCGGTGCGCACGATCATGGCGGCGTAGGGGTAGGCGCTGTCGTTCCCATTCGGGTCGGTGAACTCGGCCACGCGCTGGGCGCCCTCCGCCGCGGTGACCATGTCGAAGGTGTTGATGCCGGGGCACCCGCCGTGGGCCACCCATTCCTCCAGGTTGTACGGCGGCCAGGGACCGGGCACCGCCCGGATGAGGGGCGCCACCTGGTTGGCGATGTACGGCCGGATGTCGCTGCCGAGGAACTCGGCGCCGAGCACGTCCTGCATGAACGCCTCGCCCGCGGGCCCGGCGTCCACCAGCCCCCCGTAGAGGTTGTCGCCCATCATGGCCAGGCGGCGGTCGCCGAACGCGAGCCAGTCCTGGAGCAGGCCGAGGTCGTCGGTGGGCTCGTCCAGGTGGTCGCCGGCGGTCAGCAGGCCCCAGCTCAGAGCGCCCGCGGTGTAGACCAGGCCGCGGTATCCCTCCAGGTGGGCGGCGGTGGCGCGGCCGGAGAGGCTGTTGCCCACCATGGAGGACGGGCCGCGGGTGGTGAAGAGGTCGTAATCGCGGCCGGGCAGGTAGCCCAGGTTGGCCAGGGCGATCCACCAGCGGGAGGCCAGCGCGCGGGTGGAGCCGGCGTCGTTCCAGACCAGCAGGTCGGGCTGGCCGCCGTGGATGCTCTGCACCGAGGGCAGCGCGCGCACGGTGAAGAGGGGATCCCAGCGGATGCCGTTGCCCAGGTCGGAGAAGCCGGTGGTGTCGGCGGGCAGGGTGGACCAGCGGTCGTCGGCGGCGAGGATGTCGCCGGCCTCGAACATGTAGCGGATCACGTCGCCCGGGTAGAAGAAGCCGGTGTCGGGCAGGTCGAAGGCCCAGCGGTCCTGCAGCACGACGCCGCTGGGCGTGCGGACCGTGTCGCCCACCACGTGGCCGGTGACCATGGCGCCGGTCTGCGAGAAGCCCGGCGGCAGCACGCGCACCGCATCGAAGAGCGGGTTGGCCTGCATGCGCACGATCATGCGCGGCTCGCGGATCAGCATGGCGCCCACGCGCTGCACCGACACGTCCACGGTGATCGAATCGCCGGGGTCGTTCCGGGTCTCGTCGTCGTGGGCGATGCTCTGGGCCATGTCGAAGCGCACGGAGTTGCTGGCGAGGTCGTCCAGGTCCAGGTGGCCCTGGTCGGGGAAGCCGTCGTTGGGCAGGTCGATGGTCCGCGTGCTCATCTGCGGGCCGCTGTATCGCCAGGCCTTCACCGCCACGTTGTCGAAGTAGGGAGCGGGGGTGCCGTCGGTGCCGTCGAAGCCCCAGATCCAGCCGAGCTCCTGGACCTCGAGGCAGACCTGCACCTGCGTGACGCCGGGCATGAGCAGGTCGCCGATCAGCTCGTCGTGGCGGTAGTAGCCGGGCCCACCGAAGTGGATGAACGAGCGATCGCGGTAGATCTCCGCGTCGAGGGGCTGGCCCACCGGATCGTTGGTGGAGCGGACGCCCCAGGTGTAGAAGATGCCGGGCGAGCCCGGGAAGGACAGGTCCTCGTGCCGGTAGACGTCGAAGGCGAAGCGCGCGCCGTCGTGGCCCGCCGGCCACTCCAGCACCGGGCTCTCGATGCGGTTGAAGATGTGGTAGTCCGGGCCGAGCAGGCCGCCGGTGTTGTTGACGATGTAGCCGCCCGGGCCGTAGCACCAGGTGATGCACGGGGTGCCGCCGGTGCCGGGGACCACCACGCCGTCGTCGATGAAGGCCACCTGGGTGGAGAGGTTGGTCCGGCAGGGGTCCACGTCCTGCAGGTTCTGGTAGAGCGCGGCGAAGTCGCCCACGCCCATCGGCTGCATCGGTTGCCAGTCGCCGGAGTCCTGGTCCTCGAAGTCCTCGGTGCTGACCACCGCGCCGTCGATGCTCACGGCGAGGTCGTCCAGCCAGCAGGCGCCCTCGGTGGGCCAGAGGCCGTCCTCGTCGGACCAGGCGCCGTCGCTGTGGAAGCGGACGCGCAGCTGTACCTCGTCACCGGCCTCGCCGGCCAGCTCGTCGGCCGCCAGGGTGATGGTCTGGTCGATGGCCACGGTCTGCTGCCCGTCGAACGAGCCGAGGGTCTCCCAGGTGCCGCCGCGGCTGACCTGCAGGTAGACGTAATCGTAATTGGGCTCGGTGTCGGTGCGCATCTGGCCGGTCCAGTGCACGACCACCTCGGCGCCGGGCGCGCTCACCACGTGGGTGAAGGGGACGTCCTGGATCCAGCTGTTCCCGTAGCCCGGCCCGTCGTCGAACTCGGTACCGCACCACAGCGAGTACTGCCCGGCGAGGGGCTGATGGTCCGACACCTGCCAGTACACGGCGGGGTCGAAGCTCTCGTCGCGGTGGGTCCAGCCCTGCCAGCTGGGCGCGCCGCCAGGCAGCTCGAAGCGGCCGTCCCACCGGCCGGGACCGCCCAGGACGGCGACGGTATCCACGCGGGCCTTCGCCGCGTCCACCGGGCCGCCGTGGACCACGCCGGGCTGGCCGGCGCGCAGGGGGATGGGTCGCCGGGCGGCGGGATCGTCGCCGGATGCGGCGGGAACGACCCCGGAGGCGGCCGGTACTTCTCCGGGCGCGGCGGCGAG
>CAZWYF010000107.1:2884-7882 GCA_964637835.1 uncultured Fibrobacteraceae bacterium
CCCCGGGGGGCCCTCCCGGGGCCGGTCCCCGGGACCGCCGTTGTTCCCGGCGCTCCGGGCGTCTATGCTCGCCCCACCGCCCCCGGGCCGCCCGGCCCGGGGCCTCGCGAGCCCATCGACTGCTCCCCGGAGGACCCATGCCCGGACATCGGACCACCCCCCGCGGCCGCCTGCGCGGCCGCCTGCGCGCCCCGGCCCTCCTCGCCCCGGCCCTACTCGCCGTGCTGACCGGCCTCGCCGCCGTGGCGCCCCTGGCCGCCGCCGCGAATGCCGCCAGCGCCGCCAGCCCCGCCGCCGCGAACGCCGCCACGCCCGCCGCCTCCCCCGACACCCTGACCATCGGCGAGGTCCGCATCCGCGAGGTCGCCGCCCCCGCCAGCCGCGCCCTCCAGGACGACCCCCTCGCCCGCGCCCTCGCCGCCGGCACCTGGGCCGCCCCCGCCCCGGGCGACACCGCCTGGCACCGCGCCACCGCCGACGCCGGCGGCTGGATCGCCGATCCGCGCCTCGCCCGCGGCCATGCCCTGGCCACCGTCGCCGTGCCGGCCGACACCACGCTGCTGCTCGAGGCGTCGGGCTACCGGCGCCTGTGGATGGACGGCCACTGGCGCGAGGGCAACCTCTACGGCGCCACCGACGCGTACCAGCCGTGGCAGCCGCGCTTCGACTTCGTGCGCCTGCCGGTGCGCCTGCGCGCTGGCGAGAACACGCTGATCTTCCACGGCAACCGCTTCGGCCGGCTGCGCGCCCGGTTCCTGCCACCGCCCGCGCCGCTGGCGCTGAACGTCCGCGACGCCACCGTCCCGGACCTGGTGGTGGGCGAGGCCACCCATGCGCTGGCCGCCGTGGTGGTGATGAACGCCACCGGCGCCGTGGTCGCCGACGCCGAGCTGGTGGCCACGCTGCCGGGCGGCGAACCGCAGGTCACGCCGCTGCCGCCGCTCATGCCCTGGAGCGTGCACAAGGCGGGCTTCGCGCTGCGCGGCCCCGCGCCCGACACGCCCGGCGAGCAGGTGGCGCACCTGCGCCTGGTGCGCGGCGGCCGCCTCCTGCACACCGGCGACCTGCCCCTGGCGGTGAAACGGCCCCACGAGAACCGGCGCGTCACGTTCCGCAGCGCGCTCGATGGCAGCGTGCAGTACTTCGGGTGGCTGCCGGCGGCGGGGTCGTCCCCGAGCATGAGCACGAGCACGGGCCCGGGCCCGGCCCCCGCCGCGGCCCCCGCCGCGGACCCGGCCGCCGACCACGCCGCCCTCATCCTCTCCCTGCACGGCGCCGCCGTGGAGGCCATCAACCAGTCCGGTTCCTACCCGCCGCTGGGCTGGGCGCACGTGGTCGCGCCCACCAACCGGCGGCCCTACGGCTTCAACTGGGAGGACTGGGGGCGCCGCGACGCCCTGGAGGTGCTCGACCTGGTCCAGCGACGGCTCGGCACCGCGGCCGACCGCACCTACCTCACCGGCCACTCCATGGGCGGCCACGGCGCCTGGCACCTGGGCACGCTGCATCCGGACCGCTTCGCCGCCGTCGCCCCGAGCGCCGGCTGGATCAGCTTCTGGTCCTACCGGCCGGATCGCGACGCGGCGCCGGAGTCGCCCCTGTCCGCCATGCTCGCCCGCGCCAGCCTGCCGAGCCGCACCCTGCAGCACGCGCGCAACCTGGCCGGCCTGGGCGTGTACGTGCTGCACGGCGCCGATGACCGCGTGGTCTCCGTGGACGAGGCCCGCACCATGCGCGAGCACCTGGCCGGCTTCCACCGCGACGTGGATTTCCACGAGGAGCCGGGCGCCGGCCACTGGTGGGACGCGGGCGACGGCCCCGGCGCCGACTGCGTGGCCTGGCCGCCGCTGCTGGACTTCCTGACCCGCCACCGCCGTCCGGCCGCCGCCGAGGTGCGCCACGTCCGCTTCACCACCCCCGCGCCGGGCGTCACCGCGCGCCACCGGTGGGCCACGGTCGAGCGCCAGCACCGCGCCTTCGTGGCCAGCACGCTGGACCTGCGCCTCGACCCCGCCGGCGGGACCCTGACCGGCACCACGGAGAACGTGGCGCTGCTGCGCCTGGATCTGGCGCACGTGGCCGGCGACTCGGTGCTCGTGGCCCTCGACGGCGACACGCTGCGCGCGGCGACCGGCCGCGAGGTGGCCGTGGTCGCTGGCGCCGCTGGCGTCGCTGGCGCCGAGGGCGCCGTGGTCGGCGAGGGCGCCGCTGGCGCGCTGACCACCACGCGCGCCCTGCGCCTGGCCCGCCCCGCCCCCGACGCCGCCTGGCAGGTGGCCACCGCCTGGACCCCGGCCGCGAAGGGGCCTCACCGCGACAGCGGCCTGCGCACGGCCTTCGACCGGCGCGTCCAGTTCGTCTTCGCCACCGGCGGCACCGCGGCGCAGAACGCCTGGGCCCGCGCCCGCGCCCGCCAGGACGCCGAGCACCTCTGGTATCAGGGCAACGCCGCGGTCAGCGTCCTGCCCGACACCCTCTTCCACCCCGACGCCGAGCCGCACCGCAACCTGGTCCTCTACGGCAACGCCAGCACCCACGCCCACTGGGACGCGCTCTGGAGCGTGCCCGACCTGCACCTCGACCACGACGCCCTGCGCGTGGGCGACCGCGTCCTGACCGGCCCGGGCCTCGGCCTGCTCGCCATCGCCCCGCGCCCCGGCAGCCCGGTGGCCTCCGTCGCGGTGATCGGCGGCACCGGCCTGCCCGGCAGGCGCCTCACCGACCGTCGCCCCTACCTCGCCCCCGGCGTGGCGTACCCCGACCTGACCATCCTCGAGGACCGGGACGACACCGCCGGCACCGTGGTCCGCGCCGCTGGCTTCCTGGGCCCGGACTGGTCGCTCACGGGCGGCGAGCTGATCTGGGACGACCGCGCCATCGACGACGCCGCCGCACGACCCGGCGCCACCACCGGACGGGGGACCCGACCATGAGATCCTCCAGCCTCCCGGGCTTCCTGCGCTTCCTGCGCTTCCTGCGCTTCCTGCGCGGCCTCGTCCGCCTGATCAGCGCCCGGCCCCGCGTGCCGCGGTCGTCCCGGGACAACGTGGCGCTGCGTACCATCCTCGAGCGCCGCAGCCAGCGCCGCTTCCAGGAGCAGGACCTCGACCCCGACGCCTGGCAGGCCATCCTCGAGGCCGGCCGCGTGGCGCCGTCCACGGTGAACCTGCAGACGTGGTCGTTCGCCTGGTTCACCCGTGCGAGCTGGCAGGAGACCTTCGGCCGGCGCCTGCCCTTCGGCGCGCCGCGGGCGGTGATCATCCTGGCCGACACCCACCGCGCCCGCCGCGTGGTGGCCGGCTTTCCCGAGGTGCCGCTCTGCGACCACACCGTGGGCGTGATGAACGCCTCGCTGGCGGCCATGAACATGGCCCAGGCCGCCGAGGCCCTGGGCCTCGGCTCGGTGATGCTCTCGGAGACCGGCAAGACCGGCTTCTACGACGCCGCCGAGCTGGCCGCCATCCTCGAGCTGCCGGCCGGGGTGATCCCCCTGATGACCGTCGTCTTCGGCCGCCCTGCCGCCGCGCCGCCGCCCATGCCCCCGCGCCTGCCCCTGGACGCGGTGGCCTTCCCCGGCCGCTACCGCGAGACGCCCGGGCCGGTGCTGGAACGCTGGTTCGAGGAGATGGAGGCCGGCTATCGGGCCAGCGCGGGGCAGGCCTTCGACCGCCAGGTGGACCATTACAACCGCCGCCTCGCCGACGCGGAGGCGGACCTGCGGCGGCTGGTGCTGGGGGACTGAGGGGGCGCCGCCCGGCGTCGCGGGCCGCCGGTGCGGGCGGCCGGTGCGGGCGGCCGGTGCGGGTGGCCGGTGCGGGTGGCCGGTGCGGGCGGCCGGTGCCTCCCCCGGACTCCGGAGTGCCCCCCGGGGGGCCCCCGCGGCCCCCGCGGCCCCCGGCGACCCGCCGCCCTGGCCGATCCTCCCGCCGCCGACGCCATCCCCCCCGCGGCGCGTTGCGGCCGGCGCCCCGGCGCCGTATCTACCTCTCCCATGACCACCAGGCCCCGCACCCTCGACCGCCGCTTCTGCGTCGCTCCCATGATCGAGTGGACGGATCGGCACTGCCGCGCCTTCCACCGCACGCTCACGCGGCGCGCCCTGCTGTACACCGAGATGGCGGTGGACCAGGCGCTGGTGCGGGGCGACCCCGGGCGCCTCATCGCCTTCGATCCCGCCGAGCAGCCGGTGGCCCTGCAGATCGGGGGCTCGGACCCCCGGCTGCTGGCGCGGGCCGCACGCATCGGCGCGGCGCTGGGCTACGCGGAGATCAACCTCAACGTGGGCTGTCCGTCGGACCGCGTGCAGTCCGGCCGCTTCGGCGCCTGCCTCATGCGCGAGCCCGAGCTGGTGCGCGACTGCCTGATCGCCATGCGCGAGGCGGTGGACGTGCCGGTCACCGTCAAGCACCGCCTGGGCGTCGACCGCCAGGACCCCGAGCGCACGCTCTTCGCGTTCGTCGAGACCGTGGCGGCGAGCGGCGTGCGCACCTTCATCGTCCACGCGCGCAAGGCCTGGCTCCAGGGCCTCAGCCCGAGGCAGAACCGTCAGGTCCCACCCCTGGACCACGCCCTGGTCCACCGCCTGAAGGCCGCCCGCCCCGACCTGGAGATCATCCTCAACGGCGGCCTCGACAGCCTGGACGCCGCCCTGGTCCACCTCGCCCCGCCCGGCGACCTCGCCCCGCCCGGCGATCCGTACGCCGCCCGCCCCCGCCTCGACGGCGTCATGCTCGGCCGCGCCGCCTACCAGACCCCCTGGCTGCTGGCCCAGGTCGACCGCCGCGTGCATGGCGCGCCCGCCGATCGCCTCGCCCGGCGCGCCGAGGCGCTGCGGGCCTTCCGGCCGTACGTCGAGGCCCAGCTCGCCCGCGGCGAGCGCCTGCACGCCATGACCCGCCATCTGCTCGGCCTGTTCGCCGGCTGCCCGGGCGCGCGCACCTGGCGGCGGATCCTGGCCGGGGAAGCCAACCGGCCGGAGGCCGGCTGGGACGTGGTCGA
>CAZWYF010000108.1:0-2763 GCA_964637835.1 uncultured Fibrobacteraceae bacterium
GCCGGGACGAACACGAAGTCGCGGAACACCACCTCCTGCGCCGACGCCGGCGTGCCCTCCAGCTTCCAGAGGTTCAGGTGCAGGCGGGGCTGCTCCGGCCGGGAGACGTGGGGGCCGGTGTAGGTCCAGCTGTGGATCAGGGTCTCCGGGGCCTCGGCCTGGGGGCCGCCGCGCCAGGCGCGGTACTCGACGCGGTCGTCCAGCCAGCGCATGGCGTGGCTGACGACCTCGCCGGGGGCGAACACCGCGTCGAAGCGCTCGAGGTTGCCGGGCCAGTCGAAGGGCTGGGCCACGAACTGGCCGATGGCCGCTCCGGGGTCGCCCCAGCGGCTGTACTCGATGTCCACCTCGTTGAAGGCGTTCCACCAGAGGTAGGCCGGGTCCCAGCAGGGGCCGTACTGCCAGAGGAAGAGGCCGAGCACGGCCTGCGGATCGAGGAGATCGAGACGACCCTCGGTGGTGATCACGTAGTCGCCGTAGCCCAGGGCCTGCTCGAGCACCACCTCGGTGCTGGCCCAGGGCCCGCCGCGCGAGGCCAGGGTCAGGTGCAGCCGGCCGGCGTCGTCCACCCAGACGCACTCCGGGTCGTCGCAGAAGACGTTGGGGCCGGGCCCGTAGTAGCCGGGGCCCTTGACGCGCCAGGAGCGGCCGGCGAAGTCCAGGACGCGGCCGCCGGGGAAGTCGTCCCACTGGCGGTCGTCGATGGTGGGCGGGCTGGTGCTGTGGCAGGTGATCTGATCGAAGACGGCGGACGGGGCGGGGTCGTCCGGGGACTGGAGCACCGCCAGCAGCAGGTGGATGGCCGCGGTGCCGGCCGGGGCGGGGTCGCTGACGTGGGTGAAATCGACGACCTCGCCGGCCGGCGTGCCGGCGTCCGCCACCACGAAGGTCTGGTAGTCCAGGAGCGCGCCCGCCGCGTCGCGCCATTCGACGTTGACCAGGGCGCTGCTCTGGCCGGTGATGGGCGCCGAGGGCAGGTGCTGGACGCGGCCGGTGACCTCCCACTGCTCGCCCGGCTCGGAATCCAGGCGCTGCCAGAACGCCGACACGTCCCAGGTGCCGCTGCCGGGCCCGGTGACCCGCGCGGCGCGCTGGCCGTGCACCGCGAGCGCCGACTCCCCCACCACGCCGAACTGGTTCCAGCCGCCGAACACGGGCGCGCCGCCGTCGCCGACCTCGAAGCTGGGGTTGGCCAGGATGCACTGGCCGAGGGCCGGCGCCCCGCCGATCAGCGGCAGCGCCACCGTCAGCAGCGCCGCCGTCAGCAGCGCGGCCAGGGCGAGCGCCGTGGTGGGCAGGCGCCACGGGCTCATCATCCTCACTCCTCCCGCAGCCGCTCCCGCGGCACGCTCACCGTCAGCGACCGCACCGCGCCGGTGCGGCCGAGCACCGCCGCCGACAGCTCGGCCGGCAGCCGGTCGCCCATGGCCTCGGTCTCGGTGCCGTCGGCCAGGGCGACGCGGATGCGCGCCGGGCCGGTGGCCAGGCGGTAGATCACCGGCACCGTGCAGACGGTGAAGCCCAGGCTGCCGGCCGGCAGCTCCAGCGTGCGGTCGGCCGCGCCGGTGGCCGGGCAGCGCATGGTGCGCGGCGCGTCCAGCAGCTCGCTCGCCTGCAGCAGCGCGGGCCGGAAGCGGAGCGTGCCGTCCTCCACGCGCACGCCCAGCTCGCCCCAGCGGGTGAGGATCTCCTCCTTCACCTGGCCGGTCATGCCCGGCTGGCGGGCCACGCCGTCGGCGGGGGTGTGGGAGTAGGGCTCGGTGGGGAAGGCGCCGTACTCGGTGACGCTCTTCTCGTAGCCGATGCCCGCGCGGATGCGGAAGTACATGGCGGCCAGGCCCTCGCGCACCGCGGCGGGCGCGCCCTCGACGCCGGCCCGCTGATGGATCTCCTGCACCGCCAGCAGCAGCTTGGCCACCATGTGCCAGTAGATGCAGCCGATGCCCTCGTAGCCGTACATCACGCCGGCGCGGCCGAGGTAGCCCTGGTGGCCGAACGTCTCCTCGTAGAGCGCGAGCACGGCCTGGCGGTCGCGCGCCACCGCCGCGGCCCAGGGACCACCGGCGGCGAGCTGATCGAGGACGCGCTCCACGTCGCGGGCGTTGCCCAGGTCGCCGGCGAAGCGCACGGTGCCCCGGGCGTCGCGCCCGAGCAGGCTGCGGTCGCCGGTGGCGAGCATCTCCCGCAGCAGGGGCACCCGCTCGGCCGCCGCGGCGTCCACCACGTTGCGCTCCAGGAAGCCCGGGCGGGAGCGGACGGGATAGAGCACGAAGCTCTTGCGCTCGGGGTCGTAGAGGTCGCTGGCGAAGAGGCGCTCCAGCAGCGCCAGCGACGCGGTGGGCGTCAGGGCGCCGGAGCTGAGCATGGCCACCTGGCCCTCGAGCATCTGGTCGAGGTGCCGGACGGCCAGGCCCCCGCCGCCGCCCGCGCGCGCGCCGCCGACCGCCTCCGCGCCGCCGCCCGCGCCGGCATCCCCGCCGCCGCTCGCCTCCACCGGCACCAGCAGGTTGTACCCGTGATACAGCCCATCCTCGCGCCGGCTGGCGCGCAGGCCATGGTCCACCCACCGCAGCGCCACGCGGCAGAGCTCCACCACGCGGGCGAGGCCCAGGTCCTCGCGCGGGGCGGTGAAGCCGTCGGCGTAGACCGTCTCGCGGTAAGCGGTGAAGGCCTCGCCCAGGCCGTCGAGGACGCGGCGGCGGGCGAGGTCGTCCAGCGCCTCGCCGCCCAGCGCCTCGCCGCCCTGCGTCTTGCCGCCCTGCG
>CAZWYF010000108.1:2863-7683 GCA_964637835.1 uncultured Fibrobacteraceae bacterium
CAGGGGCGCGTGCTCGCGCAGGACGCCGGTGATCTGCTCGCACCAGCGGACCACCTCGCCGGCCACCGGCACGGTCTGGCCGCCGCGGGGCTCGAGCAGCTCCAGCAGGAAGGCCAGCCAGCGGCGCAGGTGCGCCAGGGTGACCACCGAGAGGCCGCCGCCGGCCAGGGCGTTGTTGGCGTCGTTCCACTCCGGCCGCTGGGTGTTCATCCAGATGCCGCCGCCGGGCACCAGGTTCGACAGCTTGGCCAGGGTGGTGACCAGGAGCTTCTCCAGCATGGTGGCGTGGTGGACGCCGCCGTCGGGGCCGGGCAGCAGCTTGCCGTCGCCGCCCAGGCGCTCGGCCCGCGCGGCGGCGCGCTCGGCGCGCTGGTGATCGAAGACGATGGTCTGCTGCGGGTCACGCAGCAGGTCGGCGTAGGGCTTCAGGCGGTAGGGCACGTCGGCGTAGCTGAAGATGGGCTCGGCGAGCATGGCGGCCAGCGCGCCGGGGTCGTGATCGCGCAGCGCTTCGAGCAGCTTGAGCAGGTAGATCACCTGGTGGTCGCCCCAGTAGCCGATGTTGCTCCAGGGGTCGTCCGGCTCCTCCACCTCCCAGTCGATGCCCTCGCGGGTCAGCCGGTAGGGATTGAACCCGTCCACGGTGGAGGCGTTGACGAACACCGCCACCATGCTGGGCAGGAAGCCGGGGAACGACCGCGCCAGGGCCTCCCAGTTCTGGAAGATATCGCGCCAGTTGCCCTCGTAGCTGAGCACGCGGGCGCCGGTGCGGTCGCGCAGGCGGATGGCGAAGCGGTTCCAGGGCCGGCTGGGGTCGCCGTGGCGCCGGCCGAAGAACAGCGGCAGGTACTCGTGGGCCAGGCGCACGAGGTCCGCGTCGCCGGTGGCGCGGGCGGCCGCGCGCAGCTCGGCCGCGCTCATCGCCTCGGGCCAGCCGGCCACGGCCGCGGCGTGGCGGTCGGCCACGTCGCGGTTGCGCTCGGCGAGGAAGGCGGCGAGGTCGTCCCGGGGGATCTCGTGATCGCGCAGGAAGACGCCGCCGCGCATGACGTTGAACAGGACGTTGGCGAAGTGGTGCGCCCAGGCCCGGGGACGACCGGTCCGCTGGGCCCCGTCGGCGCTGGCGACCAGGCGCTCGAGGTTCAGGGTGGCCGCGGCGATGGCGGCCTCCACGTCGGCGCCCGGATCCTCGGCCTCGCGCAGCCACTGGCGCAGGGCCACCGCCTGGACGTGGTCGCAGCCGGTGTCGGCGGCCAGATGCCAGGACACCGGCTCGCCCGGCTGCAGCTCCAGGTGGGCGCTCACCAGGTAGTGGCCGCGCTGGCCATCGACGCGGTGCTGCCCGGGCAGCACCTGCCCGCGCTGGAAGGCGCTCGCGGCGTCGAGGGAGAGGTGGGTGCGGGCGCCCGGCAGGCCGGCGTGCCAGACCGTGGTCGCGCGCAGCGATTCCAGGGCCTCGGCGCGGTCGGTGATCCCGGCCGAGAGCGAGATCAGGCCCAGGCCGGTGTCCGGGTCCACCTCGCTGGTCTTGTAGGCGTCCACCAGGTTGCTGGCCTGCTGCTGCAGGCCGAGGGGCGCGCCCGGCGGCAGGAGGTTGCGCAGGCCGTCGAGCACCGCGATGCGCACCGGCTGCTGGCCGTGGTTCTCCAGGGTGGCGGTGCGCACCCAGCCGAAGCGGTCGCAGGCGGCCCAGCGGTAGTGGAAGGCGAGCTGGAGGTCCTCCGCCAGCTCGCTGAAGATCTGCTGGCTGCCGGCCACGTTGCGCGCCAGGCGACGCTCGCGGCCGGGATGCCCGGCGCCGCCCTCGGCGAAGGGCTCCCAGAGCACCGGCGCGGCGCCCGGCCGCTCGATGCGCAGCAGGGTGAGCGGGCCGGTGTGGTGGTGGGCGTCGTGCAGCCGGTCCACCGTCTCGTAGGGGAAGATGGCGCCGGCGGCGTCCACGCGGCCGCAGGTCAATCCGCCGCCCGAGGCGACGTACATCCACAGGTCGGTGTCGCTGGCGACGGTCATCAGGAAGGGCGCCAGCTCCCCCGCGCGGCGGATCTCCTGGACCGTCCGGCCGGCGCGCGTGACGAACACGGCCTCCGGCCCGGCGGCCGCGGCGGCGGCGTCGGGGTCCTGCGAATGCTCTGATCGTGGCTGGGGCCGGCTCTGCATGTTCACCATCCATGAAGACTGGGCGCCGGGAAGCCCGCGAGGCCTCCCGGCGCCGGACGCGAGGGGGTCACTTGGTCAGCAGCATGTTGCGGGTCGCCGAGCCCGCGGCGGTCCGCAGCGTGTAGCGATACAGGCCGCTGGCCACGGGACGACCGGCGTCGGTGCGGCCGCTCCAGACCACGGCGTGCGGGCCGGCGGCGTGCTCGCCCGCCGCGAGGGTGGCCACGTGGCGGCCGGCGAGGTCGTGCACGCGCAGGTTGACCGGGCCGGCCTGCTCGAGGCTGAACTCGATGCGGGTGCTCGGGTTGAAGGGGTTGGGGAAGTTCTGGCGCAGCTCGGCGCCGGCCAGACCGGCGTCGGGCACGTCCACGTTGCCCGCGGGCTCGAACAGCAGGTTGTCGTAGAAGATGGCGGAGCCCTGGAAGTCGGTGGCCGTGCAGTCGAAGCCGAACTGGATCAGCTGGCCCACCAGTTCCTCGGTGATGGTCAGCGTGACCTGGTAGCCGCCCCAGGTCTGCGGGATCGCGGTCATGTCCAGGTCCACCAGGTTGGTGGTGGCGTAGTTGTTGCCGGGATCGATGGTCTTGATGAAGGCCGAGGCGGTGGACTGGCCCTCGAGGTTGCCGCGCTTGGCCTGGAAGGCGAAGCGCCAGGTCTCGCCCACGGCGCCCGCGTCGATGGTCTGCTCCTGGTAGACGATGGACTCGATGAGGTAGCCGTTGCCGTGGTCCTGGTTGTTGTAGTCGCTGAAGACCACCAGGACCTGCTCGCCCTGCTCGTCCCCGCCCTCGCCGAGGGCGATCTGGCAGAAGGCGGCGCCGTCGTTGGGCGCGGCGAAGGGGCCGTAGTCGTAGAGAAATGTGCCGTCGGGCAGCTCGACGTTGCCGTACACCAGCCAGCCGTCGTTGGCCAGGGCGGTGGCGCTGCCCTGGTCGAGACTCTCGAAGTCCTGGCTGTAGGCCGTGATCGCCAGGGCGGCGGTCGGGAGCAGCCAGACCAGCAGGGCGGTCGACACGACCGTGGTCGCTCGGGTACGCATGGTTCGGGCCTCTCTTCCTCGTGGATCGGGTCTTGACAGGACATGCACCATCATACACTATGTTCGGGGTCCGTACAAAGTGTTTTTTGGCGCCGGACGGGCCCGGGACCGGCGCACGGGAACATGGTCGCCACCAGGAGCTGCACCGGCATATGCCCCTGCACCGCTTCCCTGCCGATTTCGTCTGGGGCGTCGCCACCTCGGCGCAGCAGATCGAGGGCGCCGCCGGCCGCGATGGCCGCGGGCCCTCGGTCTGGGACTGGTGGGCCGCCCAGCCCGGCAACATCGCCGACGGCAGCCGCCCCGACACCACCTGCGACCACTACCGGCGCTGGCGGGAGGACCTCGCCCTCATGGGCGACCTCGGCGTCACCGGCTACCGCTTCTCCACCTCCTGGGCCCGCGTCATGCCCGGCGGCCGCGGCGAGCCCAACGCGGCGGGCCTGGACTTCTACGACCGCCTGGTGGACGCGCTGCTGGCCGCGGGCATCGCCCCGCACCTGACGCTGAACCACTGGGACCTGCCGCTGCCCCTGCAGGAGCGCGGCGGCTGGCCCGCCCGCGAGACGGTCCCGGCGTTCGTGGAGTATGCCGCGGCGGTGTCGTCCCGCCTGGGCGACCGCGTCGGCGCCTGGACCACCCACAACGAGCCCTGGTGCATCGCCACCCTCGGCTGGGAGGAGGGCGCCCACGCGCCCGGCCGCCACGACCCGGCCGCCGCCCTGCGCGCCGGCCACCACCTGCTGCTCTCCCACGGCCACGCCGTGCGGGTGATCCGCGAGCAGGCCCCGGGCGCGGAGGTGGGCATGGTGCTCAACCTCTCCCCCGGCGAGCCGGCCACCGACAGCGCGGCCGACCGCGACGCGGTCCGCCAGTTCGACGGCTTCTTCAACCGGTGGTACCTCGACCCGCTCTTCCGCGGCCGCTATCCCGCCGACGCCATCGCCGACCGCGTGCGGCGCGGCCACCTGCGGCCCGGCGAGCTGCCCTTCGTGCAGCCGGGCGACCTCGCGGTGATCGCCACGCCCGGCGACTTCCTGGGCGTCAACTACTACAGCCGCACCGTGCTGCGCGCCGGCCCCGGGGGCGGACCCGAGGCCGCCCCGCCGGTGCCCCCGGAAGAACGTACGGAGATGGGCTGGGAGGTCTACCCGCAGGGGCTGACCGACATCCTGCAGCGCGTGCACCGCGAGTACGGCCCCATCCCCATGGACATCACCGAGAACGGCGCCGCGTTCGTCGATCCGGCGCCGGCCCCGGACGGCGGCCGCGTGGCCGACCCCCGGCGCGTGGCCTACCTGCGCGATCATCTCGTGGCCATCCACCGCGCCCGGGAACTGGGCGTGCCGGTGCGGGGCTACTACGCGTGGTCGCTGCTGGACAACTGGGAGTGGGCCGAGGGCTTCACCCGCCGCTTCGGCCTCCACGCCGTGGATTTCACCAGCGGGGCGCGCACCGCCAAGGACAGCGCCCACTGGTATCGCCAGACCATCGCCCACGGGGCGGTGGAATCCCCACCGGACACCCCTACCCGAGGAGACCTGTCGTGACGTCGCTATCCGTGACCCGGCGTTCCCGCACCCCGCGCGGCGGCGCCCTGCGTCGTGGCGCTCCGCGTCGTGGC
>CAZWYF010000109.1:0-5651 GCA_964637835.1 uncultured Fibrobacteraceae bacterium
CCGCCCATCCGTCGCCACGAACGTCCCCTGGTCGTCCAGGTAATGCGTCCGCGGCAGCACCAGATCCGCCTCCACCGGCGTCCCCGCGGTGACGCTCTGCACCGCGAAGTAAGCCTGCGGACGCGGCAGCCCCAGCGGCGCGTCGCCGAGCAGCAGCGTGGGCGTCCCGTTCGCCAGCACGCCCGAGTCCACGGCCGCCAGGCCGAGGGCGTCGAGGCCGGCCGCGTTGGTCCCGCGCCGCAGCGGCAGCACCTTGCAGCCCGTCTCGCGCACCAGTTCCGCCACGGCGGACGCATCGGTGAAGCCCGGCACGTTCACCACGCCCGGGCCGATCACCAGCGACGCGCCGGCCGTCGAGAGGATCGCCATCATGGCCTCGCGATCATCCCCCGCGATCTCGCGGCTGCTGCCGGCGCGGTGGCCCGCGCTGGCCACGAAGCCGGCCTCGGCGCCGCGGAGGATGGCCTTGCGGATCATGACGCCGGCCACGGGGAACTCCTCGCCCAGGTCCGCGCCCACCACCAGGATCGCCGGCTGCTCGGCCAGCTGGGCCACGGTCAGCGACGGCTCGCCGGCCTCCGGGCCGCCGGTGGCCGCCAGGGCGGCCTGCTGCACGGCGTGGGCCGACCCGTCGCCGGCCAGCCAGGCGGCCTCGCCGCCCAGCTTCGCGGCCACGGCCCGCGCCAGGACCGCCTCCTCGTTGGTGCAGTCGCCGGTCAGGACGATGCGGCCGCCGGCCATCTTCCCGGCCAGTTCCTCGACGGCCGCGTCCAGGTCCACCGCCGGGCCGGCGGCGTTGGCGTCGCTCCACTCGAAGCGGCCCTTGCGGCACATGTGGACGTCGTTCCAGCCGTCGGCCTGCGGGGTGACGCGGATCACCTTCTGGCCGAAGGCGTGCACGCCGATGTCGCAGCCCAGGGAGCAGGCCGCGCAGCTGGAGTCCGCCGGCACCGTGGGATACGGGCCCGGCTTGTCCAGGGGCACCTGCTCGGTGAGCGCGCCCACCGGGCAGACCGCGATGCAGTCGCCGCAGCTCTCGCAGCGCGTCTCGGCCATGGGCTGGTCCAGCACCGGGCCCACGCTGGCCTCGAAGCCGCGCTGGGTGAAGCCCAGGATGGCCAGGCCGCGGCCCTGGTCGCAGACCTCCACGCACTTGCCGCACTTGACGCACTTGTTGGGATCGCGCCGGACGAACTCGTGGCTCTCGTCGGCGGCGTGGTGGTGCGTGGCGCCGGCGTAGCGCTGGGGGTCCACCTGGTAGTCGTCCATGTACTTCTTGAGCTTGCACTCGTGGACGTCCTGGCAACCGCAGCTCAGGCAGCGGCTGGCCTCCTCGATGGCCTGCTCCACGCTGAAGCCGGTGTCGACCTCGGCCTGGCTCTTGATGCGCTCGGCGGGCTCGAGGAAGACCGGGTGCTGGCGGGGGCGCTCGTCGTAGCCCTCGAAGAGGTCGTCCGGCACGTCGCTGCGCACCGAGACGATGTCGAACTCCTGCGCGAGGTCCGCGCCGCGCAGGAAGAGGTCGATGCTCTCGGCGGCCTTGCGGCCCATGTACACCGCGTCGACCACCAGCTCGGGGCCGGAGACCAGGTCGCCGGCGGCGAAGACCTTCTCGCGGCTGGTGCGGAAGGTGGGCTTGTGCACGTTGACCGTGGCCCACCTGGACTGCTCGACGTCCTCGGTGGGGATCACGCCGGCCTCGATGTCCTGGCCGATGGCCTTGATCACCGCGTCGGCCTCCAGCAGGAACTCGCTGCCCTCGATGGGCACCGGGCGGCGACGGCCGCTGGCGTCGGGCTCGCCCAGCTCCATGCGCTGGCACTCCATGCCCACGAGGCGGTCGCCGTCGAAGCGCAGGCCGATGGGGGCCACCAGGAACTCGTAGTTGACGCCCTCCTCCTCGGCGTCGTGGATCTCCTCGGCCTCGGCGGGCATCTCGTTGCGGGTGCGGCGGTAGACCAGGGTGGTGTCGGCGCCCTGGCGCACGGCGGTGCGCGCGGCGTCGATGGCGGTGTTGCCGCCGCCCACCACCACCACCTTCTGGCCCACGTCCACGTCCTGGCCCAGGGCGATCTCGCGCAGGTAGTCGATGCCGCCGAAGACGCGGGGATGGTCCTCGCCCTCGACGCGCAGGCCCTTGGCCTTCCAGGCGCCGATGGCCAGGATCACCGCGTCGTACTGCTGTTCGAGCTGCGCCACGGTGAAGTCGCGGCCCAGGGCCTGGTCGCAGCGGGCCTCGATCTCGCCCAGCTTCACGATCTGCTCGATCTCCCAGTCCAGCACCGCCTTGGGCAGGCGGTACTCGGGGATGCCGTAGCGGAGCATGCCGCCGAGCTGGGGCATCTGGTCGTAGATCACCGCGCCGTGGCCCTTGCAGCGCAGGTAGTAGGCGGCGGTCAGGCCGGCCGGCCCGCCGCCGATGATGGCCACGCGCTTGCCGCTGAACGGCTCCAGCTCGGGCAGCACCACGCCGTGCTCCATCTCCCAGTCGGCCACCCAGCGCTTGAGGTTGCGGATGGAGATGGGCGCCTCCACGCGGGCGCGCCTGCAGTCCTCCTCGCAGGGATGCGGGCAGACGCGGCCCAGGGACCCGGGCAGCGGGATCTTCTTGCGCAGGATCTCGAGGCTGGCCTCGTAGTCCTCGTTGGCGATGGCGCCCACGTAGCCCTGCACGTCGGCGTGCGCGGGGCACATCTTGTGGCAGGGGGGCTTGCAGTCGGCGTTGTGGTCGGAGAGCAGCAGCTCCAGGCCGGTCTTGCGGGCGGCGCGCACGCGCTCGCCGTCCACGTCGATGACCATGCCCTCGCGCACCGCGGTGCCGCAGG
This sequence comes from uncultured Fibrobacteraceae bacterium, assembly GCA_964637835.1. Lineage (GTDB taxonomy): Bacteria > Krumholzibacteriota > Krumholzibacteriia > LZORAL124-64-63 > LZORAL124-64-63 > Glo-17. The sequence goes on from CAZWYF010000109.1 coordinate 2,826, forward strand.
CGGGGACCATGCGCCCCATGCCCTCGATCTGCGCCAGGCAGATGAAGCAGGAGGTGAAGGGCCGCTCGTGCTCCTTGTCGCGGCAGAGCGTCGGGATCTCGCAACCGGCCATGGCGGCGGCATCGAGGATCGAGACGCCCCGGGGCACGTCCATCGCCTTGCCGTTGAGCGTGATGTTGACGGTCATGACCTCACCTCGTGTAGACGGCCCCGGTGGGGCACACCTCGCGGCAGGAGCCGCACTTGATACAGTCGTCGAGAACGATCTCGTGGGGCTCGCCCTTGGCCCCGATGATGCAGTCGCTGGGGCAGGCCTTCTTGCAGGCCGCGCAGCCGGTGCAGGCATCGGCCTCGATGTGGAACGTGATCATGGGCTTGCACACGCCGGCCGGGCACTGCCGGTCCTTGATGTGCGCCTCGTACTCGTGGCGGAAGTACTTCAGCGTGGTCAGCACCGGGTTGGGCGCGGTCTGGCCCAGGCCGCAGAGGCTGGCGCCCTTGATCTGCTCGGCGAGGTGCTCGAGCTCCTCGAGGTCGCCCTCGCGGCCCTCCCCGGCGGTGATGCGCTCGAGGACCTCGAGCATGCGCAGGGTGCCCAGGCGGCAGAAGGTGCACTTGCCGCAGCTCTCCTTCTGGGTGAAGGAGAGGAAGTAGCGGGCCACCTCCACCATGCAGGTGTTCTGGTCCATGACGACCATGCCGCCCGAGCCCATGATGGCGCCCGTGGCGTTGATGGACTCGTAGTCCACCGGGGTGTCCAGCAGCTCGGCCGGCACGCAGCCGCCCGAGGGGCCGCCCAGCTGCACGGCCTTGAACTCCTGCTTGCGGGGGATGCCGCCGCCGATGTCGAAGATCACCTCGCGCAGCGGCAGGCCCATGGGCACCTCCACCAGGCCACCGCGCTCGATCTTGCCCGCCAGGGAGAAGACCTTGGTGCCGGTGGACTTCTCGGTGCCGTGGGCCTTGTAGGCCGCCGCCCCGTTGCGGACGATCCACGGCACGTTGGCGTAGGTCTCCACGTTGTTGTTGTTGGTGGGCTTGCCCCACAGGCCGCTCTCCGCGGGGAACGGCGGCCGGATCCGCGGCATGCCGCGCTCGCCCTCGATGGAGGCGAACAGCGCGGTCTCCTCGCCGCAGACGAAGGCGCCGGCGCCCTCCTTGATCTTGATGTCGAAGGAGAAGCCGGTGCCCAGGATGTCCTGGCCGAGGTAGCCGCGCTCGCGGGCCTGGTCGATGGCGATGCGCAGGCGGTGGATGGCCAGCGGGTACTCGGCGCGGGCGTAGACGTAGCCCTCGGTGCAGCCGATGACGTAGGCGGCCAGGGCCATGCCCTCGAGCACGGCGTGGGGGTCGCCCTCCAGGAGGTTGCGATCCATGAAGGCGCCGGGGTCGCCCTCGTCCGCGTTGCAGACCAGGTACTTGATGTCGCCGGCGCTCTTCTTGGCGAAGCTCCACTTCAGGCCGCTGGGGAAGCCGGCGCCGCCGCGGCCGCGCAGGCCGCTCTCGGTGATGATCTCCAGCACCTCGTCGGGCGTCATCTCCTTGAGCGCCCGCTCGAGGGCCGCGTAGCCCTCCTTGGCGAGGTAGTCGTCGATGTCCTCGGGATCGATGACGCCGGAGTTGCCCAGGGCGATGCGCTCCTGCTTGTCGAACACCCGCACCTTGGGCTCGCGGCCGCCGGTGGACAGCTCGTGGAAGAGGAAGCCCTCCACCGGCTTGCCCTCCAGGACGTGCTCCTTGAAGATGCGCTCGGCCTTGCGCTCGTTCACCTTGCGGTAGACCCAGCGGCCGCCGGGGTCGTGGATCTCGACGATGGGCTCATCGAAGCAGATGCCCAGGCAGCCGGTCTGCTTGACGTCGGCGGGCGCGCCGGACTCCTGCACGCGCTCCTCCAGCAGCGTGCGGACCTCCCTGGCGCCGGCGGCGATGCCGCACGAGGCGTAGCCCACGAGGATGGTGGTGCGGTCCATGCCTAGGCCTCCTTGGCGCGGTACTCGTCCAGGATCTGACGGGTGCGCTCGACGTTCAGGTTCCCGTAGGTGGTCTCGCCGATCATCATCACCGGGGCCAGCGAGCAGCAGCCGAGGCAGGCCACCTCTTCCACGGTGAACAGGCGGTCGGCGGTGGTGTCGGCCTCCGCCTCCAGGTGCAGGTAGTCGCGGATGGCGCCCGCCAGGGTCTCCGACCCCTTCACGTGGCAGGCGGTCCCGTCGCAGACCTTGATCAGGTGCTTGCCCACCGGCGTGGTGCGGAACTGCGCGTAGAAGGTGGCCACGCCGTAGGCCTTGCTCGCCGAGATGCCGAGCTCCTGCTCGATGAGGTCGAACGACTCGGGCGGCAGGTAGCCCATGGTGGTCTGGATGGCCTGCAGCACGGGGATGGTGACCCCGGTCTGCCCCTTGAACGGCTGGATGATGTCGATGAGCTGGGAGGCGGTCGCTTCCATGGGTGTACCCCACTCTGCTGGCTGGGGTCGGGCGCGGGACGAGCCGGCCATCGAGCCGGGTCTCCGCCCTGACCATGAGGGATCGGTTTCGACCGGTATCGGCGGGTCAAAGATAATCATTGACCCCTCGAAACCAAGGACTCTCGATCCTGCTGATTGAGAATCGATCCAGTCTCCATTGAACGACCCCTCAGGATTCTTGACCATTACCGTCAAAGAAGTTACGACGGGACGACCTGCCCCGGAGGTCATGTATTTCTCGTGCGCTAAATTGATGTTATGGGCTGATCTTGAACATGGGTCCGCCGCCGGGCGGGCCGACGGCGCGGGGGGCGGGAGCCGGCGGCGCGGCCGTGGTCGCCGGCGGGACGCGGCGGGCC
>CAZWYF010000109.1:5751-7568 GCA_964637835.1 uncultured Fibrobacteraceae bacterium
GGGCTACCGCACCACCACGACGCGCCCGGTCGCCGTGGCCGGGCCGGCCTGGACGCGCACCAGGTAGACGCCGCTGCTCACCGCGCGGCCACCATCGTCGCGATGGCGCCAGACCAGCTCGTGCGGGCCGGCGGCCAGGGTGGCGCCCGACGCCAGGGTCCGCACGTGACGACCCCGCAGGTCGAACACCTCCGCCCGCACGGCCACCGCCGACGGCAGCGCGAGGGCCAGGGTGTGGGCCCCGTGCCGGGGCAGGCCGCGGACGGCCAGCTCGAGGGCGCCCGGCAGCGGCGACGGCGCGGCGGTGGGCGCCCCCTCGGCGATGCGGTCGCAGTAGACGTCGGCCTCGTAGAGGACGTCGCGGTCGTCGGGCCAGGCCATGATCAGGCCGCCGGCGCCGCGCACCACCGCGGGGGTCTCCTGGTTGCCGGGCGCCAGGCAGGCCGCCTCGCCGTCGATCTGCCAGCGGGGCTGGCCGCCGGAGTCGAGGTGCTGGGCGAAGATGTCCTCCTGGCCGGTGCCGCCGCGGTTGTCCTCCCAGGCGAGGTAGAGGCCGCCGAGGTCGTCCGCGGCCACGGCCACGTCGCGCTGGGCGTCGGGGGCGCCGCAGGCGAGGGTGCCGTCCGGATCCCAGAGCGCGGCCCCGTCGGGGGCGAGGCGCTGGGCGTAGATGTTCAGGTCCCAGGGCGGGCCGCTGGCGTCGCGGTAGTCGAACCAGGCCACCAGGGCGCCGCCATCGGGGGCGGCCGCCAGGGCGGGGCGGTACTGGGACTCCGGCGCGTCGCAGACGGCCACGCCGGCCGCGGTCCAGGCGGCCGCGCCGTCGGCCATGAGCTTCTGGGCGTAGATGTCGGGCCCGGCGCCACGACGATCCACCCAGGCGAGGACCGCGCCGCCACCGGCGGCGGGCCGGATCACGGTGGCGTCCTGGCCGCCGGGTCGGGCCGCCACGGCGACGCCGTCGGGGGTCCAGAGGGCGTTGCCGTCGCGGTCGAGGCGCTGGGCGAAGATGTCGCCCACGTCGTCGCGGCTGTCGCTCCAGGCGAGGTAGGCGCCGCCGTCGCCGTCGGCGGCGATGGTGGGCCCGTCCTGGTCCCAGTCCACGGTGCACACCGGGACCGACGCGCCGTCGTTCCACAGGCGGGTGCCGTCGGCGCCGAGGCGCTGGGCGTGGATGTCGTAGAAGACCGGGTCGGCGTTCTTGTCCTGCCAGACCACGATGATGCCGCCCTGGCCATCGGGGCAGGCGCTGGGGCCGTCCTCCATGCCGGCGCCGGCGGTCACCGCGACGCCGCCGCTGGCGAGCTGGACCTCGCCCTGGGCGTCGATGCGCTGGGCGAAGACGTCGCGCAGCCGCGCGCCGAAGGCCCGCCCGTCCTGCCAGACGACCCACGCGCCCCCCTGCCCATCGGAGACCAGGGGCGTGATCCCGGTGGTGCCGGTGGAGGAGTGGTACAGATCCTGGTCGCCCGCCGCGGTGCAGACCGGCACGCCATCCACCTGCCAGAGCACCGCCCCGTCGGCGGCCACGCGCTGGACGTAGATGTCGCGGTTGCCGGACCGCTCGTCCTCCCAGGCGATGATGGCGCCCCCGTCGCCATCGGAGATGGCGAAGACGTCGGACTTGGTACCGGGCGCGGTGCTCACCGGGACGTTGATGGTGGGATCCTCGGGCCACTCGGTGGCGCCGGCGGCGGCGGGGGCCAGGGTGGCGGCCAGGGTGCCGGCCAGGGTGGCGGCCAGGAGCAGGGCGGTGGCGATGGCGAGGATGCCGGGGGTGGTGGTGGCGACGAGGCTGCCGGGGGCGATGCGTGGGG
>CAZWYF010000110.1:0-5701 GCA_964637835.1 uncultured Fibrobacteraceae bacterium
CCGAAGAAGGCCGCCGATCCGGGGATCGGCGGCCACGGGTGCTCCAGGACCGGATGGGATCAGCGGAGACGTTGCAGGTCGTCGCGAAGACGGTCCACCTCCGCTTTCAGGCTGTCGAGCTCGTCCCGGAGCCGCGCTGCTTCATGGTCTTGCCCGTCGTCATGGTGAACGCCGCGGCGCACCGGGAGTTCCCCGTCCATCCCCACGAACATCCCCTGCAGGCCGCTCTCCACCTCCGCCAGCATGGTCGCCACGTCCACGGTGCAGACCCGGTCGCCCTCGCTGACGGTCAGGAACCCCTCCTGCAGGACCACCGAGACGTCACGGGCCCGGAGCTCGGCCAGGGTCTGGTCCAGGCCGGCCAGCGCCGAGGTCACGGCCTGGTCGTCCTCGCCATCGGTGATCAGCAGCTGCCCAGGTGCAGGGGATCCGGCGGCGGCCGCCGGCGGCTGCAGGGCCAGCACCCCGGCCGTGAGCGCGAGGGCGACGAGAGTGGCGAGCGAGGGCATGGAGCGGGTACGCATGGCCGGACCTCCGGTGGGCTGGTGCCGATGTCACACCCGATCCCTACGCCGGCGCCGGCCGGAAGGTTACATCAATCCGGGCAGGTCGAGATCCCAGTACGACCCTGCAGGCCGCAGCGAGACGCGCACGCCGTCGCCGGAACCGAGGGATCCCAGGTCGGCTGGTTCGCAGTCCTCCAGCCAGCCGCCGGCGGTGAGCACGCCGAGCAGCGCGCCGTCCGCCGCGTCCAGGACGCGGATCTGCAGGGGCTCGCCGGCCATCAGGGGCAGATCCCAGTCCAGGGGCGCCGCGCCCACCCAGCCGCTGCCGGCGGGGGCCGACGGCCCCAGCTCCACCGGGCGCGACCGTCGCGGAGCATCCCGCCCGGCCAGTAGCTCCACCACCACGTCAGGCGGCGCCTCGGCCCGGTCCTGATCCAGCCGGACGGTGACGCCGGCCAGGCGCAACGGTGGTGGCGTGGCCAGACGGTCGGCCAGGGCGGCCACGCGTCGCCAGGCGGCGTGGAGTTCCCCGTCGCCGGGGAAGCCGCCGGCGTGTGCATCGCGCAGGCTGGCCGCCCGGTGGGCGAGATCGACCCACACCTCGCCGCAGCGGCCGCCGGCGGCGGCGATGCGCAGCAGCGAGTCGCGGGCATGGTCGAGGTCGGACAGGGCCGCGGCGAAGATCCGCGCCTGGTCCGCGGCGGCGTCACGCCGCCGCCGCGCCTCGTGCTCCGCCCAGCGGGCGAGGAAGGGGTCGTCCACGTGGGCGGCCAGGGCCTGCCAGCGGTCGGCCCCGCCATCCTCGTGCTGGACCTGCAGGACATCCAGGTGATCCTGGGCATCGCCGCCGGCGAAGCATGCCGGCGGCAGGGAGTCCAGGGGCGTGTCGGCCGCCACCAGGCGTTCCAGGAGCAGGAAGCGCAGGCGGCCGACGTGGTCGGCGTAGGTGCCGGGATCGAACTGCACCGCCCGGTTCGCGCGCAGGTCGTCCAGCGTGGCGGCGTGCTCGGCGGCGGGCGCGGGCGCGGCGGTCAGGGAGGCCAGGGCCGCGTAGAAGGCGGCCGTGTCACGCAGCAGGCGGTCCGGTGCGCCGGCCTCCGCGGTCCCGTCGCCCTCGCCGGGCGCCACCGGGTGGGCCACGGTGGCGCGCCGCCGCAGGTCCGGCAGGACGTCCAGCACCGCCGGGGTGGCCCAGCCGCGCGGCGCATGGTCGGGGTGATAGGCGCGCGCGCCCAGGTCGGTGGCGTGCTCGGCGCGCTTGAGGCGCAGGAGCACCGCGGCATCGGCACGCAGCTGTCGGGCCCGCCCCTGGCGAACCCCGCCGAGGTGATCCACGGCATCGGCGCAGCGATCGTTCCACCGCGGATCCCAGCGCTCGGCGGACAGGAGCTGTTCCAGCGTCGCCAGTCCGCCCACCTGGCGAGTGCGCACGGAGACGCCGAGCAGGAGGTCGTCCACGCTGGCCAGCTGGGGTTCCAGGGCGCCACGGCGCTGCCGGCTGGTGAGCAGGGAGTCCAGGCGGACCTCGAGGGCCCGACCGTCCAGCTCGGCGAGGTCCTGCCAGTCCACGGACTCTCCCAGCGAGACGCGGGCCAGGGCGAGCCGGCGTAGCTCGCGCGCGAGCGCCCGGCCACGCTCGTGGAGCGGCTGCGCGGGCGCCGGGGTGCGGCGGCCCTGGATGACGCCGTCGAGGGTCTGGTCGGCGTCGGCGAGGAAACGATGGCCCTGGGTGGCGAGGAGGTCTCCCGCCTGGTTCAGCAGGTTCAGCCCGCGGTCGCGCGCGGCGGGATCGGCCAGGGCGCTGCCGGCCGCATCACCGCGTGCGATCCCGCCGAGGATGCCCGCGTAGAGCGAGGCCACGTCCACCACGCCGTGCCGGGGATCGTTCTGCAGGCTGGGCTGGCCGGCGGCCAGGCCAGGCAGCCGGGTCCAGTGCCCGGCGGTCCAGAAGTAGTAGGCGCCGGCGCCGAGGATGGCCAGCGAGAGCAGCACGGCGAAGACGCGGCGCACCTTGCCGGCCGGCCGCCGCCGACGCGCCGGTCGGGGCCGTGGCCGGGGCGTGTCCTTGCGGGCGGCGATCCCGGCCGCCGTCCCCCGGCCGGTCCGCGCACCGGGACGGTGGCCGGGCTCCTGGCGCGAGGAGATCGGGCTCCTGGCTGCGGGCCCCGGCGTCTTGCTCTGGCGCCGGTCGATCCGCCGGGCGGCCTGCTCGTCCACCGCCGCCGAGAGCGTGGGGCGCCGGGTGCGATTGCCGCCCACCACCGCCCGGCTGATGTCCACGCTCGCCTGCCGGCCGTGCTGTTCCAGACTGGCCAGATCGCCCGCCTGCAGGCAGGTGCGGACGTGCGCCACGTACTCCTCGCAGGAGGGCTCGAGCTGGCCGAGGACCGTGGTCATCAGGTATGGCTGCCAGGAGGTGAACAGCGCGCTGTCCTGGAAGGTGGCGGCCAGGGAGTAGCGATTGGTGCCGCTGGGCGACCAGGAGGCGAAGCGCAGGTCCTGCCGCAGCACGCGGGGCAGGGCCGTGATGAGCAGGGCCAGGAAGCGGTCGCTGTCGCTGCTGCTCCGCTCGAGGGGCAACAGCAGGCGCTGATTGGCGAGCAGCTGGCGGACGGCCTCGTCCACGAAGCCCACGTCGCCCGCATTCGGGGGCGGGGAGACCACGGGCGCCAGGGCCCCTGGCCGCAGCTCGCGTCGGGGCAGGTCCTCGTCCGGCTGCCAGGAGTCCAGGAACGGGTCCTCCTGCGCCAGCACGTAGGGATTGAGGTCGAAGGCCTCGTAGTCGCGCCGGCCGAGCACCACCGCGTGGAAGACCGGTCGCAGGCCGGCGGCCACCCGGATCACCACGTACAGGTCGCCAGGCAGGCTGGCCAGCCGGGTCACCAGGGGGAAGGACATCAGCGCCGAGCGCCGCAATCCCTCCGCCGGCACGGCGCCCCAGCCCTCGCAGAGCCGCACCACCTCGTCCGCGCAGTCGCGCGCGAGTCCGGGCGAGATGGCCAGGACCTCGCGTCCGTGCACGCTATCGGTTCGATAGCCGAAGATGAGCTGTTCCAGCGCCGCCATGGTCGCCTTCCGGTGAAGGTGCGCTCCCACACCGTGATATCGGCACGCCGGGATGGAGATTGAGCGGGAAACGGGTCGGCGGGGTGGTGCCGGTGGCTCCGCCCCCGGGGCGGGCTAGGGTCGGCGGCGCCCGCAAGCGGTGCCGAGCACCAGGAACCGCTGGCCGGACACGTCAGTGCTCCTGGCCGCGGAACTGCAGGTTGTAGAGGTCGGCGTAGAGTCCGCCGCGCGCCAGCAGATCCTCGTGGCTGCCGGACTCGACGATGGCGCCCTCGCGCATGGCGAAGATGCGGTGCGCCGCCCGGATGGTGGACAGCCGGTGGGCGATGACGAAGGTGGTGCGGTCGCGGACCAGGCGGTCGATGGCCTCCTGGACCAGCTGCTCGCTCCCGGTGTCCAGGGCGCTGGTGGCCTCGTCCAGGATCAGGATGGGCGGGTTCTTGAGGATGGCGCGGGCGATGCTCAGCCGCTGGCGCTGCCCGCCGGAGAGCCTGGTGCCGCGGTCGCCGATCACCGTGTCATAGCCCCGGGGCATGGCCAGGATGAACTCGTGGGCGTTGGCGGCGCGGGCGGCGGCCTCCACGTCCTGCTGCGGCACGTCGCCGAGGCCGTAGGCGATGTTGGCGCGGACGGTGTCGTTGAAGAGGATCACCTCCTGGGTGACGATGCCCAGGCTGCGGCGCAGCGACGCCAGGTCCACCTCGCGGACGTCGTGGCCATCGATGAGGACGACCCCTTCCTGGGGGTCGTAGAAGCGCGGGATCAGGTCCACGAGGGTGGACTTGCCGGCGCCGCTGCTGCCCACCAGGGCGACCACCTGGCCGGGCGCGGCGGTCAGGTCGATGCCGCGCAGGACGGGCTGGTCGGGCAGGTAGCGGAAGTGCACGCCGCGCATCTCCACGCGGCCCTGGACCGGCGGCAGCTCCGGCTTGCCGGCCGAGTCGAGCTCCTCGGTGGGCTCGTCCAGGACCACGAAGAGGCGGTCGGCCGCGGCCATGCCCTCCTGGATCGCGTTGTTCACCTGGCTGAGCTGCTTGATGGGGTGGATCATGCTGAACAGCGCGCCGAGGAAGGTGAGGAACTCGGCGGGCTCGAGGGTGCCCGAGACGAAGACCTGGCGGCCGCCGTACCAGAGGATCACCGCGCCGACCACGGTGGAGAGCTGCTCCGAGAGCGGCGAGCTGAGGCGCTGGGTGCGGGCGATCTTGAACATGTCGCCGAAGAGCCGCTCGCTCTCGCGCAGGTAGCGCTTCCTCTCGAAGGGTTCCATGGCGAAGGCCTTGACCACGCGGATGCCGTAGACGGTCTCCTGCAGGACGCTGGTCAGGTCGGCCAGGCGCTCCTGCTGGTGGTGGCTGTAGCGGCGCAGGCGCTTGCCGATCTGCACGATCACCAGCACCGACAGCGGGAGCACCAGCAGCGCCACCAGGGTGAGCTGCCAGCTGATCCACAGGCAGATGGCCAGGAACCCCAGGATCTGGGCGGGATCGCGCACCAGGTTGGTGAAGCTGACGTTGATGGTCTTGTTGGCGATCTGGACGTCGTTGGTGGCCCGGCTGATGAGCTCGCCGGCGCGGTAGCGATGGTAGAAGCCCAGGGGCAGGTGGAGCAGCTGGGCGTAGATGTCGTCCCGCAGGTCCTTGATCAGGCGCAGGCCGATCCAGTTGCTCAGGACGGTGCTGGCGTACTGCAGGGCGTTCTTCAGCAGGAAGACGATCACCACCGCGATCACCACGCGCTGCAGGGCCTCGAGGCGATCGCCCTGCAGGAGCCAGGCCTCGAAGCCGGCGAAGATCCGGTCGAGGCGGGCCTTCAGGCCGAAGCTCTCCATGGAGCCGAGCAGGTCGCCGCCGGGCGCGGCTCCCGCGGCCGCGCCGGCCGCGCCGGCGCCCTCGGCCGCGCCGGCCGGCGGTCCCGAGGCGAAGAGCGCCTTGAACATGGGCATCACCAGCAGGATGGTGGCGCTCGAGAGCAGGGCGAACAGGAACGTGAGCACCACCGAGGCGATCACCTGCGGCAGGTACGGGCGGACGCGGCGGAGCATGCGGAGGTAGGTGTTCACGCCTGCAACACTCGCGTGGATGGTTCCGGCGGTCAAGGGTGCAGCCGCGGCCGGCGGCTCAGGGCCG
>CAZWYF010000110.1:5801-7463 GCA_964637835.1 uncultured Fibrobacteraceae bacterium
CGGCTCAGGGCCGGCGGCTCAGGGCCGGGGCGGCCAGGGGCCCGCCGGCACCGGGGCCTCCTCATGATGGGCCGGTGCAGCGGCCGGTGCCGTGGGCAGGTGGCCCGGCGCCACGGTGGGGTCGCGATGGGGTGGCGGAGGTGAGGACGATGCGGCGTCCGCCACGGCGACCGGCTCGGCGGCGGCGGCGCGACGGGCCACCGCCGGTGCGGAGCCGATCCCCGTGGCCGGGACCGGACCGGTGGGCGCGGCGGCCACGCCGGCGAGGGCGAGGTCGTACCGGCCGGCCGGATTCCAGAGGCACCAGCCGGCCCCACCGGCGCCATGCGAGGCGGCGATCTGGGCCTCGACGTAGTCCGGCCCGTAGTCGCGGACACGCCAGGGGAAGGCCTGCAGCCAGGGGCGGACCGGCAGGTCGCGGCCCGCCTGCTCGCGGAAGCGGCGGACACCCTCGGCGATGATGTACCGCGGCTGGTCGCCGGGATTCTCCAGGCCGTCGAAGCCGGGGCCGAAGTGCGACGGGTAGATCATGGGGCAGATCACGTCCAGGTGCGGCGCCAGGCTCGGGACGTGCTGGCCGGTGAGCGCCAGGTCGGCGGTGCGGCCCCAGGCCATGATGCCGAAGAGGTCGGCCGAGAGCTGGACCTGGTGGGCAGCCAGGGTGTCGTGCAGGGCGGCCACCACGCCGGTGATCACCTGGCGGCGGTGGGCGGCGGTGGCCTCGAGCGAGCCCTGCCAGTCGCCACGCCAGCCATTGGTGGGGAAGCGCACGTAGTCGATCTGGACCTCGTCCACGCCGGCGCGGACCAGTTCCACGGCCAGCGTGGTCAGGTAGGCCATGACCTCGGGCTGCCTGGGGTCGAGCCAGACGCAGCCGTGCTCGGTCCAGGGCACGCCGTCGGCGTCCTGCAGGGCGAGGTCGGGCCGCTGACGACCCAGCTCGCCATCGAGGAACAGGGCCAGCCGTCCCACCACGTGCAGGTCGCGGTCGTGCAGGCGGCGCACCAGCCCGGGCAGGTCGCCGATCACCGGCGCCGGCCGGCCCTTGCCCCAGACCGCCAGCGGATGGGCGCTGCGGAAGCTGACGCCCCCGTCGATGTCCTTGGCGTCGATGACCACGCCGTTGCCGCCCGCCAGGGTGAAGCTGTCGACGCGGGCGAAGACGGCCTCGAAGCCGCAGATGGGGGCCGGCAGGTAGAGGCCACGCAGGGGCGCGCCGTCGCGCACGGGGTGGGCCGCCCGCGGTGGCGGGAGCGGCTGGTGGCGCGGGATGCGCAGCTCCTGGCCGATGCGCAGCACGTCGCTGTCCTGCAGGCCGTTGGCGCGCCGGATGGCCGCCAGGCAATCGGCCTGGCCGTACCAGCCGGCCGCGGCGCGGTACCGGATGGCGAGGGCGTCGAGGGTGTCGCCCGCCTGGACGCGGTGGACCAGCGTGTCGGCGGCCGCCGCCGCGGGGACGGGGTTCTCGGCGGTGGCGACCGGCACGGCGGCCGAGGGGGTGACGACCGTCTGGCCGGCCGCCAGGCCGCCGAGCAGGATCAGGAGGCGGATCGCGAGGTGCATGGCTGGTGGTGGCGTCCCGTGTCGGATGGTGGCGCGTTGCAACGTCCCGGGGCGATCACCCGGATCCTTGCAACTTCCGGGCCCCACCGAATACCCTGA
>CAZWYF010000111.1:0-6725 GCA_964637835.1 uncultured Fibrobacteraceae bacterium
TCCAGGGGTTGCGCGTGGTGCCGCCGAACCAGACGTCGCCCCAGGCCAGGGCGCCGAGGGTGAGCTTGGCCACGATCACCGCGCCGGCCTCGTCGAGCCGCGCGCAGACCGTCGCCAGCTCCGGCCGCTCCTGGTCCTGGTAGGGTGCCGCGCCCCAGGTGGTGCGGGCGCCGGGGATGGAGAGCAGGTCCTTCACGCCGCAGGGGATGCCGTGCAGCGGGCCGCGCCACTGGCCGCGGGCGGCCTCGCGGTCGGCGCGCTCGGCGTGGGCGAGGGCGCGGTCCTCCAGCAGGGTGATCACGCAGTGCAGCCGGTCGTCTTGGGTGCGCAGGCGGTCCAGGGCCAGGCGGGTCAGCTCCACGCTGGTCACCGCGCCCTGCCGCAGCAGGGCGGCCAGCTCGCCGATGGACAGCCAGGCCAGGTCGGCATCGTCGGCGGGGCGGGCCACGTCCTCGGGCAGTTCCCAGCGCGGCGCGGCGTCGGGTTCGCTGGCCGCGGCCTCCAGCTCCTGGGCCAGGCCCGGCTGCCAGAACAGCGGGTCGAAGCGCAGGGCCGGCGCCACGGCGTTGTCGGCCAGGCCGGCGCGCAGGCTGCGGTAGGCCTCCACCTGCTCGGCCAGGTCCTGGCGCAGGGAGTCGCGCTCGGCCTCGCTGAGCGTCAGGTCCAGCACCCGCGAGGCGGCGTCGACGTCCTGTTGCGCGGGGATGGGCGGGCCCTCCGGGACGTGGGGATCCTGGGCTCCGGCGATGGACGGCACCAGGCCGGACAGCAGCAGGCCGGCCAGGGCCAGCGGGGCGAGCGGGGCGGCGGACTTCGGGCGCATGGACAACCTCCGGTTGGCATCGGGACGGCGTGGCGCCATCGTAAAGGGGAGAGGCCGGCGGTGGCAATGGCGGACCGCGGGCCGGGGACGGGGACCTTCAACCGGAGCGCTGGACGTGGCCGACCGCTTCCCCGCACGTTTCACCCGCACCGTGGACCTCTACGGCGCGGCCGCCTTCGCGCGCATCCGTGAGGGCGGGGTGGTGGTGGTGGGCCTCGGCGGGGTGGGCGCCCACGCGGTGGTGGCCCTGGCCCGCAGCGGGATCGGCCGGCTGCACGTGCTGGACTTCGACCAGGTGACCACCAGCTCGCTCAACCGCCATCCCTGCGCCGGGCCCGCGGACGTGGGCCGCGACAAGACCGACGTGCTCGCCGCCTTCCTCGCGGTCACCTGCCCGGAGACCACCGTGACCATGACCGCCGCGCGGGTGACCGCCACCACCGTGGGCGAGCTGCTGCCGGCGGCCCGCCAGCGGCAGCACGCCGTGCTCGTCGACGCCATCGACAGCGTGCCGGACAAGGTGGCGCTCCTGGCCCACGCCGCGCCGCGCCGGTGGGCCACCGTCTGCAGCCTGGGGGCCGCGGGCAAGCGCGACGGCGGCGCGGTGCGCGCCGGCTCGCTGGCCGACTCGCGGGTCTGCCCCCTGGCGCGGGTCGTGCGCCGCGGCCTGCGGGCGGCCGGGGTGGATCCGGCGGGGATCGACGCGGTGTGGTCGGAGGAGCCGCCGCTCGGGCCGGTGACCGCGGCGCCGGGCGCGCACCTGCCCCAGGAACCGGGCGTCACCCGCCGGCAGCCGAGCAACATGATGCTGCCGGGGATGTTCGGCTACGCGCTGGCGGCGCGGGCGCTCGAGCGGCTCGCCTGCCCCGCGGCGGAGTGAACGTCCGGGCGAGCGCGCCGGGCGAGCTCGCGGCATGAAAAGACCCCCGCCGGCCGGAGCCGGCGGGGGCGCTGCGGACATCCCCGGGGCTACGTTGGCTGCCTAGCCCGCGAAGTTGTCCGCCACGAAGTCCCAGTTCACCACCTGCCACCAGTTCTCCAGGTACTTCGGCCGCGCGTTGCGCGTGTCGATGTAGTAGGCGTGCTCCCAGACGTCGGCGCAGAGCAGGGGGGTGTGGCCGTCGGTCATGGGGTTGCCGGCGTTGCTGGTGTTGACGATGTCCACGTCGCCGTCCGGCCGGCGCACCAGCCAGGTCCAGCCGCTGCCGAAGTTGCCGGTGGCGGCCTCGTTGAAGGCCGCCTGGAATTCGTTGAAGCTGCCCCACTTGGCGACGATGGCCTCGGCCAGCGGACCACTGGGCTCGCCGCCGCCGCCGGGCTTCATGCCGGCGAAGTAGAAGTTGTGGTTCCAGACCTGCGCGCCGTTGTTGAAGATGCCGCCGGCCGGGGCGGTCTTGACGATCTCCTCGAGCGGGCGCTCGGAGAACTCCGTGCCCGCGATCAGGCCGTTGAGCTTCTCCACGTACTTCTGGTGGTGCTTGTCGTGATGATAGTGCAGGGTCTCCTCGGAGATGTGCGGCTCGAGCGCATCGTGGGAGTAGGGGAGGTCGGGAAGGGTGTGTTCCATGCCTGGTCTCCTTTCCGGGGGGAAGGGCCGAATAACCGCGAGATCTTGCGGTTATGGCATTTGAGCACAACATAGGCGGGTGACCGGGAGCCGCCACGACCGGTCGTCCGCCAGCCGGAGCGGTCGTGCCGTGGTGGCGCGGCGGCTCCAGGCCGAGAGGGAACCCCTGTCCGCGGAGGAAACCGATGACCGACCCGCGTCGTTTCGGCGGCTCGCCCGATGGGCCGGAGATCAAGCTGCCCGAGCCCAATTTCAAGCTGATCCGCAACATCCTGATCGGATTGCTGATCCTCATCGGCGGCTTCACCAGCTTCTACCAGGTGGAGCCCGAGGAGGTGGCGCTGGTGCTGCGCTTCGGCGAGTACGTGCGCCAGTCCGGCCCGGGCCTGCACCTGAAGATGCCCTTCGGCATCGAGAAGGCCCAGAAGGTGCCGGTGCAGCGCCAGTGGAAGGACGAGTTCGGCTTCCGCACCGTCCAGGCCGGCCAGCGATCTCAATACGCCACGCGCGGCTACCTCGAGGAAGCCAACATGCTCACCGGCGACCTCAACGCCGCCAACGTGGAGTGGGTGGTGCAGTACCGCATCATCGACCCCTTCAAGTTCCTCTTCAAGGTCCGCAGCCCGCGCAGCACCTTCCGCGGCATGAGCGAGGCGGTGATGCGCTGGATCGTGGGTGACCGCACCGTCAACGAGGTGCTCACCGTGGGCCGCGCCGAGGTGGCCAACCAGATGCAGGTGGAACTGCAGGCGCTCTGCGACGAGTACGAGATCGGCATCAAGGTGGATCAGGTGGTACTGCAGGACGTCAACCCGCCCGATCCGGTGAAGCCCAGCTTCAACGAGGTCAACGAGGCCCAGCAGGAGAAGGAGAAGCTCATCAACCAGGCCCAGAGCGAGTACAACCGCGTGATCCCGCGGGCCGAGGGCGAGGCCCTGCAGACCATCCAGCAGGCCGAGGGCTACGCGCTGCGCCGCGTCAACACCGCTCGCGGCGACTCCGCCCGCTTCGTGGCCCTGTTCGACGAGTTCCGCAAGGCGCCCGAGGTGACCCGCACCCGCCTCTACCTCGAGACCATGGCCGAGGTCCTGCCCCAGGCCCGCAACAAGGTGATCGTGGACGCCGAGCTGCAGAACCTCCTGCCCCTGCTCAACCTCGACAATGACCAGGCCCCGGCCGCCCAGGGAGGTCAGCGATGAACCGCATCGCCATCATCATCATCGTGGCGTTCGTCGCCCTGGTCGCCTTCCAGTCCATGTACGTGGTCAACGAGTACGACCAGGTGATCATCACCCAGTTCGGCAAGCCCACCGGCGGAGTGGTGGACACCCCGGGCCTGAAGTTCAAGATCCCGTTCATCCAGAAGGTCAACCGCTTCGAGAAGCGGTTCCTGGAGTGGGATGGCGACCCCAACCAGCTGCCCACCCGCGACAAGCGCTTCATCTGGGTGGACACCTACGCCCGCTGGCGCATCACCGACCCGCTGCTCTACTTCCAGCGCCTGCGCGACGAGATGGGGGCCCAGACCCGTCTGGACGACATCCTCGACGGCGAGACCCGCAATGCCATCGCCAAGTACGACGTGCTCGAGGTGGTGCGGTCCACCAACCGGGAGGCCGCGCAGTCGGAGCTCGAGGCGGAGGACGAGACCACCCTCGAGCCCATCGACAGCGGCCGCGGCGACATCCGCGAGGAGATCCTGCGCATCGCCCAGTCGCGCACCAGCGATCTGGGCATCGAGATCCTCGACATGCAGTTCAAGCGCATCAACTACGTGGACGAGGTGCAGCAGAAGGTCTACGAGCGCATGATCGCCGAGCGCAAGCGCATCGCCGACCGCTTCCGCAGCGAGGGCCAGGGCGAGGCCAGCCGCATCGGTGGCGAGCGCGAGCGCGAGCTGCTGCGGATCCAGTCGGAGGCCTACAAGACCGCCGAGGAGATCCGCGGCCACGCCGACGCCCTGGCCACCAGCGTCTACGCCGCCGCCTACGACCGCGGCCCCGACTCGCGCGCGTTCTACGAGTTCCTCAAGACGCTCGAGAGCTACGCCGCGGCGGTGGGGTCGGACACGCGGCTGGTGCTGTCCACGGACAGCGACTTCTACAAGTTCCTCAAGCGGAGCCGCTAGCGGCCGCCGCCACGCGGAACCACGTCGAGCATGGGCCCGGCCTTCCGTCTGGAGGTGCCGGGCCCTTGCGCATCACCAGCCGCGCGCCGCGGCCGCGTCGGCCAGCCGCTGCCAGGCCGGCTTCGCGGTGCCGTCATGGTGGCGCAGGCCGAGGGTGCGCAGGTAGCTGCGGAAGGCGGCCGCGTGCAGGTGGCCGGCCATGCCGTACTCGCTGACCCAGGCGTCGGCGGTGGCGTCGGAGACGTCGTGCTGCCAGGTGAAGTCGATGTGCACGATGCGGACGGCGAGCTGGTCCCAGGCGGCGAACACGGCGTCGATGAACGCCGCCTGGGCGGCCTCCGAGCTGCCGGCGCCGCTGCCGCTGGGGTAGCCGCACTCCTGCAGGCGGATCGTGTGGTCGGGGAACCAGCCGGCCAGGCGGGTCAGGTCGGCCGCCACGTCGTCGGGCGGGCGCATGGTGAAGTCGGTGTCCAGGGGGTAGTAGTTGATCGCCACCTGGTCGCAGTGCGGCAGGACGTGCTGGACGTAGAGCGCACGCACGTCGGGATCGCGGGCGCCGCCGGACATGATGGTGCACGAGACCAGCGGCGGTGCGGCGCCCCAGTCCCGCGCCAGGATCCGGGCGCGCGCCGCGGCGAGGAAGCGGCCGTACTGGGCCCACAGGCCCGCATCGGTGCCCAGGTACGCGTCCACCTCGTTGCCCACCAGGATGGCGCCGATCCGGTCGCCGGCGCGCAGGTCGGGCATCCGCACCCACAGGCTGTCGACCAGGGCGCCGAAGGCGGTCACCGCGTCCGGATGGTCCAGCGGAGTGGTGGGAACACCGGCCGGATAGGTGGGGCCGGTGGTGTCCACCGGCCGCAGGACCAGGGTCACCTGGCAGTCCACCTGGGCGAAGAAGGCGTTGGTGACCGCGGGCCAGTCCGCACCGTCGAAGCCCGCCACGGTGGCGTCCCAGTCGTAGCTCTGCTTGACGTCTTGCACGCCCAGGTCCAGGGCGGCCTGCATGGCGTCGGCGTAGCTGACGCCGGCGGCCTCGTTGACGTCCAGGGCCAGGATGCGGGCGCCGGCGGCGGGGGGGTCGTCTGGCGTGCCATCGGGGTCGGTGGGGCCGGCGGGGTCGTCCCCGGAGGTGCAGCCCGCGAAGGCCAGCAGGAGCAGGGCCGGCAGCAGCAGGGCCGGCAGGAGCAGCGACAGCAGCGGAGCAGGCCGGGACGTGCGGTGGGGACGTGTCATGGGGCTCATCCTCGGTCGGGGCGAGGGCGCCGGCGGCGATACCGGGCCAGGGTCGACCGCCGTGAAGCGGGAATCGTGCCAGGCGAGCTGACGTCGGATCCGCAGGCATCGCGCGGCCGCAGCCCGCTCCGGCGATCGTACCATGATGGCCCACGTGTGTCGGGGCGTGACAGCGCCCATCCCACGGACCACGGCCGCGCCGCCCGGGCCGCAACCGGAGCGGCGCGGCCGGGGTGTGCGCGTCGCCAGACATGGCCATATTCGCTTGACGGGGATCATTCACGCCGGTAGAGTCAGTCTCACGGGGAGGAGGCCTCTCAGACAAGACAACCCAGGTGACGTGTGCGCATGCATGCCATGCAGCCCCTCGTCGGCTCCAAGGTTGCGCTCGCTGAGGCTCTCCGTCCCCAGTTCGCTGATCAAGGCGAGGAAATCCGCCAGACGTTCACGCGACCCCGCCGGCGCACGCCCGCGCGGCAAGTGGAAAGGAGGCCGACGGGCGAGGTTTTTCCAACAACCGTGTGCATGATGTGTCTTACTTGGAGGGATGGCACGATGAATGCAACTCAACTCAACTCAACTCAACTCAACTCAACTCAACCCACCTTACAAGCAACCCTGATCCCTACGCTCTCCTTCGCCTCTTCCTGATGCTCACCGTTCTTCTTGGAGCCGCCTCGACGCTGGCGCAGACGCCGGCCGTGGAGTACATCGACCGCTCCCCGGAGACCGGGCTACAGTACTCCGGACAGCCACGCAACGCCAACGCCGTCGATTTCAATGACGACGGCATCACGGACCTCCTGATCACCCGTTTCACCGGGCACGGCGTGGCTCTCGGATGGAGGGGAGATGATTACTCACAAAATGGCGCGCCGGAGTTCGTTCACTACTCGAACACCATGTTCCCCTCGGGCACCAACCCTGCCGCCGGCACCGAGGGCATCATCGCCGGCGACTTCGACAACGAC
>CAZWYF010000112.1:0-4628 GCA_964637835.1 uncultured Fibrobacteraceae bacterium
CAGCAGGTCGAGGTCGGTGATGTCGCCGGAGCCCACGCCGGTGAGCTGGCGCATGGCCTGCTCGAGGTTGGCGTCCGGGAAGGTGACCACGATGGGCTCGTGCGGGGTGGCCGTGGCCTGCACCGGCGCGGAGAAGTTCCCCGCCAGGTCGTAGGAGTAGGCCGCGTAGGTGTAGGTGGAGTCGTTGGTGACCGCCGCGTCGACGTACGACTCGCCGGTGGTATCGGTCACCAGGGCGCCCGAGTCCGGGCCCGCCGGCGGCGCCGTGCTGCGCCGCACCATGGTGCCCACCCAGTCTCCACCGGTGGGGTTGCTCCAGCTCAGGGTCACCTCGCCGTCGCCCGGAAGGGCGAGAAAGCCGGTGACGGTGGGCGGCGGCGTGGTATCGGGGTCGGTGGGGTCGGTGGGACCGGTGTCGCCGTCGTCGTCGCTGCAGCCGGTCAGGGCGAGCAGCGCGATCAGGGCGAGGGCCAGGACGAGGACGGGATCGAGGGCGCGGGCACGTCGGGCGAGGATGGAGCGGGACATCGGGGAACCTCCGTGTTCGCGGTCCTGCGGCTCGTGGGTGAACACCCGGACTCACTCCAGCAGACGACATCCCCGCCCCCCGCGCAACCCCGGATCGCCGGGCCGCCATTGTTCAGATTTCGTTAACACGGGAATGGACGCCACCGGTCACGATGCGGTACAATCGGACCCTCGAGCCAAGGGGGTCCGTCGCCCGGGCCCGCCCCGCCGCGGGCCCCGGACGACATCGCCGCGAGCTGGTACGCACCATGAGATTCACGCCGGGGCAAGCCGTTCCGTCCGGAACGCCACGCACGAGCTTCAGTCGTTACGAGTACAAGTACCGTCTGCCGCGGGGCCTTGCGTCCACCGTCCGCGCCTGCGTGGCCGCCCACCTCGACCGCGACCGCCACAGCGCCGCCGCGCCCGACGGTCGCTACCATATCTCCAGCCTCTACCTCGATTCGGCGGACCTGCGCCTCTGCCGCGAGAGTCTGGAGGGCCAGAAGAACCGCTTCAAGCTGCGGGTCCGCGGCTATGACGACGACCCGGACAGCCCACTGTTCGTCGAGATCAAGCGTCGGCTCAACACCACCATCCTGAAGGACCGCAGCCTCCTGCCCCGCGACCAGCTCACCGACCTGGCCGGCCCCCGCGCCGTCCTCACCGATCCCGCCGGTCGCCAGTTCGACCTCTATCGGCGCATGCTGGCGGCCCGCCCCCAGGCCCTGGTCCGCTACCGCCGCGAGGCCTTCGAGAACACCGGCCCCTCCCGGGTCCGGGTGACCTTCGATCACGACCTCTGCAGCTGCATCACCGATCGGTGGCATGTCACCGTCCAGGGCGGCACCTGGCGTCGCGTCCTGGCCGACCAGGTGGTGATGGAGATCAAGTTCGACGGCCGCTTCCCCGGCTGGATCCAGGACCTGGTGCACCGGTTCCAGCTCCACGCGATGTCGGTCTCCAAGTACTGCCTGGCGCTGCACGCGGGCGCGCCGGCGGCGGGATTTCTCCGCCGGACCGCGGAGGCCTGACATGACCGAGCTATGGAATGCGCTGGAGACGAGCGACGGGACGTTCACCGCGTCGGCCACGGAGGTCTTCATGCGCCTGCTGCTGGCCTTCGTGCTGGGGCAGGTGCTCGCCTGGGTGTACTACGCCACCCACACCGGAATGAGCTACAGCCGCAATTTCGTCCAGTCGCTGGTGATCATCTGCGTGGTGGTGGCCATGGTCATGGCGGTGATCGCCAACAGCCTGGCGACGGCGGTGGGACTGATCGGCGCCCTGGCCATCATCCGTTTCCGCAACATCCTGAAGGATACCCGCGACATCGCCTTCATCTTCTGCGTCCTGGCCGTGGGCATGGCTTGCGGTGCGGGCCGCCTCGCGGTGGCGGTGCTCGGCACCCTGCTGCTATCGGGTATCGCCTGGTACCTGGCGCGGTTCGGGTTCGGGGCCCATGAGCCCCACAACGCCTTCCTGCGCCTGCGCACCGCCGGCCCCATGGGCGAGGACGCGGACCTGCAGGGGATCCTCGACCGCTACAACCGTCACTGGGTCCTGGCCGCGGCCAACGAGTCCGGCGCCGAGACCGCGGAGTACACCTTTCACCTGCAGCTGTCGGACACTGGCCGCAATCCCAGCATGATCGCCGAGCTGAAGCGGCTCGACGCGGTCCTGGACCTCGACCTGACGCTGCAGGAACAGCTGCTGGAGATCTGACATGGTGTCGTCCGATCATCGTCTGACCGGCATGCTGCGCCGACACGGCGGCCCCATCGTCGTCTGGCTGGCCGCCGTGATGGTGGTCACCGGCATGCTCTTGCAGCGCTCCGAGGAGATCGTGGCCACCGGCCTGGTCCACGGCCGCAAGGTGCCCATCTCGCCGGTGGAGGTGGGCGTGCTAGGGAGTCTGGACGTCGAGTTGCTGCAGTCCGTGCGCCAGGGCCAGGTCCTGGCCCGCATGGACGAGGCCAGGCTGCGGGCGGAGGTGGCCACGGTGTCGGCCGAGATCGAGGCCGTCCGCCGCGAGCTCGCCCTCGAGACCGCCTCGCGCCAGCAGGGCGCCGCCAGCGACAGTCATCGCTTCGCCACCGACGTGGAGAGCGCCCGCCTGCAGGTCCTGGAGATCATCGCCGTCCTGGAGCCCGACCGCGTCACCCTGACCGACCTCGAGCGAGACGTGACCAGTTATGGCGAGTTGCTCGCCCAGGAGATGGTCTCGGTGCGGGAATTCGAGCGCGTGAAGTCCGAGCACGACGCCCTGGCCCGCCGCGTGGAGGAGCACGAGCGCCTGCTCGCGGCCGCGCGGGCGGAGCTTCGCGACGCCGAGCGTCGCTGGCAGGACTACACGGCGCGGCACGGCCAGTCCACCGACGGCCAACAGGACCAGATCGCCGACGGCGCGCTGGCCGCGCGGATCACCGCCCTGGAACGAGAGCTCGAGATGGTCCTGCTGCGCCAGGAGGACCTGGTCCTGACCGCCCCCTTCGACGGCGTGGTCACCCAGATCCTGGCCTCGGCCGGCCAGGTGCTGCGGCCGGGCGAGGTGGTGCTGACCGTGGCCGAGGCGCAGCCCTCGCGCATCGTCGTCTGGCTGGACGAGGCCTCGGTCAGCCGCCTGGAGCAGCGTCGCGACCTCGAGGCCAGGCTCAGTCACGTGGTCGATGGCAAGACGCTGCACGCGCGCTGCCAGGTGGCCCGCATCGGGTCGACCATCGAGACCAAGCCAATGGACCTCTGGCGCCTGCCGGACCGGCCCGAGACCGGACGGCCCGTGGTGCTCGGCCTGCCGGCCGGTGTGCGGCTGGTGCCGGGCTCGCGCGTGACCGTACGCTGGGGCTGAGGCCGATGTTGGATGGGCGGCTCCGCCTGGGACGCCGCGTCGAGAGGACCCGAACATGCATTCCCGGATTCACCTTGGGCCGCTCGCCCTCGCGCTGCTGATCGTCCCGGCGATGGCATCCTCGCAGACACCCGTGATCAACGAGTTCATGAGCGACAACGCCACCACGCTGGCCGACGGCGACGGCGAATTCTCCGACTGGATCGAGCTGTACAACCCCGGATCGGCGCCGTTCGACCTGACGGGCTGCTATCTCTCCGACGACCCCGACGATCCGCTCCGCTGGCGTTTTCCCGCCAGCAGCGTCCCGGCCGGCGGCTTCCTGGTGGTGTGGGCGTCAGGCAAGGACGACCAGGGACCCGCGGGCGAGCTGCACACGAGCTTCGCCATCGACGCGGCCGGCGAGGTCCTGCTGCTGACCGCCGCGGACGGCGTCGCCGGGCTGGACCAGGCGCCCGCGGTCGCGCTGGAGACGGACATCTCCCATGGCCGCGCCCCGGACGGCGCCAGTACCTGGCAGGACTTCGCCGGGGCCACGCCCGGCGCCACGAACGACGCGGGGCTGCCGTACCTCGAGGCCCCCACGTTCTCCGTGGAGCCCGGCTTCTTCAGCGCCGACGTGCAGCTCGCGCTCGCGGTGGATGATCCCCAGGCCCTGATCACCTACACCCTGGACGGCAGCGAACCCACCGCCGCGTCCACACGCTACGAGGGCATCCTCCAGCTCGGCAGCCGCGCGGGCGATCCCGACGTCTACGCCCTGATCCCGACGAACTTCCGCGACGCCCTCGAGCATCACGGCTGGCGCCCGCCCCGTGACGAGGTCTTCAAGGTCAACGTCGTGCGCGCCCGGGCCTTCCGTGACGGCCACGCTCCGAGCCGGATCGTCACCGGGACCTACGTGGTGGCGCCCGACCTGGCGGAACACTTGCCCATGCCAGTGCTTTCGGTCACCACGCAACCGGAGAACTTCTTCGCCGACGACATCGGGATCTACGTCCCCGGCGATTCATATGAGCCGGGCGACCTGTGGACGGGAAACTACTTCCAGCGAGGTGACGACTGGGAGCGCCCGGTCCACATCGAGCTCTTCGAGCAGGGCGGCCAGCGCATCCTCGCCCAGGACGCGGGTGTCCGCATGCACGGCAACTACACGCGGCACTTCCCGCAGAAGACCCTCCGCTTCGCCGCCCGGTCGGAATACGGGGATGGAGATTTCGACTGCGACATCTTCCCGGATCTGCCGCACGGGGCCTACGATCGCTTCCTCGCC
>CAZWYF010000112.1:4728-6688 GCA_964637835.1 uncultured Fibrobacteraceae bacterium
TCGACGTCAACGACCCCGCCATGGGCCACGTCCAGATCAACAGCCTGCTCATCGACGCCGATCTTCCCGGACTCGCCGACCCGACACGGCCCTATCCCTGGAGCGGCGTGTACTTCCGCACCATTCCGATCACCGCGGTCGCTCATCCGGCGCCGGGCCACCGCTTCGTGGAGTGGGTCGGCCATGAGGCGGGGAACGCACAGGTGACGCTCACCCCGGGAAGCGCTCCCATCTCCCTGACCGCCGTCTTCGCCGTCGACGAGGATGCCCCCCGCACCCTGCACGCCTGGCACTTCAACGACCTGCCGGACGACGTGGAGCTGACCACCGTGGTGGCCGATTCCTCGCTTCTCGGCACGGCCGCCATCACCTATCCCGGGACCGGCGACGGCTATCTCGATCGCGTCGAGGATGGTACGCTGCTCGGCGGCCTGCCCGGGGTGCCCGCTGGCGCCGCCCTCCGCGTCCGCAACCCGTCGCATACTCGCGAGCTGATCATCACCACGCCCTCGACCAGCCACGAGGACCTGGTCCTCCGCTACGCCGTCAAGCGCACCACGAACGGTGCGGAGAACCACTCGGTCGCCGTCCGGATCGGTCCGGAGGCCCCCTGGCAAACGGTGGCCACCGACGTGCCCGTCACCGAGGACTACCAGCTCCTCACCCACGACCTCGCATCCATCGCGGGGGTCGCCGACAATCCCGACCTGACGCTGCGCTTCACCTTCGGCGGCGGCAACGCTCCCGGCGGGTCGGGCAATCAGCGCCTCGACAACCTCGCCCTCGAGGGCACGCGGATTCCCGGCGCCAACCTGCCTCCGGCGGTCTCCGGTCCGGTCGCCCTGCAGCAGCCGGTCGCCGGCGGCCCGGCCGTCACCATCGACCTCGCCACCGTCTTCACCGATCCAGACGACGACGCGCTGACCCACGCCGTCGCCAGCGAGCGGCCGGCCGTGGCCACGGCGACCGTCAACGGCCAGACGCTCACCATCGCGCCGGTCTCCCGCGGCGACACCCGGGTCACGATCCTCGCCAGCGATGGCCACCACGCTCCGACACCGCATACCTTCCGGGTGCTCGTCCACCCCGCCGCGGCGGTGCTGTCCCAGACGAGCTTCTCGTTCCTCGCCTGGGATCCGGACACCCCCGAGCACACGTATCCTGCCCACATGCTGTTCCTGCAGAGCACGGTGGACGACCCGGCGCTCGAGGAGCCCCTGCTCCACCCCTACCACATCGACCACGACGACTATCACGACGACGACCAGGCCACCATCGGCTTCCCCTACAACAACACCGGCCGCACCCGGATCAACGGGCTTGGGGCCGACGGCATCTCGTTCGTCAACACCGGCCGCGGCCGGGATCTGGGCGCGGCGGTCGTGGCGCTGGACACCCGGGACGTGGCGCAGGTCCAGTTGAGCTGGCTGGCCGGAACCATCACGCCCAACGACCGCACCTACGCCATCCGCCTGCAGTACCGCACCGATCCCACGGACTCCTTCGACGACCTCCTCATCGGCGGCGCCCCGGTGGAGTACGTGCGGAGTGGGACTCCAGGCGACACGGTCGAGTTCGCGCCGGTGGCGTTGCCGGACGAACTGGTCGGGCTGCCCTACCTGCAACTGGCCTGGCGCTACCATCACGTGGACGGCAGCTCCGGCCCCCGGGCCCGGCTCCGGCTGGACGACCTGCGGGTGGTGGGCGGCGGCCCCGTGGCCGTCGATCCGCCGACCGTGCCCCTGGCCACGCGCCTCCACGGCTGTGCCCCCAACCCGTTCAACCCAGCCACCGAGATCCGTTTCGCCGTGGGCGCCGATGACGAGGCCTCGCTCGCGGTCTTCGACAGCCGCGGCCAGCGCGTCCGCACTCTCGGCCGGTTCACCGCCGGGCAGCACCGCGTCCGCTGGGACGGTACCGACGCGGCCGGGCGGCGCTGCGCCAGCGGCGTGTACCTCGT
>CAZWYF010000113.1:0-6589 GCA_964637835.1 uncultured Fibrobacteraceae bacterium
GGGCGGAGCTGGGGATGGTCGTTCACACGGAGTTCCGCGACGGTAATGTGCCTGCGGGCTGGCAGCAGCTTCGGGTGTTCGAGGAGGCCCTGGCGAATCTTCCAGAGAGCATCGAGAAGGTGTATCTGCGCAGCGATTCGGCGGGCTACCAGTGGGATCTGTTGCGGTACTGCGCCGAGGGACAGGATCGTCGGTTCGGGGTGATCGAGTTCGCTGTAAGCTGTGACGTGACGCCGGATTTCAAACGCGCGGTGGCGGAGGTCGCCGAAGAGGATTGGCGTCCGTTGTGGCGGACGGTCGACGGCCGTCGTCAGCCGACGAACCAGCAGTGGGCCGAGGTCTGCTTCGTGCCCAGCGGAGCAGGTTTCAAGAAGGACGGTCCTGGCTACCGGTACCTTGCGATCCGCGAGGTGTTGCCTCAGCTGGAGCTGCCGGGGATGGAGGCACCGGAGCTGCCTTTCCCGGTCATGTCGATGGCGAACGATCGCTACAAGCTGACCGGCGTGGTCACCAACCGGACGATCGCCGCCGAGGAGTTGATCTGGTGGAGCCGTGAGCGCTGCGGCGAGAGCGAGCAGGCCCATGCGGTGATGAAGGATGATCTGGCCGGCGGTCGGTTGCCCTGCGGCCTGTTCGGGGCGAACGCCGCCTGGTGGCAGATGATGATCCTGGCGCTGAATCTCAACGCCGCGTTGCAACGTCTGGCACTCGGCAAGAGCTGGGTCAAGAAGCGCATGAAGGCCATGCGTTTCTCGTTGATCAACATTCCCGGTCGCGTGGTCCATCATGGGAATCGATTGTGGGTCCAGGTCGCTGATCTTGGGCAGAGGCTCGAGATCTTGCTGGCTGCACGCAGCCGGATCCTGGCCTTGGCGACAGGGCCGCCTGGGTAGGAATCGTCGAGACATTTGACAGGCCGCGTGGAGCAGATGCGAGAGCGCTGGAGGCCGGGGTCTGCCTCCAGATCAACCGGCCAGGGGCGCTACCTTCCTGATCGAACGATGACTGCGCCGACATGACGCACAAAGCCACTCGAGCGGGTGACGCAGGCTGCTTCACGGACCGCGGGCGCCTCTCGGGCCGGCTTCCGGGCAGGTTGGTGGCGTCTTGATGGCGGATTATGGAGTGTCCTGATCATTGAAATCCGATTGGCGTCGTGGTAGGCTCGTCGAGCGTGGGGGGGGGGTCTTTGCGGATCCGATTCCCACCTTGGGGCGGCCTGCTTGGGGGCAGCCTGCCAGAGGGTACCAACACCTTCGTTGCACGGAATGACGTCATCGATACCGACGCGACGCCTCGGCCAAGCTGTGGCGTGGCGACCGCCGCGGGCAGTTGCATCGCCCGGTACCACCTTTGGGAGGACCACCCCATCGCAGCCGGCCCGGTCCGGCGAGTCGATCCCAGGCTCGCGTCACATTGGTTTCATCTCCCGAGGGGGGAACGCATGAAGCTCAGATGTGCGCTGATGGTCACCATGATCCTCGGATGCTGCGGCGTCTTCTCCGTCGCCAGCGCCCAGACCGGCTGGTGCTTCACCGAGGCCGATTCCACCGGTCTCCTGCTGCAGGGCGGCGTGGAGCACCCCTATCCCCATTCCATCGAGTCGGCGGTCATCAGGGTCCGCGTGCACGACATGCAGGGCCTTGGCGGCGAGGGCGCCCTCTCGCCCGCCGAGATCAAGGCGAACCTGACCGTCCTCCGCGACTTCTTCGACGACTACGCCATCCACTTCAACGTGCTCTCCATCGAGGACCTGCCGCTGCAGAACTACTTCGGCTACCTCAACATCTGGGGAGCGGCGGTCAACAACTCGGATCCCGACGTGATCGACATCTTCCTGACCGACCCGAACTTCGGCTACGACGGCGCCGTGGCCGGCGGCATTCCGGGCACCTTCCTGATCATGTTCGGCAACGTGCTGGGCACCGAGGTGATCGCCCACGAGATGGGGCACTGCCTCGGGCTCTACCACACCCACGAGACCTTCGTCTGCGCCGAGCTGCCCGACGGCTCGAACTGCGCCGAGTGCGGCGACTTCGTCTGCGACACCGCCGCCAACCCCACCGATCTGCGCCCCTTCGTCGATCCCACCTACTGCTATCTCCTGCCCGAGTTCTACAACATGTTCCCGGACTACGATCCGGATCCCACCAACCTCATGGCGTACACGCCCATCACCTGCCTCGGGCACGTCTCCGAGGAACAGCACGACCGGATGCTGGCCGCCATCGAGCACCTGCCGGTGCTGCAGGCGGTGGTCGATCATGCCGAGGCGGTGTACGACAACAAGTCCGGGGAGACGGGGCTGACCTACGCCGCCCAGCCGTACTCGGCCGTGGGCATCGACTACGAGAACCTCGGTACGCAGCCCCGCGACTACGAGGATCTCTTCATCACGATGTACGATGCCGGGAGCGAACTCTATCGCTGCTGGCAGATCAACGAGAACGGCGTGCCGGGGTTTACCTGGCGAACGCAAGAGGCGTTTCCGGCCCCTCTGCCCAGCAACCTCACCGGCACCTCCCACGCCGACTACGACAACGACGGCGACCTCGACCTCTTCGTGGCCGGCGGCTACCTCAACACCGCCCGCCTCTACCGCAACGAGGGCGACGGCACCTTCAGCGATCAGTCGGCCGTCCTGGGCACCAGCCAGCAGCTCGCCAACGTCTATGCCGGCGCCTGGGCCGACTACGACGGCGACGGCTGGATCGACATCTACCTCTGCCGTGGCAACGGCCCCGGCGGCGCGCCCGAATACGACCTCCTGATGCGCAACGAGGTGGGCGCGCAGGGCCAGTTCGTCGACGCCACCGCGGCCGAGGGCATGGCCGACGGCAACGCCAACCTCACCAACTCCCTCGGCGCGGTCTGGGCCGACGTCACCGGCGACGACCTGCTCGACCTCTTCGTGGTGGAGAACTACCCCATCAGCGATCCGCCGCAGCCCCAGGTGCACGGCAAGCTCTTCATCCACGACTCCGATCCGCTCGGCGGATTCCAGGAGGAAGCGGCCACCAGGTTCCCCGTGCTGGTGGACGCGCTGCAGCAGATGACCTCGGTCGACGCGGCGGACGTGGACCTCGACGGCGACATCGACCTGGTGGCGGGTTTCGAGGGCATCCTGCAGGGAGCGATCGTCTACGTCAACGCGGGCTCGGGCAACTTCAAGGCCAGCGACGCGATCTTCCTGCCCGACCGCAACGGCACCAGCGCGGTGCGCTTCGTCGATCAGGACCTCGACGGCCGGCCTGACCTGCTGGTGACCTCCTCGGACCCGGGCACCTCGCCGCGCTACTTCCGCAACACCCGCAACGCGGACGAAGAGGTGCTCTTCTTCGACGACACGCCCTTCGTCTTCGGCGCAGACGCCGGCCTGCGGGCCGAGGGCCTAGTGTCCCTGGACTGGAACCGCGACGGCGATCAGGACCTGTTCCTCGGCCGCCCGACGACGGTGGGTCAGCACTTCTACCGCGCCACCTCGGTCGGCGGCGGCGACCTGCCACCACGAAGCACCATCGTGCTGCGCCTGTCCTCGCCCGTGGGCGTCAACAACACCGCCGGCATCGGCGCCCGCGTGACCTCCACCTACTCCGGCCACACGCTCCTGCGGCGCGTGGACGGCGGCAGCGGCCGCGGCGGACAGGGCGACCTGGTGCTCAGCTTCCCGGTGGATCAGACCACGGGCACGGTGCCGGTCTCGGTGGTCTGGCCCAACGGCTGGCAGCAGACGGCCCAGGTGCCGGTGCACACGCCGGGCGGCGCGCCCTACGTGCTGCTCGACGACACCAACCCCACCGTGGACGACGCCTCGGTCTCCGGCCACGCCGAGTACGATCCGGTGACCGAGGAGATGACCTTCGTCTTCACCTGGGCCACGGAATACGGCTTCGACGCTTCGCTGGACAAGGTGACCCTCGACCTCTCGCAGGTGCCGCAGCGCTGCCACCCGGCGGTGACGGAGATCACGCCGGCCACCCCCGGCGCCGTGCACACCTACACGCGCCTGGCCACCGGCGAGTACCGCCACACCCTGCGCTGGACGGGCTGGCAGTGCGAGCCCAACTGCACCTTGCCCTACACCGTCACCAGCGCGCACCGCACAGGCATCGCGAGCACGAGCAGCCCGCGGAGCCTGAAGTTCACCTTCTGCCCCAACTCTCTCTAGGAGGATGACCATGCGAGATACGACGCAGATCCTGGCCATCCTGATGGTGGCATTTTTGGGCGCCATGACGCTTCCGCTCGGAAGCGCCAGGGCGGAGATCGCCGGCATGGTCGGCGTCTCGCCGGTGACGGAGAACAGCTGCGCCGCAATCTGGCTGCCGGTGCCCGAGGGCCAGGCTGTCAGCGGGGTGCGGTGGTACAACAACGACGACCAGGTGGTCTTCCCGCGGGTGCTGCTGGCCAGCGGTGCGGCCCATGCCATGGTCGACCTGGACGAGGCGGTGGAGGTGGCCACAGGCGTGCAGGGCGTGGCCGAGGGCTGGAGCGAGATCGCCTTCGACCAGCCCTACGGCTGCCAGAGCGAGGGCCTCTACTGCGTGTTCATGCTGCCGGAGGGCAGCGAGTACCAGGCTGCCGGCTCCGGCGGCGGCGCCGCCTTCGGCTACGTCGCCGACGCGGGCGGACACCTGGGATGGCTGGGCGGCGACGACGAGTCGTGGTTGCGCATCTCGGCGCCCTTCGGCCTGGCGATCGAGCCCACCCTGGTGCCGGCGGAGGACGGCACGGTGCTGATGAAGAGCCTGGCGGGCGGCCAGGCGGCCAGCGCGGCGCCCATGCTGCTCGGCTCGCGGCCCAATCCCTTCAACCCTCAGACGACCCTGGAGTATAGCCTGCCCGCGGCCATGGCGGTGGATCTCTCGATCTACGACGTGCGGGGACAGCTCGTACGCCGGCTCGTGGCCGGGGAGCAGGCGGCCGGCACGCATACCGCGATCTGGCTCGGCGAGGACGACGATGGCAGGCGGCAGGCGAGCGGCGTCTACCTGGTGCGTTTCGCCGCCGGAGACGTGCGGCAGACGCATCGCCTCGTGCTGGTGAAGTAGACCTGAGGAATACCCGGTCGGAGCGGGGATCCGGATCTCCGCTCCGGCCGAAGAAGGAGAACGCCATGAAGATCCATCGCCGCTTCGCCGCCACACTCGCCGCGATGACCTTGGTTGCCTTCGCGTGCAGCACCCAGGCCGGCACCTGGCGGGTCGAGCTGGACGGCGCGGGTGATTTCACCGTCTTGCAGGACGCCGTGGACGCCGCCGCCGAGGGAGATACGATTCTCGTCGGCGCGGGACAATTCGATACGATCAGGCCGATCCCCAGCTGGGACGGGTTCAGCGCCACCATGGCGGTCTATACGCGCGGGCTCGTGGTCGAGGGCCAGGGTGTCGGCTCGACGACCATCGGCGCCAACTATATCGGCACGCACTACCGATCCATCATGGTCAGTCCCAGTGGCGACGGCGACGGCTTCACGCTACGCAACGCCACGGTGATCGGTGGCTACAATGGATTGCACTACGAGAAGGACGAGCTGTTGGTGGAGAACTGCGAGTTCACGGGCTCGTCGAACGGAATTGTGACTTTCGCTACACGAGGCGCAGTCATCCGAAATTGCAGTTTTCACGACATGGTAGGAGCGGGGATAGGAACCCTTGACCTTGCTGACGGTAGCTGGGATATCCTCGTCGAGGATTGCACCTTCGAAGAACTCGATCCCGGTATCAACATCGCTTACACGACCAGCGCCGTGATCCGTCGGTGCGAATTGCGAAACGTCGACAGCGGAATCAAGTTCGAATCGTACTCGACCGGCGCCATCGAGGATTGCCAGATCTCCGGAATCGAGGACGACTACTACGGAGCGGGAATAGGCGTCGGTATCTATTCTAATGTGGAGATCAACAACTGTACGATCGACATGTCGACTTCACAGATATACGCCGCACTGAATGTGTCGAGGAGCGACATTTCAGGTCAGGGAAACATCATTATTGGACGTCGCCACACGTCGATGTTCACCAACCCGCACTTCGACGCCTCCGATTTCACCGGCAACGAGATCTACAAGGCCGACCACTTCTGCCTCGAGGCCACCCACTTCAACGAAGACCTCTACGAACCCCCACTCCACCTCGACATGACCGACAACTACTGGGGCACCTCCGATCCCGACTCCATCGCCGCCTGGATCGACGACTATCACGACCATCATCCGCAGGATGCCCAGCACCGCGTGATCGTTGATTTCGTGCCCTACCTGGAGGGCCCGGTGCCGGTCGAGCCCACCTCGCTGGGCGATGTGAAGGGATTGTTTCGCTGAGGCGAGCAGCCCTCGAGGAGGAGAACATGAAGCTCGAATTTGCGCTGGTGATTGCCATGGTTCTCGGATTCGGCGGAGCCGACTTCGCCAACGACACCGCGGCGGTAGCGATCGGTCAGGAAGCCGACGCTCTGCATCTCGAGCCGCTGTGGTCGTTCGAACTGCCGGCAGACCGCGCGATCCGCTTCAGCGATCATACCAAGTTCAAGTATCCAGGTGGAGACATCGCACACGTGTCCCTGTGGCCACCATCGAAGGTCGTGTTCC
>CAZWYF010000114.1:0-2217 GCA_964637835.1 uncultured Fibrobacteraceae bacterium
CTACCCGTCGATCTGCGCGAACACCTTGCGCACCCGCTCGAGCGCCCACTCCAGCTCCTCGCGCGTCACCGTCAGCGGCGGCGCGAAGCGGATCACGTTCTCGTGGGTCTCCTTGCAGAGCACGCCCTCGCGCATGAGGGCCTCGCAGTAGGGGCGGGCCTTCGTGTTGAGGACCAGGCCCACCCAGAGGCCGCGGCCGCGGGCCAGCTCGATGCTCTTCGCCTCGATGCTGCCCAGCTGCTCGATGAACCAGGGCCCCAGCTCGGCGCTGTTCTCCACCAGCTTCTCCTCGGTCAGCACCTTGAGCGCCTCGCGCGCCACGGCCATGCCCAGGGGATTGCCGCCGAAGGTGGAGCCGTGGTCGCCGGGGTGGAAGACGCCCATGACCTCGTCGCTGGTCAGGAAGGCGCTCACCGGATAGAAGCCGCCGCTGAGGGCCTTGCCCACGATCACGGCGTCGGGGCGGATGCCCTCCCACTCGAAGGCGAAGAGCTTGCCGGTGCGGCCGAGGCCGGACTGGATCTCGTCGCAGATCATCAGGACGTTGCGCTCGGTGCAGATCTCGCGGGCCCGCTTCAGGAAGCCCTCGGGCGGCAGCACGATGCCCGACTCGCCCTGGATGGGCTCGAGCAGGAAGGCCACCGTGTTGTCGGTCACCGCGGCGGCCAGGGCGTCGGCGTCCCCGTAGGGGATCACCTCGAAGCCCGGGGTGAAGGGGCCGTAGCCGTCCTTGTACTGATCGTCGGTGCTGAAGCCCACGATGGTGGTGGTGCGGCCGTGGAAGTTGTCGGCGCAGACGATGATCTCGCCCTGGTCCTTGCCCACGCCCTTGACCTTCTCGCCCCACTTGCGGGCGGCCTTCAGGGCGGTCTCCACCGCCTCGGCGCCCGAGTTCATGGGCAGCACCTTCGCGAAGCCGGTCAGCTCGGTGATCTCCTGGCAGAAGTAGGGTAGCTGGTCGTTGCGGAAGGCGCGGCTGGTGAGGGTCACCTTCGCGGCCTGCTCCTGCATCACCTTCAGGATGCGCGGGTGGCAGTGGCCCTGGTTGACCGCGCTGTAGGCCGCCAGGAAATCGATGTAACGCTTGCCCTCGACATCCTCGACCCAGACGCCCTCGGCCTTGCGGATCACGATGTCCAGGGGGTGGTAGTTGTGCGCGCCGAATCGATCCTCGATGGCGATGAAATCGGCAGTGCTCTTCAGGGGCGCGGTCGGCATGGACCCACCTCCTCGACGGCTGCGGCGGCGCGGTGGCCGACCGGTTTCGCGATGGCTGGCGACCGTGGGGGGTGTCGCCGGATCGCGCCCAAGATAGGCCGCGGCAGGCGGCGGAACAAACGCAATCGGCAGCGCTGATCGCGGGCAGCGAGGCCGCAGGCCCGCGCCGTCGGCCGCCCGCTGCTCCGGGCCTCGCGAGCGGCGGAGCGACGGTCCGGTGTTCCGGGGAAGCGGCGGCGGCGGCGACGGCGACGGCGACGGCGGGGAGCGCGAGGTCGTCGAAGAATAAACTTGACAACATGAAGTACTTCAGATTATAAAGTATTGGTCGTCCAGCAGGCGGGTGCCGCAAGGAGGTGGCCCCGGCGCCAGGAAGGCGACCTGTCTGGAGGATCGACATCGCCGGGTCGGAAGGAACGCGGACCCCCTGCGGGGGCCGAACAGGAGGTTCGGACGGCGACCAAGGGGGGGCGAGCTGAACCGGTCCTGGGTGCCGGCCGCCCCCCTGCTCCATTCCCGGGGCCCGCGAGGGATCGCGGGCCCCGCGCGACACCGGCGGTGGCCGGTGATCACGGCAGCCAAGCCCGGCAGGGAGGCCAGAGGGCGTGGCACGCACCCCGTCGTCCGGCTCCGGACGCGACGCCCAGGCGCCGCTGTCTCCGCTCATCCACGGCCGGGCGCGCCTGCTCATCCTCAGCAGCCTGATGCGCTGGCCGGCGGGCCGCACCTTCACCGAGCTCAAGGCCGACGTCGGCCTCACCGACGGCACCCTCTCGGTGCACCTGAGCAAGCTCGCCGACGGCGGGATGGTGGAGATCCGCAAGGACTTCGAGGGCAAGAAGCCGCGCACCCTCGCGCGCATGACCGCCGGCGGGAAGCGGCGCTTCGCCCGGTACGTGGAGGAGCTGCGGGCGCTGGTGCCGGGCCTGGACGACGGGCCGGCGTGACGGCCGGCGCGGTCGGCAGTGTCGTCCTGGCTAGCAGTGTCGTCCTGGCTAG
>CAZWYF010000114.1:2317-3870 GCA_964637835.1 uncultured Fibrobacteraceae bacterium
GGCTAGGAGTGCGCTCCCTGCGGCGTGGTCGGGCCCACCTCCACCTCGTCCCCGTACCAGTGGATCAGCCCGGTGTCGAACCGGTTGAGCGGGTATCGCGGGTTGCGCGGGGTGACGCGGACGGTGAAGCCCCGCTGGCCGGAGCGGCGGCAGGGGATCTCGCCCCGGTACTGGACCGTCCCGCCGGTGGAGCCGTTCTCGGGCGCCATGGTCTCGGTCTCGCCGTCGACGATGTCGCCCCCGATGTCCAGCAGGCCGTGGTAGATCTCCACCAGGACGTCGTCCACGCCCAGCTCGCCCAGATCCACGGTGGCGCGCACGGCGAAGCGCGAACCCATGGGCTGGGCCTCGTCGTCGTCGGCCTCGATGTCCAGGATCTGCAGCGTATGCCAGCGGCGCGAGACGTCGGTGCGCCAGGAGGCCAGGTCGCGGGCGGCGGCGGCCTCGTCGGCGTGCAGCTTGCTGGCCTGCTCGATGCACGGCACGTAGAAGCGCTGCGCGTATTCCTCGACCATGCGGTTGGTGTTGAACTCCGCGTTGACCGTGCGCATGGAGTTCTTCATCACCCGCACCCACTCGCGGGGGATGCCGTCGCTGCTGCGCTCGTAGAAGATGGGCGCGATCTCGGATTCGAGCAGCTCGTAGAGCGCGGTGCTCTCCACCTCGTCCTGGTACTCGGGGTCGTCGTAGTTCTCGCCGGCGCCGATGGCCCAGCCGTTGTCCTTCTGGTATCCCTCGCACCACCAGCCGTCGAGCACCGAGGTGTTGATGCCGCCGTTGACCGGCACCTTCATGCCGCTGGTGCCGGAGGCCTCCAGCGGCCGGCGCGGGTTGTTCAGCCAGATGTCCACGCCCTGCACCATGTAGCGCGCCACCTCGATGTTGTAGTCCTCGAGGAAGACGATCCGCTGGCGGAACTCCTCGCGCTGGGCCAGGTGCACGATCTGCCGGATCAGCTCCTTGCCGCCGTGGTCGCGGGGGTGCGCCTTGCCGGCGAAGATGATCTGCACCGGCCGGTCGGGATTGTTGAGGATGCGGGCCAGGCGCTCGGGATCGCGCAGGATCAGGGCGGCCCGCTTGTAGGTGGCGAAGCGCCGGGCGAAGCCCACGGTGAGGGCCTCGGGGTCGAGGACCTCGCGCGCCGCCTTGATGGTGCTGCGGTTGACGCCGCGGGCCTCGAGCTGGCGGCGCAGCTTGGCGCGCACGTAGCCCACCAGCCGCTCGCGCATGCGCTCGTGCGCGCGCCACAGCTCGGCGTCGGGGATGCGGCCGACGCGTTCCCACACCATGTGGTTGGTGGGCTTGTCGTACCAGCGGGGGCCGAGATAGCGGTCGTACAGCCGGGCGATCTCCATGTTCAGCCACGACCGCGTGTGGATGCCGTTGGTGATGTGGCTGATGGGCAGCTCGTCCACCGGCACGCGCGGCCAGATCCTCTGCCACATCTCCCGCGAGACGTGACCGTGCAGCTCGCTGACGCCGTTGGCGAACTGGGCCAGGCGGAGCGCCAGCACCGTCATGCAGAACGTCTCGCTGCGGTCCATGGGATCCTG
>CAZWYF010000114.1:3970-6459 GCA_964637835.1 uncultured Fibrobacteraceae bacterium
CGCATGTCGATGTCGCCGCCGTAGAGCTTGGCGGTCAGCTCGCGATCCTCCGGGCGGTTCTCCGGCAGGTTGGTGTCCAGGAGGAACAGCGGGTTGCGGCCCACCTGCACCCGCCAGACCCGGGCGATCACCTTGCGGCCGGGGTACTCCACCTCGACGGTCACGGGCTTGCCGTCCGGCCGGTGCTCGAGGGTCATGGCCATGTTGAAGAAGTCGTTGACGGGATAGTCTTCCTGCTGCCAGCCGTCGTGGTTGAGGTACTGGCGGAAGTACCCGCGCTGGTAGGCCAGGCCCACGCCCACCAGGGGGACGCCCAGGTCGGTGGCGGACTTGAGGTGATCGCCGGCCAGGACGCCCAGGCCGCCGCTGTACAGCGGCAGCGACTCGTGCAGGCCGAACTCGAAGGAGAAGTAGGCCACGGTGTGGTCGCGCAGGTGCTCGTGCTCGGCGGCGAACCAGGAGGTCTGCGTCAGGTAGCGCTGGAGGTCGTCGTGGACCGAGTCCAGATGCGCGAGGAAGGCCTGGTCGCGGGTCAGGTCGCTGATGCGGTCGGACGACAGGCTCCCGAGCACGGCCACGGGATTGTGCCGGTGCTCCTCCCAGAGATCCGGATCCACGCGCCGCAGCAGGTTGATGGCCTCGGGGTTCCAGATCCACCAGAGGTTGCGCGCGATCTCCAGCAGCGGCTGCAGCTTGGGCGGCAGGTTCGGCGTGACGATGAACTTGCGGATACTGGGCATGTTCGGCTCCTGCTTCGGGTGGTCCGGGTCCCGGCTCAATGTATCCGCGGCCATGGCCGCGGCAAGCGCAGGTTTCGGTTCCTGGCGAGTTCCCTTGATCAGAATCGCTGTTTCAGAACAGCTGCGGCGGCCGGATCCTCTCGCCGGCGGTCAGCGTGTGGCCCTCCAGTCGCAACAGCCGCGCCTTGAGGTCGGTGCCGCCCGCGAATCCCACCAGGCTGCCGTCGGTTCCCAGCAGACGGTGGCAGGGGATCAGGATGGGCAGCGGGTTCTGGGCGGCGGCCTGGCCCACGGCCCGGGCCGCGCGCGGGCAACCGAGATCGCGCGCCAGCTGGCTGTATGACCGCAGGTCCCCGTAGGCGATGGTCCGCAGCCGGGTCCACACGCGGCGCTTGAACTCCGTGCCCCGTGGCGCCAGGGCCAGCTCGAACTGCTGCCGGCGGCCCACGAAGTACTCCCCGAGCTGCACGGCCAGGTCCTTGAAGCGATCGGCATCCTGGGTGACCATGGGCGGGTGCGCCGCCTCGGGCGGGTGCGCCGCCTCGGCCCGGTCCGCGTCCACCCGGTCCGCGTCGGCCCGGTCCGCCTCCGCCCGCACCGCGTCCGTCCGCAACAGGCGTGCCAGGGTGGTGGCCGCCGCGTCGGCCTCGGGCAGGATGTGCAGGTGACGCAGGCCGTCCGCACCGGCCACCGCGAGCAGCGGGCCGGCGAGGGTGGGCAGGAGCGTGTACCAGGATTCCATGAGGCCCTCCGGATCTCGGACCGGGACGGGCCGCATGCTAGCAGATCACGGCCGGAGCGCCAAGCGCCGGCCGGACCCATGGCGGGATCTCCGCGACGAGAGGGGGCCGGCATGCCGGCGGACCGGACCACGCTCCTGCAGATCGCCAGTGGCGCGGCCGGCCCCGTCCTGGACGTGCGGCCGGCCCCGGATTTCCTGGCCGGCCACCTGGCCGGCGCCGTGAACCGGCCCCTGGAGGCCGGCTGGCTGGCCCGGC
The DNA here is from genome assembly GCA_964637835.1 of uncultured Fibrobacteraceae bacterium. Lineage (GTDB taxonomy): Bacteria > Krumholzibacteriota > Krumholzibacteriia > LZORAL124-64-63 > LZORAL124-64-63 > Glo-17. The sequence goes on from CAZWYF010000114.1 coordinate 5,709, forward strand.
CCCCGGCCGCACGGGACGCCTGGCTGGCGCGCGAGCTGCCGTCCATCTTCCTGCCGCCACGCCACGCGCCCCTGGCGCTCGTGGCGTCCGATCCCGACGTGGCCGCCGCCATGGCCGCCCACCTCACCGACCGCGGCCGCGTCCCCGTCCTGGCCTGCGCGCTCACCCCGGACCGGTTCGCCGCCCTGCCGCCCCACCGGCGAGCCACCGGTCCGGAGCCGGGCCGCCTCTGGCGACCCGCGGCCTTCCTGACGCGCTGGTGGCGGCTGCTGCCACCGCCGGCGGCCGGGCCCGTGCTCGACCTGGCCTGCGGCAGCGGCCGGGCGGCGGTGTGGCTGGCCGCGCGCGGCTGGCGGGTCACCGGCATCGACCACCAGGGGGAGGCCCTGGACCTGGCGCGGCGGCTGGCCGCCGAGGCGGACGTCCGCCTGTCCCTGGTCCAGGCCGACCTCCGCGATCCGGCCGCCCTGCCGCCGGGTCCCTGGGCGGCCGTCCTGCTGCTGCGCTTCCTGCACCGGCCGCTGATGGCGGCGCTGCCGGCGGTGCTGCGGCCCGGTGGCGTGGTGATGCTGCGCACGTTCCGCGACGCGCCAGGCTACGTCGGCAATCCGCGGCCCCGCCATCGCCTGGGCCGCGGCGAGGCCGCCGGGCTGCTGGGCCGCGCGCCGGGCGAACTGCTGGTCCACGAGGAGGATTTCGACGACGACGGCCGCCCCGCGGCCGGCGCGGTGTGGCGCCTGGCGGGACGGCC
>CAZWYF010000115.1:0-1786 GCA_964637835.1 uncultured Fibrobacteraceae bacterium
AGACGTCCTCCACGTCGCAGAGCTGGTAGCGGTTCTCCCCGCTGCCGATCATGGGAAAGCCGTGACCGTCCTTGGCCCAGTCGTAGAACAGGGCGAAGACGCCCAGGCGTTCGGGCCCGATGAAGCTCTTGGGCCGGATGATGGGCACGGTCATGCCGTGCTGGCGGAAGCTGGTGCACACCGCCTCGGCCTGGACCTTGGCCTCGCCGTAGGGGCCCACGCCGTGCAAGGGGTCGTCCTCCACCAGGGGGTGGTGGTCGGGGATGCCGTAGACCGCGGTGCTGGAGACGTGGACGGTGCGCGCGACGCCATGGGCCAGCGCCGACTCGAGCACCGTGCGGGTGCCGTCGATGTCGGTGGAGAAGATCTCCTCCGCGCTGTAGAGCGGCAGGGCGGCCGCGCCGTGGATCACCAGGTCGCAGCCCTGCATGGCGCGGTCGACGGCCTCGCGGTCGCGGATGTCGCCCTGGATCTCGGTGATGCGGTCGCGCTCGGGATAGTCGAAGGGCGCGGTGTCCAGCGACACCACCTCGTGGCCGCGGGCGAGCAGGTAGCGGACCATGTTGATGCCCAGGAAGCCGGCGCCGCCGGTAACCAGGGCGCGCTGGAAGCGGAAGGCGGGTTCGGACACGGCGAGATCCTCCGGATGGCGGCCACCGGGGCGCACGCCCGCCAGGGGCGAGGCCGGCGCGGGCGAGGCCGCGGGAGCGAGACGCGAGTGCGAGACGCGCCAGCGAGATGCGAGGGCCGGCCGCCGAGGGGCCGACCGCGGCCAGAAGATGGCCCAATCCCGCCGCGAGGGCAAGCGGGCCGCCGGGGCGGTCGCCCAGGTGGGCGGCGGCCGCTGCCACGGTTCCGCGGGCCTCGGCCCCGAGGACGTCGCCACGGTCCAGCGCCAGATCCGCCACCACGGCCTGCCTCGCTCCATGCCTGAGCGATTGTCTCGATCTTGAACTTTCTCTATCGTCACGCCAGATCGAGTCGACGGCGTGACCTGTCGGTGGTCCCCGGCGAAGGAGAGCGGACGTGCGATGGCGGCGGCGTGGCAGGCTCGGAGTCGTCGTGACCACCCTGCTCGGTCTGGTCGGCGCGCTCGGTCCGGCCACGACCGCCCACGCGCAACTCGCACACGACCGCGTCCTGCGGATCTCCTTGCCCCACGTCAACAGCTTCTACCTGCAGCCGGTCGGCGAGCCCGGCGCCTCGAGCGCGGTCACGTTCGGCGGCGAAGCGTCTGGAGGGCGTTCCGTGCGCCACCACCAGACTGTTGCCGGGAGTGCAAGCGGGCGATACGATCCCCGCTGACGCGTCGTCCATGAGGAGCCCCATGGACGACCCTCCAGCGGGTACGGGCGATCCCCGATCCGTCCCCGGTCGAGCCCCCCGCTCCGGTCGCCCGGGTCGACTCGTTACCCGCGGCGGGGGAGCGACGCCCGACCTGACCGCGACCGAGCCGCCGGCCGTGCATGACGACGCCGTGGACCGCTGGGTCGTGCGGTGGATGAACGACCACGGCGTGCCGGGACTGTCGCTGGCCGTCGTGGATGGCGACCGCTCGACGATCCGGTGGCGAAGCATCTGGATGGGTTGTCGGAACACTGGCGCGAGATCCCGATCCGGCGGCTGCTGACCCACACGTCGGGCCTTCCCGATCTCGTCGAGGAATCGTCATTCGAGCTCAGGCCCATCGCGCCGAGCCTGCTCGCGTGTGTCGAGCTTCTCGCCGTCGAGGAGATGGTGTTCGCCACCGGCGCGGCGTGGCGGTACAACCAGACCAACTACGCCC
>CAZWYF010000115.1:1886-6443 GCA_964637835.1 uncultured Fibrobacteraceae bacterium
CGCGCGAAGGCGTCGTCCGACGACCATGTCGTCCGAATCCGGTCGACCGTGGATCGTCGACCGTCGACTGACGCGAACCACACCATCCCGCGCCCGATCCGGGAAAGAAACCACGCCGTTTCCGCTCGCCGCGCGTCTTGAACCCCGGTCGTCGGTCGTGCTACGATTCCGGTCCACCGGGGGGAAGACACCGTGCCAGACCGCCAGCGCCACCATCCTGCACCGTCGCCGCGCCGCCGACACCGCCCGCACTGCCCGCACCGCTTTTCTCGCCGACATCGCTCCCTCCTTTTCGGCCTCCTGCTGCCGCTGCTCCTCCTGGCGACCGCGAGCTGGGCCGCCCTCCCCGGCTGCCAGGACTACGGCGAGACGCTCCTGCTGCAGTCGCTCACGGGGCTGTCCCTCGGCGGCGACGGCCATCCCGCGGACATCGCGGCCGCGGGCGGCGACCTGTTCATCGTCCTGCGCGGCGACGGCGTGCTACGCTGGGACGTCCACGACCCCTTCGCGCCCGCGCGCCTGGACACCTTCGTGCCCGACGCCGGCGTCCCCCAGCGCTGCGCGCTCTTTGACGGCCGGCTCTACGTGACCATCGGCTGGGCCGGCATCCAGATCCTCGACGTCTCCGACCCGGTGGCCATGACCGTGGCCGGCGAGCACCTCGACGGCCGCGTCTACGTCGACCTCGCGCTCGTGCCTGGCGCGCCCACGCTGGTCGGCCTGCACCAGGACTTTCCCAGCGCGGTCGTCGTCCTCGACCTCGCCGACCCCGTCGCCCCGGCGGTCCTCGGGGCGGTCTCCGTGCCCGGGATCGCCGAATACGTCGCGGCCGCTCCCGGGGTCGCGGTGGTCGCATCGCAGGGCCTGCAGGTCGTCGACCTCGCCGATCCCGCCGCACCGGCCATCGCCGGCACGCTGCCCTGCGCCGCCACCGGCCCGGTGGCCGTCTCCGCCGACGGCGCGCTCGCCTTCGTCGCCGATGCGGATGCCGGCGTGCGGATCGTCGACCTCGCCGACCTCGCCGCTCCGGCCACCCTGGCCACCGTGGCGGTACCGGGCGAGGTCGAGGCCATGGTCCCTCGCGACGGCCTGCTCTTCGTGGCCGCGGGGGCCGGGGGCTTGCGGGTGATCGACGTCACCGACCCGGCGGCGCCCCGGCCGCGCGGCGCCATGGGGTTCCCGTTCGGCCGCGCGGTCCGGGCGCTCGGCGTCGACGGCACCGGCGTCTCCCTCGGCTGCGAGGAGCCCCAGGGGTCGCTGTCGCTCGCGTTGGTCGACGCCGCGGCCGTGGACAGCCCGCCGGAGCGCGGCCAGCTCGTCCTGCCGGGAGGATCGGGGGCGGTGGCCATCGCCGCCAGCGTGGAGCGCACGCTCGTCGCGGGCTACGACGGTCACCTGCACACCGCCAACCTCGCCGACCCCGCAGCGCCGGTCGTCCTCGGCTCGATCGCTCGCGACGACCGCTTCGTCCACGCCATCGAGGTCGCCGGCATGTGGGCCGTCACCCTCGAGACCGACCTCGCCAGCGAGCAGTGGCTCGTCACAACCGCCGACCTCGCCGACCCCGCGGCTCCAGCGATCCGGGGCGCGGTCTCCCTCGACGCGTCCTGGTGCACCGACCTCGTCCGCCACGGCGACCTCGCGTACGTCGGCCGCCAGGACGCCACGGGCGCGGGCCCCGACATCCTGGTGGTCGACCTCGCCGACCCGGACGCGCCGCTGGTGGCCGGCAGCCTGGACGCGCCGCAGTTCGGCGATGCCGACGCCCTCGCGGTTCGCGGCCGCTGGCTCTACCAGTGCGGATCCGAGGGGCTGGCCATCTGGGATCTCGAGGCCGCGGGCGGGCCGGCGCTGGCCAGCGTGCACCCCGATCTCGCCGGCCAGGTCGACCATGCCGCCGTCGAGGGCGGCGCGCTCGTCCTGGCGGGCTCGATCGGCGGTGTCCGCGTGATCGATCTGGAGGCCGCCGGGGGCCCGGCCCTGCTGGCGTCCTTCGCGGTCCCGCTGCCGCGGTCGCTCGCGGTGGGTGACGGGCTGGCCCACGTGGGCTCGCTGCCGGTGGGCGCGTACGTGATCGACCTCGGCGAGGCCGCGCGCGGTGGCGACCTCGGCGGCGATCTCGGTGGCGACCTGGCCGCGCCGCGGGATCCGGCGACCGCGCCGCGGCTGCTGGGGATGGTCAGCGGCGCGAGTCCGTGGGCGATCCTCCCGCGTCGCGACGCGCTGGTCCTGGCGTCGTCGGCGCGGGGGCTGGTGCTCTTCCCGCCGCCGTGCGAGGCGGTTGTCAGCAGCGTGCTCGATCCTCCCGGCGGCGCCCGGCCGGGCCCGGCGTTCGCCCTCTCGACGGCCGCGCCGAATCCGGCGAACCCCGTCACCTCGGTCACGCTCCGCCTGGCCACCAGCGCCCGCGTCGATGCCGCGGTCTTCGACCCGCGCGGGCGCCGCGTTCGCACCCTTGCCGCCGGGACGCTGGCCGACGGCGACCACGCGCTGGTCTGGGACGGCCGCGACGCCGGCGGCCGCGCCGCGGCCTCGGGCGTCTACGTCGTACGCGTGGTCGCGTCCGGTCAGACCGCCACGCGCAAGATCATGTTGACCCGCTGACCCGTCGGCCGGCCGGCCACCGGGGGAGGCCCCGTGCCCAGCCAGGCCGATCGCCCGCGCCGCCCCGCGGCGGCAGCCCAGCCCAGGATCATGGCACAGCCGGCCATCATCGCCCACGTGGTCTTGCACTTGCGATGACAGTGCCGATCCGGCACGCACAGTGACATTCGCGCACACGATGATACGGCCCTCAGGACCGCCTGCCCCGCCAGACAGGGCCGATGGACGGTTTACGGACTGGCATCGACGTTGCTACCGCATCGGGACGGCCCCCCGATGCCCCCGAATCCGGAGCGATACCATGCGTCGGCAAATCTCCCTCGCCCTGACCTTGCTCGCATTGACCACGTCGCTGATCGCTTGCGGCGACGACGCCGTACCGTCGGACCCGACCAGCGATCCCCAGGACCCCACCACCCTGCCCCTGCTGCCCGCCGGGGACCATCCCTCGCTGGTGATCGCGTTCGAGGCCCTCCCGCCGGCTGTCGATGTGGCCGCCCGCACGCGCTGGAGCGAGGCCGTGGCGGCCGGCATGCGCGTCGGCCGGGTGCACCTGGATTGGGCCAGCGTGGAGCCCGACTCCGGCCAGTTCGAACCCGAGGAGCTTCGCGAGGCGCTTGTCCGGTTGCAAGAGGACGGGCTGGCCCCGCTGGTGGCCCTCTATGCCGTGGACTCCGGCGGTCCGACCCTGCCGGCGGACCTACAGGCACGCGTGGAAGCCGGCCTGGAGATCGGCGCACCGGTGGTGCTGGCGCGTTACCGCGCGTTGCTCGACTGGGCCGTCCCGATGATCATGGCGCACGGCGGGTGGGGCTTGCTGGTGGCCAACGAGGTCGATGGCCACATCCTGGACGGTTCCATGGCTGCCGTCGACGTCGCCCACTTCTACCGCAACGCCCGGGATCATACACACACCCTGGCCCCCGCCCTCGCCGTCTCGGCCACGCACACCACCGATGGACCGCTCGCTGGCGCGCCCCACCACGCAGAGCTGATCGATGCGCTCGACTTCGCCAGCTTCAACTACTATCCGCTCGATCCAGGGACGCTGCGGTTGATCGAGCCCACCGCCGCGCGCGTGGCCACGGACATGGACGCGTTCGTCGTCGCGGCCGCGGGAAAGCCGGTCGTGTTCCAGGAGCTCGGTTGTCCCGCCGGGTACGCCGAGGATTCGCTGATCGGCAGCACCCCGGAGCAGCAGCGACGCTTCTTCGAGCACGCGTTCGCGGCGATGGCAGCCGAACCGCGCATCCGGGCCGCTTTCGTCTTCCAGCTGGTGGACTGGTCGCCGGAACTGTTCGAGGGCCAGTACGGCGACGTGCCATGGGAAGAGGGCGTCCCGCAGGTCTTCGTCGACCGCTTCGAAGAGTGGTTGCTGACGACCGGCCTGATGGCCTACGACACCGGGACAACGCGCCCGGCCTGGGACGTCTTCCTGGAGGCGGTGGTGGCGGCGCGCTGACGCTCATGCCGCCCACCTGGTGTACCGCCTGCGCAAGCCGACGCTCGACGGCCGGACCGAGCTGATCCTGACCCCGCTCGAGTTGCTGGGCCGTCTGGCGTATCTGGTGACGCCCGTTCCCATGCTCGAGGCGGCTACGTCCGTCAGCCAGGGGGATTCCGGGCGTTCGTCCCTGAAACGCTCCCACCGGTCCCTCCCATCGCGATCGACGCGGAGATGCAGGATCTGCTGTCTCGAGCGGATCGGACACTTGGCCGGCTGAACGGCTCCGTCCAGACATTGCCGCATCCGGACCTCTTCGTCTTCATGTACGTCCGTGCGGGCGATGCACCATGGACTGGCGCGGCTGAAGGACCTGCCGGTCTCGGTCCGGCTGATCCGCGAGATCCACGCCGAACTGGTCGCAGGCGTGCGGGGCTCGCACCTCACGCCCGGGCGGCCTGGCGCATGCCCAGTTCGAGACGATCCATCCCTTCCTCGACGGTAACGGC
>CAZWYF010000116.1:0-6443 GCA_964637835.1 uncultured Fibrobacteraceae bacterium
GGCGCCAGGGGCGCGCTGGGCGTTGAGCGCGCGCTGGGCGCCCGGGGATCCACATCTCGAGGTATTGACGGAACTGCGCGTCGGCCCGACGCGCAGTTCCCATGAAACCGCAATTGCGCTGCGGGGGGTCGTTCAGGGCGAGCGGTCGCGCAGGCGCAGGAAATCCTCCTCCCGGCCGATCATCACCAGGACATCGCCGGGCTCGATGACGTGGTCGGGGCCGGGGAGGAAGACGAAGGTCTCGCCGCCGTCCTTGCGGATGGCGATCACGAAGAGGCCGGTCTCCTTGCGGATCTGCAGGCTGAGCAGGGAGTGGCCCACGAAATCCCGTGGCGCCTCCACGTCCATCACGCTGTAGCCGCGGGCCAGCGGGAAGAACTCCAGGACGTTCGGGTTGAGCATGCGGCGGGCGAGGCGCTCGGCGGTCTCGCGTTCGGGGAAGACCACCTGACTGACACCCACCGCCCGCAGGATCTCCGCATGGTCCTCGTTCATGGCCTTCGCGCGGATCACCTTCACGCCGATCTGCTCGAGGTGCAGGGCGCAGAGGATGCTGGCCTCGAGGTCGTCCCCGATGCTGACGATGGCCTCGTCGAAGTCCACGGAGACCACCGCGGCGAGGGCGTCGAGATCCCGGGCATCGACGCACAGCGCGCGCTGCACGTGGGGGGCCAGGGCGTTCACCCGATCCATGTCCCGGTCGAGCGCGAGCACCTCGCTGCGCCGGGAGAGCGCGATGGCCAGCGCGGCGCCGAAGTGACCCAGTCCGATGACGCAGACCTGATTGCCGTTGGCTTTCATCCGATCATGATCCTTCCCTCGGGGTAGCGGACGCGGGGGCGTGCGGTCCCCACCATCCAGAGCGCCACGGTCAACGGGCCGAGCCGCCCGACGAACATGGAGGCGATGATCCACAGCTTGCCGGCCGGGCTCAGCTCCGGCGTCAGGCCCGCGGACAGCCCCACGGTGGCGAACGCCGAGATCTGCTCGAAGGCCACCTCGTGCAAGCCCAGCCCCACGGCTGACCGCTCGGTCAGCAGCAGCACCAGGATGCCCGCCACGTTCCACGCCAGGGCCAGCCCGGCGATGAGCAGGGCCCGCCGGGTGATGGTGCCGGGGATGTGGCGGTCGAACAGCAGCACCTGCTTGCCGCCGCGCAGCGACGACTTCAAGGTGGCCAGCCAGAGTGCGAAGGTGGTGGTCTTGATGCCGCCGGCGCAGGAGCCCGGCGAGCCGCCGATGAACATGAGCGCCATGAGCACCCAGAGCTCGAAGAGCGGCAAGCGGCCGATGTCGATGGTGTTGAACCCGGCCGTCCGGGCGGTCACCGACTGGAATACCGCGGCGGCCAGCCGCTCTCCCGTCGGGACCTCCAGCCCCATGCCGGCGGCGGCGAGCAGCACGGCCCCCGCCGCCAGCAGCACGCCGCTGGTGGCCAGGGCCAGGCGCGAGTTCAGTTCCAGCCGATGACCCGTGCCGCCGCGGCCAGGCCACCAGCGCTTGCGCCAGGCGTCCACCACCACGGGGTGGCCGATGCCCCCGAGCACGATCAGGACCATCACCGCGCCCACCACCGGGGCGTCGTGGCGCAGGCCCATCAGGCTGTCGCTGTACAGCGAGAAGCCGGCGTTGCAGAAGGCGGACACGGCGTGGAAGGCCGCCGAGTACGTGGCGTGGCCCAGGCCATGGGACGGCGCCAGGCTCGTGGCGATGATCACGGCGCCGACCACCTCGGAGACCAGCACGAAGACCAGGACCCGCCGGAACAGGCCCCCGATCTCGCCGGCCATCTCCTGCTGCACCAGGGCGTCGCCCAGGGCGGCGCGCGCCTGCAGGTTGAGGCGTCGGCGCAGCAGCGCGTAGGCCATGGCCGCGAACGACATCACCCCGATCCCGCCGGCCTGGATCAGGATCAGGACCACCACCTGCCCGAATCCAGTCAGATCGGTACCGGTGTCCACGACGATCAGTCCGGTCACGCAGGTGGCCGAGGTGGCGGTGAACAGCGCGTCGAGCAGACTCAGCTGGCACCGGTTGGCCACCGGCAGCCAGAGCGCCAGCGTGCCGGCGAGGATGGCCAGGGCGAAGCTCGCCACCAGCCAGCCCTGGGGTGTGCGCGGCGTGGAGCGCAGCCGGAGGAGCCAGGGCGAGGTCATGGCCCGTCGGCCCCGGCGCGCTCGGGACAGGTGCCGCGATCGCGGAGACACCAGGTCTGCAGGCGGGGCGAGCCGAGCACCAGGCGGCCGCCGTGGTGGCCGCAGACCGCCAGCGAGACGCCGTCGCGGCGGCAGAGGCGCAGGTGGGGACAGGGCTCCGGCGCCTGGCCGGGCTTTACCAGGGGTCGCCAGGGAGCCGGTCCGGTGCGGTCGCGGACGGGCGCCACGGTCCAGACCTGATCCACCGCGAGGCGATCGAGCGCCTCGCGTCGACCCAGCGCCGGCTCCGGACTGGCGACGAAGAGCGTCAGGTCCGCCGGGCCGAGGGCCCGGACCGCGCGCACGGCGGCGACCACGCGATCCCACTCGCCGGCGAGGGAGGACGCGTGGACGAGGACCTGCGCCACGTCGTGGGCGAGGATCGCGGCCAGCGCGTCCAGGGGGTCGGCGGCCTCGGTCCAGCCGTCGTGGCCAATCGTGCGGATCCAGATCTCCATGCCTCGCTCCCGGTCGAATCCGGGAGAGGCCTGAGCATCCACCGTGCCCGTCAGCCAACCCACGGGAAATGTGCGACTTACAGCAAGTCCTCGGCGGTCGTGGTCGCCCGCAGTCATCGAATTCGAACGGTGGGCGGCCCCACGGCTCCGGGGAATCCGCGGGCTGGCCCCGCGGGATCCTGGCCGCCGGCCGATCCTCGATCCTGCAGGGCATCGTGCAGAATCGAGGGGCCGGCGTCAGATGCCGTACTGCTTCCGCTTGCGCCAGAGCGTCGAGGGCGCGATCCCCAGGCGCGTGGCCGTCTCCTCCAGCGAAAGGCCGCGGGCGAGCACCTCGCGGATGTGTTGCTCCTCGACCTCTTCCAGCGACAGCCAGACCTGGTCGGCGACCTGCGGATCGGCCGGCCGCGTCAACCGCGAGGGCAGATGATCCGGTCGCAGCGTGCGGCCAGGACATAGCAGCACGGCGCGCTCGATGGTGTGGGCGAGCTCCCGCACGTTCCCGGGCCAGCCATGGCGCACCAGGCTGCGCTCGACCGCCTGGTCCCAGTCCGCCACCCGGCGGCCGTGCAGCCGGGAGAACTCCCCCAGGAACCGACGCGCCAGCAGCAGCAGGTCCTCCGGGCGGCTGCGCAGCGGCGGGATGTTCAGATCCACCACGCTGAGCCGGAAGAAGAGATCGCCCCGGAAGCTGCCGTCCCGCACCATGGTCTCGAGATCGCGGTTGGTGGCCGCGATCACGCGGGCATCCACCGAGCGCGGCGACGGGTCGCCCACGCGCTCGAAGGTGCGATCCTCCACCAGGCGGAGCAGCTTGCCCTGCAGGTGCAGGGGAACCTCGCCCACCTCGTCGAGGAAGAGCGTCCCGCCGGCGGCCAGCTCCACCTTGCCCGGCTTGTCCGCCACCGCGCCGGTGAAGGCGCCCCGCACGTGGCCGAAGAGCTCGGACTCCAGGAGCGACTCCTGCAGGGAGGTGCAGTCGAGGGTGGCGAACGGCCCCTCGCGGCGCGCGCTCGCCCGGTGGATCAGTCGCGCGAGCAGGCTCTTGCCGGTGCCGCTCTCGCCGGTGATCAATACCCCGGCGCCGGTGCTCGCCACGTCCCGCGCCAGTTCCAGCAGATGCCGCACGGCGGGGTTGCGGGTGGCGAAATCCTCCAGGAAGGGAGGATCGCCGAGCTGGCGGCGCAGGCCGGCCACCTCGTCCTGGAGCTGACGGACCCGGGCGATCTGACCGAGGCGATGGCGGACCTGGTCCGGGGAGAAGGGCTTGGTCAGGTAGTCGAACGCCCCCTCCTTCATGGCCGCGACCGCGGTCTCGATGGACCCATGGGCGGTGATGATGATGGCCTGCACGTCGCGGTGGCGATCACGGAGGTGACGGAGCACGTCGACCCCACTGATGCCCGGGAGCTGGAGGTCCAGCAGGGCCACGTCCACCATGGCATGCTCGAGCCGCTCGAGGGCCTCCTCGCCCGAGCCGGCGGTCACCAGCTCGTGCCCGTCGTCGCCGAGCATGATCTCCAGGGTGCGCACGATGTGGGGATCGTCGTCCACCACCAGGATACGACTCATGGGCGGACCTCCTCGTCCACGGGCAAGCGTAACGCGAACGTGGTGCCGCGGCCCACCACGCTCTCCGCCCGCAGCGTGCCGCCATGAGCCTCGACGATCTCGCGCGCGATGGCCAGTCCCAGACCGTGGGACCCTTCTGCAGGGTCGTCCTCCAGGGACACGTAGGGCTGGAAGATCCGCTCGAGGTTCTCTGGCGCGATGCCGCGGCCGCTGTCGCGGACGGTCACCGTGACGTGGTCGGCGTGGCGGGTGATGTCGACGTTGATCTCCCCGCCCGGCGGGGTATAGCGCAGGGCGTTGCCCACGATGTTGGTGACCACCCAGGGGAACTTCACCGGGTCGACCTTGCCCACCACCGCGGCGTCTCCGCGGCTCACCGTCAGTGTCACCTGCCGCTCCTCCGCCTGCGGGATCAGCGGCCGCAGGGCGCCGTCCAGCAGGCGCACCAGGTCCACCTCGCGCCGAACGAGCGCCAGGTCCGGCCGGGCATCCCGCGCCGCCTCGATGAGGTCGGAGACCAGGGACGCGAGGTTGTTGCAGTTCTCCACGGCGATCCCGAGCAGCTCGGCGTGACGGGGATCCCGTTCCTCGGCCCGCTCCCGCAGCAGGTTGATCGACATGGTCAGCGATGTCATGGGCGTCTTGAGCTGGTGCGAGAGCATGGCGATGAACCGCCGCCGCGAGTCCTCGAAGCGCCGCTGCTCGGTCACGTCCCAGAACAGCAGCAGGTAGCCCTCCACGCCGCCGCCGCGGCCGGTGACCGTCAGGACGCGCGGCTGGTAGATCCGTTGCTGGTCGACGACCCCGTGGCGGACCTCCCCCAGATCCTGCTCGAGGCGCACGTCGCCCGCGAGGAAGGTGGCCAGGACCTGCCGGATGTCGGGGGGGAGGGAGAGGTCGTCGAGCCGGCGCCCCTCGGCGGCCTCGCCGCCCAGGAGATGGTGGGCGACGCGATTGAGGACCAGGATCCGTCGCTCGTCGTCCACCAGGACCAGGCCCTCCTGCACCTCGTTCATCACGAAGGCCAGGCGACTCTGCAGGTGCGACAGCTTGCGGTTCTGCTCCCGATCATGACGTTCCAGCCGGCTCAGCAGGGCGTCGAGCTCGGCCCGCAGGCGGGTGATCTCGTCGCCGCCCTGATGCGACCCCTCGGCGCCGGGGACCGGGTTGAGCGCCGCATGGAGCCGGTCGGCCACGGCGGTGACCGGACGCGAGATCCGGCGGGCGGAGATCACCGCGAAGACGGTCAGGGCGATCAGCGCGGCCAGGCTGGTCGCGGACACGGCCACCAGCAGGAGTTCCGCGACCCGCCGCGTCTCGCGCTCGTAGCGGATCATGGCCGACTCGTTGAGCGCCACCAGTTCCTCGATGGCCTCATGGAGCGCGTCGACCGGCGCGGGTCCGGCCGCCGCCCCCACGACGGACCACAGCTCGCGGATGCGAGCGAGGATCCGCTCCTCGCCCGGCTCGGTGATGTTCCGCTCGCAGCGCCCGAGCGCCTGCACGAACGAGGAAGCGAGCGCCTCGGAGGCGGCCGTCTGCGGTCCGGTCCGTGATCCCTGCAGGACCGGCTCCAGCCTCCGCAGCGAGCGCTCCATGATCCGCGTGTCCTGGATCGACCGGTAATTGTCGGCGAGGATCCGGCCAGAGGCCTCCTCCAGGCGCTGCAGCGACACCAGACCCATGGTCCCGACCACCACGAGCAGAAGCGCGGGGAGCACCATGGCGGCCAGGAGCTTGCGTTGCAGGGACATGGTCTCGCCCTCCCGCTGACGACGACGCGACGATCCTCCTGGACCCGGCGGTGGCCACGATGAATCGGGGACGAACTCGATTGAACAGCCCGAGCCCCCGCGACGCAAGCCCGCCGAGGCTGGACGCGGATGGATCGCCGCCCCGAGACGGCGCCCTGCGGCTGTCATGAACACTTGTGGAATCGACAGAAATCTGCGAAGACTCTCCGCAGATTTCGTATCACATCACAAATCCAGGGGTGCCGCTCGTCGGGCGCCAGGGATCGACGAACCGGGCGGCCGGGGTGGCCGCGCTCCACCTCGCGGCCGCGCCGTGCGCTCCACCTCGCGGCCGAGCCGTGCGCTTCGCCGCGCTTGCCGCGCCGTGCGCCCCGCCGCGCTTGCCGCGCCGTGCGCCCCGCCGCGCCCCTCACTCCACGCAGATCAGCCGCGCCACCTGATGGTGCGCGCCGGCCTGGGTGCGC
>CAZWYF010000117.1:0-4203 GCA_964637835.1 uncultured Fibrobacteraceae bacterium
GAGGGCCAGGTCACGAACGGTCGGATGCGTGAGATCTGCCGGGAACACGCGGCTGATCTGACGAAGTTGTTGCAGGGCTTGGTCCAGCGGGGCTTCCTGGAGCAGTTCGGACAGCGGCGCTGGGCGTCGTATCGGCTGGCGGAGAAGAATGACGGGACGACCGAGAGGTCCCAACATATCCCGGAGGACTCCTCACATATCGCCGCCGACTCCTCACATATGGATGGCTGGGACTCCTCACAGAGGCTGGAGGACATGCCGGAGGACCTGCTGGAGCAGTTGCGCCGGATCGCACAACCGTCACAGGATTCACGACGACTCGAGCCTGAGGTGACCAGGAGCCTGATCCAGCAACTCTGCACCGGCCGCTACTTGACAGCGGCTCAACTGGGAAAGCTACTGGATCGTAAGCCCGACCCCTTGCGCAATAGATTCCTGGCACCCATGGTGGCGGCGGGCGTCCTGCGACTGAAGTACGCCGGTACCCCCAACAGGCCGGATCAGGCATATATTGCAGTTTGAGGTCTTGAATCGCCATGGCCGCGAATGCCGACCAGGAGGCGGGGAAGGCCGCCGGCGACGCCCCGCTCACGCCGCTGCTCAAGGCGCCTCCCGAGGTGCCTCCTGAGGCGCCGCCCAAGGCGCCGTCCGAGGCGCCGCCCCCACCGCTGCCCGCCCTGTCCCCCCGCCCCTGCCGGGGGTTTTCCATTGTTGCCCTCCCGGCGGAGGTTTAAGTTGTCGGTCAACCCCAGCGCATCCTGCCCCGGAGGCCGTCTTGTCGCCGCAGCTCGACCTCATCGACCTCGATCAGACCACGCTCGAGGGCCATCGCCGGTTCATCTCCTGCTGGCTGAGCCGGGGCGAGGGGCCCACGTTCGTGGTGGATCCGGGGCCGCCGTCCACCATCGGCCTGCTGGTCGACCGCCTGCGGGAGCTGGGCGTCGCGCGGCTGGACCTGGTCCTGCTGACGCACATCCACCTCGACCACGGCGGGGGCGTGGGCCATCTGCTGGAGGCGTACCCGGAGGCCCGGGTGCACTGCCACGAGAAGGGTCGTCCGCACCTGGTGGCGCCCGAGCGCCTCTGGGAGGGGTCGCGCCAGGTGCTGGGCCCGCTGGCGGAGGCCTACGGGTCGCCGCGGCCGCTGGCGTCCGGGGCGCTGATCGCGGACCCGGAGCTGGACGACCTCGGCGTTGCGGTGATCCCCACGCCCGGCCACGCCGCCCACCACCAGAGCTACCTGCACCGGGGCACGCTCTTCGTGGGCGAGGCGGCCGGTACCTACCTCGATCTGGGCGACGGGCGCTGGTACCTGCGCCCGGCCACGCCGCCGCGGTTCTTCCTGGAGACGGCGCTGGCCAGCGTGGAGCGGCTGCAAGCCCTGACGCCGGTGCCCGAGCGGGTGGCCTTCGCCCATCATGGCCTGGCGGTGGGGCGCACGGCCGAGCTGCTGGCCCTGGCCCGCGAGCAGCTGGTGCGCTGGGTGGACACCGTCCGCCAGGTGCGGCAGGAGGCGCCGGCGGCGGACCTCGGCACCCTGGCCCAGGCGGTGGTGGCCCGCCTGGCGGCCAGCGATCCGCATTTCGGGCTGGTGGAAGCATTGCCGCCGGATATCTTGGTTCGTGAACGAAGCTTCACGCGGCAGAGCCTGCGCGGCATGCTGCAGTACGTCGAGCGCGAGGACGGCGCGCGCACCGCATGAACCTCCTGGCACGCATCGGCAGCTACACCCTGTACGGCCTGGCCTCCCTGGGCCAGGGCTTCGCCGTGTTCTGCGGCATCGTCTGTCACCTGGGCAACACCTGGAAGCGGCGGCGCGAGGTGCTCGACCAGATGCACGTGATCGTGGTGGGGTCGTTGCCGCTGATCGTCACCACCGCCGCGTTCACCGGCGCGATCACCGCGGTGCAGACCGGCTACCAGATGGAGGCCTACGTGCCCATGATCTTCCTGGGCACGGTGATCTCCAAGAGCGTGATCCTGGAGATGGGCCCGGTGCTCGCCGCCCTGGTGGTGGGCAGCCGGCTGTCGGCCAACTACGCCGCCGAGCTGGGCACCATGAAGGTGACCGAGCAGCTCGATGCCATGGAGATCATGGCCATCGACCCGGTGCAGTACCTGGGCATCCCGCGCTTCGTGGCCGGGGTGCTGATGATGCCGGTGATCACGGTGATCGCCGACCTGGTGGCCATCACCGGCGGGCTGATCGTCTCGATCATGACCCTGGACGTCACGCCCCAGATCTTCGCCGACGGCATGCGCCTCTTCTGGGAGGTGGGCGACGTGGTCACGGGCATCGGCAAGACGTTCTTCTTCGGCGGGATCATCGCCATGAGCGGCATCTACAACGGCTTCGCCACCCGCGGCGGCGCCGAGGGCGTGGGCCAGGCCACCATGCAGGCGGTGGTGGGCTCGTGCCTCAGCGTGCTGGTGGCCGACTACATCCTCAACGTGATCTTCATGCAGATCATCTTCGGGGGCTAGGGCATGGACGCACGCGACAGCCTGGGGCCGGTTCCCCGCCTGGACAACCCCGAGGACTTCGAGGGCATCGCCGTGCAGGGGCTCTGCAAGCGGTTCGGCCCCAAGGTGGTCCTGGACGACTGCAACCTGGCCATGCGCAAGGGCGAGACCCTGGTGGTGGTGGGCCGCAGCGGCCAGGGCAAGTCCGTGCTGCTGAAGCACGTCGTCCGGCTGCTGGAGCCCGACGCGGGCGAGATCTGGATCGACGGCACCGAGGTCACCGCGCTGTCGCGCGGGTCGCTCATGGAGCTGCGCCGCAAGTTCGGCATGCTCTTCCAGGGGGCCGCGCTCTTCGACTCGATGACCATCTGCGAGAACGTGGGGCTGATCCTCAAGGAGCACACCGACTGGACCGAGGAGCAGATCCGGGCGCGGGCCTGCGAGTGCCTCGACCTGGTGGGACTGGACGGCACCGAGGAGAAGCTGCCCAGCGCGCTGTCGGGCGGCATGAAGAAGCGGGCGGGCCTGGCGCGGGCCATCGTCATGGAGCCGCAGTACATCCTCTACGACGAGCCCACCACCGGTCTGGATCCCATCACCGCCGATGCGATCAACGACCTGATGCTCAAGCTCCAGCACGAGCTGAAGGTCACCAGCATCGTGGTGACCCACGACATGCAGAGCGCCTTCAAGGTGGCCGACCGCCTGGCCATGCTCAACGACGGCAAGATCATCTACCAGGGCACGGTGGACCAGGTGCGCGACACCGACCACGCGGCCGTCCGCCAGTTCATCGACGGCAAGGCCGAGGGCCCGCTGGGCGTCTTCTGACGCCGGCCGAACGCCGCGGCCCGGGCCGCGGCAGGATACGGAGCGAATGATGAGCAGTCAGCGAACGCGGGACATCCAGGTGGGGCTGATGGTGCTGGTGGCCATGGGGGTCCTCATCGCCGGCATCATGTTCTTCAAGCGCGTGAGCCTGGACACCGACATGGTCAAGTACCACGTGGACTTCCCCGCCGTGGAGGGCCTGCGCCAGGGCGACCGTGTCCAGGCCCGCGGCATCCGCGTGGGCCAGGTCCAGGGCTTCGAGATCATGCCCGGCAAGGTGCGCGTGACCATCGAGATCGAGGAGTGGCTCACCCTGCACGACGACGCCAAGATCGTCCTGGTGATGAAGGGCCTGGTGGGCGAGATGCTGGTGGAGATGGAGCCCGGCGACGGCGAGCCCGTGGAGCCCGGCCACGTGTTCCAGGGCCGCAACGCCGCCTCCATGCTCGAGCTGGGCGACAAGGTGCACCGCACGCTGGATGAGCTGACGGCCCTGGGCGAGGAGGTGCGCCTGTTCCTGTCGCAGCTGCGCGCCGAGGGGCAGATCCAGGGCCCGCTGGCCGCCGCCGAGCGCACCCTGCTGGAGACCGAGGGCATGCTCAAGGAGAACCGCGAGGACCTGCGGCGCGTCACCCGCGGCCTGGCGGAACTCACCGCCGAGCTCAACGCCACCCTGGGCGACGGCAAGCTGGACAGCACCATGATCGCCACGCGCGAGGCCGTGGTCAGCCTGGACTCCACCATGGTGGACCTGCGCGCGGTCACCGCCCAGGCGGGCGATCTGCTGACCCTGCTGGAGGAGGGCGAGGGCACCGCGGGCAAGCTCCTGCGCGACCCCGCGCTCTACGACCGCGCCGACAGCACCCTGCAGTCGCTGGACCGGTTCCTCGATCAGCTGCGCCGCAATCC
>CAZWYF010000117.1:4303-6374 GCA_964637835.1 uncultured Fibrobacteraceae bacterium
CGGACCGGAGGAGAGATCATGACCGAGCCCACCCTGCACCTGCACGAGGAGATCCTGCTGCTGGCCCTGGATGACGACAAGGGCACCGTCGAGATGGGCAGCATGTGGCAGCAGGCCGCGGCCGGCGCCATGGTGGCCGAGCTGCTGCTGGCCGGCCGCCTGGCCACCACCGAGGAGAAGAAGCCCAGGCTGCTGGTGAAGGACGCCACGCCCCTGGGCGATCCCCTGCTGGACGGGTTCCTGGCGGAGGTCGCCGCGCGCGAGAAGCCGCGCAAGGGGTCGGACTGGGTCCAGCGCCTGGGCCAGCGCGGCGAGCTCGAGGAGCGCATCGCCGCCGAGCTGGTGCGCAAGCGTGTCCTGCACGAGGAGGCCGGCAAGATCCTCTGGATCTTCAACACCACCCACTATCCCGAGCGCGACGGCCGCCACGAGCGCGAGGTGATCACCCGCCTGCGCCGCGCCATCTTCGGCAGCGACCGCGACGTGGCCCCGCGCACCATGGTCCTGGTGGCCCTGGCCGACGCCGCCGGCCTGCTGGAGAAGGTCTTCGACAAGAAGCAGCTGAAGGAGCGCAAGGAGCGCCTGAAGGCCATCCGCGAGGGCGAGGCCGCGGGCAAGATGACCCGCGAGGCCATCGAGGCCGTGCAGGCGGCCGTCTTCGTGGCCACGGTGATGCCGGCGATCGTGGCCACCACCGTGACCAGCAGCAACTGATCGTATCGGCGGCCGCCCGCCGCGGCGCCCCGCCGCGCGAGGCGCCCGCGTCGGCGTCGCACTCCCGCCGCGCCCCGCCGCTGTGGCGCCGCCCCGCCGCGCACGTATCTTGACTCGCGACCACCAACAGCGCGACCGCCGCCCCGACGCGGCGGTCGCCGCGTCGAGAGGGAACCATGCGCGGCCTGTCGTCCTCCCTTCGCCAGTCGGCACGCTCCCTGCGCCTGCCGATCCTGGCGCTGTCACTCCTGTTCGCCGGCTCGCCCGCCGCGGCCGAGGACCCCGCGCCGTCGCCTGCGGAGGGGTCGTCCCCGGATCAGGCGGCGTCCGGCGTATCCAGCGCCGGGCCCGCCCCCGAGCGCAGCGGCTGGCTCTACATCCTGCCCGTGGTGGCGTACTCGCCGGAGACCAAGTTCGCCTTCGGCGGCTCGGCGGGCCGGTTCTACCGCTTCGGGGACGACCCCTCCGTCCGTCCCACCACCACCACGCCCCTGGCCCTGGTCACCACCGAGGGCCAGGTGATCCTGGGCCTGTTCACCGACGCCTGGTGGGACGCCAACCGCTGGCACCTGGTGAGCAACCTGGGCTTCAGCAAGTTCCCCACCCAGTTCTACGGCGTGGGCGACGATACGCCGGAGTCCGCCGAGGAGGACTTCACGCCCAGCACCACCACCCTGCTGCTGGAGGCCAAGCGCCAGCTCGCCGGGGGGTTCTACCTGGGCGGGATCCTGGACGTGCGCCACACCGGCATCGCGGACGTGGAGGCCGGCGGGCTGCTGGATACCGGCGACTTCCACGGCGCCGACGGCGGCACCGCCCTGGGCGTGGGCCTGAGCGCGGCCTGGGACACCCGCGACGCGGTGTTCTACCCCACCCGCGGCTGGTGGCACCGCGTGGCCGCCACCCGCTACCTCGACGTCCTGGGCGGCGACCACGTCTACACCTGGCTGGACGCCAGCGCCGCCCGCTACTGGTCGCTGGGCGGCTCGCGGGTGCTGGCGGCGCGCCTGTCGGGGTCGTTCATCTCCGGCGGGCAGGCGCCGTTCAATCACCTCAACCGCCTCATGCTGCGCGGCTACTTCGAGGAGCGGTACCTGGAGAACCACGTGGTGCGCGCCCAGCTGGAGTACCGCACCGGCCTGTGGAAGCGCCTGGGTGCGGTGGTCTTCGCCGGCGCCGGCGAGCTGGCCAGCACCATGGATCGCCTGCGCCTGGACGAGGCCCTGCCGGTGGGCGGCTTCGGCCTGCGCTTCAACGTCCGCGGCGACGAGACCGCCAACCTGCGCCTGGACTTCGGCTTCGGCGACGGCCAGCGCGGCGTGTACGTGCGGTTCGGCGAGGCGTTCTAGATCCCCGG
>CAZWYF010000118.1:0-6062 GCA_964637835.1 uncultured Fibrobacteraceae bacterium
GCTGGGACGGTACCGACGCGGCCGGGCGGCGCTGCGCCAGCGGCGTGTACCTCGTGCGGCTGGACGGAGCGTCGGGAACGCAGGCGAAGAAGGTGATGATCGTGAAATGACGCCGTGCGGACCGCGGTGGCTCAACGACCGGGATCGTCCTCTCCGCGTGGGCGCCGCGCCGTCCTGATCAGGTCCCGGGCCTCGACCACCAGGCCGCGGCTGAAGGCGACGACCAGGCCACCATAGATGAGCGCACCGGTCACCGTCAGGATCAGCAGTCGTGGCAACGCGCCGAGGTCGACCAGGAACTCGCCACGGAGCCACCAGATCGCTGCGGTCATCGCAATCGTCGCGATGGCCTGGGGCCACAGCGAGGCGCCTAGGGCGCGCAGCGATACCGCTCCCAGGTACCTGCCGAGCGCCAGATCCAGCGGCAGTAGCAACCAGGCTCGCACCGTGTACGCCATCGCCACGGCCACGAACCCGTGACGGACGACGAGCAGGAAGCCCACCACGTTGATCACGGAGTGGATCACCTGGGTCAGCAGCCGCAGGTCGGCACGGCCCAGGGCCATGACCGCGGCCCCGTTGACGTACTGGATCGAATGCACGATCCCCACCAGGGCGAGGACCTGCAGGGCCGGGATGCTCGCGTGCCAGTCGGGGCCGGTGAGCACGAGGATGAATTCCTCCGCCAGCAACGACAACCCGGCGAACACCGGCATCGCCACCAGGCAGATGTAGCGGCAGGCCTTGACGTAGGCCCGGCGGAACCGGGGCGGATCGGCCTGGAGCCGGGCCATGGCCGGCATGGCGACCTGTGAGATGGCGCCGATGAGCATGTGGCTCACCAGGCTGTAGAGCCGCGAGGCGGTGAAGTAGTAGCCGAGGTCGACCTTGCCGAGCACGCGCCCGATGAGCAGCTGGTCGAACTGGCGATTGAGGTAGTGGAGGACCCGGTTGCCCATCATCGACATGCCGAAGCCCAAGACGTCACGCAGGTGCGGCCAGGAGAACCGGAGCCGCGGCTGCCAGCCGCTCTGCCACCAGATCAACGCCACCGACAGGACCCTCAGCACCAACCGCTGCCCCACGATGCTCCACACGCCATATCCCAGCAACGCCATGGTGATGCCCACTGCGGCGCCCACCACCGTGGCCGCGGTGGTGACGCCGGCCAGTGTGCCCATGCGCAGATCCCGGCGGAGGATGGAGGTCTGGACGCCGCTGACCATCTGCAACAGGAACCCCAGGGAAAGCCAGCGGATCACCGACGTCAGCACCGGTTCGTCGAAGAACGCCGCGATGAAGGGTGCGACCACCATGCTGACGGCCGTCAGCGCCACTCCGAGGACCAGAAAAGCCCAGAACACGGCGTCCAGGTGCTCGGGCTCCAGATCTTGGCGCTGCTCGATGGCGGCACCGAAACTGACGTCCGAGAAGATGTCCAGTACGGTGAGGAAGACGCCGGCCAGCGCGATCAGGCCGTAGGCCTCGGGGCCGAGGATGCGCGCCAGGATGGGAAAGACGATGAACGTGATCAGGCGAATGCCCCAGGTCTGTGCGGCACTCCAGCCAACTCCGCGCACCACGGCAGCTTTGAACTGGTCGCTCATCGTTCGAGTCCACCCGGGTTGCACGGTGTCGGCGCCGTGAGACAGGAGCGGCATCCGGCGGCATTCTAGTCGCCCGACCAGGGCCCGCCAACCCGCTTTCGGGCTGGCGGCCTCCGGTCCCGGTCTCCCGGCGCCGCAGCCAGCGCTTGAACACCTCGGGTGCTCGCCATAACGTGGCGTGAGCGGAACCCCGACCGTCGACCGGGCGGTCGCGCGCGCCGACCATGCCCGTGGTCCGGATCCGGAGATCCGGGGAGCACCTCATGCGCATCCTTTTCGTCTCCATGCTGTATCCGGACTCGTCTCGGCCGAACCGGGCGATGTTCAACTACAACCACGTTCGCGCCATCACCGAGCTGGGCCACGAGGTCATCGTGATCTCGCCGGTGAAGAGCCTGCCCGGGGGTGAGCTCACCGGGCTCTCCCCACGGCTCCCTTCGCGAGAGACCATCGCGGGCAACGAGGTCTGGCATCCGCGGTTCTACCATCTCCCCCTGGTCGGCCGGCATCTCCAGCACGTCTTCTACCGGATGTTCACGCGCCGGGTCTTCCGGCGCCTCGCGACGGCGTGGCGACCCGATCACGTGCTCGTCGGGTTCGCATATCCCGACGCCGCGGCGATCGGACCGTTGTGCGAGGAGATGGGGCTGGACTGGTCGGTCGCGGTGCTCGGCTCCGATTTCTACGTGCGCAGGCGTCAGCGGCTGATCCGCGACACGCTCTTCGAGACCCTGCAGCGCGCACCCGACGTCTTCTGTCCGGGGCAGGCCCTCAAGCTGGCAATGGCCGACGCCGGTGTCCCGGCCGAGAAGATCCACGACTTCCGCAACGGCGTCGACCGGTCCATCTTCCATCCCACGGACGTCGAGCGGGAGCCCTACGTACTGTTCGTCGGCAACCTGGTCCCCGTCAAGGGCATCGACCGCCTGCTGGCGGCCTGGAAGCTCCTGGCGCGGCGGGACCTGTCGCTGCGGCTGGTGGGCGGCGGCCCGCTCGCCGACAAGCTGCGCGATCTCGCCCGGTCGTTGGGAATCGCGGCCGACGTCGAGTTCATCCCGCCGCTTCCGCAGCACCAACTCGCCGAGCAGATGCGACGGGCCCGGCTGGTCTGCTTGCCCAGCCACTCCGAGGGGATGCCCAATGTCGTGCTGGAGTCGCTGGCGTGCGGGACCCCCGTCGTCGGCAGCGCCGTCGGCGAGACACCCTACCTGCTGCATTGCGGCCGCAATGGATTCCTGTTCCGCAGCGACGAGGATGCCGCCGAGAATCTCGCCGCGGCATTGCGCGTGGCCCTGGCTACCAGCTGGCGGCGCGAAGAGATCGTCGCGACCGTCGCGGGATGCACCTGGGAGGGAGCCGCCAGGACGGTCCTGGAGACGATCGAGAGATGAGCAACGCGGGCCGTCGAGACGGGCCGCCTGAAGAAAGGGCACCACGGATGCAGCCTCGCGTCGTCATGGCCGAGTCCTCCGACATCGCTCACGACTACCGGGTCCAGAAGGAGGCTTCGTCCCTCGCCCGGGCCGGGTGGCAGGTCGACGTCCTCGGTTTCCGGGCGTGGGGCCGTCCGGAGTTCCGGCCACCGGCCCCATTCCGGGCGACGACCCTGCCGATCGCACCGCGCCGCCGCCGCCGCTTGCGAAACCTGACCATCCTCTGGAACAGCGGCGTCATCAACCTGCGCCTGCTCTTCCGCCGGGCCGACGTTTATCATGCCCACAACACCATGTTCCTTATGGGTATGTGGCTGTCCGCGCGACTCCACGGCGGCCGGTTCGTCTACGACGCGCACGAGGTCCAGTGGGAGCACGGACGCGTTCTCGCCTTCCTCGAACGCATGTTCATCAGGCGTGCGGACGGGCTCATCAACGTCGCCCCGGGGCGGGCCCGGGCGGTCGCCGAGCGGTACGGCATCGAGCCCGGGCGGATCACCATCGTCGCCAACTACCCGGTGATCGACGCGCAGGCTGCACCGGCGCCACGGGCCGCCTCCAGCGGCCGGCTCCGTCTGGTCTACAGTGGCGGCTACGACCTGGGCAGCAACCGTCTCGACCTTCTCCTGCAGGCCATGGTCCGGGTCCCGGACACCGAGCTGCACCTGATCGCCTTCGGTTACCGCGACTCCGAGGAGCACCTGCGTCTGCTCGTGGACCGGCTCGGACTCGCCGACCGGGTGTTCTTCCATCCGCTGGTGCGGCCAGAGCAGGTCATGGCTGCGATCGCCCGCCAGGACGTCGCCGTGAACATGCTGACCAACCCGAAAAACCACCTGTCGATCCGGCATAGCAGCGTCAACAAGATGTACGAGTACATGGCGGCGGCCATGCCCACCCTCTGCTCCGACCTCGATTCCTTCGTCGAGGAGTTCGTCGAGACCGGCGCCGCGATCGCCGTCGATGCCACCGACGCGGAGGATATCGCCCGGGGACTCGAGCGGGTGGTCGCGGAGCGGGAGAGGTTGCCGGCGATGAGCGCCCGGGCCTGGCAGCTGGCGGTGGACCGGTTCAACTGGGCCACCCAGGAGAAGGAGCTCCTCGACCTCTATCGTTCGCTCACCACGGCGGGATGACGCGCGTCATCGCGTGCTCGCGGCGAGTTCCGCGTAGACCTGCTCGTGCGCCTGGATCATGCGCTCCCGGGAGAATCGCTGGACGATGACGGCACGGCCGCGGGCGCCCGCGCGACGCCGGCCCTCGTCGTCGACCAGTCGCCCGGCGGCGACACCGACCCACTCGTCGATGAGGGTCGCTGACACATCCCCATGGGCGGGCGGCTGACGGTACACACCGGCCTCGAGGTCGGGCTCACCCGCCACGAGTTGCAGGACCTGATCGAGATCCGGCCCGACGAAGGCCGTTCCCGCAGCCATGGCCTCCATGATGTTCAGCGGCAGGCCCTCGATCCGAGAGGTCGAGACCAGCAGGTCGCTGGCCGCGAGGAGTTCCGGAACGTCGTTCCGGACCCCGAGCAGGGAAACTGGCGCCCCTCGCGCCGCCGCGCGGACCAGTTCCTCCTGCGGCCCGGCGCCGCACACGAAACCACGGACCGGCAGGCCTCGCTCGCGCAGACCCGCTACCAGCCGGGGGAATGCCTCTGGCGCCTTCTCAAGGCTCAATCGCCCCACGAAGAGAATGAGGAACTCGGCATCGGCAACGCCGAGCACGGCTCGCATCGCTGCCCGCTCCGGGCCGGGGCGCGGCCGGAATCGCTCGACGTCGATCCCGTTGACGATGGTGTGGACACGCTCGGGCGACAATCCCTCGACCTCGATGCAGTTCCTTCTCACCGCGTCAGAGACGGCCAGCACGAGGGGTGTCCGGGCGGCAAGGGATCGGTACCGATGAATCTGGCGCGAGTTCATGTCGCGGTATACCGAATGGCGCGTCCAGATGCACCGGGGAACACCGGCCCAGCGACCGACACGACACGCCCACAGGTCCGAGAATCGCTGGTGGCCATGCACGATGTCGGGCCGAAGGCGGCGAAAGCAGCGGAACAGATCGATGATCGCGCGTGGGTCGCGAAAGCTCCGCCGCCGCAGCGCGTGAGTCGCCACGCCGGCCTCCCGGAATCGGCGCCGCATCTCAGGTTCACCGTCCGCGGTCGTCTCCAGGACGGCAACGACGAGCGATTCGAACCGGTCTGGATCGAGGCCCGACGCCACATCCAGCGCGACCATCTCGGCGCCGCCGACGACGAACCGATTGAGTATCTGGCAAACCCTGATTCGGCGCGGCATGGCACGGATCGTTACGGGGGTGTGGGACGAGGGCGCGACATCTGCGGGACACGAGGAGCAGGATACCACACTCGGGGCATGCGGGCCAGCACTGCGATGGAACGCGAAACAGACCCCGCGATCCATCAGCCGGTGTCGTGAAAGGCCTGACACCGGGCGGGTCGGTGTACATGGAGTCGCAAGCGATCAAGGGGATCTTGCGAGTCCGGGCCGGGCCCGCCCCCCTGATCCGCCATCAAAGAAATAGAAAAACCTCGTTGGGCCTGGAAAACCAGGATGATAGGCTTCAAGTGCAAGCAAAAAGCCATCACCAACGAGGTGCGACTATCATGCCACAAGGAATCCTCCCTTTCCAGTACAAAACCGACCGCGCGAGCCATCAGCTGACTGGCCTCGGCAGCCTGCCTCTCTATCTGGAGCCCCCACCCCCATTGACGCCACCCCCCGCCATCATGTAAAATGGACCATCTGAATACAGTTTCCACTCCGAACGGGGATCGGGATGCCCACGTCGCCCAACCTGCGAGGCCGATCGCCCATCCCCGTGGCCGTGCTGCTGGTGGCGCTCGCCTGGCTGGCGGGCTGCGACCTCTCCGATCCGCCGCCGGCGCCCGGCCCGGGCGAGGGGATCGCCCTCGGCCTGGCCTATCCGCCCGCTGATGGCGCGCCGGACAAGGCGGGCGCGCCGGTCCGCGTGGAGATCTACCGCCTGGGCA
>CAZWYF010000119.1:0-3393 GCA_964637835.1 uncultured Fibrobacteraceae bacterium
CCACTCAGACCTCCAGCTCCTCGAGCCGCCGGACCACCTCGTCCAGGTACTCCGGCCCCGTCGGTGGGCCAAAGCGGGCGACCATCTCCTCGGCGGCCGGCGACCCCAGCTCCCCGACGAGGTGGTCGGCCATGCTGATCAGGTCCGGATCCAGCAGCCCACCTGGCGCGCGGCGGAAGGCGTCGAGCTGACGGTCGCTGAACTGGCAGAAGAAGGGCGCCACGCAGGGCTCCTCCTCGCCGCCGTACCAGCCGAGGGCCACCAGATCGCTCACGCCCCGGTGCATGATGAAGGTGGTGGGGGAGTGGAAGAGGTCCTCCTGGTCGAGCAGGCACGCGGCGTTGCGCTCGAGCTGGTCCATGCGGGCGAAGCCGAGCACGCAGGGGAACGCCTCGTGGGGGTCGTTCTCCGCGTCGCCGAAGAAGAGGATGATGGCCCACCGGTCGGCGTAGCGGCTGAGGTGCAGGTCGGCGCTGAAGGTGAAGCCAGGGCCGGCGCCGTGGTCGTCCCGCAGGCGGCCGAGCGTGCGCCCCTTGCACGTGTGTGCGGTCAGGGTGGCGTGGTCGGCGGCGTGGCCGGCGGCCTGGCCGGCGTCGCGGAAGGCCTCGAAGCAGCGCAGGACCTCGTGGTCGTAGACGTGCCCCGAGAACTCGCCGCGGCGGTTGCGGTAACGGACGAACTCGCCGAGCCGGCGCCGGACGCCCTCGACCTGCGTGGGGTTGGGGTGGTAGAGCGCGGCGAGCAGGCGGAGGGCCGCCAGGCGGTCGTCGCAGCCGCCGGTCCAGCGATTCCAGAACACGCAGCCGTCGGCCCGGACGAAGCGGCCGTGGGGGTCGGCGGCGAGGTGGTCGCAGAACTCGGCGTAGACCGACGCGAGCTGGGGATCCTCGAGGACCACCGCGCGCGGGTCCGGCAGGCCGAGCAGCGCGCAGGGATCCGGTGCGGCGGGGTCCTGGCGGAAGCGGTAGAACGGCTCGTTCATCACGCCACCCCCTCGGTGCCGGCGGTGGCCGCCCCGTCCGCGGTGGTCGCCGTGTCCTCCCCGGACACCGCCTCCTCCCACGGGAACCCCGGCCGCCCGAAGTGTCCGTAGGCCGCGGTGGCCTCGTAGATCGGTCGGCACAGGTCCAGCCGCTCGATGATGGCCGCGGGCGCGAAGTCGAATTCCCGGGCCACCGCCTGCGCGGCGTCCGGGTCGCCGGTGCCGAAGGTCTCCACCGCCAGGGAGAAGGGCCGCGCCTCGCCGATGGCGTAGGCCACCTGCACCTCCGCCCGGCGGGCGACGCCGCGGCGGACGATCTCCCGCGCCACCAGCCGCGCGAAGTAGGCGCCGCTGCGGTCCACCTTCGACGGGTCCTTGCCGCTGAAGGCGCCACCGCCGTGCCGGGCCGCGCCGCCGTAGGTGTCGACGATGATCTTGCGGCCGGTCAGCCCGCAGTCGGCCACCGGCCCGCCCTCGGTGAAGCTGCCGGAGGGATTGACCAGCACCTGCTCGACCCCCGGCAGCCACGCGCCCAGGACGCGGGGCAGCAGGCGCTCCTGGACGTAGGCGGCGATGTCGTCCCGCGTGACGTCCGCCGCATGCTGCGTGGAGACCAGCACCTTGGGCACCCGCACCGGCCGGCCGTCCTCGTACCGCACCGCCACCTGGGTCTTGCCGTCCGGCCGCAGCCATGGCTCGCGGCCGTGGTGGCGGTCCTCTGCCAGCCCCTGCGCCAGCCGGTGCGCCAGCAGGATGGGCAGCGGCATCAGCTCGGGCGTCTCGTCGCTGGCGTAGCCGAACATCAGGCCCTGGTCGCCGGCGCCGAGCCGGTCGCCCCGGTCCACGGCGCGCCCGATCTCGGCGGCCTGCCGCCCGAGCAGGTCGACCACCTCGACGTCGGGCGAGTAGCCGATGTCCACCAGCGCCCGGCGCGCCACGGCCACCGGATCGGGCGTGGCCCGCGAGCGGATCTCGCCGGCGAGGATCACGTGCCTGTCCTTGGCCAGCACCTCGCAGGCGACGCGGCTGCGGGGATCCTCGGCGAGGTGGGCGTCGAGGATGGCATCGCTGAGGCGGTCGCACGCCTTGTCGGGATGGCCCTCGGTGACGGACTCGGACGTGAGCAGGAAGGAGCGATTCTCTCGCATGGACAGGACCTCCGGTCTCGGGGCATGAAGAACGCCCCGGTTGCGGGTGCAAGCGGGGCGGCCGAGGGAGCGGATCGCACGCGCGACCGCTCCGGAGGTTCGACTGTCCTGACGCTTTAGCACCTTGTTTAACGTGGCGGCAAGTTGTCGATTAACTCACCACGATGGTGACCGCATGATAGCGCAGAGAGTCGCCGCGCGTCAAGGTCCGACCGGTGCGGATCCGGTCCCTGCGGACCACGACGCGCGGCGCCCCGGCGCCCATGGCGATCACTCGCCGGCCGGCACGATCTCCGTCACCCCGCCACCGCGCTGGAACATGGTCCCGCGCTGCTCCCAGATCACCACCACCGCGACCACCAGCAGGACGACCGTGTCGTAGGGCTGCGCGTCCGGCCAGATCGGGTTCATGAGCTGGAAGTGCAGCACCGCCGCCAGCAGGATGCTCCCGCGCGTGGCGTTGAACAGGCCGGTGGCGATGACGCTGATGGCCAGGCAGCCCGCCAGGAAGGGGCCGAACGCCCAGCCGCTCTGCTGCGTGCCGCTCAGCAGGAAGGCCGGCAGGTGCCAGGCGCCCCAGATGGTGCCCAGGACCAGGGCCGACCACACCGGCGCCATCCGCCGCTGCAGCAGCGGCAGCGCGAAGCCCCGCCAGCCGAACTCTTCCAGCGGCCCCTTGACCGCGGCCAGCAGGAGCGCCGCGGGGATGGCCCGGACCGACGCGAGGGGGAACGCGTCGCGGACCAGCTCGCCGTTGAGCGCGGCGCCCACGTAGAAGACGCCGGGCAGGCCGAGCAGCAGGAAGGCGGCCCAGTCCGCGGAGCACCGCCCTCGCAGGGCGCGTCGGGCGAAGCGGCGCAGGCCGGCCCGGCCCGTGCGCGCGGCCACCAGCACGAGCGCCGCGATGCCCGGCGCCCACACCGCCAGGAAGAACAGCGGGTGGTTGCCGTGGAGCTGGCCGAAGACCGGGGTCATGACGTGGGGCAGGAGGATGAAGAGCGCGAGGATGCCCCAGGCCAGGCCGAAGGCGATGGCCAGGAAGGGCGCCAGAGCGCGCAGGCGGAAGGGGGGCGCGACTGCGTCGGCGCCGGGCGTTCCAGAGGTGGTATCACTGGTGATACCAGTAGCGTCGATGCAGTCGGTGGCGTGCGTGATGGCGCCAGCGGCGGTGGTCTCGGTGGCGGCGGTGGCGGCGGTGGTCGCGGTGCCGGCGGTGGTCGCGGTGCCGGCGGTGGTCGCGGTGCCGGCGGTGGTCGCGGTGCC
>CAZWYF010000119.1:3493-5839 GCA_964637835.1 uncultured Fibrobacteraceae bacterium
CGGCGGTGGTCGCGGTGCCGGCGGTGGTCGCGGTGCCGGCGGTGGTCGCGGTGCCGGCGGTGGCGGCGGTGCCGGCGGTGGCCGCGGCCTGGCGGATGGCGTTCCCGGTGGTCATGGCAGGCTCCTTGGCTGGGATCCGGTTCATGAGGCTAGAACGTGTAGGACGTGCCGAGCAGGTAGGTCTGCTGGTAGCTGTCCACGGTGTAGGGGCTGTCCGCGGCGTCGCCGAGCAGCAGCTCGCCGCCGTAGTAGAGCATCAGGCCGACGTGCGAGGAGACCTGGTAGTTCGCGAACACCGAGGCCTGGACGTCGCGGAATCCGGCGCCGGCATCATGGCGCGCGAGGGTGGCGGTGGCGTGGTCGAGCCCGAACCAGGCGCTGGCGTAGCTGCCGTCCATCAGCTCGAGGCCCACGCGGCCGGCCACCAGCAGGCGGTCGGTGATCCGCAGGGGGCGCGTGTACTCCAGGGACAGGAGCAGGCCATGGCGCGTCTGGTCATCCAGGCCGCCCGGACGACCCTCGATGCTGGTGGGATGGTAGGCGAGGGTGGCGCCCAGGAGTCCGGACGCGGCGGGGTACTCCAGCGAGGCCTCGAGGAAGAGCGGCGTCGAGACGGTGGGCGCGCCGGCCAGCCGCGCGCGGGTGGCCGCGTCGTGATCCACGGCGAAGCCCACCACCGAGTACTGGTCGGGGCCGCGCTCGCCGCCGAAGTTCGCGGCGAAGGTCCCGGTCAGCCCCGTGGACGGGTCGACGCGCGAGACCCCGAGGCCGCGCCCGGGCAGGTGGACGAACCAGGTGGTCAGCCCCTCGGTCCGCGTGGCCCGCAGCGAGGGCAGGGCGGTGAGGTAGCTCTCGCCCGAGCCGGGGTAGGTGTTCTCGGAGAAGGCGGCGAGGTCCATGGTGACGTTCCAGCCGCCGGCCATCGCCGGCCCCGCGACCAGGACCATGGCGGCGATGACGACCGCGCCGAGCCCGATGGCCGGGCCGGGCGTCCTGATCCGGCCAGGATGGTGGTGCAGGTGAGCGTTCCGTTCCGTGGTGGTCATGACGTGCTCCGTGCTTCCGATCGCCGGGTCGGTCAGCGTGGCGGGTGGCGATCGCTCGGGCCCGCCTCCGGGGAACGACCGGCAGGAAGCGTAAATCGTGCCTGCGCACATCATGTTGAAATCAAAGGTTTTACGAAACCGGAGCAGATCACGGCGTGCCCCGCGGTGACGGTTCCGCGGGGTCCGGATTCACAGGTGTGAAGAATGGCGACAGGCGCGCGCCGGCCCGTCCCGCGCTGGACTCCCCATCGCCAGCCCCTACCTTGGCGGTGAACATGCCGGAGGATGCCTCCAACGGAGGATGCCCCCGACGGCGCCTGCCCCCGACCCGGAAGGTTGCGAGATGAGCGACTCCCCTGCCCAGAGCCCCACGCGCATCGCCGTGGTGGGTGCCGGCCGCGTCGGCGCCACCTACGCCTACACCCTGCTGCTGAGCGGCCTGGCGTCGGAGATCGTGCTCATCGACGCCGACCGTGACCGCGCCGCGGGCGAGGCCGCCGACCTCAACCACGCCATGCCCCTCTTCCACCCCACCCGCATCTGGGCCGGCGATCACGCGGACTGCGCCGGCGCGAGCATCGTGGTGATCACCGCCGGCAGCGCCCGCAAGCCCGGCGAGACCCGCCTGGACCTCGCCCAGAAGAACGCGGCCATGACCCGCGAGATCATCCCCGAGGTGGCCCGGCACGCGCCCGACACCATCCTGCTGGTGGCCAGCAATCCGGTGGACGTGCTCACCCACATCGCCTGGAAGCTCTCGGGATTCCCGGCCCGCCGCGTGATCGGCTCGGGCAACATCCTGGACACCGCCCGCTTCCGCTATCGCCTGGGCCATCACTGCGGCGTGGATCCGCGCAGCGTGCACGCCAACATCGCCGGCGAGCACGGCGACAGCGAGGTGCCCCTGTGGTCGCTGGCCAACGTGGCCGGCATGAAGCTGCAGGACTTCTGCGCCGCCCAGGGCCTGCCCCACGACGACCAGGTCTTCGACACCATCTTCGCCGAGACCCGCGACGCCGCCCGCCCCATCATCGAGCGCAAGGGCGCCACCTTCTACGGCGTGGCCGCCGGCCTGCTGCGCATCACCGAGGCCATCCTGCGCGACCAGAACACCGTGCTCTCGGTCTGCAGCCCCCTCGAGGGCCTGTACGGACTGGACGACATCTGCCTCAGCCTGCCCACCGTCCTCGGCCGCGGCGGCGCGGAGAAGGTCCTCGACCTCGCGGTGTCGGACACCGAGCGGGCCGGGCTCCAGCGGTGCGCGGAGATCCTGCGGGAGACGCTGGCGGCGGTGGGCTGA
>CAZWYF010000120.1:0-5692 GCA_964637835.1 uncultured Fibrobacteraceae bacterium
CGACCATCCGTCGCGTCGCGCATGAGGGGCAGATGTCGCGGCCCTTGCAGCTGAAGGCGATCAGGAAGTCGTGGCCGCAGGCCGCGGGGCGACGAGGGCGGTAGGCCTGGCTGGGCACGGAGACTCCCGATGGCCGTGTGGCCGCGGGAGGAAGTGGCGGTGTCGCCGTGGGGAGACGAGCGCGGGGAATCTCGAGTCGCTCGCCCGTTCCTCCTCGGCGAGGACGAGCGTGACGCCAGCAAGTTCGCCTCCATCGCGCTCGCTGGAAGCCGGGTGGAAGGCGGCGACGTTCATGGTCGAGGCGGGCCCGCATCACCCCGAGTCGCCGAGGGCGTCAGCGATCGCCGTTTTGATGTACTGGCTTGAATCTGCGTGGATCCACGCAGATTTCTGACCGAACGACAACTCCTCGGGGACCGCGGGACGTGGAGCCACGCGCCGTGGTTTCGTTCAGGAGCAGAGCGCCAACAGCGCCAGGTCGACTTCGTGCGCCGTTCGGCCCGGTCAGGGAGGAGGGTCTTTGGGCGCACTCCGCGCAGGGGGTAGCCAGGTCAGCCGTCATTGATGAAACCTTCGAGGATGCCGCTGATGTTGGTCTGGACGTCACGGAAGATCCTGTCCGGTTCGGCAGTGTGCCCTCTGTGCCAACATGGATGAGACACCGGCCCCCTTAGTGGATGCTGCAGTACAACGAGGAGCGCCCGCACGACGCGCTGTGGAGGATCCCACCGGCGGTTTACCGGGCGATGCTGGAGGCTGGAAACTCCGCGGAGGTGCGCGACCCGGCCGATGGGGTTGCCGGCTGGAATGCATTGACGCATCGTCGAAGATCCTGGCAGGGATTCCTCGACGCGGCACCCGAGTGCCTGTACATATCTTCAAAACAATTGCCGATCTGTACAGGAGCTGGTCGTGATTCCTCGTCTGGCGACAACCCAGCTGCGAGCACTTGCTGAGGGGTTTCCGGTACTTTCCATCACCGGTCCTCGCCAGTCCGGGAAGACGACCCTGGCGCGCGCTTGCGTTTCGTCATCACGGGGTCCCAGCAGTTCGGGTTGAACGCGCGCATCGCCCAGTCCCTGGCAGGACGGGTGGGTGCGGTGATCCTCCTGCCGTTCAGCCTCGACGAGCTGGCAGCGGTCGAGCGGCGGCCGGCATCGCTCGACACGGCCATCTGGACGGGGTTCTACCCACCGCTCTACGACCGCAAGCTCGACCCTGGCGTCTGGTATGACAACTACGAACGCACGTACCTCGAGCGTGATCTCCGGCAGTTGACCACGGTCCAGGATCTCTCGGTCTTCCAGCGTTTCCTGCGGCTCTGCGCGGGCCGGACGGGCCAGCTCGTCAACTACAGCGCCCTGGCCTCCGACGCGGGCGTCAGCCCCAACACGATCCGGAACTGGCTCTCGCTCCTGGAGGCCAGCTTCGTCGTCCGGATGCTTCCGCCGCACCACCGGAACTTCAACAAGCGACTCGTCAAGTCGCCGAAGCTGTCCTTCTGGCGCGACAACCACGGTCGCGAGGTCGACTTCCTCTGCGAGGAGGGCGGTCGCTGACGCCCTCGGCGGCTCAGGGTGACGCGGTCCCGGGGCGACGAGCGTTCCCACGTCACTCCACGCAGATCAGCCGCGCCACCTGATGGTGCGCGCCGGCCTGGGTGCGCAGCAGGTACACCCCGCCGGGCAGCCGGCCCGGCAGCCGGAGGGTGTGCTCACGACCGGTGCGGAGCTGGGTGCCCAGGGTGGCCAGGCGGCGGCCGCGGACGTCGAAGAGCTCGCTGCGCGCGGCGGGCAGGCCGGCGGGCAACGCGAGGCGCACGGTGCCGCCGCCACGCACGCGGTGATCGCCGCGCAGCCAGGGGTCGGCGGCCGGGTCGGCGGGGTCGTCCCCCGGGAGCTGATCCGCGTCGCCCACCCCCGTGACCACCGGCTGCAGCGCGAAGTCCGCCACGGCCCAGCCCGCGCCCACCGGCACGCTTCGGGTCTGCGGCTCGTACCCGTCGCACGTCGCCGTCACCGTGAACGTCCCCGGCCGCGTCAGGCGCTGGTAGGCGCCGCTCAGACGGTCGGTCAGGCGCGGGCCCACGTAGTCCTGGTGCATCTGGGCGATCTGCACCTCGGCCTCCAGGGGCGCGCCGCCCAGGGCGCTGGTCACCGTGCCGCGGATGCCGGGGCCGGCGAGGGCGCGGTCCACCAGCCAGGTGCTGCCGCGGGCCACCCGCGCGGTGATGGTGTCCACGTCCGCGCCGGTGTACCAGCACTGGTCGCCGATCTCCATGACGAAGGCCAGGATCCCGGTGTTGCCGTAGATCCAGTTCTGCGCCTTGGGCAGGGTGTCGTAGGCGAAGATGTCGTTGAAGCTGCTGCCCGACAGGGCCTCGGTGTGGTCGGCCCAGCCGCCGGCCAGGTCGCGGGCCACCGGCTCGTCGGGGCTGTAGCCGTGGCCGTGCTGGCTCATCCAGGGCCAGAAGATGTAGTTGGTCCAGGAGATGGTCACCGGCGAGTGGTAGTCCAGGACCAGCAGGGGGCGCTGGTCGAGCACCCAGTCGCGGACCGCGACCACCTCGGGCTCGGAGAACGGGTAGGGGCCCTTGTACTTCTGGCTGCTGGGCCCGTCCACGTCGTCGTACTCGGACCACCACCAGTCCCAGTTGCGGTTGGTGTCCACGCCGTCGCCGGGGAAGTCCGGCGCGCCGTCGCCGTCGTTGTCGCGCAGGGTCTTGCGCCAGTCGGCCCAGTGGGGGTTGGGGCCGAACACGTACATGTGCCCGTCGGGATTGATCACCGGCGCGAAGAACAGCTCGAGGCCATCGACGCGCGCGGTGACGGCGGGGTCGTCCCCGTATCCCTCCAGCAGGGCGGCGATCTGCCGCATGATCGCCCCGGTGCCCAGGCCCTCGTTGGCGTGCTGGGCGCCGTGGAAGAAGAGGCGCGGCTCCGGCTCGCGCTCGGCGGCGTGGTCGGAGATCTTCACCAGGGGGATGGGACGACCCTGCCCGCTGAAGCCCAGGACGTCCACGTGCACCAGATCGGGATGGGCCGCCTGCCAGGCCGCGAGCTGCGCCTCGATGTCGGCCAGGCGCCAGTAGGCGGGGTCGGGCTGGGCGTGGGCGGGCGGGGCCGTGGCGAGCAGGACCACGGCGACCGCCAGCAGGGCGGCGATGGTCGTCGCGCCGGACCGGCGCGTGGGGCGTGGGGAGCGCGGCATGATGGGCATCTTCTCCTCGGGGCGACGGGCGGGCGACGGTCGGGTGGGAACCGCTGGATCGTCCATCATTCTAGCACACGCGCCGCCGGCGGTCTGCCCGCGGCCGGGTCGGCTGGCGACCGTCATTCATCACCGCTATGGTCCACATACGGGGTGGCGATGAGCATCCGGCTCCGCCCGTGCGGCGGGGCGCCATCCGGTGCGCCCCCGCGCCACCCGGACCGACGAGAACCCACGAGGAGACCCCATGCAGGACTTTCCGATCCACACCGTCGAGACCGCTCCGGCCGAGGCGCGACCCATCCTGGAGGGCGCGGGCAAGGCGTTCGGCTTCGTACCCAACGTCCTCGGCGTCATGGCCGGGGCGCCCGGGCTGCTCGAGGCCTATACCACCCTCTCGGATATCTTCGGGAAGACCTCGCTCTCCGGCGAGGAGCAGCACACGGTGCTGCTGACGGTCAGCCAGCAGAACGGCTGCACCTACTGACTGGCGGCCCACGCGGCTGCCGCGCTCGGCTCCGGGATGAGCCGGGACATCGTGAAGGCCCTGCGCGAGGGCCAGGAACTGGAAGACCCGCGCCTCGAGGCGCTGCGCCGGCTGACCGCGGAGATGGTCGACCGCCGCGGCTGGCCCGCCACCGAGACCACCGAGCGCTTCGCCGCGGCGGGGTTCACGCAGCAGCAGTTGCTGGAGGTCATCCTCGGCGTGGGCATGAAGACGCTGTCGAACTACACCAACCACGTGGTGGGCCCGCCTGTCGACGCGCAGTTCGGCGGCGCGAGCGAGTCCGCGGACCAGGCCCGGTCGTGATCACCGGGCGCCGCCATCGCCGGGCGCCACCACCGGAGGGGTCGTCATGAGCGCTGACGCTCGTCATCGCGAGGAGCAGGACAGCCACGGCATCGTCACCGTGCCGGTGGACGCGTACTGGGGTGCCCAGACCGCCCGCGCCGTGGCCAATTTCCCGGCCGGCAGCCACCGCTTCCCGCCGTCGCTGGTCCATGCGCTGGGCGCGGTGAAGCAGGCCGGCGCCCGCGCCAACGGGGACCTGGGGGTGCTGCCGCGGGAACTGGCGGCGCTGGTGGACCAGGTGGCGGGCGAGGTCCACGCCGGCGCGCTGGACGACCACGTCGTGGTCCCGGTGTGGCAGAGCGGCAGCGGCACCCAGCTCAACATGAACGTCAACGAGGTGATCGCCGGGCGGGCCAACGAGCTGGCCGGCGCCGGCCGCGGCGGCCGCGAGCCCGTCCATCCCAACGACCACGTCAACCGCTCCCAGTCCAGCAACGACGTGATCCCCACCGCCCTGCACACGGCCGCCATCCTGCAGACCGACCACGCCCTGCTGCCGGCGCTCACGGCGCTCGAGCGCACCCTGGCCGCGCGCATGGGCGTGCTCGGCGACCGGGTCAAGACCGGCCGCACCCACCTCATGGACGCGGTGCCCATCACCGTGGGCCAGGAGCTGGAGAGCTGGCTGCACCTGGTGCAGGCGGGCAAGCGCCGGGTGGAGGCCGCCCGCGAGGAGCTGACCACCGTGCCCCTGGGCGGCACGGCGGTGGGCACGGGCCTGGGCGCACCGCGCGGCTTCGCGACGCGGGCGGTGGCCGCGCTGGCGGAGATCACCGGCTGCGCGCTCGCCGCCACCGATGCGCCCCTGGTGCTGCAGGCCGCCCACGCCGCGCCCCTGGCGCTGAGCAGCGCCCTGCGCGAGGTGGCGGTGAGCCTGCTGAAGATCGCCGAGGACGTGCGGCTGCTGGGCTCGGGCCCGCGCTGCGGCCTGGGCGAGCTGAAGCTACCGGCCAACGAGCCGGGCAGCTCCGCCATGCCCGGCAAGGTCAATCCCACCCAGGCGGAATCGCTGGTGATGATCTGCCAGCAGGTGATCGCCGCGGACCACGCCTGCACCCTGGCCTGCGGCACCGGCCACCTGCAGCTCAACACGGCGCGGCCGCTGCTGGCGCTCAACCTGCTGGGCAGCCTGCAGCTCTTGACCGAGGGCAGCCTGAGCTTCGGCGAGCGCTGCCTGGCCGACCTCGACGTCCACGCCCATCAGCTCGAGCATCAGCTCGGCCGCTCGCTCATGCTGGTCACCGCCCTGGTCCCGGAGATCGGGTACGACCGCGCCGCCGCCATCGCCCATCGCGCCCACGCCGAGGGCACCACCCTGCGCGAGGCCGCCCTGGCCGATGGCGCGCTGAGCGCCGAGCGGTTCGACGAGCTGGTGCGGCCGGAGCGGCTGGCCCGGGGGGAGGGGACGGGCGGCGGTCCGTAGCGCCCGGCCGGCAAGGCTGGTCCGGCGGATCCCCTCGAGATCATGGAGCGGCCAGCGGCGCGCACCTCGTCCAGGGCCGAGGCCATGCGGCGGCCGCGCAGGTTGCAGCCATTCACCCGTCCACGTGCCGCTTCCGGCCGTTCGATGTGCACGGTGAACCCTCCGCGGATGGAACGGATTGGCCCTCACGCCAATGGTGATCCCAG
>CAZWYF010000121.1:0-5637 GCA_964637835.1 uncultured Fibrobacteraceae bacterium
AGGGAGAGGGTGAGCGCCCCGGCCTCGCGCAATCCGTGGACCACCAGGTGCTCGGTCTGGTCGCTGACCTCCACGGTGGCGAAGGTGGCGAGGGTAACGGCGGTGATGGCGTCGGCGTCGGCGGGCGCCTCGGTGCGGATGGTGATGGGCGAGGTCATGGCCCCGGAACCTGCTGGTGGGGTCGCTGGGGGGTTAGTGGCGAGGTCGCTGGTGGAACCGGCGGTGGCGCGGCCTGAATCTGCGCCATCGCGCCTGCAGCCGCCAGCTCCGCGCGCGAGCAGATCCATCCCGGAGCTGGTCCGGCCCCCGAGTGGCCGTGGAAGCAGGGCCAGATCAGGGGCACCGCACTCTCGCCGCACGAGACCTCGAACGGTTCCTGACCGCCGATGAATGAGCGCAACCCGGGCAACCTCGACGGTCGCCGAGCCTGGCTGATCGGACGGCGCGAGGGACTGGCGCTGGACAGCGTCGCTGGCGCGACCGCCACCGACATGTAGGCGGGCGTGTCCGGACGCGTCCGCAGCGAGGCGGTGAGCTGGTCGGCATTGCGGGGGATGTTCCCGTGAGGGCGAGCCATGAACCGGGCGTCTGATCGGGGGCGATCCGGTGAGGGCCCGGAAGCTCTTCCGGGCCCTGGGATACCATATCGGTTGGAGTTGGCGACTACTGGAACAAGCCCTTGACGCTCGACCAGTTCCGCGTGGCGACCGGAGTCGAGTCCGGATACCACAGCAACAGCTCTGCCGTTTCGATGGTCGCGGAGGGGTACTCGTAGTACGTGCAGCTGATGTTTGATAGCCAAAAAACACAGTAGATTAGCTGGTTAGTACCAGCAAGCCCGCTGTGATCATCGTCTGCATAAGAGCTCAAAGTGAACGTCACATCGAATTCGCCCGGTGGTGTTCCATAGGGAATATAAGACTCCCAGACTCCGATTCCGTCGGCGGACAGGTAAACCCTGGGCCATTCCTCGGTTGGCACGGGGCTATCGTCACCGAAACACTGCTCAAGCCCGGCGACCAGCGTCCCCGACATGTGGATAGACATGCTATCCACGTCGGCCATGTCATCCGGGAACGTGATCGACATCTCGACATCCGGCGGGATCGTCGTCTCGAACGGATCCAGAGGGATCACGGTCTGCGCCAGTGCCATGCTCCCCGAGCACACGACGAGAAGGCCAATCATCAAGAAGGATCTCATGAGGTTCCTCGATTCTTCGGCTTCGTTCTGTGGCCGTCAACCTGATGATAGCACAAGAACGGCTCCAGTAGGGAGAGGATCTCCGGGCACTGCCCGGAGATCCTCTCTGGCTCTCTAGCGAATGACGGTCAGCTTCTGATTGCCCGTCAGCTGTCCGTCGGCCTTGGTCTGGACCAGATACACGCCCGCGGCCAGCCTCAGGCCGCCCAGGCCGATCCTCAGATCCTGGCCACCCTGACCGCGCTGGCGATGCACCAGCCGGCCACGGAGATCGTAGATCCCGACCTCCAGGACGGCACCGGCGGCCTTCTCGCCCGCCGCCGCGTCGCCGCGAAGCACGATCTCGCCGTCCTGCCGGACCGGGTTCGGGCTGACGATCACGGGCGGACCGGTAACTGTCCGACCAGGATCGCGATCGGCGTCCCCGTCCCGATCTCGGCGTAGGGCATCCCCCTCGCTCTCGTCCCGGTAGAGGCAACGGACCACGCCGCTGGCCTTGTCGGCGAACGCCGTGATGGTCGCGATATTCGCATCGGTCACCACGTCGCCCAGGACCACCGAGAACACCCAGGTGTCCTGCTCTGCGGTCACCGCATCGGTGATGTCCAGCACCACCGAGCGCGGCCCCTTGACCACGAGCTGCTCGAAGGCCGCCGCGGCCATGGTCTCCCGGTCCAGGCCCTCCTGCCAGGTCGCGGCCTGGGCCACGTAGAATCCCACCGCGGGATCCGGCTGCCCATCGATCTGCATCTCGAGTTCGAGGAAAACCGCCGCCGGCTCGACGGCCGGCTCCGCTGGAAGCGTCCCCTCGA
Organism: uncultured Fibrobacteraceae bacterium; assembly: GCA_964637835.1. Taxonomy (GTDB): domain Bacteria; phylum Krumholzibacteriota; class Krumholzibacteriia; order LZORAL124-64-63; family LZORAL124-64-63; genus Glo-17. The sequence goes on from CAZWYF010000121.1 coordinate 2,016, forward strand.
TCAGCAGGCAGGCCCGGTCGCCCACCGTCACGTCCGAGAACTGCACCTCTGCACTCGCCACGCTGCAGGTCGCGAGCACCAGTGCCATGACGAGGATCATCGTTTTCTGCATGGCTTCTCTCCCTGGCTGGTGACTAGTAGCAGAGCGTCCGCACGGCGCCCAGGATCTTGGCGGGGTTCGGCGGACAGGTCCAGCTTCCCCGGTAGTACCACGTGTTGCCGTCGGCGATGCTCGGTGTCAGATAATTGAGGTTGCCGACGTGGTAGTCGGTGCTCGCGCCGAACGTGTTGTCGCCCTGATCGCCGGTGGTGTCGTCTCCGAGATCGGCGTAGCCGGTGGGTCCGACCAGGACGCCCGAGCCGTTGCTCTCGAACACGCTCCCGCGCACCGTCACCTGCGAGTCCAGGATGTTGACGCCCACGTCGCAACCCTCGGCCTGCAGATCGGTGATGGTCACGGCGCTGGCGCTGGTGACCTGGACACCGCTCTGGGCCGCGTCCAGGACGGTCAGCCCCGTGAGCGAGACGCCGTCGGCCGCGTCGATCTCCACGGCGTGGCCCCTCGCGTCCTGCACGGTCACCGCGCCGCCGATCTCCGCACCGGTGGCCTGGACCAGGATGCCGGTGGTGTAGTCGTCGAGCACCAGTGACCCTGCACCCGTGGTCTGGACCCGGTCGGCGGCCAGGACCTTCATCCCGACGAAGTTCGCGGTCCCGGGATCGCAGACGAAGCTCACCGGTGCCCCCAGGAGGACGTCCCGGGCGCTCTCGATGAACAAGCCATTGACGCATTCGACGGCCACGATCTCCGGCAGCGTCACGTCCACTGTCGGGCCAGCAGCCACGAAGACACCGTACCGCCAGCCGGATAGATCGAGCGTTCCCGATCCCAGCACCTCGCTGTCGCCCTCGAGCTTGAGGGCCGAGGAAGCCAGGGCCGGCGTCTCACAGATCAGGTAGTTGGTGGTCGCGGCGGTCAGGGTCACCGCCGCGTCCTGCAGGAGAAATCCCCGCGAGCTGCGGCATCCCACCGTCTCGAAGACCAGATCCGACCCGGTCGTCAGCGCCCAGGTCGCCGACTCGGCGAAGAAGGCGTCGGCCGTCACCGTGGCCGCCGGTTCGACCCGCAAACCACCCAGTGTATTGAAGAGGTCCAGCCGACCGGCAACCTCCACCGTGCCGCCGGTCTCGCAGACCATCCCGGCCATCTGGTTCGCGTCGCCACGGATCTGCTGACGGAGCTTCAGGTCGGTGCTGCTGACGAGGCGGCCACCATTCTCGACCACCAGCTCCACGTGATCGGGATCGTCACCGCCCTCGAGGGCATCGCAGGCCGCCACCCTCAGCGTGATGTCGCTCGCGCCGGCCGGGGCGTTCAACCGCAGCTGACCGCCGTAGGCCACCTCGAGATCGCCGTAGAGGAAGACGGTGGTACAGTCCCAGAGATCCTCGGTGGCCGTGATCGAGCCACCGTCCAGGAAGTAGCTGCAGCCCCCGCCGCCGATGTCGGCCAGGATGGTCCGGCAATCGGGCATGCCGCTGCCGAACACCGGGCTCGCCCACTCGTCGTATCGGTCGAGCGAGGCGGTGCGGTACTCGCCGTCCGGCCAGACGCCGGGGGGATCATCGGGTATCAGGACGGTGCCGCAATGCTCCTCGTAGTCCACCGTGAAGTTCTTGTTGCGCAGACAGCCGTCGGCCAGGTAGGTCAGTCCCGCCGACGTGCGGAACTTGCTGTCGTGGCGCAGGAGCGCCTTGACCTGGGCGGGGGTCAGATAGGGGTCGACGGAGAACATCAGGGCAGCCACACCGCTGATCATGGCCGTGGCGCCGGACGTCTTCATCACGTGGTGGTCGTAGCCGCCGCCGTCCACGCACACCGGCATGGGATACTCGCCGTCGCCTCCCGGGGCCGAGACGTCCACGATCATCTCGCAGGTATCGACGCCTGCCCAGCAGGTATAGTCCGCGGCCTTGATCTTAAGCAGATTGGGACCCGTGAACACGGTGCTCGCGCCCACGGTGACCAGGACCTCGTCCACGTCCTCGGAGTAGAACGGGCCGGCGGTCTCGCCCGAGAGCGCCCCGGGATAGGCGACCCAGCGCATGGGTGCGCAGGGATCGGGTTCCAGGCCGGGCATGACGCCTTGGTTTCCGGCGGCTGCGACGATGAGTACGTTTTGATTGCTTTCCAAGTCTCTGAGACGATCAGCTAGCTCTCCAACGTATACGTGGCCAGGTGAAACCGACCCGTCCAAACCTACCGACATGTTGACGATGTAGTTTTTTGACGGATTCGCGGCGGCTCTACTGGCAATCATCTCAAGAGCATCGGTGATTGATGACATCGGTATCACACCATTATCATCGAGTACCTTATAGACCTCAGCCGTGACACTTGGCGCCACGCCGTGAATACCATACCCATCATGCGCCGCAAGGATGAGTCCTGCGACCGCCGTCCCGTGACCGTCGGTATCGTGCCCGTCATCTCCAACACAGCTGAAGACCTGGATGTCGTTCCCGATCCTGGACGCCCACTCGGGGTGGTACAGATCGATGCCCGTGTCGACGATGGCGACCACGGTGTTGCTGCTGCCGGTACTCAGGTCCCACGCGTCGACGACGTTCAGGAACTCCTCACCCAGAGGCCATTGATCGTAGTACCAGTCGTTCTGGTAGCCGTCGATCTCCGGCAACCGGAGGATGTCCGGCAGTGGGCTCGACCGGGTCCCGGTCTCCAGATCCGGTACGTACGCAACCCAGTCGAGCGATGCGCCCTCGATGGGCGCCACCGCGTTGATCTCGACCGAGTCGACCACGTCCGCCGCCATGGTGTCGGGCAGGGCGATCACCCAGAGTTCCGGCGTCGCCGACGTCGCCGCACCCCAGCCGTTCGCCGTGCAGACGGAATCGACGAACGTGCTGGAGACCGTGTCCGACGTGTCGAGAAGGAAACGGTCAACGTAGTACTCACCACTCGCACCGAGCGTCGCCCCCCCCGCGCGAGTGATTCCCAGTAACATGATGGTCAGGATGATGGATCTCTTCATCAGTGTTCCCCCTTTGAACGGTGTTCGCCGCGCCGTTGGCGCGGGACAGTCGTCCGTTACGTGTTGGTTTCCAGGTGCTGACGCTGCGCGTGGGGTGTCCTTTCGCCATCGCCTGGTGGCGTTACCGTGACTCGCACCCAGCTCTTCGGCAGGCCACGAGGCCGGGCCGAATCCGGGCTGCTCAGGGGATGAACGATCGAACACACCGGATTGAAAGAGCGAATTTCGAACTGGCGTGTTTTTCTTCGGGCGCCTGCTCCGACGCGTGCCGCGACGAGATGGCGGCGGGCATGCCTCCAGGGCCTCCGCACCGAGGCGGTGAGCTGGTCGGCGTTGCGGGAGATGTTTCCGTTGAGGACGAGCCACGGCGAAGTCCTGAACGGAGTGTCCAGGAGTGGCGCACAGATCCGTAAGTTGCGCGCCAGACTACCAGCCCCCTGGAAGGCGCTCTGCCGGTGGTCTTCGACGCCCCTGCTGGTCGCCTCGACCATATTCCACCCCTACGCGCTCACCCTGGGGTGGTGGACTTGTCGGATGATGCCGCTCAGGTACACCGCGGTGTACCTCCA
>CAZWYF010000122.1:0-2597 GCA_964637835.1 uncultured Fibrobacteraceae bacterium
GGGGAGTGATGGCGGTGCGGGGCGGGTCGGGGAGTGTCGGGGCGCGTGGCCGGGCCGTGCTGTCCAGATGATCCGGGTGCTCTGCGAATGACCGTTGCCGGCGGCATCCGGGCTCCCTGGTCGTTGGCCATCGGGGTGGTCCGGGCAGTGTCTCGCTCCGGCCTGTTCCCGGGCTTGTAGCCGAGGAGGGAGAACCTGCGATCTCTGATCATGATCACCGTGGTCGCCGTGGTGGCGGCCGGTGGCGGCCGGTGGGGGCCGTCCTGGCGCGACCGGCGGATTCGTCCGCAGGCGAGCGCGCGGGGAAGCGCGCGGGGAAGCGTGCGGGTGAGGGCGTGGACGGCCGGCGGAGGGCGCGGCGACGGAGGTGATCCTCGACGGGTCGGTGGTCCAGGACGTGGGCCGCCTGCACCTGAACCTCACCAGCTGGGGCTCACCGGCGCCCACTACTCGATGGATGCGCCTTGCTCCGATGCGCTCTCCGCGCGATGGCCGGGGGCCGATGGCATCGGCCATCTCCGGGGCGCCCGCCTGTGGGCGGGGGCATCCAGGACGGCGAGCGCCGGGTGACCGCCGGCCAGTACGAGACCGGGTTGCGGGCCACCGAGGACCCCCTGGACGTGATCTACGAGACGGCGTGGGATGCGCCGGCGGCGGATCGCTAACCGTCCGGGAATCCCGACGACGACGGTGACGGCCAGGTGGACGAGGACATGGCCGGCAGCGGCGACCATCACCAACCGCGGCGCCGCGCCCATCACCGGGCTGTGCGCCGCGATCTTCAGCGACTTCGACAGCGATGATCCCGGCGGCCCCCGCGAGGCAGGGGACGACCTCTGCGGCTTCATCGCCGAGACCGTGGAGGCCTGTCCCGGCCAGCTGGCGAACGTGGCGGTGGCCTGCATGCACGAGGGCGACGGCGCCATCGATCCGCACCCGCGAGCCAGCGGGCGCCGTCAGGATGCCCCCGGGGGGCCCGCGACGTCCGGGGGCCCGCGACGTCCGGGGGGCCCGCGACGTCCGGGGGGCGTGGCACCGGTTGCCGGGGCATGGTCGTCGGGGCTACGTTGCCGGGGCTCGAGGTCGTCCCCGGTGGCGGCCGCTCACTGCTCCATGCGCGCCGCCGCCGCGAGCGGCCAGACGAAAGCCGCCCCGCCATGCCGCCGTCCTCGCCGCCGCCCCGGTCCCATCCCGAGCGCATCCTCATCGCCAATGCCCGCCTGGTGAACGAGGGCGCCATCAGCGAGACCGACGTCCTGGTCGCCGACGGGCGCATCGCGGCCATCGGCGGGGACCTCGCCTCGCGGCCGGCGGACCTGGTGATCGACGCGGCGGGGAAGTACTTGCTGCCCGGACTCATCGACGACCAGGTCCACTTCCGCGAGCCCGGCCTGACCCACAAGGCCGACCTCGCCCACGAGTCGCGGGCGGCGGTGGCCGGCGGGGTGACCAGCTTCATGGACATGCCCAATGTCCAGCCGCCCACGCTGACGCCCGAGGCGGTGGAGGAGCGCTGCGCCCTGGCCGCAAGGGCGTCGGTGGCCAACTACGCCTTCTACCTCGGCGCCAGCAACGGCAACCTCGACCAGATCCGCCGGCTGCGGCCGGGCCAGGCCTGCGGGGTGAAGGTGTTCATGGGCAGCAGCACCGGCGACATGCTCGTGGACGACCGCGCCGCCCTCGCCGGCATCTTCGGCGAGGCGCCCGGCCTGGTGGCCGTCCACTGCGAGGACGACCCCACCATCGCGGCCAACGAACAGGCATGGGTCGAGAAGCACGGCGAGGACATCCCCTTCGCCGCGCATCCGGCGATCCGCAGCGCGGAGGCCTGCTGGCGGTCGTCCTCCCTGGCGGTGGAGCTGGCGCGGGAGCATGGCACGCGGCTGCACGTCCTGCACCTGACCACCGCCCGGGAGCTGGAGCTCTTCGCCCCCGGTCCGGCCGCGGACAAGCGGATCACCGCCGAGGTCTGTGTCCATCACCTGTGGTACAGCGACGCCGATTACGCCGGCCTCGGCAGCCTCATCAAGTGCAACCCCGCCATCAAGAGCGCCGCCGATCGCCAGGCCCTGCGCCAGGCGCTGCGGGACGACCGCCTCGACGTCATCGCCACCGATCATGCGCCGCACACGCGGCAGGAGAAGGCCAACCCGTACCGGCGCGCGCCCAGCGGCCTGCCGCTGGTGCAGTTCCTGCTGCCGGCGCTGTACGCGCTGCACACCGAGGGCGTCCTCTCGCTGGAGCAGCTGGTGCAGAAGGCCTGCCACGCCCCGGCGACGGTCTTCGGCATCGAGGACCGCGGGTTCGCGCGCGAGGGCGCGTGGGCGGATCTGGTGCTCCTGGACCCGGACCGGCCGCTCACCGTCACGCGCGAGGGGGTGCTCTCGAAGTGCGGCTGGTCGCCGCTGGAGGGCGTGACGTTCCCCGGGTCGGTGGACACGACCCTGGTGTCGGGGCAGGTGGCCTACCGCGACGGGCGCGTGCAGGAGAGCTGCCGCGGGCAGCGGCTGGGGTTCACGGCCCGGGACTGAGCCCGGCCGCGAAGGCCGCGAAGGCCGGGACGACCCGGGCGGCGAGGGGCCGGCGCGAACCGGACG
>CAZWYF010000122.1:2697-5505 GCA_964637835.1 uncultured Fibrobacteraceae bacterium
GCCTCAGGCGTCCGGCAGGATGTCCACCACCTCGGTGGGGGAGGCCGGGGGGCCGTACCAGGGGCCCTGCAGCTCGTGGCAGCCCAGGTCGCGCAACGCAGCGGCCTGCTCGGCGTCCTCGACGCCGGGCGCGATCACCCGCAGGTCCAGGGTGGCGGCCAGGCCGGTGACCAGGCTGAGCACGGCGCGGTCCTGTGCGCTGCCGATGACGTCGCCCAGCAGGGTGCCGTCGAGCTTGATGGCGTCCACGGGCAGGGTCTTCAGCAGGCCGAGGCTGGAGTAGCCGCTGCCGAAGCCGTCGATGGTCACGGTGACGCCCAGCTCGCGCAGCTCGGCCAGCGCGGCGACGGTGTGCTCGAGGTGGCCGGTGAGCGCGGACTCGCCGATCTCCAGCTCCAGGCGCGAGGGCGGCAGGCCGGTCTCGACCAGGGCGTCGCGCACCAGGTCGGCGAGGTCGATCCCGACGAACTGGCGCGCCGAGAGCAGCAGGCCCACGCGGCCGGGATCGCGCCCCTCCTCGCCCCACCGCTGGGCCTGGCGGCAGGCCTCGTGCAGGGCCCACTCGCCGATGCGGGCGGCCAGGCCGGTCTCCTCGGCCAGGCGCATGAACTCGTGGGGGGCGAGCCGGTCGATCCCCTGGGGGTGCCAGCAGACCCGGGCCGACACGCCACGCAGGCGGGCGTCGCGCGCGTCGAAGCGCGGCAGGTACTCGAGCCGGAACTCGCGCCGGTGCAGCGCCCGGCGCAGGGCGGTCTCCAGGTCCAGCCGGGCCAGGGCCTGGGAGCTCATGCCCTTGCCATAGAGCTGGAACGTGTTCTTGCCCCGCTCCTTGGCCGCGTACATGGCCAGGTCGGCGCTGCGCAGCAGGGCGTCGGGGTCGTCCCCGTCCTGGGGGAAGAGGGCCACGCCGATGCTCGCGCCGGTGAAGACCTCGCGATCCTCCATGGCCACCGGTTCGGCGAGGGCGGCGAGGCAGCCGGCGGCCACCCGGGCGGCCACGCGCTGGGCGAGGGCGTGGGTGGCCAGACCCACCAGGATGAGGGCGAACTCGTCGCCGCCCAGACGGGTGACGGTGTCCTCCTCGCGGGTGCTCCGCCGCAGCCGGCGGGCCACCTCCTGCAGGAGATGGTCGCCGGCGAGGTGGCCGAGGGAATCGTTCACGCCCTTGAAGTTGTCCAGGTCGATGAACACCACCGCCACCCACTCGTCGTGGCGCCGGGCGTGGGCCAGCGCCTGGTCGAGGCGATCGCGGAACAGCACGCGGTTGGGCAGGCCGGTGAGCTGGTCGAAGTGGGCGAGCTCGCGGATGCGGCTCTCGGCGCGCTTGCGCTCGGTGATGTCGTGGAAGATGCCGATGTGGCGGCGGATCTCGCCGTGCTCGTCGCGGACCACGTTGATGCTGGTCCACTGGACGTAGACCTCGCCGTCGGGCCGGCGGTTCCAGACCTCGCCCTGCCAGCGCCCCTCGCGCTCGAGCGCCTCCTGCATCCGGTGGAAGTGGGCCTCGTCGTGACGGCCGGACTGCAGGTCGTGGGGGGTCTTGCCCAGGAGATCCTCGTGGGCGTACCCGGTCAGCTCGCACGCCGCCCGGTTGGCCATGACGATCCGGTGATCGCGGTCGGTGACCATGATGCCCTCGTGGGACTGCTCGAAGACCACGGCCGCCTCGCGGAGCTTCTCCTCGTTGCGTAGCTGCGCGGTGATGTCGTGCATCACCACCAGGGTCTGGGGACGACCGTCGCCCGCGCTGTACGGCGCGCACATCAGGTGGACGGGGCAGGGGGCGCCGCCGGCGGGATGCAGGGTGTGGCGGCCGAGGTAGATGCCGTCGGCGGCGATGGCCTCCTGGATGGTCTGCAGCAGGCCCTTGTCCGGCTGGCTGCCGTCGATGGGCAGCGGCTCCTTCAGCAGGTGGCGGCGGGGCGCGGCCAGGAGCTTGCAGGCGGCCGGATTGGCGTCGAGGACGCGGCCGGCGGGGTCGATGATGACCAGGCCGTCGGAGACCGTCTCGAAGATGGTGCGGTAGTGCTCCTCGCTCTGGCGCAGGACGCGCTGGGTCTGCTTGAACTCGTCGATGTCGGTGATCGAGATCAGGATGTGATCGCCATCGCCATCGCCGCGGTCGCCGCGGTCGCCGTGGTCGCCGGCGAGCGATCCGGGCCGCGGCACCGTGGCCGTCAGCGCCACCCAGCGGCCCTTGCCATCGGGTGCGTCGAGCTGCACGTCGAGGGTCTTCGCCCGGCCGGAGACGGCCACCGTGGACAGGAGCGTCAGGAAGCGTCCACGGTGCGAGGGCGCCACCGAGCGGAAGAAGAAGCTCTGCTGGCCGGATTCCGTCCCGACCAGGAGCCACTCGCGGGCGATGCGATTGATCCGGGCGATCACGCCGTTGGCGCGCAGGGTCACGAAGCCCACCGGCGCGTACTCGTAGAGATGGAAATAGTCGGCCTGCGAGACGGCCAGGGTCTCCTGGGCGGAGCGGAGCTCGTCGTTCTGCAGCTCCAGCTCCACCGTCGAGATCCGCAGCTCCTCGACCAGGCGGGAGATGTCGTCCATGAGGTGGGGCTCCACCTCGCGGCCCCGCTCGGCGAGCACCTCGGCGGCCTTGCGGCGGAGCTGGTCGAAGCGGTCCTCTGTCTGGCGCTCGGTCTCCATGCGTGCGGTCTCCTCCGACCGGTTGGTGACATCCCGCTGCCGGGAATTCCAGCAGCAGTCGGAATGTCATGCAAGGCCAAATAATGAGAAGAACACTCAACAACCGCCCGGGTCGCCGGGTTCCACTGCCTCGCCGACCGCGGCCAGTGCCCG
>CAZWYF010000123.1:0-2499 GCA_964637835.1 uncultured Fibrobacteraceae bacterium
GGGCGGGGACGGGACGGTTCCTGGGGCGGGATGGGGAGGGGTGAGGGGCGGGGTCGGTGAGGCCGGCAGGCACCTGGCGCGGACCGGCCGGGGCAGGCCCGGGCGCGCGGCGGGGGCCGCGAGGATCCCGAGGACCGCGCGACCTGGAGGACCCCGAGGCCGCGGAGGAGAGTGCTAGCTCATGTCCACGATCTATTCGATGAGCCTGCCCCCTCCTGGCGTCACGCCGCAGCCCGTGCTCGTGCACGTCCCCCACGCCGGCACCGCCATCCCGCCCTGGGTGCGGCCGCAGTTCACGGCGCCGCTGGCGGTCCTCGCCCGCGACCTCGCCCGCAGCACCGACCACGCCGTCGACCGCCTCTGGCAGCCGGCGGTGGCGGCCGGCGCCACCATGATCACCGCCCACGTCAGCCGCCTGGTCTGCGACGTGGAGCGCTTCGCGGACGACGACGCCGAGTCCTGGAACGCCTCGCACGGCCGCGCCGCCATCTACACGCGGACGGAGGACGGCGCGCCGCTGCGCGGCGACGCGATTCCCCGCGAGCGGCTTCTAGCCTACTACCACGCGCCGTGGCACGAGGTCGTCGCCGATCTGGTGGACGACCTCATCGCGCGCCACGGCGTCTGCTGGATCATCGACGCGCACAGCTTCCCGGCCGAGCCCATGGGTTGCGAGCAGGATCCCGACCCGGCCGCGCGAGAGGACATCGACCTCGGCTGGGACCGGCACCACACCCCGGCCGCCGTGCGCGCGCCGCTGCTGGACCTCTGGCGCGCGGCCGGCTTCACGGTCACCGAGCAGCGCCCGTTCGCCGGCAGCCTGGTGCCCGGCCGGCATCACCGCACCGAGCCCCGCGTCCACTTCGTGATGGTGGAGATCAACCGCGCGGTCTACCTGGATGAGCCGCGGCTGCTGGCCGACGCCGAGCGCGCGGTGGAGTCGGCCATGGCACTGGAGGGCCCGGGCCTGGCGGAGGGGCCTGGGGCGGGGGCGTTCGCCCGGGGGGCGGCGCCGCCGGTCGGTCCCCGGCTCCTCGACGCGGGCGGGTTTCTCGACGCCGCGGCCGTCGCCCGCCTGGCCGGCCCGGTGGGCGAGATGGTCCGCTGGCTCGCCACGTCGGAGAGGTCGTCCCCGGAGCACGACGCCGGCGGAGACGCCGGGCGAGACGCCGGGCGAGACGACGGACCACCGCGGCGCGGGCGATCCTGAATCAGGCGCCGCCCCCGGGCGCCGGACCACGAGCCGAGGGAGCCAGCCATGCGAGAGCGCACCATCCACCTGCAGCCGATCGGCACCATCCGCAGCCCCTTCACCGACCCGCGCGGCATGCCCATCCAGCCCGCCGGCGCGGCAGACGTGACCGGCACCGTGGAGGTGGCCGCGAGGTATGCCGATGGCTTGCTCCACCTCGAGGGCTTCTCCCACATCGTCCTGATCTACCACTTCCACCGCAGCGAGGGCCACGACCTGCAGGTCACCCCCTACCTGGACGACCGCGTCCACGGCGTCTTCGCCACCCGCGCGCCACGCCGGCCCAATCCCATCGGCCTGTCGGTGGTCCGCCTGCAACGCCGCGAGGGCCGGATCCTGCACGTCGTCGGCGTCGACGTCCTCGACGGCACCCCGCTGCTGGACATCAAGCCCCACGTGCCGGACTTCGAGCCCGGCGGCCCCATCCGCACCGGCTGGCTGGAGGACCCCCACCGCGACGGCCGGACCGCCACGACCCACCGCGCGGACGACCGCTTCGCCAGCGACGCGGAGGCCGAGCGGGAGCAGGGTGAGGGCGATGCCGGGAATGCCGGGAGTGCCGGGAGTGCCGGGGAAGGCGGGGAAGGCGGGCGTGCCGGGAATGCCGGGAGTGCCGGGAGTGCAAGGGGTGCCCCCGGAGATTGAACGACCGATCGCCGGGCGCGCCACGCGAGTGCCACGCGAAGGCCACGCGAAGGCCACGCGAGCGCCACACGACCGCCACGCGGGGTCAGGCAGGCCACCGCGGCAACGTCGGCCTGGCTTGATGGAATGTCCCATGGATCGCACGATACGTTCTCTGGGGCTCAGATTTGATGGAATGACTCGCTCAGTTACACCAGCGGTGTACCTGAGCGATATCTCGCGACAAATGTCGTCACGAATTCGGGAGAACTCATGATCGACCCCCATGCGCACGCCATCATCCTCGACTTCGAGGCCACCTGCAGCGATACCGGGCGGGTCGATCCCCAGGAGGTGATCGAGTTCCCGTCGGTGCTGCTCGACCTGGCCACCGGCGAGGTGGTGGACGAGTTCGCCTCCTTCGTGCGGCCCGTGCACCATCCGCAGCTGTCGTCCTTCTGCCGGGAGCTGACCACCATCACGCAGGCGGACGTGGACGCGGCGCCCCCGTTCGCGGAGGTGTTCGCCGCGCACCAGGCGTGGCTCGACGGGCACGGCCTCACGCCGCAGAACGCGCTCATGGTCACCTGTGGCGACTGGGATCTGGGTAGCATGCTACCGCG
>CAZWYF010000123.1:2599-5295 GCA_964637835.1 uncultured Fibrobacteraceae bacterium
CCCACCCAGCGCTCCAGCCAGTCGTGCTTGGTCTGGTACCAGTGCTGGGAGTTGGCGGGCTTGAGGATCCAGTGATTCTCGTCGGGGTAGTAGACCAGCTTGCTCGGCACGCCCTGGTTCTGCAGCGCGGCGAAGAGCTCGAAGCCGTGGTTGACCGGGACGCGGTAGTCGAGCTGGCCGTGGATCACCAGCGTGGGCGTGTCGAACTGGCCGGCGCCCAGGTGGGGCGACGTGGCCAGGAACGTGTCCAGCTCCTCCCAGTACTCGCCGTGGCGGCGCTGGCCGGCGCCGTAGTCGGAGCCGTACTGGGTGAAGTTGTTGTAGACCGCGGCGTGGGCGACCAGGGTCTGGAACGGGTGCTCGCGGCCGAGGATCAGGCTGGCGAGGTAGCCGCCGTAGCTGCCGCCGCCGGCGGACAGGCGGTCGCTGTCGATCCAGGGCTGCTGCGCGAACCACTCCGCCGCGGCCAGGGTGTCCTGGTACGGCAGGGTGGCGCGGTCGGGGTTGATGCTGTCGGCGAACTGTTGCCCGAAACCCGACGACCCGTGGAAATTGTGCCACGCCGTCACGTACCCCCACCCCGAGAACACCTGGGCGTTCCAGCGCCAGTGGAAGCTGTCGGTGATGCCGTTGTGCGGGCCGCCGTGCAGCAGCAGGTAAAGCGGGTACTCGCGCGACCGATCGAAGCCCGGCGGGTAGTTCACCCACATCTGGATCTCCGCGCCGCCGGACCCCGTGTAGGTGACGCTCTCGTAGGTGCCGAACTCCACGTGCGCCAGGAGCGCGTCGTTGAAGGACGACAGCTTGGTGACCTCGCCGCCGCGGGCGTCGATGCGCACCAGCGTGGGCGGCTCGGTGAAGCCCTGGCGCAGGCCCACCAGGGTCTTGCCGGCCATGGCCAGGCCGGAGAAGCTGTGGCCGGCGGTGACCGCGCGGACCTCGCCGTCGCCCGCGTCGATGCGGTAGACGCGGCGGTGGCCGGCGTCGTCGATGGCGCCGTAGAGGGCGCGCGAATCCGGCGCCCACACCAGGCCGCTGGCCGAGCGGTCCCAGTCCTCGGTGAGGACGCGCTGGGCGTCGTCGTCGAGGTCGTGCATCACCAGGCGCACCCGGTCGCCATAGAACCCCTTGATGAGCTGACGACCGAACGCGAGCCGCTCGCCGTCGGGCGAGAAGAGCGGCGACGAGTCGCTCGCCGGGTTGCTGGCGGTGAGGTTGCGGGCGACCCGCGCGCCGGGGTCCGCATGGGTGGCCGCGAGGGCCGGCCTGAGGTCCATGAGGAAGACGTCGTAGTTGCTGTCGGTGCCGGTGGGGTCGACGTCGGCCACGAAGGCCAGGTGCGCGCCGTCGGGCGAGACGTCGAAGTGGTCGCGCCCGGGGGTGATCATCGGCAGGTGCTGGCCGGTGCCCAGGGTGAGCGGCTTGACCGCGCCGCTGCCGACATGGACCACCCAGAGGTGCGGCTCGCGGCTGTCCAGCCAGTGATCCCACCAGCGGATGGGCGCCTGCTCCCAGACCCGCGCCGAGATGTCGGTCTGCTCGAGGAAGTCGAGCCGCGCCTGCTGCGCGTGCCAGGCGGGGGCGAGGGGGTCGGCGTGGGGGTCGTCGGGGGTCGGGGCGAGCCAGGCGGCGGGGGTGGTGAGGTCGGCGGGGGTGGTGAGGTCGGCGGGGTCGTCCCCGTTCTCCTGCGATCCGGCCGCCGGCTCGGCCACGCGGCTGGTCTGCTCGAGGTCCGTCCACACGCGGGAGATGAAGACCAGGTGGTCGGGGCCCAGCCATCGCGGCGCGCTGGCGCCGGTGGGCAGGTCGGTGACCTGGCGGGCCTCGCCGCCGGCCAGGGGGATCACGTAGAGCTGGCCGACCTCGTCCTCGCCGCGCTTGCTCACGAAGGCGATGTGGGCGCCGTCGGGCGACCATGCCGGCTGCGAGTCGCTGGCCTCGTGGGTGGTCAGCGGGCGGGTCTCGCCGGTCCGCGTGTCGACGAGGTGGAGGTCCGAGGGCAGGGTGTCCTCCTCGAGGTCGGGCGTGGTCACCGGCAGGACGGCGTGCGCGCCGTCGGGTGAGAGCTCGGGCGACCCGAGGCGCTGGATGTGCCAGAGGAGCTCCGCGCCGAGGGGCTGGCGGTCCATGCCGGCGCGGGAATCCGCGCTGCCCTGCCGGGTCTCCTGGGCCCGCGCGGTGTCCGCGAGGGCGGCGGCCAGGGTCAGGGCGACCGCCAGCAGCAGGACGACCCCGGCGGCGGTCACGCCGAGCACGCGCCGCGCGGCGTCACGTCCGGAATCGGTGGCCGCCGCGGCGACGACGCGGGGGTGGCGAGGCTGGTGGTCCCCGGTGGTCCGGGCGTTCCGGCGCGGGCGGTGGTGGATCATGGGCGGCCGGCTCCTCGAGGTTCGGGGTGTCCGGGGAAGATATACCATACCTGCGAGGTCCGCATTGCGAAGACTGCGGAATCCTGGCGGCTAGCGGGGGATCCGTGCCATTCTGTGGAACGTGGGCATCGCGGGGCTGGCCTGAGCCACGGCCGTGGCAGAGGCGAGCCGTCAGCTTGAACGGCCGGTTTTCACCCCGAACGTCGCTCCTTCAGCGGCCTACTGATCCAGAATCGACCGCACGTCTTGCGCCCCTCCCAGAACACGAACGACCTCGACCGGGCTCGTCTTCGCCATGTAGACCACCAGGTAGGAATAGACCGGAAA
>CAZWYF010000124.1:0-5017 GCA_964637835.1 uncultured Fibrobacteraceae bacterium
GATCGTCTCGCTGATCTTCGCGGCGACCGCCCTGCTGACCATCAAGTTCCGCTAGCGGGGCCCGCGAGCCGCCGCACGGTGGCGATGATCTCCTCGATGGCGCCGGACTTGGTGACGAAGGCCTCCGCGCCGGCCGCCAGCATCAGCTGGGCGATCTCCGGGTCCTGGAACATGGACAGGCCGATCACGCACATCCCGGGATGCCCGGCCAGCAGACGCCGGGTGACCTGGTCGCCGTTGGCCCCGGGCAGGGAGTAGTCCATGAGCACCACGTCCGGCTCATGCGCCACGGCGAGGGACTCGGCCTCGGTCCCGCTGGCGGCCATGCCGACCACCGTCAGGTCCGGTTCCTCGCTCATGAGCATGGACAGTCCGTCGCGCACCACGGCATGGTCGTCGACGATCAGGACCCGGATGGGCCGGGTTCCGGCGGGATCATCGACGGCGGACTCGACGGACCGGTCCGCCTCCAGCGTGCGGCTTCCGGGGTCGCCCGGCGCTGCTGGCGAGTCGCCCGCGGCGGGCGTGATGGCCGGCGTGGTGGCCGGCGGAAGCACCATCCGGGTCCGGCATCCCTTGCCGGGCGCCGTGTCGAGGTCGAGCCGTCCGCCCATGGCGTCGAGACGCTCGTGCAGCCGCCGCAGCCCGAATCCTGTCGCGGAGTCGGTCAGCGAGAGGGACCGGGACTCGAAACCCCGGCCCTCGTCGTCCACCGTGATGGTCAGCTCCCGCCCCTCCGGCGCCACCGTGATCCGCGCCCGATCCACGCCGGCGTGGTTGGCCACGTTGACCAGGAGTTCCTGGGCCCCCCGGTACGCCAGCAGGGTCAGGTCCGCGGACAGCGAGAACTCCTCGCCACGGGCGCGGACCTCCACCGCCAGCCCGCGGGTCTTCTCCAGCTCCTGGCCCAGCCAGCGCAGCGCGGGCAGCAGGCCCTGCTGGCGGAGCAACGGCGGGCTGAGATCGTTGGCGAGCTTCCGGGAGAGGTCGTTGACCTGGACCAGCAGCTCGCGGACTCGCTCGAGGTCGCGGGACTGGCCCGGGCCGGCGGCGCCCTGGGCGATGCGGTTGAGCCAGTAGAGGGCCGCCACCACCACCTGCTGCAGCTCCTCGTGCAGCAGGTCCGCCAGGCGCTGGCGCTCGCGATCCTCGGTGCGGGAGACGGCCACCACCATCTCGCGCAGCAGCCGCGTGGCGGCCTCGAACTCGGCGGTGCGCGACGCCACCCTCTCCTCGAGCGTCCGCTGCAACGATCGCAGCGAGCCCTCGGCCTGCTTCCGCTCCTCGATGTCGCTGAGGGTGACCCGGAACCCGGACAGCTCGCCCTGTCCGTCCCGCAGGGGGGTGGCCTCCAGGTTCACCCAGCCGCCATCGCCGGCGGCCCGGTCGAGGCGCATCTCCCCGGGGTGGTCGGGCCCGGCGGCCGCGGCCCGGCGTAGCAGGAGGTAGCAGCTGTCGCGGCACCCCGGCTCCAGCAGTTCCTCGAGCCGCCGGCCGACCAGCTGGCCCGGCTCCTGGCCGCACATCCGGCCGGCGCACCGGTTGGCGCGCTCGATCACGCCGAGGCGGTCGATCATGAGGTAGCCCACCGGGGCGTTCTCGTAGAGGTCGCGATAGCGGTCATGGGCGGCGGTGAGGTCGGCCTGCGCCTGCTTCAGATCCTCGTTCTGGATCTCGAGCTCGACCTGGTGGACCTCCAGCTCGTGCAGCAGCGTCTGGACGCTCTGCGGCGTCTCCCTGCCCGCCTCGCCGAGCTCGTGCTCGAGCCGGCGGAGCGCCTCCCGGCGGAGGTCGTCCGGAGGCCGGCCGTGGTCTCCTCGCGAACGGTGGTGCCTCGTCATGATCGCCCGGTCACATCCTCGAAGACGAGGAGGATCATGCCCACCTCGCCCGGTTCCTGGGGCAGGCGGCGCGCGTTGAGCAGGAACGTGCGCTGCCCGATCCACGGGAAGTCGTGCTCGATGCGGAAGTCCTTCAGCATCTCATCCCTGACGATCACCAGGTCGAGCAGCTCGCGCAATCGGGGGATGTCCCACTGTCCGCTTCCGAGCTCGTAGATGCGCTGGTCCCGGATCTCGTCCGGGAGGGACCGGAAGACCCGGTGGAAGTGCTCGCTGGCCAGCACCACGCGCAGCTCCTGATCGAGGACCAGCAAGGGCTCGCGCAGGGTCTGGATGATGCTCTGGAAGAACCGGGACTCCAGGGCGGCGGCCGCCGAGGCGCTCTCCGCCCGCCGCGCCCGGTCGATGTCCACCACCGTCATCACCAGGCCATCGATGACGTTGGTCGACGTCCGGTAGGGCAACAGGCGGACCAGGTACCAGCGTCCGTCCCGATCCTGGACCTCCCGCTCGCGCGGGGCGAGGTCGGCGAGGACGCCCTCGCAGTCGGCGATCAGCTCGTCGTAGCGCAGGGTGCTGGTCAGGTCGCTCAGCGGCCGGCCGACGTCCGACTGGATCAACCGCACCACGTCGCGGGCCTTCTCGGTGAAGCGCTTGACCCGCAGGTCGGTGTCGAGGAAGACGGTGGCCACCTGCATGCTGTTCAGGAGGTTGTTCATGTCGTCGTTGGCCGCGGCCAGGGACTCCATCTTCCCCTGCAACTCCGTGTTGACCGTGTTCAGCTCCTCGTTCAGCGACTGCGACTCCTCCTTCGCGGTCTCCAGCTCCTCGTTCGAGCTCTGGAGCTCCTCGTTGGTCGACTGCAGCTCCTCGTTGCTGCTGCGCAGCTCCTCGATGGTGGTCTGCAGGTTCTCGCGCGTGAAACGGAGCTCCTTCTGCAGGTCCTCCCGGTCGTCGGCCGCGCCCGCGGCGGAATCATCCTCGGCCACGTCCGGGGCGCCCGCCGACCCGGATCGGGCGGCCGGGCGGCTGGCCTCGGCGCGTTCGATGGAGATCACCACCAGCCCGTCCGGCAGCTCGGGCTCGTGGAGCAGCATCCCCCGCAGATCGGCTCGCAGCCTCCCATCGCCATCGCCCAGGGGAACGTCGGCGATGGTCGCGACCCGGCGGTGACGCCGGACATCGTTGAGGATCTTCTGCAGCGCGGTGGCCAGCCCCTCGCGCGCCATGTCCAGGACGCTGTTGCGGGGAGCGCCCTGTTCGAGCTCGAAGTAGAGGCCGGCCGGCCCCTGCAGGAAGACGATGGTGTCGCGCTCGTCGACCACCACGTTGCAGGGATTGACCGTCTCGCGCAGGACCCGCTCGAGGACCCGGCCGGTGCGCGACCCGGGAGCGGCACCGCGCCGGACGCGCGGCGTGTCCCTTCCCGGTTCCTGGTCGGCGACCGACGTCCCCGTCATCGGCGGCACCACCGCCTGGGCGGTCTCCTTGCGGCGCAGCACCTTGTGCTTGGCGTCGACCACCTCGAAGAGCTCCCCGGCCTCGCCCACCGACTCGGAGGTCCCCAGGAAGAGCAGGCCATCGGGCCGCAGGGCGTAGTGGAACGCCGGCAGGATGCGCTGCTGGGCGGCGGCATCGAGGTAGATCAGCAGGTTGCGGCAGACCACGAGGTCCATGTGCGTGAAGGGCGGGTCGCCGAGCACGTCCTGGACCGCGAAGACCACCATGTCGCGGATGTTGCGATTGACGCGGTACGAGTGATCCTCGCGAGCGAAGTAGCGCTGGAGTCGTTCCCGGGAGATGTCCGCGGCGATCCCCTCCGGATACACGCCCGCGCGGGCGGTCCCGATGGCCCGGGCGTCGAGGTCGGTGGCGAAGATCTGCACCTCGTGCAGCCGGTCCCGCCTGCGGATCTGCTCGTCCAGCAGGATCGCGATGGAGTAGGCCTCCTCGCCGGTGGCGCAGCCCGGGATCCATACCCGCAGGGTGTGGCCGTCGCGCCGGCTGTCCAGCAGCCGGGAGACCCCCTTCTCGGCCAGGACCGCGAAGGCCTCCGGATCGCGAAAGAAGCTGGTCACGCTGATCAGGAACTCCTGGAACAGCGTGTCCAGTTCCTGGGGCTCATCGCGCAGCAGGCCGAGATACTCCTGCGGATCGTGGACCTGGTGCACGGCCATGCGCCGCCGGATGCGCCGGGACATGGTGCTGCGCTTGTACTGCGTGAAGTCGCGGCCGGTATGCTGGCGCAGCCGGACCAGGATCGCGTGCACGACCTCCTCGGCGAGCGGCTCGTCCATGCCATCGCGGTCCGGGGCGAGATACGGCCCCCGGCAGTACTCGAGCAGGGCGGCGGGCAGGCGCCCGGGCGGCAGCACGAAATCCGCCAGGCCGGTGTCCACCGCGCTGCCGGGCATGCCCGGGTACTTCGCCGTGTCGGGATCCTGGACCATGACCATCCCGCCGGCAGCCTTGATGTCCTTGATCCCGAGCATCCCGTCGTTCCCCGATCCGGAGAGCACCACCGCGATGGCCGCCTCGCCCTGGTCGGCGGCGAGCTGGCGGAAGAAGGCATCGATGGAATGGTGGGTGATCTCCCGGGACCCGGCGGGCTGCAGCTGCTTCAGCTTGCCGTCGGCGATGGTCAGGTTGGCATCCTTGACCACCACCACGGTGTCCGGCGCGAGGGCCAGACCGTCCTCTCCGGCGAGGACCGGCAGGCTGGTCGACCGCCCCAGCAGCTCCGGCAACAGGCTGGTGCGCTCGGGCTTGACGTGGGTGACCACGATGAAGGCGATGCCGGCGTCGGTGCTCATCTCCGCGAAGAAGGCCTGCAGGGCCTCCAGCCCGCCGGCCGAGGCGCCGAGGGCGACCACGGGCATCGGCGGGCGCGCCCGCTCCGGCGACCCGCCTTCGGCCCCCGGCCCGGAGGACGCCTGATCGTCGCGCTCGTCTGCGGCCATGGGATTCCTCGCTCACGGTTCGGGGAATGGTCGCCGGCTCCGCGCACAGTCTAGGCGACCCGCCGGCTCCGTGCATGGGGAATCCGCCCCGCCATCGGGTGAAGAGCGCCGCCGGCAGCTAGGCCGGATCCCCCTCGCCGTCCGGCAGTCCCCGCTCCTCGCGCCACGCGTACAGCACCGGCACCACGAACAGCGTCAGCAGCGCCATGGCCATGC
>CAZWYF010000125.1:0-4874 GCA_964637835.1 uncultured Fibrobacteraceae bacterium
CAGGAAGAGGAGGTCGTCCATGCAGGCGATGGTCGAGCGCAGGAGCTCCTCGTGCTCGCGCAGGGCGGTCAGGTCGCGCCAGACGCAGAACAGGCCGGCTTCGCCCTCGAAGGTGACGTGGGTCAGGGTCACCTCGATGGGGACCTGGCTGCCGTCGCGGCGCCGGTGCGTCCACGCGAAGCGGGCGCTGCCCTGGGCTTGCGCCTGCGCCATGTACGCCTCGGCCAGCTCGGCCGATGGCGTGCCGCAGGGCTGGCACCGAGGGGACAGCTCGGCGGGATGGGTCTGCTCCAGGTCGGCCGCGCTCGCGAAGCCGAGCATGCGGGCGGCGGCGGCGTTGGCGCGGACGAAGCGGCCGGCCACGATCACCCACATGGGGTCCTGGGCGTGCTCGAAGAGGCCCCGGTAGGTGGCGTCGTCCAGCGCGGCCACGGCGCGGGCGAGGCGATCGGTGGTCCGGGGATGGCGCGGATCGCGTCCGGATGAGGTCATGAAGCCGGGCTCCGTGGCGAGGCGGCCAGAACGAGGAAGGACCGTGCTGCTCCCGGGATATCGGCGCCCCGGGGCGCGGACTTGAGAATCGCCGATCTGCCGGGGCCGGCAGCTTGCCAGACCGCCCGGGCCGTTGTTCCTTCGGCAGTGGAGGTGGTCATGCGGAAGACGTTCTGCGCCGACCCCGATCGGCTCGCCTCGCGCCTGGGCCGGGGCGAGGTCGTCCCCGTGCGGGCGGAGGACTGGGACGCGCTGGCCGGCGGTTTCCAGGTGGTCGAGAGCCACGACACCGGCCTGGCGGGCGAACTGCTGCTGGCGCGCCACCCGCGCCGTGGCCGCCAGCGCCGCTGGGTGCTGATCGAGGAGCCGGATCCGGACGAGCGCGTGGTCCGGCCGCTGGCCGACGAGGCCACCGCCCGCGCCCTGATCGCCGACCGCCTGGCCACCTACGAGCGCATGTGGGACGGGTGAAGCGCCTGCAGGGTGGATTACTACCGCTGACCGGAGGTCGGCGGCGTCGCAGCCCAGGCAACCTTCCCGCCGCGCCGGCCTTCCGGGCGCCCGTGGCGGCCGACGGCCCGATTCCCCCTGGCCGCCGCCTCGACACGCGGATATCATGCGGCCCATGAACTGCCCGGCCTGCAAGACCACCATGTTCGCCATGGAGTACCACGGCCTCGAGCTGGACCACTGCCCCGCCTGCGAGGGTACCTGGTTCGACGCCGGCGAGCTGGCGCTGCTCTTCGCCGATGCCACGGACAGCCCCCATCCCGAGCTGGTGCCCGACGTGCTGCACGGCCTGCCCCCGGCGCCCACGGACGAGCGCGCCCGCCGGTGCCCGCAGTGCCGCCAGAGCATGCGCAAGGTCCGCGTGGGGCCCGGGGTGAACAGCGAGCCCGCGGCCGGGGTAGTGCTGGACGTCTGCCCTCGCGGCGACGGGCTGTTCTGCGACGCGGGCGAGGTGGCCCATCTCGCCCGCGCCCTGGCCGCCGATCCCGACAACCTTCCCGCCCGCGTGGTCACGTTCCTGGGCGGGGCCCTCGGCCGCGGCGACGCGGCGAACGAGACGGAGAAGCCATGATCGCCTTGCTGGTCGTCCTGGGACTCGTGGTGGTGCTGGTGGCCGTGCTGGCCGGCATGTACAACTCGCTGGTGCGCCTGCGCAACCAGGTCAAGGAGGCCTGGGCCCAGGTGGACGTGCAGCTCAAGCGCCGCTTCGACCTGATCCCCAACCTCATGGAGACGGTCAAGGGGTACATGAAGCACGAGCGCGAGACGCTCGAATCGGTCACCCAGGCCCGCGCCGCGGTGCAGCAGGCCGGCTCGCTGGGCGACCGCGCCGAGGCCGAGGGCATGCTGGGCATGGCGCTGGGCCGGCTGTTCGCCGTGGCCGAGAGCTATCCGGACCTGAAGGCGAGCCAGAACTTCCTCGCCCTGCAGGAGGAGCTGACCAGCACCGAGAACAAGATCGGCTTCGCGCGGCAGTACTACAACCAGTCGGTCATGACCTTCAACAACAAGGTGGAGATGTTCCCCACCAACATCGTGGCCGGCCTGTTCAACTTCGAGAAGGGCGAGTTCTTCGAGCTGCAGGAGGCCGAGCAGCGCGAGGCGCCGAAGGTGTCGTTCGAGTAGCGGGGACCAGCGGATCATGTTCGAGGCCATCGCCGCCAACAAGCGCAAGAGCGCCTTCCTCGTGGTCTTCATGGCCGCGTTGCTGGTGCTGCTGGGCTACGGCCTGGGGGAGTACCTCGCGCCGGGCGCCGGGCCGGTGGGCGTGATCGGCGCGGTGATCCTCTGGGGCATCCTCACCCTGGTGGCCTGGCGGCAGGGCGACCGCATCTTCCTGGGCATGTCCGGCGCCCGCAAGGTGGGCCCGGACGACCTGCCCGTCCTCTACAACGTGGTCGAGGAGATGAGCATCGCCGCGGGCCTGGCCCGGGTGCCGGACGTCTACGTCATCGACGACGCCACCCCCAACGCCTTCGCCACCGGCCGCAGCCCCGACACCGCCGCCGTGGCGGTGACCGCCGGCCTGCTGAAGATCCTCGACCGCGACGAGCTGCAGGGCGTCATCGCCCACGAGATCGGCCACGTCCGCAACCGCGACATCCTGCTCATGCTCTTCGCCGGCGTGCTGATGGGCGCCATCGTGCTGCTGGCCGACGTGGGCCTGCGCTCCTGGATCTTCGGCGGCGGCCGGTCGCGGCGGTCGTCCGGCGACGGTGGCGGCCAGGGGCAGGCGCTGGTGATGATCATCGCGCTGGTGCTCATGATCGTCGCGCCGCTCATCGCCCAGCTCATCTACTTCGCCATCTCCCGCAAGCGCGAGTACATGGCCGACGCCTCGGCGGCGGCCTTCACCCGCTATCCCGACGGCCTGGCCCGGGCGCTGGAGAAGATCTCCGGCGCGCCGGCGGGCAAGCTCCGCGGCGTCAGCCGGGCCACCGCGCCCATGTACATCGTCAATCCCATGGCCGCGGCCAGCGAGAAGCGCGACGCCGCGTCGCTGACGGCCACCCATCCGCCCATCGCCGAGCGGGTGCGCATCCTGCGGGCCATGGGCGGGGCGTCGTTCCAGGATTACGAGCGCACCTTCGCCGAGATCACCGGCAAGGGCGGGGTGCTGCCGCGGTCGGCGCTGGCCGAGGATCCGCACGCGGGCGCGGGGTTGCGGGTCCAGGGAGAGGGGTGGCGTCGGGAGGGCGTGGCCGGCAAGGGGGCCGCGCCCGCCGCGGGCGCCCCGGCCGCTGCCGCCGCCGCCCCTGCCGCCGCCGGATCCGCGCCGGAGGCCGCCGGGCTGGGCGCCGCCGGGCTGGCAGCCGCCGGGTCGGCCGCCCGCGCCGATCAGCCGGAGAGCCGCCGCCGGGCCCGCGAGGTGGACGACTTCTTCTACGACCAGGAGGGCTGGCGCCGGCTCGGCTGCTCCTGCGGCGCCGTCCTCAAGCTGCCGCCCCAGCTCACCGCCGCCCGCGTCAAGTGCCCCCGCTGCGGCACCATCCACCAGCTCGAGCCTGCGAGCTAGGCGCTTCCCGCGGCCAGATTGAAGATTCTTCTCACTGGACGGCGTGCCCGGGACGCGTCATGCTCTGCGATCAACCCTGGAGGTCGGGTCATGCACCGTACGTCGCTCGCGATCATGCTCCTGCTCGTCCTCCTGCTCGTCCTCCCGGCCTGCGGCGGTGACGACCGCGCCGCCGACGGGGGTCGTCATCAGGTCCACGGCAGCTTCACCGTGGGCGACGTCACCCACCATTTCGTGGCCACCTACCAGGATTCCACCCTGCTCTCGGTGATCGAGGAGCAGCGTGCCGGGGATCTCAGCCGCGGCCGCACGCGCTACGAGGTGCTGGAGGACCGGCTGGTCTCGGTGCATACCGAGGAGCAGCGACGTGCCGTCGGCAACGGCGGCCCGTTCGAGACCGTGACGCTGGAGCTGGAGTTCGACGCCACGGGGCAGGTCCTGCGTCAGGCCAAGACCGTGGACGGCGCGCCCGCCGAGCTTCTCGGCTACGAGGCACCGGGCGTGCAGCGGCACTTCGGCGAGCTGCGCGAGCGGGTGGACCAGGCCCAGCGGGCGGCGGCAGCCGGCCTGTAGAACGGATCCGTCGCCCTCACGCTCCGCCGCGCAGCTTCCGCGGCCCGTCGGTCAGGTGCGCCAGCCGGTCCCGCAGATGCAGCACGTGCGTCCCCTCCCAGTAGAGACGACCACACTCCGCGCACACCCAGTACTCGTCGCGCCAGGCCGCCGTCTTCGGCGGGATGGGCCCGGCCACCTGGCGCCTCGGCGTGGCGATCAGGCGCCCGTTGCAGTGCGGACAGCGCCCCGTGCGCGCGATCCGTCCACCGAGCCGGAACCGACGGAGCACCTCGGCGAGCTGCTCGTCCGCGTGGTCGCTGCGGATCAGCAGCGCGCTGTGGATGCTGCTGCGCTTGAGCAGCGCCCGGTGGCGCGACAGCACGGTGCGGCCCTCCCGGCCGGCCAGGCGCGCCAGGGCCGGCTCCCGCAGGGTGGGATCCCAGACCGTGTCGAAGCCGCAGAACCGCAACCGGCGCGCCAGCTTGCCCAGGTGCTGGTCGCAGAGGAAGCGCGGGTCGGCGAGGTCGTGGGGACAGGCGGGCCAGGCCTCCAGGCGCGCACCGTCGCCCACCAGGCGGGCGAGGTTGGCCGGATGCCCGCCGATGGCCACCCGGCCCACCTCGCAGTGGGGGATGCCGAGGGCCTCGAGGGCGTCCTTCACCGAGGTGGGGTGCGGCAGGCGGCGCACGTGCACGGACCGGCCGCCGCAGAGGTCGGGCAGATCGTCTTGCAGGATGATCGTGCAGGTGACCATGTTGGCCTCCTGAGCAGAGAGTAGACCACTGGCGGCCGGCGTCAAGAC
>CAZWYF010000126.1:0-4847 GCA_964637835.1 uncultured Fibrobacteraceae bacterium
CCCGACCCCGAGGAGACGGCGCCCCATGCTCCATCGCGAGCCCCGCACCGCCCCCGAGTACATCTATCCCGTCGACCCCTGGCGCGTGGTGGAGAAGCGCTTCGCGCCCGAGTACATCGGGCAGGCGGAGACCCTCTTCGCGCTGTCCAACGGGTATCTGGGCATCCGCGGGGCCTTCGAGGAGGGTCGTCCCGTGGTCCAGAGCGGGACCTTCGTCAACGGCTTCCACGAGACCTGGCCCATCCCCTACGGCGAGACCGCCTTCGGCTTCGCCACCACCGGGCAGACCATGCTCAACGTGGCGGACGCCAAGCTGCTCAAGCTCTACGTGGACGACGAGCCCTTCGCCCCCGAGCACGCCCACCTGCTGGAGTTCGAGCGGGTGCTGGACATGCGGGCGGGCACCCTGGAGCGGCGGATCCTCTGGGAGACGCCGTCGGGCAAGCGGGTCTCCATCCGCTCGACGCGCCTGGTCTCCTTCGAGCATCGCCACCTCGCGGCGGTGGACTACGAGGTGAGCGTCCTGAACGACAACGCGCCGCTGGTGATCGAGTCGGAGATCAAGGTGCCGTTCAACACCTCGCGGCAGGGCGGCGACCCGCGCAAGGCCCGCGGCTTCGACGAGCGCGTGCTCGAGCCGAAGGAGCAGCGCAGCGACGGGGGCCGCCAGGTGCTCGGCCACCGCACCCACAACAGCGGCATGACCATCGCCTGCGGCGTGGAGCACGTGGTCCAGACCGATTGCGAGTACGACACCAGCTCCCGCTGCGAGGACGACTACGCCCAGCTCACGTTCTCCGTGCGCGCCGCCCGCGGCCGCAGCTTCCGCATCACCAAGTACCTCACCTACCACACCTCCCACACCGAGACCGCGCGCAAGCTCTGCCACCGCGCCGAGCGTTCCCTGGACCGCGCCGGAGCCGACGGCTGGGAGACGCTGCTCTCGAGCCAGTGGCGCTTCTGCGACGAGTTCTGGCAACGCAGCGACGTGACCATCGACGGCGACGCGCGGGTGCAGCAGTCGGTGCGCTGGAACCTGTTCCAGCTGCTGCAGGTGTCCGCCCGGGTGGAGGGCGCGGGCATCGGCGCCCGCGGCCTCACCGGCCAGACCTACGAGGGCCACTACTTCTGGGACACGGAGATCTACGTCCTGCCGTTCTTGATCTACACCGCGCCGCGCATCGCGCGCAACCTGCTGCGCTTCCGCCACGGCATGCTCGAGCAGGCCCGCCGGCGCGCCGCCGAGGTGGGCGAGGAGGGCGCGCTGTACCCCTGGCGCACCATCACCGGCGAGGAGGCCTCCGCCTACTACGCCGCCGGCACGGCCCAGTACCACATCAACGCCGACATCGTCTACGCGCTGCGCAAGTACACCGAGGTCAGTGGCGACCAGGTGTTCCTGCACGAGTACGGCGCCGAGATGCTGGTGGAGACCGCCCGCCTGTGGTGCACCCTGGGCTTCTTCAGCGAGAAGCAGGGCGGCCGGTTCTGCATCCACGCGGTGACCGGGCCGGACGAGTACAACACCGTGGTCAACAACAACACCTTCACCAACCTCATGGCCCGCGAGAACCTGCGCTGCGCCGGCGCCGCGCTCAGGCGCCTGCGCGAGGAGAGCCCCGAGGACTACGCCCTGGTGGTCGACCGCACCGGCCTGCGCGACGAGGAGCCCGGCCGCTGGCTGGACATCGCCGAGGCCATGTACGTCCCCTACGACGAGGACCGCGGCATCCACCTGCAGGACGACAGCTTCCTGGACAAGCAGCCCTGGGACTTCGAGAACACGCCGCCGGACCACTACCCCCTGCTGCTGCACTACCACCCGCTGGTGATCTACCGCCACCAGGTGATCAAGCAGGCGGACGTGGTGATGGCCATGTTCCTGCTCGGCGACGAGTTCACGCGCAACCAGAAGCGCCGCAACTTCGACTTCTACGACCCCCTGACCGCCGGCGACTCCTCCCTCTCGGCCTGCGTGCAGAGCATCCTCGCGTCGGAGATCGGCTACCAGGACGAGGCCTACCGGTACTTCCGGTTCGCCGTGCTCGTGGACCTGGCCGACCTCGGCGGCAACGTGGCCGACGGCGCCCACATCGCCGCCACCGGTGGCGCCTGGATGACCCTGGTCTACGGCTTCGCCGGCCTGCGCGACCACGGCGGGGAGATCTCCTTCGCGCCGCGCCTGCCCGAGCAGTGGCAGGGCATGCGCTTCCGCCTGGAGGTGCGCGGCCGCATCCTGGAGATCGACCTCAACCACGAGCGCGCCACCTACCGCCTGCTGGCCGGCGACCCCATGCCGATCCGCCACCAGCGCCGGACCCTGGAGCTGACCACCGACGAGCCGGCCACCGTGACCATCGAGCGCCGCGTGCGCCGGCCGGAGGTGAGCCTGGCCGAGCTGATCTCCCCCCAGCGCTACGACGCCGTGCTCTTCGACATGGACGGCGTGCTCACCGCCACCGCCGAGGTCCACGCCCAGGCCTGGAAGCGCACCTTCGACGCCTACCTCGCCGAGCGCGCCGAGCGCAGCGGGGAGCCCTTCCGACCCTTCGAGATCAGCACCGACTACCTGCTCTACGTGGACGGCAAGCCGCGCCTGGACGGCGTGCGCGACTTCCTCTCCTCCCGCGGCATCCACCTGCCCGCGGGCGAGGAGCACGACCCGCCGTCCGCCGAGACCATCGCCGGCATCGGCAACCGCAAGAACGCCATGGTCAACGACGTGCTGCGCACCGAGGGCGTCCAGGCCTACGAGGGCAGCCGGACGGTGCTGGAGCAGGTGCGCGCGGCCGGCCTGAAGACCGCCGTGGTCACCTCCAGCACCAACTGCGAGGCCACCCTCGCGGCCGCGGACCTCGGTGGGTTCGAGGCCCAGATCGACGGCAACGTGGCCGCCCAGCTCGACCTGGCGGGCAAGCCCGCCCCGGACACCTACCTGGCGGCCGCCGAACAGCTCGGCGTCGAGCCGACGCGTGCGGTGGTGATCGAGGACGCCATCTCCGGGGTCCAGGCCGCCCGCGAGGGTGGCTTCGGCCTCGTGATCGGGGTGGCCCGCGGCGCCAACTTCGCCGAGCTGGGCTACCACGGCGCCGACGTGGTGGTGGGCGACCTCGGTGAACTCTTGCTCGCGCCCGAGGATGCCGATACCATCGGCACCGATTCGCCCTGACGGACCACGCGGCCGGCCCCCCTCGACGCCCCCGGCGCTTCCGCCCGGAAGCTCCGGCGGTTTCCACCACCGGCCCGACCACCGAGGAAGGACCCTCCGTGATGACCCCGAGCCGCTCCCTGCAGCGGCGGTGCAGAGGACTGTACCTGCCGCGCCCCGCCGTCCTGGCCGCCCTGCTCCCCCTGGTGCCCCTGCTGCTGGCCATCTCCCCGCCTGGCCTGCACGCCGGGACCATCATCAACACCCTCGAGGGCTACGACGACCACGCCCGGGGCTGGACCGGCGGCATCGACGGCCTGTTCAGCGCCGAGGGCGGCAACACCGAGACCCTGGACCTCGAGGTGGGCGGCCGGGTCCAGTGGCGTGGCGAGCGTGGCCGGCTGCGCGTGCAGGGATCGTTCTCCTACGAGGAGAGCGGCGGCGTGGAGATCGGCCGCGAGGCCGTGGGGCACGTGCGCCACAACCGTGACCTCTCCCCGGCGTGGGCCACGGTGGTCTTCGCCCAGCTCCAGCACAATCCCTTCCAGCGCCTGACCCGCCGCTGGCTGGTGGGCGCCGGCCTGCGGCACGACCTCTACGATGACCAGCGCGGCCACGTCCGCCTGGGCGCCACCCCCATGCTGGAGATCGAGAAGATCCAGGATGGCGGCGACCCGCATGGGCGCGGGCGGCTGTCGGTGTTCATGCACGTCGCGCGAACCCTGCGCGAGGATGTCCGCCTGGACCTGGTGGGGTTCTGGCAGCCGCTCTTCAGCGACCTCGCCGCGGCCCGGACCACGGCCACGGCCACGTTCTCCATCGACGTGACCGGCACCGTGGACCTGAAGGTGGGCGTGTCGGTGACGGACAACTCGCGGCCGCCCGAGGGCGTCGAGCGCACCGACTGGGAGACCTTCGTGGGGCTGGGGCTGGGGTTCTAGGCGCGGGGCGGACGGCCGGCCGTCATGGTCATGACCATGGTCATGGTCATGGTCGGCCCCGGCCACGCCGGCCGACGCCGAAGATCAGCGAGATCACGAAGACCACCAGGAAGATCCAGAACAGGACCCTGGCGATGCTCGCGGCCCCGGCAGCGACGCCACCGAAGCCGAGGAAGCCCGCCACCAGGGCGATGACGAGAAAGAGGATGGCGAGACGTAGCATGGTCGCTCCTTGGTTTCCGGCACGGGATCCGGGCATCGGTTCCGGACGCGGGATCGTCCCGGGGGCCGGCCCCGGAACGGCCGTGATGCTCCCGATCAGATGCCGAGGTCCTTCCAGGCCTGCTCGACTTCCGCGGAGAACTCGTCGAGCGATTTCTCGACGTCCTCGTGCATGGCCCTCCACCTGTCCCCGCTGGCGTTCTTCAGGTCCTCCATCAATCCCGCGAGTTCCTCACGCCTGTCCTCGAGCTCCGCATAGGTCTTCTCGAGCTCGTCGTCGGCATCGCCGGCGGCGTCCTCGATCCGGTCACCCACGTGCCGGAGTCTCTTGTCGATCTGCTCGAGTTCGTTCTCCAGCTCGGCCATGGCCTCCTGGCGGTCGGTCTGGTCGCCGGCCGCGGTCTGGTCATCACCTCCGCCGCAGGCTGCGAGAGCCAGGGGAATCGCGGCCAGCAGCGCCAGCGGCAGGATCAGCTTCAGCGGTCTCATGTCGATATGTTCCTCTCGATCCGATGGTTTCGGTGGGCGGGCCGCGA
>CAZWYF010000127.1:0-4797 GCA_964637835.1 uncultured Fibrobacteraceae bacterium
CCGTCCACATGCTGCCACCTGCCCCCACGCGTGGCGAGCGCAGCGAAGCCTTCCCCCCGATCCCATCCCCCCACGTCACGCTCCGGGCGTGGCGAGCGAAGCGAAGCCCTCCCCCCAAGCACCCGATCCGCGCCGGGGCGTGCCGGACTGGTGGGGGGCGTGGTGGTGGCAGGGGTGGGTGGGCACCCTCTCATCGCGCAACTCCGCAGCAGCAGGGGGGCCGGTCCACGGCCCCCCTGCGCGAGGACATGCGCGATGAGAGGGTGCCCACCCACCCCGGACCGCTCACTCGCCCCCCGCCACCTCCGGCTTCCCCCGCCGCGCCTCGAGGATGGCCCGCACCTCGTTCGCCCGCTGTTCGGTGATGGAGAACGAGTACACCGACCAGATGGCGATGCCCGAGGTGATGAACGGCACGCCCACGTCGAAGATGCGGAGCAGCAGGATGGTGCGGTCGGTCTGGGCGCCGCCCAGGTCCACGTCGAAGCCGGTGGCGTTGAGCAGGTAGCCGCCGCCGGCCAGGGCGGCGGCCATGCCCAGCTTCACCGTCCACCAGAAGATGGAGCCGAACATGCCCTCGCGGCGCTCGTGGGTCTTCAGCTCGTCGGTGTCCACCACGTCGGCCACCATGGAGGGGACCAGGGTGAACAGGCCGCCCAGGCCGAAGGCCAGCAGCGGGGCGGGCAGGATCACCAGCATGGGATGGGCCGGGTTGTAGCAGACCCACTTCAGGGCGTAGCCCACCATGGACAGGCCGATGGCCACGAAGAACGCCTTGCGCTTGCCGATGCGCGTGGCCAGCCAGGTGACGCCGGCCACCACGGCGAAGGTGCAGACGGCAGTGATGGTGCCGGCGTAGCCCGCGTACCGCGCGCCCGCCTCCTGGTCGCCGCCGCAGACGTAGTAGATGATCACGTAGAACTGGAAGCTCTGGATGAGCATGAAGCCGTTGAAGACCAGGAAGGTGGCCACGCACAGCTTCTGGAAGGGGCGCAGCGCCAGCGTCTCGCCGAAGCCCTTGAAGAACTCCTTGACGTTCTCGCCCAGGGACTTGCGGGGCGCCGCCTGCCCGTCGCTGCCGGTGACCAGCGCCACCTCGCGCATGCGCTCGCGCAGGAAGATGGCCGGCAGGATGCCCAGGCCGATGGCCACCACCGCCACGATCACCGACAGGCCCCGCGCCCCGGAGACCTGGTCGCTGAAGAAGCCCTCGTAGGTCATGATCCACAGGAACCAGGGGGAGACCACGTAGGCGAGCTGGCCGATGAAGTTCTGGGTGCCCATCAGGCGGGTGCGCTCGTGGTAGTCGGGCGTCAGCTCGTAGCCCAGGGCCACCCACGGCGTGGCGAACACCGTGTAGCCCCCGTAGAACAGGATGGACATCAGCAGGAAGTAGACGAAGTAGAACGTCTCGCTCTGCCCGCGCGGCAGCTGCCACAGCAGGATGAACGTGATGCCCGCGGCGATGGCGCCGGCGAAGATGAACGGCCGGCGACGACCCCACCGCGTGTTCGCGTGGTCGGAGATGTAGCCCATCACCGGGTCGGTGAACGCGTCGGTGAGCCGCGGCAGCGCCCCGAGCAGGCCCACCAGGGCGGGGTTCATGCCCAGGCCCAGGTTCAGGACGATCATCATCCCGCCGCTGGCGGCCGCCAGCAGGTTGTTCACGAAGGCGCCCGAGCCGTAGGCCAGGCGCTGGGGAAACCCGATGCGGTCCTCGGGCGCGGTCCGGGAATGGGCGGCTGGGTTCATGACGTCATCTCGCTCGCTGGCTCCTGTCGATCCCCCGCAGGGGCACCGCGATCTTTGTACGACTGCCGAACAAAGTACCAGGCCTCCCGGGGGCGGTCAATCCCGAAGATCGATCGCCGGCGGCGCGCCGAAGCCGGTGCTCCATGGAGCTGGCCCATCGAGGGCTTGACACCGGGCAGCAGGTCTCTGATACTTTGATCGGAACCCGTACAAAGTGGCCCATCGCCGCTCTCGAACCCATGGGAGGCCCAAGGTGCGCACGCCGATCACGACCCTGGTTGCCGCGGTGCTGGTCACCGCCCTGTTCCTGCTGCCCGGTTGCAGCGACCGCGATCTCGCCGAGCTCGAGCCCGCGCCCGCCAATGACGACCCGGTGGTCTTCGACGACAACTTCGGCAGCGGCGTCGACTACCTGGCCTTCGAGGGGTCGCTCACCGACGCGGTGAGCATCGACACCGACGAGGTCTTCGCCGGCAGCGCCTCGCTGCGCGTCACCGTGCCCGGCCCCGGCAACGACGGCGGCACCTACGCCGGCGGCGCCTTCGTCAGCTCCGACTTCCGTGACCTCTCGCAGTACAATGCCCTGGTCTTCCAGGCCAAGTCGAGCACCAGCTCCACCCTGGACGTGGCCGGCCTCGCCAACGACAACACCGGCAACTCGCGGTACACGGCGCAGAGGTCGTCCATCCCGCTGGGGACGGACTGGTCGCTGGTGATCGTGCCCATCCCCGATCCCTCGCGCCTGGACCTCGAACGCGGCCTGTTCTTCTTCGCCGAGGGGCACGAGAACGACCAGGGCTTCACCATGTGGTTCGACGAGGTCCGCTTCGCCCGCGTGGGGACCATCCTGGATCCACGGCCGGCCATGGCCAGCCGCACCGTCGACACCTTCGTGGGCGCCACCGTCCAGCCCGAGGACACGCGCACCGTCATGTCGGTCAACGGCGAGGACGTCACCGTCGAGCACGCGCCCGGCTACTTCGACTATGCCTCCAGCGAGCCCTCGGTGGCCGCCACCGAGGCGGGCACCATCACCGCGGTGGGTGGCGGCACCGCGACCGTGACCGCGCAGCTCGATACCGTGGCGGTGGACGGCGAGATCGTGGTCAACGTGCTCGCGCCCCCGGCCGAGGCCGCGCCGGTGCCCACCTACCCGGCCGCCGACGTGGTGTCGTTGTTCAGCGACGCCTACGACGACGTCCCGGTGGACACCTGGCGCACGGAGTGGAGCATGGCCGGGCCGGTGGAGGACATGGACATCGCCGGCGATGCGGTGAAGGTCTACACCGACCTGACCTACGCCGGCATCGAGTTCCTCTCGCCGACCATCGACGCCAGCGACCTGACCCACCTGCGCCTGGACGTCTGGGCCCCCACGGGGACCATCTTCCGCGTCAAGCTGGTGGACTTCGGCGCCGATGACGCCTTCGGCGGCGGCGACGACAGCGAGTGGGAGCTGGTCTTCCACGCCGGCAGCACGCCGGCCTTCGTGCCCGGCGAGTGGTCGGTGCTGGACATCCCGCTGGCCGACTTCAACCTGGCCAGCCAGGCGAACCTGGCGCAGATGGTGATCTCCTCCAGCGACGCGCACACGGTCTTCTTGGATAACGTGCTCCTGCGGCGCTAGTATTGGCCGGATCGGCGGCGGCGCATCTCGCCGCCGCCGCGTGGATCGATGGCGCGGCCCGGCGGCGTGGCCCGGCGGCGCGGCCCGGCGGCATCGGCCGGCGGCGTGGCCCGCGGGCATCGCCGGACGGCATGGCCCGACCCCGAGAGGATGGCGGCGTGGCAGACAACGGATTGCAGTGGAAGGGCGTCCGGCGGGTGGATCCCGACCGGCCGCGCCCCCTGGCCGACGCGGTGCTGCGGCTGATCTGGCAGCAGCGCCGCATCTCGCGGGCGGAGATCGCCCAGCAGGCGGAGCTGTCGCGCTCGACGGTGTCGGAGATCGTGGGCGAGCTGCTGCCCACCGGCCTGATCGCCGAGGGCGGCACCGGCCGCTCCCGTGGCGGCCGGCGGCCCATCATCCTGGAGTTCCAGGACCGCGCCGGCGTGATCCTGGGCGTGGAGATGGGGGCGGCCCACGTGGGCGTGGCGGCCACCGACCTGCGGGGCCGCGTGCTCGCCTGGCTGTCCCGCGAGCATCCCGTCCGCACCGATCCCGAGGGCACCCGCACCCTGGCGGGGGAGCTCTGCGACGCCTGCCTCGAAGAGGTCGGCCAGGACATCCCCCTGGTGGGCGTGGGGGTGGCGGTGCCCAGCCCGGTGGACCCCTCGCGGCCTGGCCATCTCTCGGAGGTGGTCATGCCCGAGTGGGGCGGCCATCTGGGCTTCGAGCCGGTGGCCGATCGGCTGGGCGTGCCGCTGATGGTGGACAACGACGCCAACCTCGGCGCCCTGGCCGAGCACTGGTGGGGCGCCGGCCGCGACGTGGACGACTTCGCCTACATCAAGCTGGCCACCGGCGTGGGCTGCGGCTACGTCATCGACGGCGAGATCTACCGCGGCGCCACCGGCGTGGCGGGGGAGATCGGCCACCTGGCCATCGCGCCGCAGGGCAAGCAGTGCGTCTGCGGCCTGCGCGGCTGCCTGGCCACCATGGTGGGCGCCCAGGCGCTGCTCGAGCGCGCGGCCGAGCTGGTGGCGACCCATCCCGATAGCTCGCTGGCCAGCCGCCAGATCACCATGGGCGCCCTGGAGGCCGCCGCCCTCGCCGGCGATGCCCTGGCCCGCCAGGTGGCCACCGAGGCCGCCGAGCACCTGGGCGTGGCCCTGGCCGGCCTGCTCAACCTCATGAACCCCTCCATGGTGGTCCTGGGCGGCGACCTCGCCGGCCTCGGCGAGGTGATCCTCGAGCCGCTGCGCGAGACCGTGCGCCGCCGCACCCTGGTCAGCCAGGTCGCCGCCGCCGAGCTGCGCACCAGCGAGCTGGGCCCCCGCTCGGTGGCCATCGGCGCGGCCACCATGATCCTCAAGGAGGCCCTGGCCGACAGCCGCCTCTTCGCCACCGTGGCCGCCGCCGGCACCGCCGACGCGGCCGGAGCG
>CAZWYF010000128.1:0-3445 GCA_964637835.1 uncultured Fibrobacteraceae bacterium
GGCCTGCCGGACCTCCATCCCCTCGGCCGCGCCCTGGGAGCGCACACGCGCACCGAGAGCGCGGAGACCATGGTCCTGCAGCGCGATTTCGAGCATGGCGAGGTGGAGGTCCGGCTGGCCGACGCCAGCATCTTCGATGCCGCCGCCGGCGACCGCTTCGAGTACCGGGTCGTCCTCGACGGCGCCGTGGTGCGGGAGCATCCCCACTGGGGGGTGCCCGCGATCGAGAGCTGCTTCGTGGCGGGCTGGGACAGTGCGGGCTCGGGAGGCAGCGTGCGGGTGGACCTCACCGTGCTGGCCAGCGAGCCGGTCCGCTTCGAGCGGAGCGTCCGCGCCCCCGGCCAGACCCAGTGGAGCGCGCCGCAGGCCACGAGCGGGCGGACCTCGACGCTGGGCGGACCCTGGGATACCGGGATCCCATTGCAGGCGGGCGACCTGCACATCCGCGTCCGGGCCCGTGACGAGGCCGGCCAGGTCTCCGACTGGGTGGAGCGCAGCGTCTCGCTGGTGCGTTTCGACGGTACCGGGCTGGCCATCACCGCCACCCGGATCCTGGGCACCGTCTATGGCGAGCCGCAGCCCGGCGGCGGCTACCGGCCCATCGGCCGTGGCACGACCCACCCGGATCTCTCGCCGCCGCACTTCCTGGAGATCCGCGGTACCGTGGCCGACGGCTTCACCCCGGTGACCGTGCGCTGGGAGAACAGCCTGGGTGGCGAGGGGGACGCCGACGGGACCTCGTCCTGGCTGATCCCCGCCGTGCCGCTGCATCGTGGCTTCAACCAGATCCTCATCACCGCCGAGGATGCGTCCGGCGCCGCCCGGGTGGGGACGGTGGGGCTGGACTGGGACTATCCCGGCATGCCGGGCTCGCAGGGACGCTGAGGCCGGGCGCGGTCTGCGGTCGGGCGCGGTCTGCGGTCGGGCCCGGCCTGAGGTCAGGACCGGACGGGTCGCTCGAGCGCCTCACGGACCCGGAGCAGCAGCGTGCGCGCCTCGTAGGGCTTGGGCAGGTAGGAGGCGTCGGCCAGCGCGGATGGCTGATCGTCCGTGTCGTCCGGTGGGGCATATCCGGTGACGAACAGGACACGCAGGGCGGGGTCGATGTCGCGCATGCGCAGGGCGGCCTCGCGCCCGCCCATCTCCGGCATCACCACGTCGAGGACGGCGAGATCCACGTGGGGGGATCCGGCATGCCGCGCCACGGCCTCGCGCCCGTTCCGGGCGGTGATCACCCGGTAGCCGGCTCGCTCGAGGACCCCCACCGTCAGGTCGCGCACGGCGTCCTCGTCCTCGGCCACCAGGACGGTCTCGCCCGCCACGGCCTCGACCTCGCCGGCGGCCACCGGCCGGGCCCCGACCTCGGTGGGCGGCTCGTCGCTCGCCGGCAGCAGCACCGTGAAGGACGCGCCCGGCCCGTCCCCGCTCTCCACCTCCACCAGCCCGCCGTGCTGGCGCACGATCCCGTACACGGTGGCCAGGCCCAGGCCGGTGCCCGCGCCCACGCCCTTGGTGGTGAAGAACGGCTCGAAGAGATGATCCCGGATGGTGTCGGAGATGCCGCGACCGTCGTCTCGCACGCTCAGGCCCGCGTGGCGTCCGGGCGTCACGCCCTCGTGCTCCTGGCAGTCCTCGGCATCGAGGGTGCGGGTCACGGTGGTGACGGTGATGGTGCCGGAGCCGTCGATGGCGTCGCGGGCGTTGACGCAGAGGTTCATGAGCACCTGCTCGAGCTGGCCGCGGTCCGCGCGCACGCGCGCCGGCTCGGCGGACGGGACCAGCCGCAACGTCACGGCCTCGCCCAGCAGCCGTTCCAGCAGGGGCGCCAGGCCGCTCACCACCGCGTCCACGTCCAGCACCGCCGGGCGAAGCACCTGCTGCCGGCTGAAGGCCAGGAGCTGGCGCGTCAGCTCCGCGGCCCGCTCCGTGCTCCGCCGCACCACCGCGAGATCCTCCCGTACCGGGCTGTCCGCCGGCAGGTCCTCGGCCGCCAGATCGAGATGCCCCTGCATGGCCTGCAGGAGGTTGTTGAAGTCGTGGGCGACGCCGCCGGCGAGCTGCCCCACCGCCTGCATCTTCTGCGACTGGCGGAGCTGCTCCTCCAGCTCGCGGCGCTCGGTGATGTCGCGACCCACGCCCACGATGGCCGCCACCTCGCCGTCGGGCCCGAGCACGGCGCGGTCGGACCAGGCCAGCCAGCGCCAGCCGTCCCGGGTGAGGGCGCGCTGCTCGATGTAGATCTCATGGGGCGGGCGGTGGAGCTTCTGCATGCCGGCGGCCGTCGCGGCGCGGTCGTCCGTGTGGACCAGGGGCAGGAACTGCTGTCCGAGCAGCTCCGCCTCGGTCTTGCCGAACGTCTCGCAGTAGCTGGGGCTGACGTAGAGGAAGCGGCCGTCGGGATCCACCTTGACCACGAGGTCGTTCTGGTTCTCCACCAGGATCTGGTACTTGGCGCGGCTGTCGCGGAGGGCGTCGCGGTGCCGCATCAGGCGCTGGGTGAGCCAGGTGAGCAGGGCGAGCAGCGCGACGGCGACCACGGCGAGGACCTCGTCGGCGTGAGTGCCCACGCGGTTCTGGTAGGTGGGCCGCGGGGCGAGGACCAGCTCCCACGGCCGGTCCACCACGCGGACCGCGCGCCGCACGCCGAAGGGCCATTGCGCCGGCACGTCGTCGACGCGGGCGGCCGAGGTGTAGGCCAGGCCGCCGTCCTCGGCCACCAGGGCGAGGCGGAAGCGGTCGCGGAGGTCGGGCTCCTCGAGGCAGCGATCCACCAGGGTGCCGATGCGGAACACGGCGTTGAGGTAGCCGAGCGGCGTGCCGTCGCTGGCGCTTGCCGGCAGGTAGACCGCGATGCCGTGGCCGCCCTGCAGCAGCTGCACCACGCCGGTGCGCGTGACCTGACCCGTGCGCTCGGCGCGCAGGAACGACGCCTGGACGTCGGGCTCGGGGTGCTCGTGGAGATCCCGGCCCAGGGCGGGCAGGTTGGGCGCGCGGGGGACCACGTCGCGAATGACCCCGTCGTGGTCCACCAGGTTCATGGCCTGCAGTCCGGGGAAGAGATCCACGGTCCGTTGCGCGGCCACGGGGAAGTCTCGCGCCAGGGCGTCGGCGTCGGCGAACTGGCCCTCGGCCAGGATCTGCACCGTGCTCACCCGGGCGTCGATCCAGGCCTGCAGTCGCAGCGCGGCCTGGCTGGCGGTGATCCCCGTCTCCAGGCG
Organism: uncultured Fibrobacteraceae bacterium; assembly: GCA_964637835.1. Lineage (GTDB taxonomy): Bacteria > Krumholzibacteriota > Krumholzibacteriia > LZORAL124-64-63 > LZORAL124-64-63 > Glo-17. The sequence goes on from CAZWYF010000128.1 coordinate 3,219, forward strand.
CAGGCGCTCGTCCTCGGTGCGCCCGACGGCGCGCCAGAGGGCGAGCACCGACAGGATGCCCAGCAGGCAGAGCGCCACCGGCAGTGCGCCGAGCAGCCGCTGGCGGAACGGACGGGAAACGGCGTCGGACGCGGAGCTGGCCATGGGTCACCTGTCCAGGGGCCACGGCACGTGACGCGGCCGGAAATGGCAGGCGGCCCGTGCTCGTGCATGGTAGTGGAAATGGG
>CAZWYF010000128.1:3545-4797 GCA_964637835.1 uncultured Fibrobacteraceae bacterium
AGCACCGGCATCGGCGCGCCAGGATCAGCGTACCAGCGTCAACCGTCCGGTGATGGCCTCGGCGCCGGCGTGCAGCTGGTAGAGATAGGTCGCTGACGGCAACTCGCGACCGCCGCCGTCCCGGCCGTCCCAGGCCACCCGGTGCGTCCCCGCGGGGAATGCGCCACGGGCCAGGGTGCGGACCAGGCGCCCGCGGAGGTCGTGGATCGCGAGGGTCACCGGCCGGGGCTCGGCGAGCTCGAACCGCACGGTCGTGCGGGGATTGAAGGGATTCGGCGCCACGCGCACGCCCGCGAGCACGGTCCGGACCGCCGGCGCGGCCGTGGGCTGATCGCCCTGCTCCCAGGCGAAGCCCGGCGTCGTGTCCAGCAGGAAGGCGAACTGCTCGGCGGCGCCGGACTCCTGGTGCAGCACCGCCCGCACCCAGGGTTCCAGCAGCAGCCAGACCAGGTCCTGCTGGGCGGCGCGGGAGATGTCGGCGCTGCAGGCCTCGCCCAGGCTGCAGACGAAGCTGTAGGCGGCGAACTGGCAGTGGCTGGCCCCGTCGATGGTCACCAGGGTGCGCCAGCCGCCGGCCAGCGCCTCGAACATGGGGATCTGGTGGTCGGCGGGCGGGGTGACGCAGTCGTCGGTGCCGGCGAACATCAGGACCGGACGCTCCAGGGTGGCGCAGGCGGCGACGGCCGAGGGGTCGGTCTCGGCGGCCGCCAGGTTGGCCACCGCGGTCACGGTGGGATCGCTCGCGGCGGCGAGGAAGCTGGCGCCGCCGCCCATGCTGTGCCCGGCCACCAGGGCGCGGTCGCTCATGCGGCCCGAGAACGGCGAGCCGGGATCCTCGCCCGCCGCCCGCAGGGCCCGCGTGAGGAACGCCAGGTCCAGGCCGAACTCCTGGTGGTCGGGAAACAGCTCGCCCCCCGTGCGCGCGACGGCCACCACGCAGCCGGCGGCGGCCAGCCGCTCGCCCAGCCAGGCGTAGACCCCGGCGCTCATGAGGTAGCCGTGCCCCATGGCCACCGCGGGGAAGCCGCCGGCGGGCGGCTCGGCGGGGGGCTGGTCGGGCCCGGCGGCCACGGCGGGGTAGTAGAGGTCGGCCGGCACGGGCCGGTCGCCGCGGTCGGGGTCGAGGAAGGTGACGTCGGCGGTGCCCACGGCGAACTGGTCCTGCGCGGCCGCGGCGGTGGGGGCGGCGAGCAGGGCCGTGGCCACCAGGAAGAGGACGGGCAGGACGTGGGCGCGGACGTGGGCGCGGACG
>CAZWYF010000129.1:0-4717 GCA_964637835.1 uncultured Fibrobacteraceae bacterium
CGATCTCCGCCGCGTGGGCCTTGAGATAGCTGATGGGCTTGATGCGTGAGGAGAGACTCACGTCTCGACCTCCTGGGCATGGGGGTGGACATAATCAAGTCCGAATATGGTCCTGTCGTCAACCCGCATCGGAGACGATCACCGGATTCAAGATCCGCACCCGGGATCAATCGCACCACGATGCCGAAAACGATATACTATTATCAAAATAAGCTCCATGTCGACCTGACCGGCTCGCGGCCCCGGCTCGACGTCCAGACCGCCGCCGGCCAGCCGGAGCTTGTCGCCAGCGGCAGCATGTTGATACTGTGAGTGGATGAGGTCTCGCCCGAAGGCCGACAAGGGAGTGCGACATGGGTGAGCAGCACGGAGGCGGCGCACGGAAGCGCCGGACCGCGATGGCCCTGGCGGTCGTCCTGGTCCTGACCGGATGCAGCAGCGAGGAGACCGTCGGTCCGCCGGTGGGCGACTTCGCCATCCAGGTGGTGGTCCTCGACGCCGATGGGCAGCCGGTGCCCGACCTGATGGCCGGCCTGGCGCCGGCGCTGCCGGAGTCCTTGGCCCACGTCTACCCCGGCTGGCTCGAGGCCGGCCCCGACCGCGCCCTGCCCGATCCCGATCCCGATCCCGATCGCACGTACCAGCTCACCGTCCGCGACGTGGCCGGCCGCACCATCTGGCGGCGCGGCGTCACCCAGCAGCCTCACTGGCCCCTGGTGGATGACCAGGGCCGCCCCGTACACGACGGCTGGTACGAGCTGCAGACCATCACCACGCCGCTCGCCGGCCCGGCCGGCGCCGACACCACCATCACACCGCTGATCGTCTACCGCGGGGCCGATCCCCGGATCGACCTGGCTGGCGTCACCGACGCCGCCGGCTTGATCACCGTGACCGACCGGACCTACGTCCCGGCCTTCTGGGACCCCGAGCCGGTGCCCCGCCCGTCCGGTGACGGCGACCCCATCACGCTCACCCGGCAGACGTGGCTCCGCCTGCAGGACGAGCACGGCGCCGAGCAGTGGGCCACGTTCACCGCCGTGGACGGGCCGCAGACCGTGGCGGTCACCTGGGAGCCGTTCCGGGTCCAGCTGCGCGTCACCGACCCTGCCGGCGCCCCGGTGACCGGCCTGCACGTGGTGGTGATGCCCGCCCTGCCGGACTGGTACTGGCCCGATCAGCCCGCCCGCGTCAACCTGACCCTGCGCTTCTCGGTACCGCGGGAGTCGGCGGTGAGCCTGACCGTCGAGGACGTGCGCGGCCGGCCGGTCCGCTCCCTGGTCCGCGGCGTGATGCCGGCCGGGTCCTGGACCCTGGTCTGGGACGGCCGCGACAATGCCGGCGCGCGCGTGCCGCCGGGCTGGTTCCGCGCCGTGCTCGAGATCCGCGACCCGCAGGACGGCCAGCTGGTCCAGTCCAGCCGCTGGCCGGTGCTGCTGGCCACCGAGGATCCGGCCCACGCCATGGCCACCACCGACGCCGCCGGCGAGGCGGTCCTCACCGACCGCCGGCTGGTCCCGGGCTTCTGGGACCTCGATCCCATCGTGGTCGTGGACGAGGAGGGCGACACCACCGGCGAGCTGATCCTCACCCCGGCCACCTGGATCCGCCTGGTCGACGACGTGGGCCGCGAGCAGTGGTGGACGGGCGAGCTGGAGGACGGTCCGCAGGAGATCGCGATCACCTGGGATCCCTGAGGCCAGCGACCCGACCGGGACGACCCCGGCGTATGCCGCACCGCGACCGCTGCCGGGACCGCCACGGGACCGTCGCCGGGACCTCCGCGTGACCCCTCGCCGGGACCTCCGCGTGACCCTCGCCACAACCTCGCAACACCTGCTGCGGGACCGTGCGAATTCCTGCGCCGCCGTGTGACGGGTCGTCGGGAAAAATCCCCGCAAACGGCCGCCCGACTGGATTTTACGCCCCGTCATGTGATATCATGATTGGTGCGCAAGCCCTTCCCGGCCGCCCGCCGCAGCCCGCGACCGGAACCCATGGCATCGATGCCCCGGAGGAGTGAGACGACATGCACCGGTCTTCCATCCGCCTGCCGCTGGCCCCGGCCCCGGCCCTGCCGCTGGCCCCGGCCCTGGCCCCGGCCCTGGCCCTGACGCTGGCCCTGACGCTGCTGACCACCCTGGCCGCGGCCGGCGCCCTGGCCGCCGACCAGCCCGCCATCCCGCTGGACAGCGACGGCCTGCCCGCCTACCACATCAAGCAGTGGACCGACTTCCCGGTGCGCATCGAGCTGCCCGACCAGGCAGCCGTCAAGCAGCTCGAGGCCCGGGTGCCCCTCGCGGCATTCAACCGCGAGGATGTCAGCTACGTCTTCCAGGGTGACAAGCCCGTGGGCGCGGTGGTGGAGACCCGCGTGACGGAGGCGGAGTTCGCCGCGCTGATCGCTGCCGGCTACCGCCCCGAGAAGCTGCGCGACCGGCACCGCGAGAACCGCGAGGCCGCCGAGCGCCTGTGGGCGCAGATGTACGCCGGCAAGGCCGAGGGCCTGCGCACCGACCCCCTGAACTACGTGCCCACCAACGACCAGCTCGGCCAGATGCTCCAGGACCTGGCCAGCACCTATCCCGACCAGGCCAGCTACTACAGCTGGGGCAGCTCGGTCCAGGGCCGGACCCTGCACGGCCTGGTGATCTCGGACAACCCACTGGCCAACGAGGCGGAGCCCGAGGTGCGGCTGTCGTCCTCCATCCACGGTGACGAGATCGTGGGCATGGTCCTGACCGTCAACCTCGCCCACTACCTGCTCGAGAACTACGGCCAGCCGGGCTACGAGGACGTCACCGACATCGTGGACAACTACGAGCTGCACCTCATGCCGGCCCACAACCCGGACGGCACGTTCCTCGACCAGCGCTACAACGCCAACGGCGTGGACCTCAACCGCAACTACCCCCTGCCGGCGGGCACCCACCCGGTCACCGAGCCGGAGAACGTCCAGTTCATGAACCACGCGGTCAGCAACCACTTCGTCATCAGCACCAACTATCACGGCGGCGCGCTGGTGATGAACTACCCGTGGGACTACACCTACACCCTGGCCCCCGACGACGAGGCCCTGCAGCTGCTGTCGCTGGAGTACTCCACCCGCAACCTGCCCATGTACAACGGCGCCTTCCCGCAGGGGATCACCAACGGCGCCCAGTGGTACGTGATCACCGGCTCGCTGCAGGACTGGAGCTACGACCGGACCGACTGCGTGGACATCACCTGCGAGGTCTCCAACATCAAGTGGCCGTCCAACAGCTCGCTGCCCGGCTTCTGGGAGGACAACCGCGAGTCCATGATCGCCTACATCCTGGGCGCCCGCGCCGGGATCACCGGCGTGGTCACCGATGCGGAGACCGGCCTGCCCCTGGACGCCACCATCACCGTGGTGGGCATCGACAAGCCCGTCGGCACCGACCCCGCCCACGGCGACTACTACAAGATCCTCCACGACGGCACCTTCGACGTCATGGTCGAGGCCACCGGCTACGTGACCCAGACGGTCACCGGCGTGCAGAGCACCTGGGGAGTGGAGAACGTGGTGGACGTGGCCATGCAGCCGCTGGCCACCGGCATGGTGGCCGGCACGGTCACCGATCTGCAGGGAAGCGGCCTGGACGCCACCGTCGAGGTGCGCACCTGGCCCGCCGGCGAGCTGGTCGACAGCGTCACCAGCGATGGCAGCGACGGCGGCGCCTACGAGATCGCGCTCTTCTACGGCGACTACACCCTGACCGCCAGCGCCCCGGACCACTTCACCGAGACCCAGCAGGTGACCGTCAGCGCCACCCCCGCCGAGGTGGACTTCGAGCTGGGCGGCATGATCACCAGCTACCCGGTGGCGGAGGACTTCGAGGACGGCCTGGGCGGCTTCGCCGGCGACTGGATCCTCGGCGATCCCGGCCACGCCAGCGGCCAGTGCCTGATCGACAGCGAGGGCAGCTATCCCGACAACGCCGATCTGGTCACCACCCACGCCACCAGCGTCAACCTGGCCGACGTGATGGAGCCGCAGGTGTCGTTCATGGCGAAGTGGAGCATCGAGAGCAGCTGGGATGCCGCGTTCTTCGAGATCTCCACCGACGGCGGCAGCGACTGGACCGCTCTCGCGGTCCCCGGCCGCACCGGGCCCGCCAGCGGCCAGGGCGCCCAGCAGCCCGCCGGCGTGCCCTGCTTCGACGGCAGCCAGGCCAACTGGGCGAGCTGCCTGGTGGACCTCACCCCGTACGTGGGCGAGCCGGACGTCCGCTTCCGCTTCCGCCTGGCCAGCGACGGCAGCGTCACCCAGGACGGCTTCTGGATGGACGACTTCGTGGTCCAGGTCACCACCGAGGACAACGGCGGCCCCACCGACACCCTGAACGTGCCCATGGTGGCGGCCAGCGTCCGCGCCTACCCCAACCCGTTCAACCCCCAGACCACGCTGCGCCTGGTCAACCCGCGCGCCGGCCACGTGGACCTGGCCATCTACGACCTGCAGGGCCGCCTGGTCCGCGCCCTGGCCAGCGAGACCATGCCCGCCGGCCCGGTGGAACTGCGCTGGGACGGCACCACCGACACCGGCCGCCCCGCCGGCAGCGGCGTCTACTTCGCCCGCATGCAGGCCGGCCCCGAGGAGGCCGGCGCCAAGCTGATGCTGATCAAGTGACCCGCCGCGGCCCGCCGCCTCGCGCGCCGCGAGTGCAAGGGCCGCGAGATGGCCGGCCGCGAG
>CAZWYF010000130.1:0-4572 GCA_964637835.1 uncultured Fibrobacteraceae bacterium
GTCTAGCCCGCCTCGCCGGGTGGCCGGCGCTCCGCCACCGCCTGCTCCCTCTCCGCCCGCGCGCCCCGCGCCAGGTCGCCGCCACGCACCGTGGCGCCGATCACCAGGCTGGCGGCGATCACCACCAGGTTCTTGATGATGTACTGACCCTCCAGCGTGGGGATCAACGGCGCGCGCTGGAAGACGTCGCCGGGGAAGATCACCAGCGGCAGCAGCGCGCCTGCCATCTGCAGCCACAGCAGCAGGAGCACCGGGCGCAGGTGTCGGCCCCAGAGCAGGCCCAGGCCGATCGCCGTCTCCAGCGTCGCCAGCAGCATCAGCGCCGTCCCGGCGGGCAACAGGCCGCCGGTGAGCCAGCCGATGGTGCGGATGGCGAGGTCGGCGGCGGGGCTGGCGCCGGGGAAGAACTTCAGCACGCCGAACCAGACGAACACCAGCCCCAGGCTCCAGCGCAGCAGCTCCACGCCGTGGCGGGCCATCCAGGCGGCCAGGCGGCGATCCAGCGGCTCGAGACGGTCGGGCAGGCCGGGCAGGCCGGGCAGACGGGGCAGACGGGGCAGACGGGGCACGGCGCTCACCTCCTCGCCGAAAGGGTCGTTCGCTCGCCCAGCGTCCTCGCCCAGCGTAATGCTGGTGGCCGGAAGACGCCGGGCGGCGGCCCCGGGACGGGAATCAGGGTGTGCGGTCGACCAGGACCCAGCCCTCGGCGGGCAGGTCCAGGTCCGCGGCCAGGCGGATGGCCACGCGACGGCCGTCGGCGTTGGCGTACGGGGCGTCGGTGTCGCCGGTCGCCCAGAATCCCTCGCTGTGCAGGGCGACCAGGGTCTCGGTGCGCAGGTCGTAGAGCCGCGCCTCGTGGCGGTCGAGGATCAGGGCGTGGGTCTCGCCCCGGTAGGGACGTGCCGGAAAGTGCTCGGCGAAGAGGCCGGGCGCCGCCCCGACCCCCGTCGCGGCGGCGCCGCCCGCCCCCGCCTCGCCGCCGGCCTCGCCGCCGCCGTCGACCTCGCCGCCGCCGGCCCCCGCCTCGCCGCCGCCGGCCTCGCCGCCGCCGGCCCCCGCCTCGCCGCCGGCCAGCAGGGCAGCGTCCATCGGCCCGTCCGCCGACACCACGCTCACGTGCAGCGCGCCGGTGGTATCGCGATAGTACGCCGCGGTCCTGGTGCCGGCCTCCAGGACCCGCAGCTGCACCGAGAACGGATGGGGCCGGTCGGGCCAGAGCACCGGCGGGGGCGCGGGGACGATGCCGGCCACGGGATCCCGGTCCGCCTGCAGGGACGTGGCGAACCGGGCGGCCAGCTCCTCCCAGGAGGTGCCCAGCGCCGCGGCCAAGCGGGCCCGCACCGCAGCCGCCGACCAGCCCGCCACTTCCTCCAGATCTCCGGAGAGGGCCAGGTACGCGGCGCGCGTGGCCCCGGCGCCGTGGGTGTCGAGGAGGAAACCGGCGAAGACCCCGGCCGGCGCGTAGGTCAGGTCGGCCGACCGGGCGTGGAAGGCCTGCCGGGCCAGGAGGTCGTCCAGGCTCACCAGCCCGGTCCGCAGGGCGTGCCGACCCACCCGGGCGAGCACCCGCGGGCTGCGGCCCCAGCGGCCCCCCAGATGGGTGGCCAGGCCCTCCTGCAGCAACGGCAGGGCATGCAGCGGCGGCTCCTCGAGCCAGAAGTTCACCACCAGGTGCGCCAGCTCGTGCACGTGATACGGATGGTGGGTGATCACCATGTCCACCTGCAGGTTGGCCACGCCCACGGTGGGCGCGCCGGCCAGGTACTCCACCACCGCCGGGGCGGCCAGCAGGTAATGCAGCTTCTGCGCCGCGAGTAGCTCCCGGCGCGCGGCCGGCACCGCCAGCCGGTCGAGCATGCCGTCCACCGCCGCGTCCAGGTTCGCCAGCAGATGAGGTGGCAGCTCCCAGGGGCGGTCCGGTCGGCGCTCGAAGACGGTCACCCAGCGTCCGGGCGTGCCGGGCCCCTGCTCCGCCACCCAGCGCGGGCGGCTGGCCAGCAGCATGCCGCCCTGCCCATCGGGCTGCAGGAGATACTGCCGGTCCAGTCGCCGGGCGCCGCGGTAGGCCCGGAAGAGCAGCACCACGTTGCCGGCCAGCGGCCCGGCCTTCAGGTCCACCGGCGGGCCGAACTTGTAGTCGGCCAGCGCGGAGTCCAGCAGGGTGTGCTGGACCTGCCAGATGGGGGAGTCGGCGTCCACCTTCAGCCGCCTGGCCCCCGGGTGGGTGATCCCCAGCCGGCGCGCGGCGGCAACGTCCTCCGGCCGCCAGAACGCCGCGGCCCCCTCGAGGTCTCCGGCGCCCACCGTCTCCAGGTAGCGGGCGAAGTGCGCGTAGGCGGCGCGGGTGCGGTCCGCGGATCCGGCACCATCGACGGTGCGAGCCGCCAGGCCGACCCCGGCGAGGATCATGATGGCGACCAAGAGACAGCGACGCATGCTGAGGCTCCCGGGAGGGTCGAAGCTGGGCCGGGGGACGTGGGCAGTCTAGCGCCGGTGCCCGCGGCTGGCCAGTCCGGCGAACCGCCACGGCCGGCGACCGGCCTTGTCCCCCGGGCGACCGGCGCCTATCTTCTGCGCGACGCGCCCCGCCGCACCCGTGAACCCGCACCCGCGCCCACCGACCCGGCTGCCTGCCTCCCGTGACCCGGGGCCAGCGACCGCGACCCCCGACCCGGAGAGACCATCATGGCTGCCGACCAGGACATCGGCCCCGAGACCTTCGCCGACCTGCCCCTCATCGAGCCCGTGCACCTCGCACTGGCCGACCTCGGCCACACCGAGCCCACGCCCATCCAGGCCGAGCTGATCCCTCACCTGGTGGCCGGCCGCGACGTGGTGGGCCAGGCCCAGACCGGAACCGGCAAGACCGGCGCCTTCGCCCTGCCCATCCTCTCGCTGCTGGATCCCGAGCTGCAGAACCCCCAGGCCCTGGTGCTGACGCCCACCCGCGAGCTGGCGATCCAGGTGGCCGAGGCGTTCAAGCAGTACGCCAGCCACATGCAGGGTTTCCGCGTGCAGACCATTTACGGCGGCACCGGCTATCACGAGCAGTTCCGCGGCCTGCACCGCGGCGCCCACGTGGTGGTGGGCACGCCCGGCCGGGTGATGGACCACCTGCGGAAGGGGTCGTTGATCCTGGACGACCTCGCCATCCTCGTCCTCGACGAGGGTGACGAGATGCTCCGCATGGGCTTCATCGACGACGTGGAGTGGATCCTCGAGCAGACCCCGCCCGAGCGGCAGCTGGCGCTCTTCTCGGCCACCATGCCGGCGCCCGTGCGGCGCATCGCCCGGGCCCACCTGCGCGATCCGCAGGAGGTGACCATCGCCGCGCGCACCAGTACGGTGGCGGCCACCCGGCAGCGCTACGTGCTGGTCGATCCCCTGGACAAGGTGGAGGCGCTCGGCCGCGTGCTCGAGGCCGAGCCCACCGACGGGGTGATCGTCTTCGTGCGCATGCGCGCGCAGACCGTGGAGGTGGCGGCCGAGCTGCGGGCCCGGGGCTTCCGCGCCGCCGAGCTGAGCGGCGACCTCGACCAGATCCAGCGCGAGCGCACCGTGGGCCGCCTGCGCAAGGGCAAGCTGGACGTGCTGGTGGCCACCGACGTGGCCGCGCGCGGCCTGGACATCGACCGGCTCAGCCACGTGGTCAACTTCGACATCCCCCTCGATCCCGAGGCCTACGTGCACCGCATCGGGCGCACCGGCCGGGCCGGGCGCGAGGGCGAGGCGATCCTGCTGGTGACCCCGGATCAGCGCCGGCTGCTGCGGATCATCGAGCACACCACCGGCCAGCGCATCGCGCGCATGGAGCTGCCGGACGTGGACGCGCTCAACGCCGCGCGGCGCGAGCGCTTCGCCACGCGCATCAGCGAGGTCCGCGAGCGGACCGGCGACCTGGGCCTCTTCGCGGAGATCATCGACCGCTACTGCGCCGAGCACGGCGTGCCCGAGCTGGAGGTGGCCGCCGCCCTGGCCAGCCTGCTGCAGGGCGAGGAGCCGCTCCTGCTCGAACCACTGCCGGAGGCCAGCTGGCCCGCCGGCGAGTCGCCCCGCGGCGGCGGCCCACGGCACACCCGTAACCAGAAGCCGCGCCGCGCCGGCGGCCCGCCCGACCAGGGCTCCGAGCGCTTCCGCGTGGCGGTGGGCGCCGCGCATGGCGTCAAGCCGGCCAACCTCGTGGGCGCCATCGCCAACGAGGCCGGCCTGCCGGGCAAGCTCATCGGCCGCATCGACATCCAGCCCCAGCACAGCCTGGTGGACCTGCCTGCCGGCATGCCCGACCACGTGCTACGCAAGCTGCAGCAGGTGCGCGTGATGGGCGTGCCGCTGGAGATGCGGCGCGAGGGCGGCGCGCCGGACGGCGGCACGCTGGACGGTACGCCGGACGGTACGCCGCGCCGCCAGGGCGGACCGCGGCCGCGGCCGCGGACCGCGCCGACCGATCGGCCGCGGCGGCGTCCGGCGGGGGCGCCGGGGCGGCCCCGCAAACCCCACAGCAAACGCCGCGACCGCAGCCAGTAGGTTGTGCCCCGAAGAATGTTGACGGGTCCGGGTCTTGCCCCGGCCCAG
>CAZWYF010000131.1:0-4496 GCA_964637835.1 uncultured Fibrobacteraceae bacterium
AGGCGCGCGACCACCGTATCGACCACCGCCCGGCAGGTGCGGCAGACCATGGCCTTGCGCTTGACCTCGTGGTCGCGCTCGCTGGCGGCGAGCACGTTGGCGCGATAGCCGCAGCTGGGGCAACGGAAGAGCGTGGTCGGCATGACGTCACCCCGGGCTGGCTGAGGGGCGGTGCGGGACCCATGGCCGCGGGCGCGACGACCATGGCTGTCCCGCCCATACTAGCGGCTCCGGCAGCCCCTGTCACCACCATCACGCCGCCGCCGCCGGCGCCCCGAGCGCACCGCCTGGCGGCTTCGCGCTGGCCCTCCGCGCCCGGTGTGCGCTATGGTCTGCGGGCGCCCACCGCCGACCCCAGCGAGGGAGCCCGACCATGCCGCCGACCGAAGCCCAGCACCGCACCTGGACCCAGCTCTGGGAACTGCTCGAACCCCGCCTGCAGGCCCATGCCTGCCGCGAGTACCTCGCCGGCCGCCAGGCCCTGGGCTACACCGCCGCGCGGATCCCCGACCTCGACCGCCTCGACGCCCGGATCCAGGAGGCCACCGGCTGGCGGCTGGTGCTCACCGCCGAGCGCCACCTCGACCCCGAGGGCTGGTACCGCCGCTTCGCGCAGCACGAGTTCCTGCTCACCGACCACGTCCGTCCCGCCGAGGAGCTGGAGTACGCCCCCGAGCCCGACCTCCTGCACGACCTCATCGGTCACGTCCCCTACCTGCTCGATCCGCGCTACACCGCCGTGGAGGAACTCTTCGCCCCGGCGTTCCTGCGCGCCGACCAGGCCGGCCGCGAGGCCGTCAAGCAGCTCGCCTGGTACTCCACCGAGTTCGGCCTCCTGCGCCAGGACGGCGCGCTGAAGGTCCTCGGCGCGGGCCTCATCTCCTCGGCCGGGGAGATCGACCGCGTCGCGGCCGGCGAGGTCCCCGTGCAGGAGTTCCGCTACGAGGACGTGCTGGCCCAGCCGCGGTCGGTCTGGGAGTTCAACCGCGTGCTCTTCGCCGCCGACAGCCTGGAGGCCTACCGCCAGGAGCTGGAGCGGGCGTTCGCAGCGCTGGGGATCGGCGGGGACTGAGCCGGGCCCGGCCGCTCCTCCCCGGAACTTGTAGCTGATCCTATCGGTGCTATTCGATAGTTCTCAACACGAGAGGAACGGGACAACTCCACAAAGCGCTCCCTCGCGTTGTTCACCGGCACAGCCAGCACCCTCATCGAAACAACCCCTTCACATCACTCAGCGACTTCTTCCGCACCGGTACCTGATCGACCAGAAACGGTTCGAAGTCGACGATGCCACGGTAGTTCAGATCGCCGGGATGGTCATTCGCGTCGTCGATCCAGGCCGCGATGGAGTCGGGATCCGTGGTGCCCCAGTAGTTGTTCGTCAGGTCGTAGTGCAGGATCGGCGCGCTGGGGTTGGAAACCAAGTCCAGAAGGACCAGCGCATACTGGTCGGCCTTGTAGATGTCGTTGTTGTGGAAGTCGAAGCTATAGTCGCCATCTCTGTTGGTAAGGAAGTCGACCGATGAGTTTCCCCCTCCGCGGATCTGATTGCCGTGGCCCGTGAACTCCCCCGCTTGTGCGCTCAGAGCCCACCAAGTGGAATTCTGGGTGTAGTCGATGACGCTATCGACCAGCAGTAGTCGGCTGCCCACGACACTGCCGACACCGACGCCATTCTCGGTATCCGGACTGCCGATCACCTGCGTGCGGATGATCTCGCCAGCTGAGTAGTAGAACTCGATCCCCTCGCCGCAGTTCTGGATGAGGCAGTCCGTGATCCGTGCCCCCATGGACCCATCGATCATGATACCGTTCCTGCTACCATTGATCGTGCAGTTCGCGATCGTCCAGTCCGTCGAGCCGAAGATGACAAGGATTCCGTTGAACTTGGTGTAGAACTCGCAGTCTCGGACCTTCGCTACGTCCACATCGACGCCAAAGATGCCAGCCTCGGACAGTTCGAATCGGCACCGCTCCACCATCAAGCCATCGCACTCGTAGTGCATCCCTTTCAATCCGCCGCGAACCGTGAGGTCGGAAACAGAGAAGTCCGAGATCGGAGCAAGGGGTTCACCCGCGACGAAGACATTGTAATACCAATCCACCGTATCCTCTCCCACCACGGTCAAGTCAGCCCCGGCGCCAATGATCTTCAGCCCACTCTTGTAGATCGCCGCCGTCGCCCTGAACCCCTCCCACTCGGGGATCAGCCGCGAGTGCGTGAACTCCCCCGGCCCCACGAGGATGCTGTCTCCAGCCGCAGCAGCGTCGAGTGCATCCTGGATCGTCGTGAAATCGCCTGAGCCGTCCAGCTCGACACGCCAGGTTCCGGCGAGGGCCAAGGAACTCGCGAATAGTGGAGCGACCAGGAACAGAGACATCCACCGATACATGCTGGGCTCCTTGCTGCATGGCCGGAGGGCGCCATGCCCTCCGGCCATCGACCTGTGCGCTGCTACTTCACCAGCAGGACGCGCTGGCTCTCGGTCGTCGACCCGGCCGCGAAACGGACGAGGTACACCCCGCTCGAAACGCGCCGACCGCCTTCGTCGTCACCCAGCCAGGTCACCTCGTGGGTCCCCGCTCCGTGCGATCCCGTGGCAAGGGTCTTGATGAGCTTGCCTCGCACGTCGTACACCACCAGCTCGGCCGCCATCGCCTGCGGCAGGCTGAACTCGAGCACGGTCTGCGGATTGAAGGGATTGGGACGAGCGATCCCGAGGCGTGGCGTTCCGGAATCGCCACTCACCTGCCCACGCATGGACTTCATCACCGCCATGCCACCGTCCGCGGCCACCAGGATCGGCTCGACGGCCAGACCGTGCGGCGCGACGATGCGCATCCAGCTCGCATCGGTCCCGCCGAACCAGCCCTCGTGGCCGCAGTCCCCCGCCGTGTATCCGAAGCCCGCGCCACCGCCGGAGCCCGGCACAGTGTAGTCGCTGCCCGGCGGCAGACGGAACAGGCAGTAGAGCCCCTCGCTCAGGCAGGCGTACGGCTGGTCGAAGGTGATCTCACACCAGGCTTGCGCGGCGCCCTGGACGCCCGTGGCCACGACCTGTGCCTGGCCGGGGTCGACCGGCACGGCTTGATTGCCGCTGGCGAGCAGGACCTCCGGGAAGATCACGGTATCGTCGTTGTTGTACCAGCGGATCCCCGCCACGGCCTGACCCGACGGCACCGTCAACCAGATGGCGGCCACGCTTTCCGGGCCGACGGGAGCGATGCCGGCGAAGCCAGAGATCTCGCACGGGAGATCGTTCGCACCGGCGGGAACCACGGTCGCGGCCATCGCCGTGGCAAGCAGAATGGTTACGAAGGTTCGCATGATCTGGTCCTCCTTTACAGGGACGACGGGCAGAAGCGGAACTTCAGCGTCTTCTGCGTGCTGGTGCTCGTGATGCCGGTCCGGTGACCGCTGGTGACCGTGTAGGGGATCGTGCAGTTCGGGACACACTCCCAGCCGGTCCACCGCAGCTCGTGCTGGTAGGCGCCGGTGGCCAGGCGCGTCTGCGTGTGCGTGGCGCCCGATGTCGCCGGCGTGATCTGGGTCAGACCAGGGTCGCACTGACTCGGCACGCTGCCGAACGTGACCTTGTCCACGGCCGGATCCGAGCCGTATTCGGTGCTCCAGGTGAAGACGAAGGTCATCAGGTCTTCCACCGGGTCGTACTCGGCATACGCCGACACGGTGGCGTCCTGCACGGTGGGGTTGGTGTCGTCGAGCACGAGTTGCGGCGCGTCGCCGGGCGTATGCACCGCAACCTGCGCCGATTGCAGCCAGCCGTTCGGCCAGACGATCGCGACCGGCACGTTGCCCGACGACTGGTCAACCGGGAACGTCAGCACCAGATCGTTCTGGCCGCCCCGGCCGCTGCCGCCGTCCACCCACTTGACGAGGGTTTCAGTGCCGAAGCCCACGCTCACGCGGGCACCGATCCCAGCGGCGTTATTCACGCCCTGCGGCGACGCGACCCGGACGGAGATCGCGTCCTGGTCAGGGTGATCGGTACCGTCGATGCGCGTCGTGCGGTAGTAGAACTGATCGGTACTGGTGGCGCGGCCCACGAACAGGTCTTGATCGCCGTCGCGGTTCCAGTCGAGCGAGACCAGGCCGTTGGCCGCGCCGCCGGCGTCGCCCTGGAACGCGTGTGGCGTGTCGTTGAAGAACGCCACGGTCGCGCCCAGCGCGGTGGTGTTACGGAAGACTGCCGGCGGCTCGTTCGCCGACTCCGACGTCACCAGGAGATCCATCCGACCGTCTAGATCCTGGTCGAAACACCGCACGCCGTTGACATCCGCCACGTCCTGAAGCCAGATAATGTCGGACGCGGGGAAGTACCCAGAGCCGTCATTCAGGCACACGACGACGCTGTTCTGAAGCCCGTAACGGCCTCCCACCAGATCGGGATAGCCGTCGTTGTCGAGGTCGGCCATGTCAACCGCGGTCATCTGCATCATCACGTCCACCAGGCCGGCCAGGCGCGCCTGTGACT
>CAZWYF010000132.1:0-3151 GCA_964637835.1 uncultured Fibrobacteraceae bacterium
ATCCTGCGCGAGGTCACCGGCCAGGTGCGGAATCGGAAGTTCATGTACCGGAGCTCCATCGATCTGTTCGGGGATGGGGAAAGGGACGGGAATTCGCAGTGAAAGAGATCCGCGGACTTGACCAGGGGAATGCGAGCGACCCCGTGACGACGTTACCGATGGCTGCAACAGACCGACCAGGTGCTGCCGCGCGTGGGTTATCGCCAGTGGGTGCTGTCGGTGCCGAAGCGGGTGCGCTGGCCCTGCAGGAGAAGCCGGAGGTGGCCAGCGGCCTGCTGGGGGTGATCCTGCGCGCGGTGGAGACGGCGGTACGACGGTCATGCCCTGGCGCACCCCCGGGATCGCGGTTCGGGGCGGTGGCCTTCGTACACCGATTTGGCGACGTGCTCAACGGCCATGTCCGTTCTAGATCTACCAGCACATGGTGCTGACCGACGGGGTGTTCTCTGACGACGGCCGGGGCGACGTTGCAGGTGCTGCAGGAAGCGCGGCGGAAGATGGGGCTGGTGGAGGCCGAGGCCGGGGACGACGGCCCACGGCCCCTGTCGAGCGATGAGGGCGAGCGCCGGAGCCTGCCGGGGAAGAGGGCGTGGCCGGAGATCGACCAGACCGGTGGCCGTCGCCCCGTGCGCTCTCCATCGCCGCCCTGCCGCCATCGGTGGCGCGCACGGACCCACCGGCGTGCTGCACGTCGACCTCGAGCCCGATCGCACCGATGCCGTCTGGATCAACACGGAGCAGTACCGCTCCTTCCAGGACCCCCACGGCAACCGCGCCGTGCCGTACCTGCTGGTGTTCAGGACCCGGCCAGTCTCGGACTGACGCCTCTGGACGTGGCGCCCGCATGGCGCCCGCCCCTCCTCCTGGACTACCTTGGTGGTGACCGTGGCCGCCGCCGGTCACCTTCCCGGTCGCCACCGCGACCAGCTGCGCACATCCACGTGCGCGTTCGCGACCTACAAGGAGGACCGACCATGGGCGACAAGGGAAGCAAGGACAAGGGCAAGCGGGAACAGCAGAAGGCCGCCCAGCACACGGCCAAGGAGAAGCGTCAGATCAAGCAGGCGAAGAAGGGCAAGGGCGCGCCCGAGCCGGAGCGGCCGGGCGGCCGGTAGCGGTGGCCGAGCGCGGCGTGACCACGGCCTCGGCGGGCCGGGCGCCGGGACTGGCGGTCAGTGGTGGACCCCTGGCGCCTCGCTCCCCGTCGCCGCCACGAATTCGCCGTACGAGCCGCCGTACACCAGCGGCGGCTGCGGCGGCGTCCCGTCATCGTCGCCGGGGCGCAGCTCGAGCACGTGATCGCTGAGGCCCCGCAGGAACGTGCGGTCGTGGCTGACGAAGAGCATGGTGCCCGTGAAGTCACCGAGCGCGTCGATCAGCATCTCCTTGGTCTCGAGGTCGAGGTGATTGGTCGGCTCATCGAGGATCAGGAAGTTGGGCGGGTCGAAGAGCATCCGGGCGAGCACCAGTCGCGTCCGCTCGCCGCCCGAGAGCACGCGGACGGGCTTGTCGACGTCGCTGCCGCTGAACTGGAAGGCGCCGAGCAGGTTGCGCAGCACGCCCTGGCTGGCCACCGGGTACGCCTTCTGCACCTGGTCGAACACCGTGAGCGCGGGGTCGAGTTGCTCGAGCGCCTGCTGCGCGAAGTAGCCGACCTCGAGCGAGGCGCCGAGGCGCACCGCGCCCTCGTCCGGCGGCACCACGCCTGCCACCAGCTTCAGCAGCGTGGACTTCCCCGCGCCATTGCGGCCCATCACGCACCAGCGCTCGGTACGGCGGATCTTGAGGCTGAAGTCGTCGTAGATGACGCGGGGTCCGTACGCCTTGGACAGACCCTCGAGCATGGCCACGTCGTCGCCCGAACGGGGCGGCTGGCGGATGCCGAATTCCACCACCTTGCGCTGACGGGGCGGCTCGACACGCTCGATCTTGTCGAGCTTCTTCACGCGGCTCTGCACCTGCGCCGCCTTGGCCGCGTGCGATCGGAAGCGCTCCACGAAACGCCGCTCCTTGGCCAGCATGGCCTGCTGGCGGGCGTAGGCGGCCTCCTGGTTGGCGGCGGCCACGGCGCGCTGGCGCACGAAGAAGTCGTAGTCGCCGGAGTAGGAGACGAACTCGCCGGCGTCGATGTCGATGACGCGGGCGACCACGTGGTTCATGAAGTCCCGGTCGTGGCAGGTCAGGAGCACGGTGCCGGGGTAGTCGCGGATGAAACGCTCGAGCCAGAGGATCGACTCGATGTCGAGGTGATTGGTGGGCTCGTCCATCAACAGGACGTCGGGCCGGCCCAGCAGCACGCGCGCCATGCCCACGCGGATCTTCCAGCCTCCCGAGAGCGCATCCACGTCGCCGTCGATCTGGTCGGGCGGGAAGCCCAGGCCTTGCAGGATCTCCCGGGCGCGGGCCTCGAGTTCATAGCCGCCGTGGGATTGATAGGCGTCCTGGACCTCGGCATAGCGGGCGAGGATGGCGGCGGCGTCGGCGCGGCCGGGGTCGGCCATCGCCTGCTCGAGTCCGGTCAGCTCGTGATGGAGGTCGCCGAGGTCGCCGCAGCCGACGATGGTCTCGTCGAGCACCGTGCGGCCGGCCATCTCGCCGATGTCCTGGCGGAACCAGCCGATGGTGGTGCGTCTGGGCACCGTGACCGTCCCCTCGTCGGGCTCTTCCTCGCCGACGATGAGGCGGAAGAGCGTGGTCTTTCCGGCACCGTTGGGTCCCACCAGGCCGACCTTCTCGCCGGGGTTGAGCTGGCAAGTGGCCTCCACGAAGAGGATCTGCCGGCCGTGGCGCTTGGAGATGCCGGAGAGGGTGATCAAGGGGCCGCCGATCGGGAGGGAGGACGTGGCATCGATGGGTCGGGAAATATAGGGTGGTCGGCCGAAGGGTGCCAAGGCGGGGCTGGTCCGAGGGCCTCCGGTGGTGGTGGCCCCCGGCGCCTCGCGCGCCGGGGGCCTGGTGGTCGCCGGATGGAGCGGGTTGGGTGCGGCCCGCAGCGTCAGGTCCGGCGGCACCCCGCCGGCGGCTCGGCGCTTGACCACGGGCGGTCCGGTGGGCTATGCAAGAGGCTGGCCTCGGCCGTGTGTCCAGCCAGCCCTTCCGTCATCCGCAACCCGGAGAGCCCGTCATGCCCCAGCCCTGGGACCAGCACCCC
>CAZWYF010000132.1:3251-4462 GCA_964637835.1 uncultured Fibrobacteraceae bacterium
CCGTCATCCGCAACCCGGAGAGCCCGTCATGCCCCAGCCCTGGGACCAGCACCCCCTCGCCGCCGATCTCGACCTCGCCCTGGGCGCCGTCCGCCAGGCCAGCCGCCTCTGCCGCCACGTGCAGGCCAGCCTGGACCTGGGCGTCCTGCGCAAGGACGACCGCTCGCCCGTGACCGTGGCCGACTTCGGCGCCCAGGCGCTCGTCTGCCGCGACCTGCTCGCGCAGCGGCCCCAGGACGCGGTGATCGCCGAGGAGAATGCCGACGCCCTGCGCGGGGACCAGCACGCCGACACCCTCGCCCGCGTGGTGTCGGAGGTGCAGCGCCTGGAGCCGGGCGCGGACGCGGCGACGGTCTGCCGCTGGATCGACCACGGCACCGACGAGCACCCCGCGCCGCGGGCCTGGACCCTCGATCCCATCGACGGCACCAAGGGCTTCCTGCGCGCCGACCAGTACGCCGTGGCCCTGGCCCTGCTCATCGACGGCGAGGTGGCCCTCGGCGTGCTCGGCTGCCCCAACCTGGGGCCGCGCCTGGGCGATCCGCCGGGCCAGGACGAGTTCGGCGGCACCTTCTACGCGGCGCTGGCCGGCCTGGGAGCCTGGCGGGTGAGTGGCGAGGGCGCGGTGGCCGAGCCCCTGCGCGTCAGCCCGCAGGACGACCCCACCCACCTGCGCTTCTGCGAGTCGGTGGAGTCCGCCCACACCGCCCACGGCGACGCCCAGCGGGTGCGCGAGCTGCTCGGGATCGAGGCCGCGCCGCAGCGCATCGACAGCCAGGCCAAGTACGCCGTGGTGGCTCGCGGGGAGGCCGAGGGCTACCTGCGCCTGCCGCGGGGGGGCGACTATCGCGAGCGCATCTGGGACCATGCCGCCGGCATGCTCGTGGTCACCGCCGCGGGCGGCCGGGTCACCGACGTCGCCGGCCGGCCGCTGGAGTTCGGCCATGGCCACGCGCTGGTGAACAACCGCGGCGTGGTGGCGAGCAACGGGCGCCTGCACGACCGCCTCATCGCGGCGCTGCGCGAGCTGGGGATCGCCGGGGACTGAACCGGTGCCCCCCGGGGGGCGCCTCGGCCCCCGGCCCATTGACTTCGCGAGCCTGAATTCCGTATCTCAAGAGCAGGCCCGGGGCCCCGTCGCTTCCCGTTCGCAAGAGACGGTCGCGGTCCCTGCCGGTGTCCCGGGCCGCCGGTCCCCACGCTGCCCCCAG
>CAZWYF010000133.1:0-4283 GCA_964637835.1 uncultured Fibrobacteraceae bacterium
CGGGACACATTTTGCCCTGAAATACCGCTCAGGTACACCAGCGGTGTACCTGAGCGGTACATTCCATCAACTCGCGGGCGCCACGGGGAAGACTGGAGGACGCGGCGAGCGGGATCACCCGGGCGGCCTGGATGGCTGGCCGGCCGCCCTACCCCTCCGCCCCCTCGCCCGCCATCATCCGCGCGAGCTGGAGCTGGACCTCGGCCGAGGCGCGGTTGATCGCCTCGGCGGTCTCGCCGCCGGTGAAGGGGTCGACCACCACGCGGAACGGGCGCTCGCCCGCCGGCATCTTGATCACCTCGCGCACCGCGTCGGCCACCATCTGGGGATCGGGGCCCCGCGACTCGAGGCTGGCGATCATGCCTTCCCAGAGCTGCTGCGGCGCGTCGCCCAGGTCGCCGTAGCTGGCCGCGCGTTCGGTGTCCGCGGCGCGCACCATGCGGCTGCCGAAGCCGGTGAGGAAGCCGCCCGGTTCGATGTTCACCACCTCGACGCCGGTGCCGTTCAGCTCGATGCGCAGGCTCTCGGTGAGCCCCTCGAGGGCCCACTTGGTGGCGGTGTAGGCCCCGGCCCAGGGGATCACCAGCCGGCCCATGACGCTGGAGATGTTCACCAGCAGGCCGGAGCCGCGGGCGCGCATGGCGGGCAGCACCGCGCGGTTGACGCGATGGACGCCCAGCAGGTTGACGTCGAACATCTGCTGCATCTGGTCGACGGTGAAGGACTCGGCGTGACCGCCGGCGCCCAGGCCGGCGTTGTTGATCACCACGTCGAGGCCGCCGGTGAGGTCCTCCGCCCGGGCGATGGCCTGGTCCACGGACGCCTCGTCGGTCACGTCGCAGGACAGCACGTGCAGGTGATCGCCGATGGCCGCGAGCTGGCCGGCGACGTCGGTGTTGCGGCCGCCCGGATCGCGCATGGTGGCGACCACGGTGTGGCCGCCCTGGGCCAGCGTGGCGGCGATCAGCCGGCCGAAGCCGGAGCTGGTGCCGGTGACGAAGACGTTCTGGTTCGCGGACATGACCACCTCCTGGGGTGACGCTCGGGTTCACCCGGGAAGGTACGGCCGGTCCGGCGGGGTCGCCGGTGCGACGGGATCGCCGGTCCGCCGAAGGCGCCGGCGGCCGCAGCCGCCATGGCGAGACGCCGCGGTTGACGCGGGCAGCCGGTCTCAGATCATCCGCTCCACCGGCACCACGAACGCCCGCACCGGGTGGTCGACCTCGCCCATCTCGGCGCGCAGGTCCACGATGGCCTGGTACACGGCGTCGGCGTTCTCGTCCGGCACGATGGCGAAGGTCAGGGTGCCGTCGTCGGGGACGGGCTGCGAGGCGGCGAACCAGCCGATGCGCGCGATGGTCTCGGTGCTGTGGCCGAGGATGCCGGTCTCGCTGTAGATCTGCAGGCCCTGGTCTCGGAGCAGGTCGCGGACCTGCTGCCGGTGCTCCTCGAGGCTCATGATGCCCACGAGCTTCATGACGGTCCTCCCGTGATGGCGAACTCTTGCGGGCCCTGCGGACGGGGGTCCGTGATCTTGATACTCGTAATTTAATCCATCGGGAACTGGAAGGACACCCGGAAGATGATGCCGCGAAGATACCGGCTGCCAGGCGGCGGCCCCCGCCGCGATTGCGCGTCCCTTGCGCGCCGCCATGGCGCCCGGCCATCGCGCCGCGATTTCCGACGCGAGAGGTGGCCGTCCGGCCCGGTCGTGGTTTCCGTTTACGCGATCGAGACCCACCACCCGACCGAGGAGGACCCGCGATGAAGCTCGCGACCACCCTGTCCCTGCTGCTGATCCTCGCCCTGGCCGGCTGCGGCGGCGGCGACCAGCAGGACCAGACCGCCGACCAGATGCCCGCCGAGGGCCAGGAGATGGCCGCCGCCGGCGTGGACCACTACACCGTGCGCGGCATCGTCAGCAAGCTGCCGGCGGCCGAGGGCCCGGACCAGAACATGTACATCCGCCACGCCCCCATCCCCGACTACAAGAACGACAGCGGCGAGGTGGTGGGCATGGCCGCCATGACCATGCCGTTCCCCGTGGCGGAGAACGTGTCGCTCGAGGGCATCGAGAAGGGCGACCCGGTGGAGTTCACCTTCAGCATGCGCTGGAAGCCCACCGGCCACTACGAGATCGTCGAGATCACCGAGCTGCCCGCCGGCACGGCCATCGACTTCGAGGCTGGCATGGACCACGGCCACGATCACGACGGGCACGATCATGACGGGCATGATCACGACGGTCACGACCATGACGGTCACGACCATGACGGTCACGACCACTAGCGCGCTGGACCACTAGCGCGCCCGGCCACCAGCGGTCGGCCCGCCCGTGACCCAGCGGCGGCTCGCCCATATCGCGGCCCGCGCCTCCGGCCCCCTCGGGGGCTCCGGCGCGGGCCGCGCGTCGTCGGCCCCGCCGGGTTTCCGGTCCCCACGCCGAGGAACCGCTCAAGCATCTCCGCTTCCAGACGAAGATTCCTTGTGGGGGATATACTGATTACACGTATCACCTCGTTCTGACGACGAGGGCGATCCGGTCCATGGGATCGTGCGCCCTCCACCTCGACCCACGCCCGGGAGCGGGGATCCATGGCAAGGACGACTCGATATTTCATCGCGGATCTGGTGGAGGAAGTGGGGAGCCTGCCGGCGGTGGCGTCCCAGGTGGTGGCGCTGACCTCGGACCCCGAATGCGACCTCGGCGATCTGGCCCGGGTCATCCTCAGCGACAGCGTCATGTCCATGCGCTTCCTGGCGCTGGTCAACAGCGCCGCCCTGGCGCGCGGCCAGGAGGTGCGCGATCTGCGCCGGGCCCTGATCCAGATGGGCCTGCGGCGCGTGCGGAACGTGGCGCTGTGCATGGGCATGCACGACGTGCTGCCGGCCACGCCCGACCACGGCGCCCTGCGCATGGCCGACCTCTGGAAGCACACCCTGGCCACCGCCAGCTGCGCCGAGGGTCTGGCCTGGTTGCAGGGGTCGTCCTGCCAGGAGGACGCCTGGCTCGCCGGCATCCTGCACGGCATCGGCATCGGCGCGCTCACCCAGAAGCTGGGCCCGGACTTCCAGCGGGTGGTGACCGTGGCCGCCGAGCGGCGCATCTCCCTGGTGGAGGCCGAGCTGGCCGAGCTGGAGTTCCACCACGGCGAGGTCGGCGGCCGCATCCTGGGCGACTGGCGCCTGCCGCAGGTGTTCGTCGAGGCGGTGGAGTACCACCCCGAGGCCTTCGCCCGCGATGAGATCTCCGAGGACGCCGCGGTGCTGGTGGACCACCTGCGCGCGGCCATCGCCCTGGTGCGCGCCACCGGCTTCGGCCACAACGGCGACGGCACGCCGCCGCGTCCGCTCCCCGAGCTGGTGCAGGAGATGGGCCTGCCCGGCGAACTGGTGGAGGCGCTGGCGGCGAAGGTGGACCGCGATGTGGGCTGGATGTCCCGCTCGCTGGGCCTGGACCTGCCCGAGCAGACGTTCGGCGAGCTGCTCGAGCGGTCACGCGAGCAGGTGGTGCGCGTGAGCCTCGAGGGCATCGACGAGTCGCTCGAGCGCGAGAGCCTGGAGCAGCAGCTGGCCATGGCGCGCGAGATCCAGCAGCGGCTGCTGCCGGAGGCCATGCCGGAGGTCCCCGGCTGCGCCATCTCGGCGGCGAACCGCCCCTCCCAGCACGTCAGCGGCGACTACTACGACGCCCTGGCCTTGCCTGGCGGCGCCACCGGCCTGGTGATCGCCGACGTCTCGGGCAAGGGCATGTCCGCCGCCCTGCTGGCCAGCAACCTGCAGGCGACCCTGCGGGCCCTGGTGGGGGTGATGGACCATCCGGGCAAGCTGCTCGCCGCGGCCAACGCCGCCCTCTTCGCCTCCACGGCCCCCGAATCCTTCGCCACCCTGTTCCTGGCCTGCGTCGGTCCCGACGGCCGCAGCTTCCAGTACGCCAGCGCCGGCCACAACCCGCCCCTGCTGCTGCGCCGCGGCGGCGAGGCGGTCTGGCTGCCCGCCGCCGGCACGCCGCTGGGCATGGTGCCGGCCATGGAGTACCCCGTCACCGAGCTGGCCCTCGAGCCGGGCGACGTGCTGGTGGCCTACACCGACGGCCTGAACGAGGCCCAGGACCCCCAGGGCGAGGAGTTCGGCGAGGAGGGCCTGGAGGCCGCGATCCGCGCCCACGCCCACCTCGAGCCGGCCGCGCTCATCGACGCCGTGTTCGCCGAGGTGGCCTGGCACGTCTTGGGGCAGGAGGGCGGCGCGGCGGCCGGTGGCGCGGCGGCCGGTGGCGCGGCGGC
>CAZWYF010000134.1:0-4247 GCA_964637835.1 uncultured Fibrobacteraceae bacterium
ATTGGCGGGGATGCAGAAGCGCGGTCGCGCGCGGCGACCCGGGCTCCCGGTCCAGCGGACCGACACTGCCGTACCTCTCCCACGAAGGTGACGGACAAGGGTTCGGGACCGGTCTCCTGGCTCACGGGTCGTCCTACTCCCCGCGCCTTCCCGAGGTCGTCTCCATCCTGGAGGCCTCAGTGGCAGCGTTGCGGGTTTCGTCGCCGTTCACAGTGGCGGGGCCGCGCCGGATTCGCACCGGACTTCCGCTGGTCGTCGAACCGCCGTTGCAGTCGTGATGGCGAGGCCGGGAGTCCGTCCCGACCGCGCGGGCCGATGGTAGGTGGCCGGAGGGGCGGTGTCAATGTCGGGGCGGGGTGGCCCACTGTCCTGTCGCGAGGTTTCGCTGTCACCGGATTCCACGGCGGGCTATCCTCGACAGGACGGCAGCGCCGGCTCTGCCCCGGAAGCGACTCGCACCGCCACACGCCAGGAGGATGATCCATGCTCACGTGCCATGACATGAAGCTCGACGAGGTCTACGTCTGCAAGGCCTGCGGTCTCGAACTCAAGGTCGTTCACGAGTGCGAGGATACCGCCACCGACTGTGGCTGCCATCCAGCGGCCGATCCGTGCACGTTCAGTTGCTGCGGGAGCGCCCTGACGCGTAAGTAGCGTCTCGCGAAAGAACGACGAGAAGGCGCGGGCGAGCGCATGCATCCGCCCGCGCCTCGTGCGCAGCCTCAGAAGCCCAGCCGTGCGGCCACCTTCACGTTTCGGCCCGGCTGGGAGGTCAGGCCCAGGTCCTGCCAGACGCGGGAGAGGTGGTCGACGTAGGCCTCGTCGGTGAGGTTCTCCACCGCCACGGTCAGGCCCCAGTTCTGGTCCAGGGACCAGCCGGCGCGCCAGTCCAGGCGGCGCCAGGACGGTGTGGCGCGTTCGCCCGGGCCGGGGTCGGTCTGGCCGTCGGTCCACAGCACCACGGCCTCGGACCAGACGCGGCGTGCCGGTGCCAGCTCCCGCTCCCAGCGCACGCCGCCGCGGGCGCGCAGGGGCGGGATGGCCGGGAGGTCGCCGCCGTCGTCGGTGATCTCGCCTCGCACCCAGGCCACCGACCCGAACACCGTCCAGTCCGTGGCGGGCCACACCTCGGCCGCGGCCTCGGCGCCGTAGAGGCGGGCGTCGTCCAGGTTCTTCCAGGCCAGAGCGGTGTCCACGTCCACCTTGGCGATGAAGTCCTGGACGGTGTTGTGGAAGACGCTCACCTGGCCCCGCCAGCCCGTCCGACGCACCTTCAGTCCCACGTCGAGGTTCAGGCTGGTCTCGGGGTCGAGGTCGGGGTTGCCGATGTCGTCGCGTGTGGCGTCGTGGGGGCCGATGAAGAACCGCTCGAGCAGGGTGGGCGCGCGGAAGGCCCGGCCCACGTTGGCGTGCAGGTTCCAGCCGGGCGCCAGGTGGCGGACCACGCCGAGGTTGCCGCTGAAGGCCTGGTCGTCCCGGTCCAGCTCGGAGCGAACGGCGTGGTAGGGGTGGCCGTCGCTGCCGGTGGTGATGTGGTCGAAGCGCAGGCCCGGGATCAGGGTCCAGCGGGGGGAGACGACCCATTCGTCCTGGACGTAGCCGCCGATCCCGACGCGGTCCGACGGCGGGATCACCGGCACCTGGTCGAAGGGATGCTGGAAGCCGCTGCCGGGCGCGGTGTCGACGATCCGCCGGGCGCTGGTGGCGTCCTCCAGGAAGGTCTGCACGCCGGTGGTGATGGTGTGCCGGTCCGACGGCTGCAGGACCCACTGGGGCTGCAATAGCCAGGTGTCCAGGTCCACGTCGATGGTGATCGCGAGGTTCCCCTGCACGGCCGGGCCGGGCGGGGTGCGAAGCCGGAAACGGTTGCGCTCGTGGCGCTGCCAGCCCGCGTCGAGCCGGAACTCGCGGACCAGGCCGGCGTCGCCCTCGCGCACCACGCGGGCGGCGAGCTGGTGGTGGGTCTCGTCGTCGAAGTAGTCGGCCAGGAAGACCTGGTCATTGGCGGGGATGCCGATGTCCGCCTGCATGAACGTGTAGCCCACGCGCGCGCGCCAGCGGTCGCCCTCCCAGGCGCCCCCGCCCCACAGCGCGCCGCCGCGGTAGAAGCTGTGCGGGATCTCGCCGTCGGCGGTCTCGAGGTTCTCGGCGTCCCGATAGAAGCCGCCGGCGAAGCCGTTGAAGCGGCCGGAGCCGAAGATGGCGTGGCTGGTGGACTTCCAGCCCGAGGTGGCCGACTCGTATGCCACGTCCTGCTCCAGGCCCAGCCGCCAGCCGGGGTCGGTGCGGCGTTCCTCCTTGCGGGTGATCACGTTCATCACGCCGCCGATGGCATCGGAGCCGTGGAGCACGGAGGACGGGCCGCGGACCACCTCCACGCTGGCGATCTGGGCCGGGTCCAGCGAGAGGATGTGGTTGCCGCCGGGGCGCTGCTCGGACAGGCGCAGGCCGTCTACCAGGATCAGGACCCGCTCGTCGAACAGGCCGCGGATCATGGGCCGGACACTGCCGGTGCCCGTGGTCGAGACATCCACGCCGGGCTCGCCGGCGAGGACGTCGCTCATGGTCTGGGCCACGCGCTCGGCGAGGTCGTCCTGGTTGACCACGTTGACCGGCAGGGAAGTGTCCAGGGCAAGGCGGTCGTAGCCGGTGGCGGTAACCACCACCTCCTCGAGGCGGTGCGTGGCCG
This sequence comes from uncultured Fibrobacteraceae bacterium, assembly GCA_964637835.1. Taxonomy (GTDB): domain Bacteria; phylum Krumholzibacteriota; class Krumholzibacteriia; order LZORAL124-64-63; family LZORAL124-64-63; genus Glo-17. The sequence goes on from CAZWYF010000134.1 coordinate 2,690, forward strand.
GGGTCAGGGCGATGGTCTGCGCCGCCTCGCCGGCGGTCAGGCGGCCCTCCCACGGGGCGTAGCCCGGGTGGGCGATGCGGGCGCGGTGGGCGCCGGCCGGCAGATCCGTGAAGCGGAAGTCGCCGTCGGCGTCGGTGCGGACGGCGCGGTCGAGGTCGGGCAGGGTGACCGTGGCCGCCGCGAGGGGCCGGTCGGTGGCCGCGTCGTGGACTTGGCCGGTGAGTTCGGCGCGGTCGGCGGCGGCCGCCAGGGCCGCGGCGAGCAGGAGGACGACCGCGAGCGGCCGCCCCGAGGGTGTCAGGTTCAGCATGGAAGCTCTCCTGGTTCTGCTGGTGCCAGTGAGCCGGCAGCGAGCGGCGCCCGGTCCGTCAAGACCGTGGCGTCGCGGCGAGCCGGCCGGTCGCGCAGGAGCGGCCGTCAGGCCGCCGCGGCCGCCAGCGGGGGAGAGCGGGAGGCGGCGCGGATCGCCGCGGGCGCCGGCAGATGATCCACCGGCGGCGTGCAGGCCAGGCTGACCGAGCCAGGGGTCGGCAGCGGCGCCGGGGCGGACAGACCCGCGGCGTGCAGCGAACGCGCCAGCTCGCAGATGGGGCACAGGGGCTGGTCCTCGCCGCCTGCAGCGGGCGCGCAGCCGTTGCCGCCGGCCACCGGGGCCGCCACCGTGTCGCAGGGACACACGCCGTCGCCGGCCGCCGGCCCGTTGATGGGCCCGTGGACGTGGCTCGTGACGACCACTCCGGCGAGCGGCAGCGTCAGCAGCAGGACGTGGGCGAGGGTGGTGCGCAGCCGGCGGGTCATGGCCTGAAGTCTCGTGGCGCGCGGGGCGCTGGTCAAGGGCTTTCAGGAATGGGCCCTGGCGTGGGGCCTGAACGCGGCGGCACGTGTGGCCGCGGCCTGGCGGGCGCGCGTATCGCTCACTGGGTTCTTCCGGAATGCGGGTTGGCCCAGACTCAGCAGACCCGCCGTCGCGCCCTACCGCAAATCAACCACGGGGCGGCATCCTCCACGACATCCCCTCGTGGGGCCCAGCTGGCCGGCCGGACGCATCATCGCCTCAAGCTGGGCGCTGGCTCGACGGTCCCTTCCAGGTGCCCCCCCGGGGGGCAACCCCGAAAGGCATCAGCATGAGCAGCTTGCATTGAAGTTCTAGATGGCCGGCCGTCGCGGATCCCGACGAAGTCCGCCGCGCGCTGGCCTGGGTCCTCCACGTTCGCCCAGTCCCGCAGGAATCAGCGCGGCTCCTTGCGCAAGGAACTGGCCACGCTCCGGGACCACGGCCGGATCAAGAAGCCGAGGTGCAGTTCGCAGAGCACCGGCACCCAGCGGCGGAACGTGTCGTAGATGGGAGAGCGGGGTTCATGGGGCCATTGTCGGGTGCATCGTAAAATGGTCAAGACCATTTTACGATCCTACGTCGGTGAGTTCCGTCCCTGCCGCGGAGCCATCCGCGCCCTGACCGCCAGGATCAGCCCGAGGGGACCTGGTCCAGCAGCCGCCGGGCCTGGTCGGCGACCTCGGGGTGGTCGAGCGCGCGGCGGAGGGCGGCGCGGGCGGTGTC
>CAZWYF010000135.1:0-4202 GCA_964637835.1 uncultured Fibrobacteraceae bacterium
ATGGTGGCGTACGCCTCGGCGAGCCAGCGGCGGAGCGTGGCCTGGTCGCAGTCCGCCACGCCGATCCGCTGCGCCAGCGACTCGAGGTCGGAGAACGTGTCGAGCGACTTGAGGAACCGGTCGTAGACGCCGATCCGTCGGGAGAACGTGTCGAGGCCGAACAGCGCCGAGCGCAGGTAGGCCTGGACCAGATACGGCCGTCCCTCCAGGCTCTCCAGGAGAGGCGTCACGAGCTCGGCCTCGGGATCGGCCCCCACCTTGACCGTCGCCTGCAGGTAGATCCCCATCAGCCCGTTGGGCGTTCCCTCGATGATCTCGGTGGGCCGGAAGATCTCCGGGTCCGTGGCCAGCAGCTTGCGGTACTTGGCGACCAGTGAACGCTGCACGTCCGCCCAGAACCGCGGGTCGGAATCCGCCTGTCCGTCGCCGTCGTGACGCAGCTGGAGCGAGAAGTTGACGGCCGAGCACGTGAAGTAGCGCACCACCCGTCCCCGATCGTGCAGTCGCTCGGCGCGCGCGAAGAGGTCGTCGTAGCGCTCCATGGTGCGCCGCGGATCGGATTCCACGCAGGCGACCCCGGCGCATGTGGACAGCAGGATCACCAGCTTCGCGCCGATGCGCTCCCGCTGGGCGGGGTCGGTGCTGTCGGGACCGAGCTCCGCGATGATGTCGGGCACCTCCGCGAAGGCGGCGAGATCCCCGGCCCAGGCCGAGGTGATGGTGAGCATGGCCTGGCGCTCGGCGGCAGAGAACGAGTTCTTCTTGCCGTCGAAGGAGAACCCCTGGCGTTCGAGGATCCAGCTCGCGAAGCTCGCTCCGACCTTGACCAGCGCCAGCCGCATCCCGGCCGACAGCGGATTGCGGCGCGCGAGCATCAGTCGCTTCCCCGCCACGTCCTTCCAGAACTCGCCCAGGTACCGGTACACGGCGGGGTCGTCGTGCATGGTGCCGAGCGTGCCGAGGGTGACATCCATCAGGATCCGGAGCGGCGCGACCCGTCCGCGCACGATGTTCGCGGCCGTGATCTGCGCGGCGAAGGCTTCCATGAGGCGTTGCGCCCGCTCGTACCCGCTGCTCGCCGTGGAGCGCCAGACGCGGTAGACCGCCCGGGAGATCGCGAGGATCAGCCGGTCCTCGTCCTGCTTGTCGGTGATCGGCATGAGCAGCGGGTCATCGCCCAGTTCGGGCGACTGCAGCACCGTCTCGATGGCCACCAGGCGCGGGTTGACGCCCTGGCGGGCGAGCTCGTCGACGAAACGGCGCTGTTCCTCGCTCGAGGCCGCCGATCGGTGGGCCCGCTCCACCAGGCAGGCGACGGCCATGTCACGGAAGGACTGCTCGGCGCTGCGGGCCAGCTCGGCGATGATCGCGTCCTGCTGCGGCGAGAGCAGCACCGCGTGCTTGATCGCCTCGAGCTGGATCGGGACGGTGCGGTCGCCCTCGGCATAGCGGATCAGCTCCCCCACGCGCGCGGCATCGAGCACGCCACCGGGGCTGGTCTCGCGAAGCCAGCTGGCCGTCCGGTGCTCGTAGTGGCGATCGTAGACGAAACGGATCGCGCGCTCGTCGCCGAGCTCGTCCTCGGTGAGGATGCCCTCGTCGAGCAGCCGCTCGTAGGTTGTCCGCCAGTCCCGCTCGATCGGAATCATGTCCTGCGATTTGCAGTTGGGGCAGTTGTAGCCGTCGAAGCCCCCCTCTCCCTTCTTCAGGAGCGCCCAGCAGTCCTCGTTGCCGCAGCGGTAGGTCTGCCTGGCGGGCATGTCGACGGGGGGCTCGAACACGATCCTCTCGATGGCCGGATCCTGGCGGACCACGCCCTCGGGCAGACGCGAGTCGCGGTGCTGCCACATCGCCGCGACGAGGGCCTCGAGGAAGGGCCAGTCCTTGCGCTGGTGCACCCGGCGGTTGGTCTCGAATCCCTCGAAGATCAGGCCGATGTCCAGTTCCCGCGGCAGCGTGGCCGGCTCCCGCGACGTCCCGCGGTAGGCCTCGGCCACCATCCGCAGCATGAGCGGATCGCGCAGCAGCCGCCGCGTGCGGGGCGACAGGCTCTCGATGGTCGCGTCGATGTCGAAGTGCTCCGCATAGCGGCTGAAGGCCGCCTCGAGCTCCGCACCGGAGAACAGCGCGAGAGTGGGCAATGCGAGCTGTTCGGCGCCCCCGGGCCGATAGAGCAGCGCCTCGTGCCGCGCCTCGAGCCGCGGCTGCATATGCCCCCAGGCGATGGTCCGGCAGGAAAGGACGAAGCGCAGCGGGTAGGGCGGCCCGTCGCGGTAGAGGTCGAGGATCTCGACCAGGAGTCGGGCGGGATCGTGGAACTCGTTGATGGCGTCGATGAAGACGAGGACCCGCTTGTCCGCGAAGTCGTCGCGCCCCTCACGCAGGCGTGCGATCACCGCCGGCAGGTCGTAGCGGGGGTTGGCGAACTCGGCGCAATATCCCTCGGGGTCGATGTTGCGCCCCTCCTGGAACACGACCACCGTCTCGCGGTCGCCGGGCGGGTTGCCCGCGAGGCGCCACATCAGGTTGGTCTTGCCGTGCCCCGAGTCGCCCAGGAGCAGCAGGCAGGGGAAATGGTCCTGGTCGCAGAACCGCGCGAAATGGCCGTCGTCGCCCTGGAAGCTCGTGCGCGCGATGTAGGCCCCGCGGATCACCTTGCCGCCGTCGGCCTCCATGGACTCGCGCTGATCCTTGGTCTGTTTCCGGAGGCTCCTGACCTCCTCCCAGTCGAACGTCTTCTGTCCGGCCGCCTGCTCCTTGACGGGCTCGACGGCGAGACGCGAGTACAGCTCGTCGGCGTGCTCGAGGAAGCGTTCCTCGTCGAAGGCCCAGCGGTTGCCCAGGATGTACTTGATGAGGTTGATCTTGCGGGTCCGCTTGGAGACCCGGGTGGTCTCCAGGAGCATGAAATCGACCACCTGCCCCCGCGCGTCGTATACCGGCTCGCTCAGGAAGCACAGCGGCACCGCCTGCCCGTCACCGGACTCGAGGTAGATCTCTCCTGTCGTCAGCTCGCCATGCGGCCATTCGCAGGTCGGGAAGGACCCGGGATCGGGCCCCCGCATCTCCTGGTGGCGACCGTCGCCGGTGTGGAAGATGAGGCGGTAGCGGTTGAGGGGCTCGAGCAAGGTCATCAACGCGTCGATGCTCGACCCGGTCTTCGCGAGGATCCGCGGCAGCTCCTTCTCGTCGGGATCGAGACCCGGATGGAAGTACTCGTTGCGCCGCTCGATCAGTTCATTGATGAGCTTGCCGCCCCGGGCCAGGTTCTGGCGCTCGGGGTGCTTGAAGTAGAAGGCGTCGAGGTCGTGGAAGTAGCCCTCGTGGTCCTGACGGTGCGACCGGCGCCAGAGCAGCAGATCGCGCAGGAAATTGTTCCAGTGGCCGAGCGAGGGGCGCAGCAGATTGCCGTGCAGGAGACTGCCGATCCTCTCGTCCGGTGCGCCGCCGCGGGCGAGGTGCGCGGCGTAATCGGCGATGGCCCCCGCGGCGCAGAACTTCAGGATCGCGGTGAAGCAGCGGATGGCCGCCCGGAACTGCTTACCGTCGTCGATCCCGTCCAGCGCGGCGTATTCGGCATAAGCCGAGGCGGTCGGATACGGGTAGCGAGAGACGTCGAGATACTGCATGGTTCGTGATCCTCTCCCGTCATATCAAGGTCTGGATCTCCTGGCCAACATGGTCTGGATCTCCTGCGCCGGCGCGTAGTCTGCGCCGGCGTCTCCGGGCTGCCCCGTGTCCAGGTTGCGATCGGCCGGCCGCGGCAGCGGTCCCGCCGGGCCCCAGTCGAGGTCGGCGGCGAAGCGCGATCGCAGCGAGGCCCAGTCGGTGAGCAGGTGCGGATCTGCCCGCAGCCAGGTGGCCGGCGCGGCCAGCCGTCTCGGGTACCTGAAGGCGGCCAGCACGGTCAGGATCGGCAGCACGCCGAGGGCGAATCCGGCGCAGGCGAGGTGATCGCCCGGTCCGCGTCTCGTGGCCACGGGACAGGCCAGGACGCGGTGCAGCCGGCGGAGTCGCGGCCAGGCGCGGACCACGCTGGTCAGCGAGGCGGTGAAATCCTCGGGCGCGAAGGCGACCGCGTAGCACTCGCCGTAGACCTCGGCAAGCCAGCGCGCGAGCCGCGGAAGACCGGCGGGTCGGCGCGGACCGGCCAACTCCGGATGCCGCGCGCTCAGCGCCGCGTCGAGCAGGTTCTCGACCCA
>CAZWYF010000136.1:0-4186 GCA_964637835.1 uncultured Fibrobacteraceae bacterium
GGTGTACCTGAACGGGTCTTCACGACAAGAATCATCCAGCCGCCTGGACCACTATTGCGTTATTCGTCTTTTATTTGTCACGAACTCTTCGAACGAGAGGGGCGAGCATCAGGACGCCCTGCGGCCACCGACAGCCCGCCCGCGCCGCGGAAGAACTGAACGAACCGTACGTTAGTCGTGGACAGGTCAACTGGTGGCTCGCGTGGTCCGTTTCGGACTGGAAAGGGAGAGGCGCAGCGATGTCGCGGCATCGGCATCCTGGCCACCGTTCTCGCCGAGGAACGCGATGGAGAGCCCTACGGTGCAGATGGAACCGGCCGCCCCAGCTGAGCAGCGCGGCGCGCGTGGCGCTCCGACTGCCGGTCGTCTCGACCGCGCAGAAGAAGTGCGAGGCCATAGTGCGCTCCCGCTTCGTGAGGATTGATCGTGAGCGCGTGCCGGTAGTACGCGATGGCTGCGTCGTTCTGCCCCGCGGTCGCGTGGAGGTAGCCCAGCTTCATCGCGGATTTCAAGCTGACCGAGGTCGGGCGGTCGGTGAGCGATGCCCGGAAGTGCTCGACGGCAGCATTCCAGTCATCGTTGCGCTGATACCACAGGCCGAGGGCGAAGTGAGCCCGCGGCGAATCGGGAAACGCGTCGACGGCCTGTCTGAGGAGTCGACCCTCGGCCACGGCATCGCCCTGCGCGGCCCGCAGACCGGCGAGATCCATCAGCGCATTGGCGCTTCGTGGCGAAGCCTCCGCCGTGGCCTCGATGATCGAATCGACAGTGCGCCAGTCGTGGGTTCTCTGCCAGGTTGCCAGGGCGGCGATGATGATGACGACTGCGAAACTCGCCACTCGCAGACGCCCCCCCCCGGACGTGCCCACCGTCAAGAATCCCAGCACCATCGCGACGCCGATGGCCGGCAAGTACAGGAAGCGCTCATTGAAGATCGACGTGATCGGAAACAGGATATTCGAAACCGGGAGCAAGCAACCCAGGCAGATCAGAATCGCCGCAGCGAGCTGCGGCCGTCTTTCCAGATTCCTCCATCCCCACCAGAGCGCGGCACTCCAGAAGGCGATCGATAGCAGCAAGCCGGGATTCCAGGGCGTCTCGACGGGAGCGATCGTGCTGGTCCCGTAGTCGAAGGTGAGGGGGAAGGGCCAGGCGAACTTCGTCGCTGAGAGGCCGATGAGCTTGATTCCCGTCATGATCCGGACGGCCGCATCGGTATACGCGAGGATATTCAACTCCGGCGGCGTGATGACGGTGGTCGGCGTCGAGCGGCCAAGTACCGCCGCGCGAATCGCCAGCCCGGCCAGAACCATGACGACCCCACCGAGATAAGTCGTCCGGTGGGCACCGAACGCGGCCCGCCACCGCTCGAATCGTCCCTCGCCGTCGCGGCGCATCGCGCCATCGATCAGGAACACCACCGGCAGGAGAACGATGCCGTTCTCCTTGGTGAACAGGGCGGCGAGGGCCAGCAGGGGGATCAGCCAGCGACGATGGCGATGATCGATCAGCATGCCGGCGGCGAGGACCAAGGTGACCACGAGGACGTCCGCACGGCACGTGACGTTGCTGACGGCCTCGGAGAGCACCGGGTGGACGGCGAAGATGCCGGCAGGAAGAACTGCTCGCCACCCGGCACGCGGCCACAGGCGACGCAGAATCGCGGCCAGGAGCAGGACGTTCACGAGATGCAGCAGCAGGTTCGTCAGGTGGTATAGCCATGGCGACTCGCCCGCGATCGCATGTTCGATGGCATGGGTGAGCACCGTGACGGGACGGTAGAGATTGTCGACCTCGAGATGCGGATACCAGTAGTTCTGCTGGAAGATCGCCGCCACGCTGGCCGGCGAGAGCGAGTCGATGGTGGGATTGCCCTTCACGATGATCAGGTCGTCGTAGACGAATCCCGCCGTCAGAACCGGATGATAGGTCACGAGAACAAGCAGGCCCAGGATGATGGCCTGGCTCGCCCGGCGGTCGCGCCAGGTTTCCCCCTCGCCGATCATGCTGCTTCTGCCTCCCGGTTTTCCATGCGGTTCTATACGCAGCCCTACTCGTCCGATGGCCATGCCATGATAGAGCGCTTGGGAATGCGGGTCGAGGGTCGAAGACCATGCTGCGCCACGCTGGTCGACCGTGTCATCCGCCGCGGCAGGCGATCAGCTCAGGATGCGCCCGCTCCACAGCATCTCCAGGAACTCCCGCCAGGGCAGCACCAGGATGCCGTCCGCCAGTCGCCGGGTGGGTTCGAGGCAGACCATGATCGCGGTGCGGGGGCGGTTCTCCTCGGCGAACACGCGCAGTGGTCGCAGCTCGCGGGCGCCGACCCTGCTGCTCCCCTTGACCTCGACGGCGACCTCGCCGTCGCCGAGCACGAAGTCGACCTCGATTCCCGTCCTGGTCCGCCAGAAGTTCACCGCGTAGTCCAGGTCCGTGTAGGACCGGTGGGCCAGGATCTCCATCAGGATGAAGTGCTCGAGCGCCTGGCCGAACAGCTCGCCCCGGGCCGCGGTGAGCCGTCGATCCATGAGGTAGCCGGCCACGCCGACGTCGAAGAGGTAGAACTTCGGGGCCTTGCCGATCACCTGCCGGCTCTGCCTCCGCTTGAACGGCGGGACCATGGTCCCGAGCAGCGTGTCGACCAGGACCTGGTAGTACTCCCGGACGGTCTTGGCGTCGACGCCACAGTCCCTGGCGATGTTCGCGTAGTTGACCAGTTGCCCGTGGCCGTCGGCCATGGCCTCGAAGAAGCGCAAGAACGCCGGCGCGTTGCGGGTCAGGCCCTCGTCGAGGACCTCCTCCTTGAGGTAGTCCGCCACGTAGGCCTCGAGGGATCGCCGTCCGTGCGCCTGGAGATAGTGGCTGGGCACCAGGCCATGGTTCAGCGCCCGGAGCAGGTCCACCTCGCCGATCTCGAGCGACGTCAACGGGTGCAGGTGGAAACGCCAGGCCCGGCCACCCAGGAGATTGGCGCCGCCACGGCGGAGCTTCCGGGCGCTCGACCCGCAGAGGATGAACTGCAGGTCGGTGTTCTCGATGAGCCAGTGGACCTCGTCGAGAAGCTGAGGCACCTTCTGGACCTCGTCCAGGATGACCGGCGCGCGGAGTCCCTCCGCAGGACGGGCGAGGAGTTGCTCGCGCAAGAGCGCCGGCCGCCGCGTCAGGTCGAGGAGCAGATCGGTCTGCAGCAGATCGTAGACGACGCTCTGCGGGAATCGCCTCGCCAGATAGGTCGACTTCCCGGTCTTGCGAGCACCCCAGAGGAATGCCGACTGCCCCGCGGGCAGGTCCATGCCGAGGCTGCGGCGGATGTGGCTCACGGGGATCTAGCTCCGTTTTAGCTATACTGAACGGGAGCATAGTCCGCAATAGTTGCACCGATGTCAAGGGGGACCGACTCCTGGGTGCCGTGGTGATGGAGGACGGGCCCGTATCTGAACGAACTGTGCGCCAGTCCTGGACACTTCGTTCAGGAGACGGGCATCCTCGACGACCGGAGTTGCTGCGCGATTCCATGGGGCGGCCGGGGCTCCATCTCGCGAGACGATCGACGCCAAGAGACCGGCGGCGGCGACCTCTCGTCACCACGACTGCGGCCGGGGCGCGGGGCGCGGGTCGCGGGTCGCGCGGGAGATCGCCATCGCTGCCGTGACCAGAATTGATGAATCATTTCGTAGACCGCCACCGCGGTGGCGGTCTACGGACCTTCAGCACAAAACAGGTCCCGAGTTCGGGACAATCTCTTTGATGGATGGCCACCATGGTGAGGTGGTCGTCGGTCGCTTCCACGTCGTCCTGCGTTTCAACGCGACGATCGCCTGGCTGCCAGCCAGCGGGCCGCGCAAGGCACGCCGAGAGGATCGGCGCGACGTGTGCGGCGTGAACTGGAGACCATCCATGCATGATCTGGAAGAACCCGTAGAGGGGCACCGCGGTGTGCATGAACGGGCCTTCACGCCAAGGATCATCCATTCGACTGGATTGCTATTGCGCTTTTCGTATTTTATTTGCGCTCCAGGTCGAGACAGGGAAGGGGAGCACCGAGGGCCTCCGGGCCCTGGGGCCTCGGGCCCACGGTGACCACCGGCCGCCCCCGGCCCGCGCCGAGGAACTGAACGAACTGTGCGCCAGTCCTGGACACTTCGTTCAGGACGGCTTCCGTGACGCCAGCCGCCCTCGCGGGGCA
>CAZWYF010000137.1:0-2413 GCA_964637835.1 uncultured Fibrobacteraceae bacterium
AGTAAGCCATCAGAGCCCAACCCCGAGGCTCCGCCCCAGCTCATGGAACGTCGCGACCCTCTTGACGCCGAGCAGGCGGAACGACTCCGTGAACGTGGTCTGCCCCTCGAGCGTTCTTGCGATCAGCGCCCGGGCGAAACGCTTGCTCACCCTCGATCCGACCGTGTGGTAGAAGTCGCCACCTCCGCCCTGAGCCATGGGCCGAAGGCGCGCCAGTTCCCGTTCGTACGCGTCCCACATCGTGTCGCGGTCGAACGCCCCTGCATCGCTGATCCTCCTGAGGATCACGAGCGTACTGACCTTGAACCGCCGTGCAAGTCGTTGAATTTCCTCGGTCAAGGGGACCGTGGCGTCCAACTCACCGCGCAGCATCTCGATCGGAACCAGCAGTTCGGCAGCGACCTGGTTACACCAGCGTTCGACAGCCTGATCCGGAACGAATCGGGCCTCGCTGTCCGAAACGCCCGACTCACCCAACCAGATGTGGGCGAGTTCGTGCGCCACGGTGAACATCTGCGCGGCCTTGGTGTCCGCTCCGTTGACGAAGATCAACGGAGCGATGACGTCGGCGAGCGCGAAGCCGCGAAACTCCTGGGGGTCGAGCCGACGCCGATTGTTGCTGCCGACAACGCCACTGACCATGGTCAGGACACCGAGGGCGTCGGTCTGCGCAATCAGATTACGCAGTGCATCGGACCATGTCGGCATCAGGCGCCGTTTGCCCAGATCGAGTCCGAGCACCGTTCGCATCAGCTGGGCCGTTTCGTTGACATCGTCAACGAGGCGGGCAGAACCGACGAAGTCCAGGGCGGGTTCGTGGGCCGATACGGCAAACTCCCGGTACCATTCCTGGCGCTGTTGACATAGGTAGATGGTGTCGAGAAGATCGGGGCTGGGGTCGCCGACAAGTCGATTCGCGATCGCGCGAAAATCAGGAATCGGCACGCGCTCGACCGGAGGCGTGTCCAGGAACAGGAAGCCGATCGGGGTGGCGGTCGCCCTGGCGAAGGCCTCGAGTTGCTTGAGCGTCGGCTGTAGCTGTCCATCTAGCCAATGGACGAGTTTCGGGAACCTGTCGGCCAGCGTCTCGGTGCTGTGGCCCGAGCGGTCGATCGCCCAGCGTAGCAATTGCGGTTTGATCGGGACACGGAGCACGGTTGGAGATCCCCTCGGAAGCCCGGACCAGCGAACGCCTCATCAACGACAGCATTGCGGGGCGGTCGGCACCTCGAGGTCAGTATAGGCAACGCCGTGTTGGCTTGTATACCACACAGTGTTCGGTGGCGAGCCCGACGCTACCAGGCTTCACGAGGCCCCCCGGTAACGCTGCAGCATCCTGGAGACGAAGCGATCGGCGATGGTCTCCGATGCGACCATCTCGGCGATCCGTGCGCGGGTCTGCTCGGTGCAGCCGGCGTTCGCGGCGGCGGCGAGGGTGAAGTCGTGGGCGTCCAGCACGTCCTGGCCGGTGACCTCGTAGCCGTGGCCCAGCACCAGCCAGTACAACGCCAGCAAGCCAGCGGCCACGGCGAACCGGGGCTGCTTCTCGGCGAAATCCCGGGCGGCCCGGGTCAGGGTCTGCGGCGCGCAGGGCGTGCGGCTGGCCAGGGCGATGGCCTGGTCGTAGAGCCCGGCGTTCTTGGCCGCGGCGAACCACTTGCCCTCGTCGCCGGGCGTGCCGGCCACCAGGTGGTCGAGGATCTCCTCGGCCGTCTTCTCGGGGTACTTCTCCGCCACGGCGCGGAACCAGGCGGCGTAGGTGGTGGCCCGGTTGGCCAGCAGGGCGTGGCGCGTGAAGGCCTCCTCGGTGCGGCCGGCGGCCAGCAGGATGGCCTCGCACTCGCGGGCGATGGCCACGGGGCTGTCGTTGAGCCCGCGGCTCCCCTCGGCCTCGCGGATGGCGTCGTCCGTTCGCCCCTGGGCGGCGAGGGCCCGCGCGGCGTACTGCCGGTGGTCCCACATCTTGAAGGGGGCCATCGCCAGAAGGTCGAACAGCTCGTCGTGGCGCCCGGCGGCGAGCAGGGCCTCGAGGCAGAGGGTGGTGCCCTTGAAGTAGCCGTGCTGCGAGCGGTCGGGACTCCAGACCAGGCGGCAGATCGGCAGGAGCTCGTCCGCCCAGCGGGAGGCGATCTCCCGGGAGGCGCAGAGCTCGCCCCAGTGCTCGCCCAGCGTCTCGAGGTAAGGGATGTCGTCGTCCTCGATGGCTTGCCAGAGGCGGGCGAGCCAGCGCTCGCGCGTGGCCTGGTCGGCGGGCGCCGCGGCGATGATCGCCACCAGGGCCTCGATGGCACGATCGACGGCGGTGCCGATGGCGCCGGAAGAGCTGTCGACCTGCTCGATGGCCGGCGAGACCTTCTCCAGGAACAGCACCGCGCCCTCGGCGCCCAGCAGGGGATCCTTGCGCGCCACCTTC
>CAZWYF010000137.1:2513-4143 GCA_964637835.1 uncultured Fibrobacteraceae bacterium
CCATGAGGTTCGACGTGCCCGATGTGATGCTGGTCCTGAGGGAGGGACGCGCGCTGGTGGCCCGCGCCCTCGCGGCCTTCTTCGCGCGCGTCGGCTGGATCCACTACTCGCTGGTGGCGATCGCCGGCATCGGCGCCGGCGTGGGGTTCTTCACGTTCGGCTACGGCCAGGGCTCGGCGTACCTCTCCAGCGACCCGGCCGCCTGCGCGAACTGCCACGTGATGCAGGGGCACTACGACGCCTGGCAGAACTCGAGCCACAAGGACGTCGCCACCTGCAACGACTGCCACCTGCCCCACCATCCGGTGGGCAAGTGGGTGACCAAGGGCGACAACGGCTTCTTCCACTCCCTGGCCTTCACCACCGGGGATTTCCACGAGCCCATCCAGATCAAGGACCGCAACGCGCGCGTCGCCCAGAACGCGTGCCTGCACTGCCACGGCGACTTCGTCCACGCCATGCTGCCCGCCCAGCCAGGCGGCGACATGCTGAGTTGCGTGCACTGCCATACCGACGTCGGACACGCCGAGCGCCCGTAGGCGCGATGTCCCGGATCACCATCCGCAGCAAAGGGGCCCTTCATGACCACCGAACGACCCGACTCCCGGGAAAACTCCTCCTCCCGCTCTCCGCGGCGGAACGCGCTGCTGCTGGTGGCGATGCTGGCCGCGGCGTCCCTGGTGACCCTGGCCATCACCATGACGCTGGTGACCATGTTCGAGCACAAGCAGGACGCGCGCTCGCCGTACCTGCGCGTGGTGGAGCTGGATGAGACCAGCGTCGACCCCGCGCTGTGGGCGCAGAACTGGCCGCGCCACTACGAGCAGTACCGGAGCACCGCCGGCGACAAGTTCGCCGGCGGCTCGAGCGCCCTGACGGAGAGCAAGCTCGAGGCGCAGCCCTGGCTCGAGCGCCTCTATGCCGGCTATGCCTTCAGCATCGACTATCGCGAGGCCCGCGGGCACGCCTACATGCTCTACGACCAGGTGGTCACCGAGCGGGTGAACCAGCGCCAGCAGGCCGGCGCCTGCCTGCATTGCCACGCCTCGACCAGCGTCCTGTACCGCAAGGTGGGGCTCGAGGCCATGGGCCGGCCTGCCGACCCCGCCGCCCTCGCCGCCGACTTCGACATGGAGGCGGTGATCCGCGGGTTCGAGGTGCTCAGCCCCCGCCCCTATCACGAGGTCCTCGCCCTGGCCTCCCAGATGCCCGACGGCACCCCCGACACCGCCGGGGTCGACGACGCCGAGGCCACGTTCCCCTCCCCGCCCGTGGGCGGCTTCGATGCGGACGACCTGCCCGAGGGGCACTTCGACATGAGCGAGGTCCACCCCGTCAGCTGCATCGACTGCCACGACCCGCAGACCATGGGCCTGCGCATCACCCGTCCGGGGTTCATGCAGGGCATCGCGGACCTGGCGGCCGGTGACGCGCCCGTCCCCCACCTGCCGACCATCGAGCAGTGGCGGCGCGGCGACCGCGCCGAGCCCTACGACCCGAACCAGCTGGCCACGCGTCAGGAGATGAGGTCGTTCACCTGCGGCCAGTGCCACGTCGAGTACTACTGCGCCAGCAAGACCACGCTGACGTTCCCCTGGGGCAACGGCCTGAAGGTCGAGGACCTGGAGCG
>CAZWYF010000138.1:0-4047 GCA_964637835.1 uncultured Fibrobacteraceae bacterium
GCGTTCCCGCACCCCGCGCGGCGGCGCCCTGCGTCGTGGCGCTCCGCGTCGTGGCGCCCTGCGTCGTGGCGCCCTGCTCCGTGGCGCCGCCGCCGTGGCCCCGCTCGCGCTGTTCATCGCGGCCGTCCTGCCGCCCGGCTCGGCCCTGGCCGCGCCCGCCACCAGCGCCGTCAGCGCCGAGGTCGAGACCGTCGAGGTGGTCTCCGACCCGACCGGCCGCCGCCTGCAGGTCGGCGGCGAGGACTTCATGGTCTTCGGCATGAACTGGGACTACATCCCCATCGGCGAGAACTACAACTACAGCCTGTGGACCCAGCCGGACGACGTGATCCGCGACGCCCTGGCCCGCGAGATGCCCCTGCTGCAGGACATGGGCGTCAACGTGATCCGGCAGTACGTGGGCGTCCCCCCCCGCTGGGTCGAGCACATCTACGACGAGTACGGCATCTGGACCGTGCTCAACCACCCCGTCGCGCGCTACGGCTTCAACATCGACGGCGTCTGGGTGGCCCAGGTGGACTACTCCGACCCCCGCCTGCGCGAGGCGGTCACCGCCGAGGTGATCGAGCTGGTGGAGGAGTTCCAGGACACGCGCGGCATGCTCATGTGGCTGCTGGGCAACGAGAACAACTACGGCCTGAGCTGGACCAGCTTCGAGATCGAGGCCCTGCCCGAGGGCGAGCAGGACCAGGCCCGCGCCCGGCACCTCTACTCGCTCATGGGCCAGGTCACCCGCGAGGTCCAGGCCCGCGACAGGCGCCGGCCCGTGGCCATCGCCAACGGCGACATCCAGTACCTGGAGATCATCGCCGAGGAGTGCGCCACCCTGGACATCTTCGGCACCAACGTCTACCGCGGCATCTCGGTGCGCGACCTCTACGCCCGCGTGGAGGAGGAGATGCAGATCCCGGTGGTGTTCACCGAGTTCGGCGCCGACGCCTGGAACGCCCGCGAGATGCGCGAGGACCAGGTCATGCAGGCGCACTACCTGGTGGGCCAGTGGCGCGAGATCTACGAGCAGTCCGCCGGCAAGGGCCGCGTGGGCAACGCCATCGGCGGGATGATCTTCCAGTGGAGCGACGGCTGGTGGAAGTACCGCCAGGACGAGCGCCTGGACATCCACGACACCAACGCCTCCTGGCCCAACGACGCCTACCCCGAGGACTACGTCGAGGGGCAGAACAACATGAACGAGGAGTGGTGGGGGATCACGGCCAAGGGTCGTCCCGACCATCGCGGGCTGTACAACGTCTACCCCCGCGCCGCCTACTACGCCATGCGCCAGGCCTTCACGCTGGACCCCTACGCGCCCGGCCTGGACCTCGAGGCCATCCGCGCCCACTTCGCCACCATCCGGCCGGTGTCGGCCGAGGTGGCCGCCCGCGGCGACCGCGCCGCCATGGTGGCCGAGGCCACCTCGCGCGTGCGCCTGAAGGGCGTGCGCATGGAGTTCGAGACCTTCTCCACCGGCGGCGAGCGCATCACCACGCCCGAGCAGGGCCAGGCCTCCGCCACCGACCTGCCCGCCTTCCAGGGCTTCGACCACCTGGAGAGCTACTACGTGGACGTGGAGGCCAGGCCCACCGAGAGCGTGGTGGGCTGGGCGTCCATCAACGTCCTGGGCAACGTGCCGGTCAACCCCATCGACGAGATCTTCTACGAGAACCGCGGCCGCACGCGGACCGTCACCGCCGACGGCGAGGACCTCGAGCTCGAGTCCATCGAGCGGGTGAAGGTCTACCAGTCGGAGGTCAGCTGGGAGGACGACCACTTCCAGCTCGACGCCTTCTACCGCACCGGCCACCTGCACTGGGGCTTCGAGGGCGACTTCTTCGGCCTCTACCGCAACGCCTACTACGGCGACAACATCGACATCTACAACGGCATGGCGCCGGTGGGCTTCGAGATCGCCGGCAAGCAGCAGTTCTCCGGCTGGAAGGCCGCGTTCGGCCCGCAGCTCTGGTGGGGCGCCAACCCCGCCGTGCTGCTGAAGCACCAGCGCCGCGTGGGCCCCTTCGACGCCACCGTGGTCTACCACGAGGACCTGGCGCCCCAGGGCCAGGTGGCCAGTTCCATCGCCATCCCCCTGCCGGAGACCCGCAAGGTCTCGCTGCAGGTGGCCGCCACCCGCGGCCGCTGGGGCCTGGAGCTGGGCACGCTGTGGTCCGGCGACCCGATGGTGGGCCGGCGGTTCCAGCTCGTCGACGAGACCGACGGCGGCTACCGCGTCCTGCAGGACCGCATCAAGGACGAGGACACCTGGGGCTTCAAGGGCAAGCTCACCTGGCAGCGCGGGCCGCTGCGCTGGTACGGCCAGGCCGCCTACATGGGCCTGGTGGCCGAAGCCGGCCCCACCGAGGTGATCACCTACACCGGCTGGGCCCTGAAGGACTCCGGCTCGGGCAACCAGAAGAACGTCCTGACCGGCTTCACCTACAACTGGGGCGACTGGCAGTTCGGCCCCAACTTCCTGTGGCAGGAACCCATCGTGGGCCCCATCCCCGGCGACGTGCCGCCCCCGGGCCGCCCCCGCAACGTCCTGGACGACCCCTTCGCCGTCCTGGGCAACCGCGAGACCTACGGCGCCGAGCTGCTCGTCACCTGGGACCCCACCCCGGCCACCTGGATGTGGGCCTGGGACAACGACCGCCGCGAGGACGCGCCTTTGGCCGCGAGCCTGGGCTTCGTCTACCGCGACCACCCCTCCACCAGCGACGCGGCCATCTTCATCTCCGAGGGCGGCGAGACGTTCCCCTTCATGGGCGCCCCGCCCCCGCACGAGCTCTGGGAGGTGCGCAGCCGCCTGGTCTCGCGCCTGGGCCCCTCCACCCGCCTGGTGGCCAACCTCTACGCCGGCATGGCCGAGCCCCGCGGCTGGGACCCCGGCGGCGAGGACCAGACCCTCAACCGCGTGATCCACCGCTACGGCATCGACGCCCGCCTGACCCGCGGCCCACTCGCCCTCGGCGCCGCCGCCCGGATCAACGACTGGGGCCCCTACGACTACCACCGCGACTTCAACCTGACGTTCCCGCTGCAGCTCATGGGCGACGTGTCCTACTCCCTGGGCTCGCCCCGCTGGTTCGGCGAACCCCAGACCCGCCTGGGCATCCGCGGCAAGTACCGCACCCTGGACGAGGACTCCCCCCGCTACAGCCCCACCGGCGGCGAGGCCCTGCCAGGCTACGACAACGGCAACGAGTGGGAGATCCAGACGTACCTGCATCTGTCGCTGTAGGACCGCGGTCGGGGTCGCGGTCGCGCGTCGCGGTCGCGCATCGGTGGCCGCGGTCGCGCATCGGTGGCCGCGGTCGCGCATCGGTGGCCGCGAGCGGCCGGTCCAGCCCGCACAGCCCGCACAGCCCGCGAAGTTCGCACGGCCCGTACAGCCCGCATGACCCGCATGACCCGCATGACCCGCATGACCCGCATGAAGAGAGCCCGGACCGTCGCTGGTCCGGGCTCTTCCTTGTTCGTGGTCTCGTGGATCCCTGGTCCCCGGGAGCGCCCGTCCGACCCGGGCACCTGTCGCGTATCCGTGGCGTATCCGTGGCGTACCCGTGGCGCGCGAGCCGCACACGGCGTCCGCTCATCCGCGTGCGCGGGAAGTCCGGAGAGCCGAGGCCGGCGCGCCGCATCGACGATCACCGCGGTGGATTCCCCGACCAGGCGAACCGTCTCGCCGGGCGGGACCTGGAAGCGGACGTGGTGCAGCCTTCACGGCGCGTCGGCGTCCAGCCCCTTGAGGGAACGTCAGAAAAGTGCGGAGAGTCTCCGCAGTTTTCTGCCACGACATCAAATCTCCAGGCGGCCCGCCGACCGAACCGCTGTTCTCGGCAGTGAGCAGTGACCGGTGCTCCCCCGGTCCCGGGGTGCCCCAGAAGTGGCACCCAGAGGTGTCCCTGGCGGCGCCCCCCGGAATTGCCCGCTGGAGTTGGCCCCGCGGAGTTGCCCGCTGGAGTTGGCCCCCGGAGTTGCCCGCTGGAGTTTCCCCCCGGAGTTGCCCGCTGGAGTTGGCCCCCGGAAGTGCCCCCCGGGGGGCCCCCG
>CAZWYF010000139.1:0-4033 GCA_964637835.1 uncultured Fibrobacteraceae bacterium
ATTTCGAGGCGGAGTGTCCGACAAAACGGGGGGGATGTCCAGAGGCTGCGCGGGGCAGACGCGACGCGCCCGGACCGTCTGACGAGGGCCCGGGCGCGCCTGGCAACCCAGTGCGGTGGTGGGAGATCCGCCCGCGCCGCGGAGCTAGGCGGCGGGATCGGGCGCCAGGTCCGGCGCGACGGCCAGGCGGGCCTCAGCCCCGGGCTTCACGACCCCGCTCCCTGGCGGTTCATGCGTTCGCGCACCTGGTCGTGCAATTGCTTCCCGCGCGGGAAGAGGAGGTTGTTCTCCTTGTGGATGTGCTGGTGGAGGTCCCGCTCGAGATCGGCGAGGCCCGCGAGCAGGGCCTGGTAGGCGGGGCAGGCGTCATCCGGAGCGGTGTACTGGTCGGTGAGGTCACGCAGGGTCTCGAGGGCGCGGCCGGCCTCGTCGTGCTCGAACTCCATCACCGCGATGGGGGAGGCGAGCATGTCCTTGCCCGGCTCGGGGGCCTGGCCGGTGGCGACGAGCACCATGATCGCCGGGAAGAGGATCTGCTCCTCCTTCGCCAGATGGGCCTACAGCTCGTCGGTGAGGCCGGCCAGGACGGACGCCACCTGGTGCAGCTCGGGATGCCGGGCGCCGTGGGCGCGCTGCACCTTCTGCATGAGGTCGCCGAGGCGGGGCAACTCGCGTCGGAGGTAGGCATGGTGCCAGTCGACGATGTGCTCGACCAGCTGATCGAGCGGGGCCTCGGCCCAGTTCTCGGCGGTCTCGCCGGATTCTTGGTGGAGGCGGTCGGCTTCCTCCAGGGCCGCGATCACGGCGGTGGCGTCCAGACCGCGTTCGGCGCAGGCCCGGGCGAGGGAGCGGTCGCCGCCGCAGCAGTAGTCGAGCCCGAGTTCCTCCAGGACGCGGGCGCGCGTGGGCTGGGTGGTGACGATATCGCCCAGGGAGAGGGTGGTGTCGATGCGCATGACGGTCCTCCTTGCGGGGCCGGGCCATGGGGCCGGGCCGGTTGGGCCCTGCGGCTTCGGCATTAAAGACAACCTGGATGTCCAGGTTTACGGAAACGTAGGCGATTAAACCTGGACGTCAAGATCCGGTTTAAACATATTGGACCCGTCGCGAGACCCGTCGCCGGCCGGCCGCGCCAGGCCACCGCACACCAGGAGAGAATGCCATGATGATCTCGCAGACCGCCGAGTACGCCCTGCGCGCCGTGGTCTGGCTGGCCAGCCACGACCAGGGCCCCCTCGGCGCTCCCCGCATCGCCGCGGGCGCCCGCGTCCCGGCCGGCTACCTCGCAAAGGTGATGCAGATGCTCGCCCGCGCCGGGCTGGTGGCGTCGTCCCCGGGCCGTTCCGGCGGCTTCCAGCTCACCCGGCCGGCCACGCAGATCTCGGTGCTGGACGTGGTGGACGCCGTGGACCCCATCGGCCGGATCACATCCTGCCCGCTGGGCCTGGCCTCTCACGGCGACCGTCTCTGTCCGCTGCACCGCCGCCTGGATCAGGCCATGGCCGAGGTGCAGGCGGCGTTCGCCAGGTCGACCATCGCCGAGCTGATCACCGGGGAAGGGGAACTGGTGCCGCTGTGCGAGGACGGGGAGGAAGTCGGGGGCAGGAGGGACGCAGCCCGGCCTGGCTAGGTGGTGAGGATGGCGGCGATGCTCTCGAGGCGACCCGCCTCGAACCGATCCTTCTCCTCCCAGAGCAGGAACTCTGGCGGCAGATTCAGATAGGCCGTGCGCGCCAGGCCCAGGGAACGATCGGGTTCCGTTTCCCAGGCGATATCCTCTGCGATTGCCGTCAGCTGTGGTTCGTGGACCGCGAGGCGTTCGCGCCAGCGAGTCAGGTGCCTGGTCGCTGCAAGGTGGTCGCGCTTGGCCTGGTTGCACTGCCGGTGCGCGAGGACCAGGTTCTCGATGCCATTGTCGGGCAGCCGGCTCCACGGGATGAAGTGATCGACTTCGGCGGTGGCACTCACGCGCCGATGGCAATAGAAGCATTCCCCATGCTGGAGTTCACGCAGCGGAGCGCGGAGTGGACCGGTGTTCTTGCGGTCCGGCGCGAAGAGAAAACTCGCGAGGTGCGATTCCCGCATGCCGTTGATGCTCGCGACGGCAAGAACCCAGCGCCCCTGGATCACTGGTCTCAGCAGGGTATTGAGACGCACGAGGCCATGGGCCACGTCGGGCATCAAGCGGATACTGTTGTCGAACGCGCTATCCTCTCCCCGCTGATAGGCCCGGACCTCGCGCAGGAGCGCGCGCCCCGGCTTACCCTCGGTGTTGCCTCGTGACCAGGCGATATCGTAAAGGAAGCGATGTTCCTGTTTGCCCACCCACTGCAGACGGGCGAGGGGCATCTCGATGAGCTTCTGCTCGATCCGCCGGACCAGGTCCTCGTACTTGCCCGGGGCATGGCGACGCGAGGGTTCAAGCGGCCGCGTGGGGTCGGGCGCCCACCGGTCCCGGAATCGCCGGATGTCGCGGATGAGCTCGGCCTGTGAACCCCGACGGCTGAAGTTCTGGCGCAGCACGGCGCCCTGCTCGTAGGGCCGCGTGTGTGGCCAGTAGATCTGCAGGACCTTCTCGGCGAGCTGTCTCGTGGTCAGCGCCTGTGGCGGCTCACCGAGACGGTCCGTGCCCTCGCAGCAGAGGTCGATGAGCGCCAGGAGGACGGCGTACTTGTAGGTCGCTGTGACCGCGGCGCTATCGAGGAGAGTCAGGATCTTCTCGGCAAGCTTGACCGGGTCGTTCACGACTCCCGCGCCCAGTACACCGCCTTCTCCGGCAGCACCCAGCGCACGCCGCCGCGGGGGTCCTCGCAGTCGCCCTCGTACCTGGGGATCACGTGCCAGTGGCAGTGATCGATGGTCTGGCCGGCGGCGGCGCCGTCGTTCAGGCCGAGGTTGAAGGCGTCCGGGGCGCGGCGGGAGCTCAGGTCGCGGCGGGTGGCGATCAGGAGGTTGAGGAGGTCGGCCTGCTCGAGGGGGTCGAGGTCGAAGAACGACGCCACGTGGCGCCGTGGCACCACGAGCATGTGGCCGGGCGAGACGGGAAAGGCGTCGCGGATCACCAGACTGTGTTCCGACTCGCGCATGATGCGGTCGGAGTCCGGTTCGCAGAATGGGCAGCGGGCGAGCTTCTCCATGGTGGCGGTGTTCCCCCGTGTGATGAGCGCAGGCGATCGGGATCGGTCGGCGGCCCCGGCACGGTGCGGTGCTTCACGGCACCGCAGGGCCGGCGCGGACGGCGGCGAGGATAGCACGGCGGCCGGATGAACTCAGGCGAAAAATCGAGTGATCGGTTCCGGTTCATGGAACGGTCGTCCCGCGGTCGCCCGTCAGAGCACCTCCACCGAGACGATCACCCGCCCGTCGAACGCCTCCGGCCACCGTGGCGCGCGCCGTTCCTCGCCGCCGATGGTGCGGTGGAGCACCGCGCGGCAGGGGTCGTCCTCGATGCAGATCAGGAGCTTGCCGCGTGGACCCACCACCACGAAGCGGAGCTTCTCCTGGGCGGCGCGGCGCCAGCCGCCGGACTGCAGGGCGGTGATCAGGTGGGTGAGCACGTCCTCGGGCTCGATGTCCTCGCGGACCAGCCACCAGCGGACGCCGCGGCGGGCGGTGGCGGCAGGCGCCCGGTGTCCGTCCGATGGGGTGCGGAGCCGCGGGTCGCGCGGGTCGAGGCGCTGGGCGAAGGACGACAGGTCGAGCATGGCGCGCTCCGGCGGGCGCCGGCGTCGGCGGCGACCACTGGCGGTCGCCGGGCGTCGGACCGCTCGCCGGGGAGATCTTGCCAGATGGGGGTGGGCGGTGGCAAGGGGGGGCGTTCCGGGGGGCCGTTCCGCGGGGCCGTTCCGCGGGGACCGTTCCGCGGGGTCGTTCCGCGGGGCCGTTCCGCGGGGCCGTTCCGCGGGGACCGCCAGCGGAGCGGTCCCGGAATCGGTTCCGGAAGCAGTCCCGGGTTCGGGATGAATCTTGTGATGATGTGCCGCTGAGGTACACCGCGGTGTACCTCCACTGCTGTCCAAGAAAACCTCGATCC
>CAZWYF010000140.1:0-4001 GCA_964637835.1 uncultured Fibrobacteraceae bacterium
GACGCCCCCCCGCTGACGACCCGGCTCACCGATCACGCGTCGCGGTCCGGGTCGACGCCCATCTCCGCGTCGATGACCGCGTCGGGGTCGCCGCCCGAGTCGGCCATGGCGGCGGCCGCGGCGGCCTCGGCCTCGCTGATGGGCTCGGCCGGGTCGGGATCGGCGAGGTGGTCCATGGCGTCCATGCCGCCGGCGCCCTCGGCGCCCTCGGCGCCCGCCGCACCGGCCACGCCGGCCACTCCCGCCGCGCCCGCTGCGCCCTCGGCCCCGGCGGCCTCGCGGGCCATGGCGTCGCGCTTCTTCTCGTCCACGTAGTTCATCTGCAGGTCCAGGACGGCCTGGTCCAGCATCTTGAGCAGGGGCTCGGGGGTGCCGGTGCGGCACTTGGCCTTGAGCATCTCCAGCAGGTCGATGGTGCCGCGGGCGCCGTCCAGGTCGCGGTCCACCTCGCCGGTGGCCGGGTGGGAGATCTTGCCCAGCTGGGCGAGGGCCATGGTCTGCAGGTTCATCACCAGTCCCATGAGCACGTGGTCGTGCTTGCTCATCTGGTCGCTCATGCTGCGTCCTCCGGTCGATCGAACTCGTCGGCGATGGCGCCGGTCACCTTCTCGATCAGGTCTTCCAGGGTGATGATGCCCACGGCGCGGCCGGTGAGGTCCACCACGGCGGCGAGCTGGGCATCGCGGCTATGCAGTTCCTCGAAAAGCTCGTACGGCGAGAGCGCCGCGTCCACCAGCAACAGCGCGCGGATCAGGTCCACGGGCACCGGGTCGGCGCCGGCGACGCGACCCTCGGCGAGCAGGAGGTCACGGACCAGGAGGTAACCCGCGAGGTCGCCGTCGGTTCCCTGCACCGGCAGGCGGCTGAAGCCGCTGCGCGAGGCCACCGCCAGGGCCTCGTCCATGGTCACGCCCGCCGCCACGCTCATCACCTCGCCCACGGGCCGCATCAGCTCGGCCACCCGCCGGTTGCTCAGGCGCAGGAAGCGCTGCATGGTCAGCTGGAAGCGCTGCTCCCGCGGGTCGGGGTCGTCGGAGGAGAGCAGCGCGGCGAGCGCGGTGCGGTCCAGGCCCGACCGGCCCCCGTCCGCCGGCCCGGACAGCCGCTGCAGCAGCTGCGAGTAGGCCCGCAGCCCCACCCGCACCGGCCAGATGATCACCCGGAAGGCCAGCAGCGGCCGCAGCGACGCCAGCGTCATCCGCTCGGCGTACTCCCGGTAGACGATCTTGGGCAGGATCTCCCCGAAGATCACCAGCACCAGCGACGCCGCCACCACCGCCACGCCCTCGCCCCGCGGGCCGAGCAGGGCGGTGAGCAGCGCGGTGGCCACCGCGCTCGCGGTGACGTTGGAGAGGTTGGTGCCCACCAGGCAGGTGAGGATGGCGTCGTCCAGGTCGCGGCGCAGCTTCAGCAGCCGGTCCACGCGCCGGTCCCCCTCGCGCGCCAGCAGGCTCAGCCGCACCCGGCTGACCGACATCAGCCCGGTCTCCGCCCCGGAGAAGAAGGCCGACCCCGCCAGCGACAGCACCAGCAGCGCCAGGGCCAGGTCGCCGGTCACCGCCGCGCCGCTCATGACGACCCCTCCGCCTCGGGTTCCCGCCGCTCGACGCGCAGGGTGTCGATGCGCCGGCCCTGCATGGCGGTCACCGTCAGGCGCGCGCCGGCCGTCTCGACGTGGTCGTCCACCTCGGGGATGCGCCCGAGCTGCGCCATGACGAAGCCGGCGACGGTGACGTAGTCCCGCGAGGACGGCAGCGAGACGTCCGTCTCCTCGCGCAGCTGCCGGAGGTCCAGGCCGCCATCGACGATCCACGCGCCGCCGCCCAGGCCCAGGGTGCCGGGATGCCCCTCGCCGGGGTCGCCCACGCGGCCGATGAGCGCCTGCAGGCAGTCGGCCAGCGTCACGATGCCGGTGAAGTCGCCGTGCTCGTCCACCACGGCGGCCAGGTGGCCGGCGCCCGAGCGCATCTCCGCCAGCAGGGCGGCCGCGTCCTTGGTCTCCGGCACGTAGAGCAGGTCGCGCATGGCGCGGCGCAGCGGATACCGGTCGCGATTCTGCAGCAGGTCCTTGGTGTGGAAGATGCCCACGGGCATGGCGCCGGGCTTGTCGGCCACCGGGAAGCGGTTGTAGCCGGCGCGGCGGATGGCGGCCAGGATGCGCGCGCGGTCCCAGTCGCGCATGAGGGTCACCACGTCCGGCCGCGGGGTCATCACGTGCTGCACCTCGAGGTCGCGCAGCTGCAGCAGGCGGGCGAGGAAGTTGCCCTCGGTCTCGGTGAGGGCGCCGTCGCGGGCGGCCAGGTCGCAGGCGGTCTGCAGCTCGCCGGTGGTGAAGGGCCGGCTGCCGGTGCGCTCCCAGGGCACCGTCCGCAGCACCCGCTCGATGCTCCAGGTGAGGCCCCGGGTGAACGGTCCCACCAGCGCCACCCACACCCGCAGCGGCGCCTGCAGCACGAGCACCAGGCGCTGCCGGCCGCGCAGGGCCACCAGCTTGGGCGAGATCTCCCCCACGATCAGCAGCAGCACCGTGGCCGCGGGCACGGCGATCACCAGGCCGCCCGGCCCGAAGGCGCGCAGGCAGAGGCTGGTGGTCACCGCGCCGGTGGCCACGTTGACCACCAGGTTGCCCAGCAGGATGGCCGACAGCAGGTCGTTGGCGCGGATGATCAGCCCGTGCGCGCCACGCGCGGCCGCGCCACCGGTGGCCAGGGCGGCGCGCTCGGTGGCGGTCAGCGAGAAGAAGGCGGTCTCCGAGCCGGAGAAGGTCCCCGACAGGACCAGCAGCACGGCGAGGATGAGGATGTCCAAGGGCAGGCCTCCTGGGCGGCGGAGGATAGCGGGTTCCTTGACGCCTCGCAAGGCAAGGCCTAGCATCCGCCAGCCATGCAGCAGATCACCGTCATCCGCTTCGGCGCCCTGGGCGACCTCTGCCTCACCGGCTGGTCCATCGCCCGGCTGGCCGCCGCCCCCGGCCGCGAGCAGCGCTGCGTCACCCTGGTGACCAAGGCCCGCTTCGCCGACCTCGCCGCGCGCATGCGTGGCGTCGACCGCGTCCTGGCGCTGCCCGAGCCCGGCACCCTGCCGCAGCTGGTCCAGCTGGCCACCGAGCTGCGCCGCCGCCGGCCCGACGTGCTGATCGACGCCCACGGCGTCCTGCGCGCCCACCTGCTGGGCACCCTGCTCGGCCGCCGCCCCCAGGCGCGCATCGCCAAGGACACCGTCGCCCGCCTGCGCCTGCTGCGCCGCGGCGAGGCCGCGCCCGAGCTCACCCGCCACCTGCGCGACCGCCTGGACGAGGCCTTCGACCGCGCCGGCCTGCCCGCCGGCGAGGCCAGCCCGCCCCTGGCCCACCTGGCGCCCGACGTGCAGCGGGCGGGCGCGGGCGGCAAGGCCGGCGGCAAGGCGGCCGGCGGCAAGGCCCGCGGCAAGATGGTCCCCCCGCAGGAGCCCCCCATCCTGGGCGTGGCCCCCGGCGCCCAGTGGGACCCCAAGCGCTGGCCCCAGGAGCACTGGGCGGGCCTGCTGCGCCTGGCCCGCGCCACCGCCCCGGCGCTGGCCATCCGCGTGGTGCTGGGCCCCCGCGAGGCCGCCTGGTTCGACGGCGGCCCCCTCGACCACGCCCTGCGCGAGCTGGGCGGCGAGGTGGAGATCCTGCGCGACCGCGGCCTGGGCGAGGTGGCCCGCGGCCTGGCCGGCTGCCGCGCCGTGGTCTGCAACGACAGCGGCCTGCTGCACCTGGCCGAGGCGGTGGGCACGCCGGTGGTGGCGCTGTTCGGGCCCACGGTGCGCGAGTTCGGCTACGCGCCGTCGCTGCCGGCGAGCGAGCTGCTGGAGACGCGCGGGCTGGACTGCCGGCCCTGCTCGCGCAACGGCAAGCGCCCCTGCCACCGGGGCGACCTCGCCTGCCTGGTGCGCATCGAACCGCCGGCCGTCTGGCGCGCCCTGGCCGCCCACGGCCCCTGGACCGCCGGCCCCGGCGGCGCCCGGTCGGGCGCCGTGGG
>CAZWYF010000141.1:0-3944 GCA_964637835.1 uncultured Fibrobacteraceae bacterium
CGGCGGATCGGCCGCTCGCCCCGCGGATCGACGGCGGGCCCGGCGGATCGCCCGCTCGTCCGCAGCAGACCGCCCGCCGACCGGGAGCAAGCCGCCCGCCGACCTGGAGGACCCCCATGCTCTCGAACACCCGCTTCCCCGTGGCCATCCACGTGCTCTGCGCCCTGGCCCACCACGACCGGGTGCTGGACTCGGCGACCCTCGCCGCCAGCACCGGCACCAGCGCGTCGTTCCTGCGCACGCTCCTCGGCGAGCTGCGCGACGCCGGCCTGGTGACCACCCGCCGCGGCCCCGGCGGCGGCAGCGGCCTCGCCCGCCCCGCCCGGCAGATCACCCTGCACGACGTCTTCCGCGCCACCGAGGACCCCGGCGCCCTGACGCCCCACCCCCTGGATCCGGACCCGGACGACCCCGTCGCCCGCGCCATGCCCGCCCTGCTCGCCGACCTGGACGGCCGCCTGGTGGACGCCATGGCCGCCGCGCTGGTCCGCACCACGCTGGACGAGCTGGTGGCCGGGCATCTGGATGGCGGTTGAGGTCGCGTTCCGGCCCGGCCTGGCGCCCGGATTTCTTCTTGACGAAGAGTCGTATCGGTGACATTATGTAACCTATCGGTTACTCGTTATCGATACGATCGCCGCCCCCGCGACAAGCCAGAGAGGTCGTCATGGCCGATCCCACCCCCACCGCCGACGCGCCGGGCACGGTCACCCCCGCGCTGGTCGAGGCCCTCGAGCGGGCCCGGCGTCACATGCTGCTGGCCGTGGTGGTCACCACCACGGTGTGGCTGCTGCCGCAGATCCTGGTCTCGGCCGCCGAGGGCCTGCTGCCCGGGACGCTGGTCGCGGTCCTCTCGCTGGCCGGCGTGCTGGGCGCGCTGGCCTGGATGGTCTTCATGTGGCGCTTCCACCGCTTCCAGCAGCGCGTGCTGGCGCAGCCGGAGCTCCGGCAGCACCTGGACGACGAGCGCGTGCAGCAGCTCCGCCGCGAGGCGGTGTTCCGCGCCTGGGTGCTGCTCGTGGTGGTGATCGGCGCGGGCGTGGCGGCGTCGCCGTTCACCGCCCTGCCCGACCAGGCGGTGCTGACGACCCTGCTGCTGCTGGCGGTCGACGCGCCGCTGGTCTTCTTCCTGGTCCTGGACCGCGACTGACCATGGCGCATCCCGAGCTGGACAACCGCCTGAAGGTCCTGCGCGCCGAGCGCGACTGGACCCAGGCCGAGCTGGCCACCCGCGTGGGCGTCTCCCGCAAGACCATCAACACCATCGAGCGCGGCGTGTTCGTCCCCTCCACCGTCCTCGCCCTGCGCCTCGCCCGCACCCTCGGCCTGGCGGTGGAGGAGATCTTCGCCCTCCCGGACCGCACCTCCGCCGCCGCCTCCGCCGACGCCCCCGCCGACGCGCCCTGACCAGTGCCCCTGGGGTGTGCCCCCCGGGGGGCCCTGACCGGTGCCCCCTGGTGCCCCCCGGGGGGCACCCCGGCGGCCCCCATCCACCCACTCCCGGCGCCGAAGCCGCCGAGTTCCCGCTCGCGCCCCCCGATCGCGCCGAGGGGCCGGATGCCTGCGGGGTGGCAACTCCGCAGCAGCCGGGGGGTCGGTCCACGGCCCCCCGGCGCGAGGACATGCCACCCCGCAGGCATCCGGCCCCTCGGCCCCCCCGCGGCCCCGCCGACCGGGACCTACGGCAACGAGATCGCCGCCTTGGGCGTCCGGTCCGCCCGGTACAGCCCCCAGTGCTTCTCCACGTCCTGGGGATGATCGCTGCCCTTCCAGTTCTCGTCGAAGGCCTCGAAGGTGAACATGGGGATGCGCTCGCTCCGGGCCCACTCGCGGCTGGCGTGGTAGAACACGGACTGCTCGGCCTCGCCCACCGCGCCCTGGACCATCTCGGCCTGCTCGCCCGCGGGTGGCACGTCGGTGGCCCAGCCGGTCTCGCCGATCACCACCAGCCGCGACGGGTGCATGGCCTGCACCTCGGCGAGGCGGGCCTGCAGCCAGGGCATGGCGTCGGCGAGCTGCTGGCCCTCCCACAGCGGATGGGCATGGACCAGGACGAAGTCCAGCTCCCGGGAAAGGCGCTGGCTCTCCGGCCGGGTCCAGTAGCGCCAGTCGTCGGCCGTGGTCACCGGCACCGGGACCGCCTCGCGCACGCTGCGGACGTGGCCGACGAGCACGTCCAGGTCGCAGCCATAGGGCGACCCGGAGACCTGCGTCTCGTTGCCCACGGCCACGGCGATCACGTGCCCGGGGAAGTCGCGGGCCAGGGCGATGGCGGCGGCCACCTCGCGCTCGTTGGCGGCGATGTTGTCCGGCAAGGGCTGGACGACCTCGCCGAGGTCGTCCCGCTCGCTCTCGGGATCGATCCACGCGCCCACCATCACCTTCAGCTCGAGCTGGTCCCGGACGATCTGCTCGAGCATCACCCGGCCGAACTCCGATGCCCCGAAGATGCGGATCAGGTCCCAGTGCTCGGCCATCAGGTGCAGGTCCTCGCGGATCTGCGCGGCCGAGGGCGTGGCGCCGCCGGGCCGCTGGCCGTCGCGGTGGGGGCCGTAGCAGATGCCGTGGCCGAGCCAGCCGAGGTCGGCCACCGGCAACAGCGGGCGGGCGTCGGCCCCGGCGCCGGCCGATACCCCGCCCGGCGCCCCGGGCTGCGCGCCGCCCGCACCGGCGAGCAGCAGGACCAGGAGCGAGGCGGAGGCCAGCAGGGGCGCCGCGGCAGCAGGACGCATGAGGGGATCCCTTTCGTGGTAGGTGGTCGGGCACATCTTTGTGCACTCTCCGGACAAAGTATCGCGAGGCGGTCGCCACGGTCAATCGGGATCTGCCGGGGCGCCGGGGCGCCTGGGCGCGAGGGCGCGGGGGCGCCTGGGCGCGGGGGCGCTGGCGCCCGCGGATGCTCCCGGTCGTCCCCGCTGCCCGGCATGGCCGTGCCTGCGAGCATAGCGCAAGTCGTCCCCGGATGTTGTCCGATTCTGTTCATTTTGGACTTGATTCGGCCACCGAACATAGTGTACCATACCGGAAACGGGAGCACTCCGGCACAAAATCGTGGTGCCGGCGACCCGTGCCCGGGCTTCTCCGGCGCACGCCCATGTCCAGCAGATGAAAGGGATATCCCATGAAGTCTCAGCTCACGACCTTCCTGGCCGCCGCCGCGCTGGTCGCGCTGCTGCCGGCCGCCTCCCTCGCCCTGACGCCCTACAGCCAGGACTTCGAGGATCTGGACGCCGACAACACCGCCGCCCTGGCCGACGACGGCTGGCTGGTGTTCGGCAACGTCTTCAACGCCGGCGGCGACTACCTCTACGGCTACGGCGTCTTCGCCGCGCCCAACGACGGCAGCGGCTTCTGCCAGATCGCCACCGGCGAGGGCGGCGCGGCCCAGGGCATGCAGCAGCTGAACGTCTTCAGCGACTACAACAACCAGGACCACGCCAACGGCTACATCATCGAGGCCAACGTCTTCCAGGAGCAGACCATCGAGGCCGGCGACGTGGACGACACCTGGGTCTTCGAGTTCGACGCCAAGCGCGCCAACCTCGAGGGCGCCTCCACCGCCCTGGCGTTCATCAAGACCATCGATCCGAACAACAACTTCGCGACCACGAACTTCGTGACCATCGAGATGACCGACGCACCCACCACCTGGAGCACCTACTCGATCTCGCTGACCATCGACGGCAGCCTCGAGGGCCAGCTCCTGCAGATCGGCTTCCAGAACACCGCCACCAACTACGAGGGCTCCGGCGTGTTCTACGACAACATCGACTTCCGCGTCGACGGCCCCGTGGCCGTGGAGAGCACCACGCTGAGCGGCGTCAAGGCGCTGTTCGAGTAGCGGCGATGGCGGCTGGCGGCGGCGGCGGCTGGCGGCCGCTGGCGGCCGCTGGCGGCGGCGCGAGCCGATCGCATCGACACCAGCCGACACCGACGCCAGTGAA
>CAZWYF010000142.1:0-3926 GCA_964637835.1 uncultured Fibrobacteraceae bacterium
CAGGTGGAGACACTGGTGACCGCGCCGGAGCGCACCGTGGTGCGGGTCCGGTTCCCGGTCCTGGAGGCCCCGGCGGACTGGAGCCGGGCCGCGGACGTGCAGTGGCGGGGCCTGACCACCGAGCTCTGGCTGCGAGCCACCGAGGAGACGGTGCCGGTGGCGCCCCGTCACCTGCTGCAGGTGGCCGTGGGCGGCCGCACCGCCGCGCCCCGGTGGAGCGTGTTGCAGACCGCCTGGCACCACGAGCCCTCCGATCCGGCCGCCGCGCCGGTGGCCGTGGGCCAGCCCCGCGTCTACCGCGGCGTGCCCCTGGCGCCGGTGGAGATCCGGCCGGCCGCCGGCGGCGGCGTGCTCGCGGCGGTGATCGTCCAGGTCGACCATCCGGACGCCGCGAAGGCGGCGCCCGCCCTGGATCCGCGCCAGCAACGCCGTGTCCGCGGCGAGCCCGTGCCGCGCAGCGTGGTCAACCCCGAGGTCTTCCGCGATCGCCGTGCCGCGTCGGTGGATGCCGCCCTGCGCACCGCGGAGGCCGCGACCAGGGACCTGCCGGAATTCTTCGCGCTGACCGACCGCTGGGCCCGCCTCCTGGTGGACGGCGAGGGCGTCTTCGCCGTCAGCGGCGAGGAGCTCGAGGCCCTGGGCCTCGTCCTGGCGGCGATCGATCCGCAGAAGCTGCGCCTGTACAAGGGCGGCGGCCGGACGCTCCTGGAGAATCCCGAGGTCCCCGCCGACCAGCAGCCCGACCGCGCCAGCCTGGTGGAGGTGGCCATCGCCGTCGAGGACGGCGGCGACGGCGAGTTCAACCTGGACGACCGCATCCTCTTCTACGGGCTGGGCAGCGACGTCTGGAGCGATCGCCTCGATCCGGCCGCCGATCCCCTGGAGTTCTCCAACCACCCCCACCAGGACCACGGCGTCTACTGGCTGCACTGGACGGACCATGGCACGGCGGCGCCGCTGCCTGGCAGCCCCCGGCGCGTGCCCACCGCCGCGGCCGCGCCCACGGGGGGCGAGCTGGTCACCAGCCACCGGGCGCGGTACCACGGCGAGGAGAACCTGGTCTACGCCGGCGGCTACATCCGCGACAACTGGCTGTGGGACGCCTCGGTGCTGGCGTCGTTCTCGCGCAGCCTGACCCTCGACGGGGTGCTGCCGGGCGAGCCCGCCGAGTGGCAGATGGACGTCTGTGCGCTCTACGGCGGCTCGATCACCGAACCCCTCACCGGCCAGATCTGGGTCAATGACGATCTCGCGCACGCGACCGATTACAGCTTCGCGGCGAATGACATCCGGTACCAGGAGCGCCTCCGGCTCTCCGGGACCACGGAGTCCCTCGTCGCCGGCAGCAACACCATCCGCCTGCGCTACGACAACTACAGCGAGGTGCAGTCCCTGCTCGGCGTCGACAGCTTCGACGTGAGCTACCTGGCCAGCCTGGACAAGCGGGCCTACCGCGGCGCCCTGGGCAGCGTCCTGTGGGGCGCGGACGTCACCGTGCCCGCCCTCGCCAGCGACATCCGCTACACCCTGCCCGGTGGCGCGCAGCCTTGGGTCTGGGACGTCACGCGGCCGGACTCGGTGGTGGCCCTCGCCGGCAGCCTGGTCGAGGGCGACCCGGCGACGCTGACCGTGGGCCTGGTCCGCCAGCCGGGAAGCGACCGCCACCTGCTGCTCTTCGACCCGCAGGACGACGTCCTGGCCATCAGCGGTGGCGAGCTGGTCTCGCCGACGCCGTTGCGCCAGACCGTCCCGGCGGCGGACTACCTGGTGATCCATCCCGAGGAGTTCGCCACGGCGGCGGCCGAGCTGGTGGCCCTGCGCTCGCGCACCCTGCCGGGCGTGGAGGACCCCGTGGCGGTGGCGGTGGCGGTGCAGGACATCTACGACAGCTTCAGCGGCGGCCAGAAGGACTGGCGGGCCATCCGCAACTTCGTGCGCTGGCACTGGGAGCACCACGGCCAGCGGGTGCGCTGGGTCTGCCTGCTGGGCGACGGCAGCCGCGACTACCGCAACTTCCTCGAGCACGATCCGCGCACCGAGCTGGTCGATCGCGTGCCCACGGCGCTGATCACCGAGTTCCCGCCGACGGGCCTGCCCTTCCCCCTGTCGATGACCGCCCCGTTCGTGGCCGACGACATGCTCGTCTCGCTGGACGATCCGCAGGCCGATCAGGACGCCGGTCCGCACGGCATCGGCGTCGACATCCCCGACCTCGCGGTGGGCCGCCTGCCGGCCACCAGCGCGGAGGACGCGCGGCAACTGGTGCAGCGGGTCCGCGACTTCGTGGAGGACCCCGCGCCCGGCCCGTGGCGCAACAACGTGGTCTGGGCGGCGGACGACCTCCGTTACCGCGGCGTGGATCCGCGTCCGGGGGAACAGTGGCACACCGAGCAGGCGGAGAACCTGATCACCAACTTCCTGCCGCTCTCGCTGGACGTCGAGAAGATCTACATGATCGACTACCCGCTGGTGGGAGACACCCGTCCGGAGGCCCGGCGGGACCTGCTCTCGCGGCTGAGCGACGGGACCACCATCTTCTACTACGTGGGCCACGGGGCGGCGAACGTCCTGGCCGACGAGCAGCTCTTCCGCATCGACGACGTGGCCAACCTGACCAACGGGCCGCGCCGCTTCATGTTCATGGCCTTCAGCTGCGACGTGGGCGTGTTCGACGATCCCAACGTCCAGTGCATGGCCGAGGACTTCCTGGGCTCCTCCCAGGGCGGGGGCATCGCCGCGGTGGCCGCCTCCTGGGTGAGTACCATCATCAGCAACAACCGCCTCTCGGACTCCTTCACCGCGGCGCTCTTCCCCGGGCAGTCGGTGGATCCCACCGTCACGCTGAGCGAGGCGCTGCTGGCGGCGAAGGTGGACAACTGGTACGTGGGGTCGCCGCCCCGGCCCTCCTTCTCCTCCGTGCGCAACAACCGGCGCTACAACCTGCTCGGTTGCCCGGCCCTGACCCTGGGCCATCCGGTGAACGACCTGCCCTTCGCGGCGGACTCGAGCGACTCGCTGCTCACCGGCCGGGTCCACGAGGTGCAGCTGGACCTGGCCGCGGCGGGCATGCAGCCGGGCAGCGACGTGCAGTACACGCTGCGGGCGGAGGAGAGCACCACCGAGGAGGTGTACTACTCGTACACCACCCCCAGCGGCACGGTGGTCGAGTACACCTGGCTGCGTCCGGCGGGGACGGCGTTCCGGGGCGCGGGGGCCTTGCAGGAGGATCAGCAGGCCATCCCGTTCCGCGCGCCGCAGAGCCTGCGCACCGGCCCGCGCGGCCGCCTGCGGGTGATCGTGGAGGACCAGGACCGCTTCAAGGCGGCGGTGATGCGGATGCCGGTGGTCCAGGTCCCGTCCGGCGACGGCGGCGACGTGAGCGGTCCGGAGATCCGCCTGGCCTTCCCGCGGGGCGCCACGCGCGTGCGCACCGGCGATCCCCTGTCCGCGGTCCTGTCCGACACCAGCGGCGTGAACATCCTGGCCAGCAACCCGGCCAGCAGCGTCCTGCTGGAGTTCGACCGCTCGGGGATCTACAACGACGTCACCGACGAGGTGGTCTTCGACGCCGGCAGCTACACCCGCGCCACCCTGGAGACCAACCTGCCGCCGGATCTGGAGCTGGGCGAGCACACCGTGGTGCTGACCGCCAGCGACATGTTCGGCAACGTGGGCAGCGACACGCTGCAGTTCAGCCTCGATGCGGCCAGCGTGGCGGGCCTGGGCAACGCCACCGTCTTCCCCAATCCCACGCCCGGTCCCTGCCGGCTGGTCTGCGAGGTCTCCGGGCCCATGGACCTGCAGTGGGACATCTACACCGTGTCGGGCCGCCGGGTGCGAAGCCTGAGCGCCCGCGCCGGCGGTGGCGGGCCGGCGGTGCTGCACTGGGACGGGCGCGATGGCGAGGGCGACGGGATCGCCAACGG
>CAZWYF010000143.1:0-3882 GCA_964637835.1 uncultured Fibrobacteraceae bacterium
GCGTCACCCGCGTGGTGGTGGTGGTGCCGGACGCCTGGCGCCCCACGGCCGAGGGCGCGCTGGCGGCGGCGGACCTGCCGCGGCCCTGGCTGCTGGCCGCCGCCGGGGCGCACCGCACGGCGTCGGCCTGGCACGCGCTGCAGGCCCTCGCGGCCCTGCCGGAGGCCCAGCGCCCGGGCCCCGATGATCTGGTGGCCATCCACGACGCCGCCCGCCCCTTCGCCTCGCGCCACCTGCTGGCCCGCCTGGCCCGGGCGGCCGCCCGCTGCGGCGCCGCGGTGCCCGGCGTGCCGGTGGCCGACACCATCGCCCAGCTCGATCCCGGCACCAGCGACCCGGCCACCGTGGACGCCGTGGCCGACCAGGGCCACCCCGAGCAGGCCGAGCGCCCGGTGGCGGCCTACCTGGAGCGCGCGCTGCTGGTGGCCATCCAGACGCCCCAGGTGGCCCGCTGGCGGGAGCTGCACCAGGCCCACGCCTGGGCCGCCGGCGGCGGCGGCAGCTTCACCGATGACGGCGGCCTGCTGGCCGCCCGGGGCCTCTCCCCGGTGGTGGTGATGGGCGAGCCGGGGAACTGGAAGATCACCACCGAGGACGACTGGCGCCGCGCCGCCGCCCTGCTGCGCCGCGAGTCGGTGGGCTGAGCCGGCTGTAAGACTTGCGCTCCTGGCGTCACGGACGGACATTGATAGACGACCGTTCCGGTCGGAGACTGCCCCGTCGGAAGGACAGCCCATGCCCGCCCGCACCCTGCTCGCCCGCCGCGTCGCCCTGCTGGCGGTGCTCGCCAGCCTGGTGGCCGCCCTGCCCGCGGCCGCCCAGTACGTCACCTTCCCGCGCCTGGGGGCGTCGGCCTCCCTCGACCATCACGACGGCTTCATCGAGGTCCACGGCGACGAGGTCTTCGAGCTGCACGTCCTGGTGATGCCGCCGGAGGGCGAGGCCGCGCTGAGCCATGACTACCAGCAGTTCGAGTGGGTGCTCCTGGAGCCCTGCTGCGGGGGGTCGGCCACCGTGCTGGACATCGACTACAACCCGGCGCTCACCCACGAGGGCACGCTGCTCTCGGGCATCACCAGCACCCTGCAGGACGGCCAGGAGTGCCTGACCGGCGAGATGATCCACCTCGCCACGCTCACCCTGCAGATGGACGGGCAGACCCTGCGCGG
Source organism: uncultured Fibrobacteraceae bacterium (assembly GCA_964637835.1). Lineage (GTDB taxonomy): Bacteria > Krumholzibacteriota > Krumholzibacteriia > LZORAL124-64-63 > LZORAL124-64-63 > Glo-17. The sequence goes on from CAZWYF010000143.1 coordinate 1,170, forward strand.
GACGTACTTCATCCTCGCCGGCCCGTTCGGCCTGGCGTCCGACTGCGCGGGCGAGGGCGTCCTGATGACCGACATGCAGCTGGCGGTGGATTACTTCCCGGACATCACGCCGGTGGAGGGCAGCACCTTCTCGGCCGTGAAGCGGATCTTCCGGTAGGCAAGCAGATCTTCCGGCAGGCAAACAGAGAACTCCGCGACCAGGTGGACGCGGAGTTCCCTGTATTTCCAGCGATGTGGGCCGGCCCTCGTCGGGACCCGGCTCTCGGCGCTCCTACTCCATCCTCATGATGAACCGCTCGGTGACCTTGATGATGGGATCGATCTCCGTCCCGCCACCGCCACCGCCGTCGCCTCCATCACCGTAACTCCCGAAGACACCCAGCACGAAGGGCTGGACCACGAGCCCGGGAGCCTCGTAGGCCTTCTTCATGGCCTGCCTCTCTTTCTACCCCCCTGCGCAGCAGAGCACGGATGCTCTCCTGTCGACTGATCAATAGAATAGCACGACCCGAGATATGCCGCAAGAGCAAAAACAGCCGATTATTTGACACCATAGCTCAATTAAGATCCCGACTACTTGACCAAGGTCAAGATCTGGCTCTGCTCACTGTCCGCCACCCGGAGCCGCGCCAGGTACACCCCGCTGGCCAGCCGCTGGCCGCGCTGATCGCGCCCATCGAAGACCACCTCGTGCCGTCCAGCCTCCCGCGCGCCGGAGACCAGCGTGCGGATCACCCGGCCACGCAGGTCCAGCACCTCCAGCCGCAGGGGCTGGCCGGCGCCGGCCTCGGCCACCTCGAAGGCGATGGTGGTCTGCGGGTTGAAGGGGTTGGGGTAGGCCGGCTGCAGCCGCGCGGCCGCGCCCGGCACCTGGTCGTCCACGCCCACGCCCACCGGCAGGCGGCTGACCGCCTCGGCGAGGACCACCTCGAGCACCGGCAGGTTCACCGAGCCGCGGTACTGGACAATGCCCTCGTGGTCGATGACGAAGCAGTAGTGGTAGCTGCAGTTGTACTGGTCGGGCGCGCCCAGCGGATGGGCGTCCAGCAGCACCGGGAACGTGATCTCCGCCAGGTCCTGGTACAGGTCGCAGTTGGCGTCGCTGCCCTGCCAGAAATCCAGGGCGTAGAACTGGACCTGGGACGGGGAGTAGGACTGATGAAGGGCCTCCAGACCGGGGCCATCGGCGATGCAGGTGCCTCAGGCGTAGCCGATCATGTGCAGCAGCTGGACCTGGCTGCCGAAGCCGTCGCTCAGGCTGTGCTCGTTGCCGTCGTTGCCGAGGAGCGTCCAGTCCGGGGCCGGATCGCCGAGGTTGGCCTGGGCGGCCGCGCCGGAGGCCATCAGGACCAGCAGGGCCGAGGCCGCGAGGGCCGTGGCCGGCCGGGTGCGAGCGAGGTCGCGCATATCGGGATCTCCTTTCGCGCCTGCCGCGCCGCGACGTGCGGCGGCCACGGTGAGTGCGCGATGGACGAGAAAGATTACCAGAACCGTCTGGATAAGGTAGGCACGCGGGGCTTCCGCCGCGAGGGCCGGGCCGCTCGCCGTCAGGACACGTCCGCCCGCAGCCGGCCCGTCTGCGGATCGACGTACACCTTCACCTGCCGGTAGAGCTTGAGCCGGACCTCGCCGGCGGCGATCCGCGCGAGCAGGCGATCGAGGCAGCCGGCGAGGTCGTCGAACTGCTCGACCACCGTCTCGAGGCGGGCCTGCATGGCGGGGCGGTCGGCGTCCGCCACGGTGGCGAGGGCCTCGGCCACGTGGTAGCGCTTGAGCGCCAGGACGGTGAGGCGGTCGATGATGCTGCCGGGGGTCTCGCTGTGCAGCTCGGCATCATCGCGGGTGGGGGCGGCGGCGGCGGCCACCTCGTACAGGTGCACGTCCAGGGCGTCGATGGTCTGCACGCGCCGGCGGTTGGAGGCGTCGATGACGCGCTTGACCTCGGCGAGGACCTGGTCGCCGGCGCCGTGGGCGCGGCTGCGGTCCTCCTGGTGCCACTGGAAGGTGTTGACCAGCTGCAGGCGCCAGGCCAGGCGCTCCCACTCGGCGAACCGCGGCCCCTCCGGCCCGGGCAACGCCGCCTCGGCCGCCTCCCAGGTGGCGGGCTCGGGATCGGCGGCGTGCCAGGTGGTGATCACCTGGTCGATGATGGCGCGCAGGCGGGGGGCCTGGGGCAGGGGAGCAGGAGCGGGACCGGGCACGGCGTCTTCCTTTGGCGGCGGGACAGCGGACCTTGGTGGCTTCCAAGGGTACGAGGGGCTCCGCGGGGGGGCAAGGTCGTCGTGGCCCCGGCCGGGCGGCGCCGCGGCGCCCAACCCCGCGCTGGATCGCCGCGCGCGCCGGCCCTATCATGAGCCCATGACAGCCCGCCGAACGGTCGCCATCCTGCTCTGCGGCGCCGCCCTGCTCTGCGCGGGGGCGGCGCTCGCCGTGCTGGCCCCGCCCGCGCCCACCACCGCGCCGCTGCTGCTGCATCCGGACCTGCCGGAGGTGCTCACCGGGCCGTGGCTGGACCGGCTGGACCTCTTCCCGGAGGTGGATGGCCTGGCGCGGGTGCGGTTCGGCGCGGCGCCGTGGGGCGGCGTGCTGGCGCGGCTGGAGGTCGACACCCCCGACGGCCGCACCCGGGTGCTGGTGCGCAGCCTGGCCGGCCGGACCTGGCGCGCGCTGCGCGCCCGCGCGGCGCGGGTGCTGGGCGGCGCCCCCCCGCCGG
>CAZWYF010000144.1:0-3859 GCA_964637835.1 uncultured Fibrobacteraceae bacterium
TGCTGTACGGCAGGCCCGCGTAGTCGAGGCCGGTCTCGGTCGACCGATTGTCGAACACGGCTCGAGAAACCACGACCACCGGCTGCAACACCTCGTGCGACTCGATGTGCTCCAGCATTCTCGCGTTCTGCTCTGGAGTGAAAGTCGCCAGGCAGCCAAGATGTGTATTAGCCATGTAGTTGGTCGGGTCAGGGCTATAGCCGGGATACGCGTTCTGGAAATCCTGGGTCAGTGTACAGGTCGCCGGGTCGGTCCACTGAGCTATTCCCTCCACACCGCTCGGATAGAGCGCCGTATCACACACCTCGTCACCGCACGTCTCGCAATTGGTGCCGTCGAGACCCTCCACGCAGTTCGCCTGCGCCGTGTACGTGTGTTCCAGGCCCAAGCAATGGCCCATTTCATGAATCAACACCGGCGACAGGAAATCTGCTCCGAGCACCACGAACACCGTGGAAGGCGAAGTTCCCGAGCTACCCCAGCTGTCGGTTTCATCGTAGAAGTGCTCGTTTCCGACAAATACATCGATCACGGATGCCATGCCGTGGTCAGCTTTGAGTCCGCCTGGGAGAACCATGCCCCCGGACGCGAAAGACACGGATCCAGTCCCCACCAGCTCGAAATCGATTCCGTATGGCTCGAAACCCTCGGAAAGCAATTCTCGAACTTCTTCGAGCTGAGATTCCGGAATGATACTTTCCGATGAACCGGCGACATGGAGCCCGTGCACGAAGATCCGCACGACAGCACTGCTGATCCCCGGTTCATAGGGATACCCGATGGTCCGCAGATCCTCCCGGACCGTGCCACACTCGAACGTCGACGCACTCGCAGCGCACCAGGAAAAGACGAGCGCGAATATACCGACAACAGCGAAAAGGCGATGCATGTCAACCTCCCAGGTGGCTGGCCAGAGAACTGCAGCAGGATTTCCGAGGAGAGGTCGACGGACTCCACCGCTGGCGTCCGCGCCAGAGCGGAGGTAGTCCCTGGAAGGGCGGCGACCATGGCGAGCTAGTGAACGAGAGCCGAGACCCTGGCTGGTTATGGAGGCGGGTTGAGTTGAGTTGAGTTGAGTCGAGTTGAGTTGCATTCATCGTGCCATACCCCTCCAGATGAGACACGTCATGACCTTGGTGGTCGAAGATCTCTCGCCCGTCGGTCTCCTTTCTGGATGCCACGCGGGACGGGCGCCCGGCGAACCTGGTGAGCGTTCGTTTCGTCTTCTCGCCTGATCAGCGAGCGGGACGTGGAAGACCGCAGCGATATGTTGTTCGGGAGGGCCTCCGTCCCCACGGCGCTGACTCTATCGGCGTGAATCAGTCTTGTCAAGTTCATCTGCCGGTGACGCCCGCCCTCGAGTGAGCGCACTAGCACAGGTCCACATGGAAGGCGTGACAATCCTGAGCGTCGGGTAGATGCGCGGTAACGAGGAATCCATCAAGGCTGAGGAGGCATCCGGTGGAACGTGAGCTTGCGCATCGCGCACTGCTCGGCGTCTCGAAGCGCGACGCAGTGGCGGGGACCCGCGGCGAACCCGGACCGATTCCAGGCGCGCCAGCCGCGCCGTGGACGCGCCTTCACTCGGTTCATCTCAGCCCCTGGCCGCGTCCTCACGGGGACTCTCGGCGGCCTTCTCCGCAGCTTCCTTGGCGGGATCCGCGGCGGTATCCTCGACGATGGCGTACACCGTGGTGTCCTCGCGGGCGTTCACGCGCGGGCCCAGGTCCAGGTCCACCGCGCCGCGGCCGACCACGTCGATGGCCACCTCGATGCCGGCGGGGTCGGCGGCGATCCGGCGCGGCGTCAGCCGGGTGAATTCCAGGCGGATGTGGCCGCGATCGCCGATGGGTACGTCGGTGAGGCTGTCCGCGAGGCGGTCGAGGGGCTCCTCGAGGGAGAAGTCCAGGGCCTTCTCCAGGCGGTTCTTCAGCGGGCGGTGCAGCAGCTTGTCGGCGGCCTTGAGGACGCGGTGCTCCGTCTCCACCGCCAGCTCCAGGCGCTGGATGGCGAGGCGGCGCGTCTCGGGGTCGTACACCGGATCGCCGAGCAGCACCACCTGGCCCTCGGGCTTCAGCGGCAGCTTCATCATGCGGGTGACGGCGAAGCGGACGGTCACCTCGACGCGGTCCTCGTGGGAGCGCAGGTCGAGGTCGTCGATGCGGATGACCACTCCGTCGCGCACCTCGACCTCGCGGCCGGTGAGCTGGTCGCGGGCCAGGTCGCGCAGGGTGGCATAGGGGATGGTCACGTTGATGCCGAACTCGAATCCTGGCACGGGGGGCCTCCTCTGGTCCCGGTGTTCGTCGCTGCGATCACCATACATGATGAAGCCGATCGGGCGATTCCGCCCGGATCCGACGCCGCCCGCTGTTGGCCACCCCGGTCGCATCGAGATAGCCTCCACGCGATCCGTGGGCGGCTCCCTGTCTGCCGGCCAGCAAAGATAGTTGGACTCGAATCCAATTCCTGTGCTAGACGAAGAGCGATCGCCTGCCCCCGCTGGGTCGAGGGCGCCCTCGCGACCTACCCAGATCCGTGGCGGCGGCTCGCATCACGCTCTCAGCACGTCACCGGAACAGCGATTTGACGTCCCCCAGGTTGATCACCTGCGTCGGGGCGACCTCCTCGCGGAACGGCTCGAAGTCCACGATGTAGCAGCGGTCCTCGTCGTCCAGGTGGTCGCGGATCAGGCTGGCGATGCTGTCGCGGTCCGCCGTGCCCCACCAGTTGTCGGTGAAGTCGAGGGTACGGATCTCACCGCAATCCGCGTGCTCGCCGATCCATACGGTACCGCGTTCGCCGGCGGCCAGATTGCAGCCGGTGATCGAGGTGTAGCCGGAGGAAGATATATTGAAGGACGTATCCTCGACGCTCTGGATGTCGCAGTTGCGCATGGTGATCCGATTGGACTGCTCGCCCGACACGACGGCCACCTCGACGTCTCGGTACGTGCAGTCGATGATGGTCACCTCACTCGAGATCGAGACGTCTCCCACGCCGATGCGCTGGTTTTCGAACTCGCACGAGCGAAAGACTGCTCGCGTCCCTCGATCAAGGACCCAGGCACCTGCCATGTAAGAGAAGCGGCATCGCTCGATCTCAGCCAGACCGATGTTCGTCAGCGACATGCCCAGTTGTGGCCACTGATTCAGGTACCACGGGCACTCGAGAGCGCAGTCAGACACGTTGACCCTCGCCTGGCTCTCCGCTAGAAGGTGTAACCCATCCCGCGCAACGCTCTCGAACCGACACCTCGATACGGAAAGGTCTCCACCCGCACCATCCTCGTACATCCACAGCGAGATCAGGTTGCCGGCGAACTCGCAGTCGCGGATCTTCACGCTGCCGGGACCGTCCTCGTAAGCGGTGTAGATGCCATCACGCATGTTCTCGACCCGGATCCCCTCGACAAGAACGCGCTCATTCCCCCAGTAATCCGACGCCACGATGCCCTTCCGCCGGCCCTGTTCGAGGTCCCACTCGCGGGCGGTTCCGATGACCGTCTCCGGCCCCGATCCGATGATCGTCAGCTCCTCCTGCGTCACGAGCACGCAGACCGAGTCGGTCCATCCGATGCTCGTCACCAGGCGCATCTCATCGAACCGCCCCGGCCCGATCCGGATCGTATCCCCATCGGCCGCCACGTCCACCGCCTCCTGGATCACCGTGAAATCTCCCGTCCCGTCTCGCTCGACCATCCATGTGGCGGCCGGCGCGGACGAGACCAGGACCACGAGCGCGCCGAGCGTGAGCAAGATCCTCGAGCTGTTGTTTCGCATGGGAGCCGTCCTTTCCAATCGCAGGGCGGGGCGAGCCTCTCTGGGCCCGCCCCGCCCCTCGCTCACTGCACCAGGGT
>CAZWYF010000145.1:0-2383 GCA_964637835.1 uncultured Fibrobacteraceae bacterium
CCATCAGCGCCAGGCCGTCCTCGATGCAGGCGACCACCGCCGCGCGGTCGGGAGCGCTGATGCTCGCCGAGACCGCGACGATGATGTCCTCGATGATGGGGCGGACGATCCGGGCCACGTGCGGTTTCCTGCCCTGGCCCGCGCGGCGGCGGCGGCGGCGGGCCCGTGGGTTCGCATGGGGGCCGTCCGTGGCGGGGTGATTTCCCGGACGGAGCAGCGTCGATCTCCCGTGGCATCGGCCGGTGGGAAGGATTCTTGATGAGAATCGTCGCGAAGGGCGGCGGGGGCGGCCGCCGCCGGCCGGACGCCCGCAGCGTTTGGACGGACGCCCGCGGTGGTCAGCGGGGACGCGGCGGGTCCTCGTCCGGGCGTTCGTCCGGGCGCTCGTCCACACGCTCGTCCCCACGCCCATCCGCACGCGGCGGGCGTCCGGTGGCGGGTCGCTCCGGCCCGGAGTCGGCCTCCATCTCCTGGAGGAAGTCCCCGTAGTGCTCCTCCATGCAGCCCGGGCAGATGCCGTGGCTGAACTGGGCCTCGGAGTGCTGGCCGATGTAGCGCTCGATCTGGTTCCAGTAGCCGTCGTCGTCGCGCACCCGCTTGCAGTGCGAGCAGATGGGCAGCAGGCCGGAGAGCTGCTTGACCTCGGCCAGGGCGCGGTCCAGGCGTGCGATGATCTCCTCGCGCTCGGCGCGCAGGCGATGGCGCTCCATGGCGTGGCGCACCGACCGCAGCAGCAGGCGCGGCTCGATCCAGTCCTTGGCCAGGTAATCCTCGGCGCCGCGCTGCAGGAGCTGGACGCCGAGCTGGTCGTCGTCCTGGGCGGTGATCACCACGATGGGCAGCTGTGGCGCGGCGGCATGCATGCGCGCCACGGTCTCCGGGCCCCGGCAGTCCGGGAGCGAGAGGTCGAGCAGGACCACGTCGAAGGCCTCGCCGCCGGCGAGGTCGAGGGCCTGGGCCAGGGTCTCGGCGTGGGCCGCGGTGACGGGGATCTCGTCCAGGACGCACCGCTGCAGGGCCTCGGCGAACGGGCGGCTGTCCTCCACGAGCAGGGCATGGATGGTGGCGGCGGCGGACACGGGAGCCTCCTTGCAGCTTCCCCGGTGGTGGCGGGGCCTCGGTGCGTGGCGACGGTGCGGGGAGGCGACAGCGGATCCTCCGCCCCCTCTTGAAATCAATGATCGACTTGCAGGATGGGCAAGGGGGCCCCCCGGGGGGCCCCCCAGGGGGTCCTTTCCGCGGACCGGGCGGATTCGCTGCTGCAGGGGCCGTCTCGCCATCATGCCGGCGACGGGCCAGCGCGCAAGTTGATCCCGCCAGCTCGACCAGGGGCCCCTCCCCGCGACGTCCCATCGACCACGGCGGCAACGCGCGCCAGCATCGAGGGGCCCCCGGGGGGCCTCGACGGGGCCGGCCCTGACCGGTGCCCCGCGGGCTCGGCGCCCACATGGAAGGGCCCCCCGGGGGCCCCGATCGGCCCGCCCCCCGGCCAGTGCTCCCGCAGGCTCGGCGCCCACATGGGGGGCCCCCCGGGGGGCCCTTCCCCGGCGCGGCCCACGGATCGGGGCCTATTTGTCGCCACCATGACGACAAATTAGGCCGGCCCTGGTACCGCGGCAGGCCGTGGTCACGCGCAACGCGAGGGACTTCCGCCGCGCCACCCTCCCGGGCCATGCCGCCCGGCGAGATACACGCCATCCTCGCCGCGACCAGCCACCTCGATGCCTGAGCCGCCACCCCGCTCGTTCGTCTCCGCTCGCCGCGAGGTATTTGTCGTCATGTTGACGACAAATTCCTTCGACCCCACTGCCGGGGCCCTGGCGAGCTGACGGCGAGCCCCACCGCCACCCGTCGAACACTGGCATCCAGCCGCCCCGCCCGGTATCTTCCGCCACGATGCCAGCGGCGGCGCGATGGTGGTGCCGCCCCGGGCGCGGGGGTGCCCCCCGGGGGGCCCTTCGCCGCGGGACCAGATGGCCGGGGTTTCCGCCGCGGGACCAGATGCCCCCCGGGGGGCCCTTCGCCGCGGGACCAGGTGCCCCCCGGGGGGCCCTCGCGGGAACCGGCCCCGTCCCGCCGCCGCGCCCCCGCCCGACTCCAGCGGAAAGGACCCCGCCATGCGCCCAGGCCAGGCCGACCGCATCGATGGCGCGCCCGAGCTGCCGCGCGGCGGCCAGCGCGCGCGCTGGGCCATGCCCTACGCGGCGCGGCCGCGGTACATCCAGCTCGAGACGGTCACCAAGTGCAACGCGGCCTGCCCGTTCTGCCTGCAGAACGAGCTGGACCGCGGCATCCCCCGCATGCCCGACGCCACCTGGCAGCGGGTGGTCGACCAGACCCGCGGCTGGGGCCTGACCTACCGGCCCTTCCTGACCAACGAGCC
>CAZWYF010000145.1:2483-3846 GCA_964637835.1 uncultured Fibrobacteraceae bacterium
TCGACCAGACCCGCGGCTGGGGCCTGACCTACCGGCCCTTCCTGACCAACGAGCCGCTGGTGGACGTCCGGCAGCCCGAGATCACGCGGTACATCAAGCGGAACGACCCCTCCGCCCGCGTCGAGTACAACACCAACGGCGAGCTGCTCACCGAGAAGACCGGCCGCGCCCTGCTCGAGGCGGGCGTGGACATCATGCGCTTCTCCATCGACGGCCTCTCGCGCGAGACCTACGAGCCCAGCCGCGTGGGCGTGAGCTTCGACCGCGTGTACGAGCGCGTCCCCCGCTTCCTGGAGATCTGGCGCGAGGAGGGGTACGAGGAGAAGGGCGTCTTCACCGAGGTGCGCATGATCGAGGTGCCGGAGAACCGGCACGAGATCGCGGACTACCGGGCGTTCTGGGAGCCGCGCTGCAGCGAGGTCGTCATCACCCAGCTCTACTCCTGGCCCTGGACCGGGCAGACCGCCGCCGACGTGGTCCGCAAGCCCTGCCTGAAGGTCCTCGACGAGCTGTTCGTCTACGCCAACGGCAACGTCACCATCTGCTGCTGGGACGTCCACGAGCGCGCGGTGATCGGCAACGTCCACGACCAGACCGTCGAGGAGATCTGGACCGGCCACGCGGCCAGCCACCTGCGCGCGCTCCTCGACGACGGCCGCCGCGACCTCATCCACCTCTGCTCGCGATGCGATGCTTACTCGGGGTATGATTTCTCGCGGTTCGCCGTCACCTAAGGTGGGGTGGTCCGCACCCTCTGTTCGCGCATGTCCTCGCGCAGGGTGGCCGTGAGCCGGCCACCCTGCTGCTGCGGAGTTGCGCGAACAGAGGGTGCGGACCACCCCGCCTCATCGACGGGGGAGCCGCGCGCGACCACACCACTTCGGAAGGGAGATCGGGTGCTCGAGGTGTACGTTGATGCGGATGCCTGTCCGGTGAAGGACGAGGTGTACCGGGTGGCGGGGCGGTATGGGTTGTCGGTGATCCTGGTGGCGAACTCGTACATGCGGTATCCGGGGACCAAGGGGGTGCGGCTGGTGGTGGTGGAGGAGGGGGCCGATGCGGCGGATGACTGGATCGCCGGGCACGTGGAGCAGGACGACATCGTGATCACCGGGGACATCCCGCTGGCGGCGCGGTGCCTGGATCGCGGCGCGCGGGTGCTGGGGCACAAGGGACGACCCTTCACCCCCGAGAACGTGGGCGAGTCGCTGGCCACGCGGCACCTGCTGACCCAGCTGCGCGACCAGGGCGTGATGGCCGGCGGGCCGCCACCCTTCGCGAAGAAGGACCGCTCGCTGTTCCTGCAGAAGCTGGACGAGACGGTCCAGGCGATCCGGCGCGATCACGGGCTGGCGTAGCTCGC
>CAZWYF010000146.1:0-3783 GCA_964637835.1 uncultured Fibrobacteraceae bacterium
GTCGAGGTACGTGCCCCCGCGGTCGAGCCCGTCGAGCAGCGCCTCGCGGATCTCCTCGTGCTTCTCCGAGATCACCAGCAGCGCCTTGCTCGCCTCCAGGCCCTGCAGGCTGGCGTTGACGGTGCGGCTGATGGCGAAGATGCCGATGAGCGCGTAGGCCACCAGGTCGGGATTGCGAAAGACCAGCAGCGCGCCACCCACCACCACGGCGTCGGTGTAGAACATGGCGCGCCCCACCGGCACCCGCAGCAAGCAGGCGATGAGCTGGCCCACCAGGGGCGTGCCGCCGGCATTGCCCTTGCCCCGCAGGATCAGGGCGATCCCCCCGCCGATGGCCAGGCCGCCGAACACCACCGAGACCAGGACGTTCTCCAGCAGGGGCACGGTGCCGCGCAGCTGGGCGAGCAGGTCCACCGCCACGGCGATGACCACCATGGAGACCAGGGTCTTGGCGCCGAAGTGCGGCCCCATCAGGCGCGAGGCCAGCAGCAAGAGCGGGATGTTGATGCCCAGGGAGACCACGCCCACGGGCCAGCCGGTGAGCTGGTTGATCAGCTGCGAGGCGCCGATCACCCCGCCGGGGACCACGTCATGGGGAATCATGAAGAGGTTGAAGCCACCGGCGATCATCGCCGCACCGGTCAGGACCTGGGCGTACTCGGCGAACCAGGCGCGCGAGAGCACGCGGGCGGGAGCGAGGACCTTCTGCAAGGGACGACACCTCCGGTGAGATCACCGCCAGGAACGGAACCCCGTGCCGAGCACCTCGGCGGTGTTGAGGACCATGCAGAACGCCTGCGGGTCGAGGTCGCGGATGCGCTTCTGCAGCAGCACGGTGTCGCGGCGGCTGAGCGCGGTGAGGATCACCCGCCGCTCGCGGTCGTCGTCGAACAGGCCGTGGCCCGTGAGCACCGTGCCGGTGCGTCCGAGGCCGTGCAGGATCACCTCGCAGATCTCCTGGTGACGTTCGCTGACGATCATCAGCGCCCGCGTGGCGTCCAGACCGTTGAGCACCGCGTCCACCGCGCGCGAGACCGTGAAGATGCCGATGATCGCGTACGGCGCCGCGGCCAGATCCCGGAAGACGACCATGCTGCCGAGGACCACCAGGCCGTCGATGTAGAGCATGCAGCGCCCGGGCGGCGTGCGGGTCCAGCGGGAGACGAGCTGGGCCACCACGGCGGTGCCGCCGGCGTTGCCCTTGCCGCGGATGATCATGGCCACCGCCAGGCCGATGAGCACGCCGCCGAAGACGGTGGAGACCAGGATGTCGGGGATCACCGGCTCGACGCCGCGCCACTGGGCCAGCACGTCGATGCCCACGGCGCTGACCGCGATGGCCACCACGGTCTTGATCCCGAAGCCCGGCCCCATGACCCGCGAGGCGTAGACCACCAGCGGGATGTTGAACGCCGCCGCGGTCAGGCCGATGGGCAGGCCGGTGAGCTGGTTGATGAGCTGGGCCACGCCGATCAGCCCGCCCGGCACCACGTTGTGCGGGATGATCATCAGGTTGTAGCCCGCGGCCATCACCAGCGAGCCGAGGATCACCCACGTGTAGCCGATCACCCACTCGCGGCTGAAGGGACGGGCGTAGAAGAGCCGGGCGCGGGTCATGCGGTGAACGCGGTCCATGCGGGGCATGCGGCTGCTGCGGGCCATGGCGGCGACCTCCCGGGAATATCGCTGGCGCCAAGGTGGTCACCCGCGGGCGCCGACGCCAATCCGGAGCATGTCGGTGGGCGCGGGCGCCGATGCGGCGCGCGGCGGTCAGTCGGCGGCCATGAGCTCGGCGGCCAGGCGAGCGGCCTCGTGGACGCAGCGGCGGCACACGTCCTGGCGGATGGCGGGTTCGCGGGCCGCCGCGCGGCCGGCCTCGGCCTGCAGGTCCACGCCGGTCAGCTCGCGGCAATCCACCGCGCCGCAGGCCGCCTGGAAGCGCTCGCGCAGGGACGACACCTTCGCGTAGCACCGCTCCTTCGCCTCGCGGTCGTCACCCTCGAGGCGCCCGAAGGCCAGTCCCAGCGCCATCACCGCGCCGCTGAGCGCCCCGCAGACGTCGCCGGCGCGGCCCATGCCGCCCCCGAAGCCGGTGGCCAGGGGGACCACGGCGGCCTCCACCTCCACGCCCAGGTCGGCGGCGAAGGCGCGCAGCACCGACTCGGCGCAGTTGTTGCCCGCGTCGAAGCAGGCCGTGGCCATCTCCGCGGCGGCCAGCGGCGACGGCGCGCGCGCGCCACCGGCGCCGGGATCGCCAGCGGCCACGGTGTCGATCACCGTGCCCGGATCGAGGGCCTCGCGCGCGCGCCCGGCATCCTCCTCGCGCACCCGCAAGCGCACGCCCCGGCTGCTGAGGCTCAGCCCGGCGAGGGCGCCGCCGGCATCATCGGCCTGGACCATGGCCTGGATGCCCTGGCCAGCGAGGTACTGCTGGGCCTGCTCGGCCTGGAAGCGGTCGGAGAAGCGGGCGACGGTGACCAGTCCGGACATCAGGGTTGCAGCTCCTCGGGCGGGGGCGGGGCGCCGAGGTCGGCGTACTGGTCGGCGGAGATGTACTTGACCACCTCGCCGCCGGAGATCACGAAGACCCAGGCCGCGTGATTGACGTCGCCGGCGCCGCCGCCGGTGCGCACGTCCACGGTGGCGATGCCGTCCGGCCGGTCGAGCTCGGTGGCGTCGCCGAAGGTCAGGTCGAAGGTGCCGCGGGGGCTGAACACCTGGACGCGGTGGTTGCCGGTGTCGGCCACGAAGATGCGCCCGCTGCCGTCGGTGGTCACCGCCCGCGGCCGGTCGAACGCGCCCAGGTCCTCGCTGGGGGCGCCCACCCAGTCCTCCTCGTCGCACTCCGCCGCATCGCCCAGGACGTAGTCCGCCGCCGCCGGCGGCACGCAGGTGGCCTGGTCGAAGAGCGCGGCGTGGCCGCGCAGGGGGTCCTGGCCGTCGGGCTCGGTGTCGGTCAGGTCGGGCACGGCGTCGAAGCGGATCACCCAGTTGCGCAGGGTATCGGCATCGCAGACCAGCAGGCTGTCGGCGCTGTCGCGCGCGAGGCCGGCCGGCTCGTGCACGAAGCGGGCGCCGTCGCCGTCGCTGCGGCAGAGGATGCCGTGCGGGATCAGGCCGGTGAAGGGCTCGTAGGCGTAGCGGTGGACGACCCCGCTATCCGGGTCGGCCAGGTACAGGAACGTGGACGCGCCGGGAACCTGCTCGATGCCGGCGCGGCTGGTGGCCATGGCCACGCAGCGCTGGACCTCCGGCAGATCCGCCTGGGAGGGCAGGTTGTCCAGCCGGGACAGGTCGCTGGCGCGGTACCAGCTGACGCGGCCCAGACCCTGGTCCCAGAGGAAGACCAGGGAGTCGGCGTCGTCGCTGCAGAGCGCCTGCGGATCGGCCAGGCCGCCCACGCCGACGATGGTGCCGAAGTTCTGGCTGCGCTTGGTGAGGCTGTCGGTGGTCAGGACGAAGAGGTTGCCCTGCACCGCGACCAGCGCTCGCGGATCGTTCGCCGGGTACCGGTCCCAGACCTGGTACTGGGCGGTCGAGAACAGCCCCTCGGGGCGCGGGATGGTGATCTTCTCGCCGCAGCCGGACGACGCGAACAGCGCGAGCAGCGCGAGCAGCGCCGCGCCCGGGACGGGCAGCAACAGGACGGCGCGGCGCCAGGACGGCCGCGGCGACCGGTGGCCGCGTGGCGCCGGGAATGCGCTCGGGCGCGGCGACATGCTCATCGGCCCGCCCTCCCGTGCCGGGTGCGCTCCTTGGCCCACAGGGGCGACAGCTCCAGCG
>CAZWYF010000147.1:0-3768 GCA_964637835.1 uncultured Fibrobacteraceae bacterium
CACCGGCGAGGCCTGGCACGGGGGCCTGGTGACCCCGCAGGAGGGCCAGCCGCCGAGCTGGTCGGCCTACGTGAGCGTGCCGGACGTGGACCGGGCCTGCGCGCAGGCGCCGCCGCTGGGGGGCCAGGTCCTGGTCCCCGGCCAGGACATTCCCGGCGTGGGCCGCATGGCCGTCCTCGCCGACCCCTCGGGTGCGGTGATCAGCGTCTTCACCGGCGCCAACCCACCTCCCCCGGAACTGCCCGACCCCGTCCCGGTGGGTTTCTTCTGCTGGAACGAGCTGCTCACCACCGATCCCGGCGCCTGCGAGCGCTTCTACACCGGCCTCTGCGGCTACGCGGTGGAGGCGAGCGAGATGGCGGATCTCGGGAGGTACTGGGTCTTCCGTCGCGGCGAACACATGGAATGCGGGATGATGGCCCTGCCGCCCCAGGCCGCCGAGGGGGGCGCCCCGTCCCACTGGCTGCCCTACATCGCGACCGCCGATGTGGCGTCCACCGCGGCGCGCGTGGCCGAGCTGGGCGGCCGGGTCTACTGCGCGCCCACCGACATCCCCCGGATGGGACGCTTCGCCGTCTGCGCCGACCCTCACGGCGCGGTGTTCGCGGTGTTCCAGAACGCCTGAGCGCGCCGTCCGCCGCTTGCACCGGGGCCGTTTCCGTGCCACCATGCGCGGGAACGGCCCACACGGAGGTGGACTTTTGCCCAGGCGGTTCCTGCTGACCGGGGGCGGCACCGGCGGTCACGTGACCCCGGCGCTGGCCGCGGCCGGCGCCCTCGCGCAGCGGTACCCGGACGCGGTCTTCCGTTACGCCGGCCTGGCCGACAAGGCCGAGGGCGTGATGGCCCCCCGCGCGGGCCTGCCGCTGTCACGGATCACCAGCCGCGGCCTGCCGCGGCCCGGCCCCGCCCTCATCCCCTTCGCCCTGCACCTGGCCCTCGGCACCCTGCGCGCCGTGGGCATCCTGCTGCGCCACCGGCCGTCGCTGATCCTGGCCACCGGCGGCTACGTGGCCGCGCCCGTGGTCCTGGCCAACGCCCTGCTGCGGCGCCTGCGCCTGAGCCGCACGCCCCTGCTGGTGCACGAGCAGAACAGCCACCTCGGCCGGCTCAATCGCCTGGCCGCGCGCTTCGCCGATCTGGTGGCGGTGTCGTTCCCCGAGACCCTGGCCGAGCTGCCCGCCGGCAAGGGCGTGTACGTGGGCTACCCGGTGCGCGCCACCTGCGCCACCGGTGACCGCGCGGCCGCCCGCGAGGCCCTCGGCATCCCGGCCGACGCCCTGGTGGTCTTCGCCTTCGGCGGCAGCCAGGGCGCGCGCACGCTGAACCGCGCCGTGGCCGACGCCGCCCCCGCGCTGCTGGCCGACCCCCGCGTCTGGATCATCCATGGCTGCGGCCAGCCCTTCGGCGGCAGCCGCGGCGCCTACCACGGCCTGAAGGACACCGAGCGCCGCCTCAGGGGCCGGCACCCCGAGCTGCTCACCCATGCCCGCTACCGCCGCGAGGCGTTCATCGACGACATGGCCAGCTGCTACGCCGCCAGCGACCTGGTGATCTGCCGCGCCGGCGCCGGCTCGCTCATGGAGGTCTGCGCGCAGCAGCGGCCGGCGGTGGTGATCCCCAAGGCCAACCTGCCCGGCGACCACCAGGTGCGCAACGCCCGCGTCCTCGAGCGCGCCGGCGCCTGCCGGGTGCTCTACGAGCGCCTCGATCCGGCCGCCGGCGGCGAGGCGGTCCCGTTCGTGCCCGGCGAACGCCTGGCCGCGCTGATCACCGGGCTGCTCGCCGATCCGGCGCGGCGCCAGGCCATGAGCGAGGCCGCGGCCACGGTGATCCGCGGCGACGCCCGCGCGTTGCTGGCCGACTGTGCCGCCTACCTGCTGGGCGACGGCCCGCGGCCGGATCCCGAGGCGCCGCGGCTCGCGGCCAGCGACCGGGTCATGGGCCTGGACTCCGGCGGCATGGAGCACCTGCTGCAGGCCGTGGCCACCGAGAGCGCCCGCCCCCTGGACGCCGCCGAGCGGGAGCTGCTGCTCAGCAAGATCGACGACCTGTTGACCAGCAGCGCCTGGATCGCCCGCGCCCGCGGCTGCCGGCTGGCCGGCCTGGCCGCCTACCGCGAGGCCGCCCCGGTGCTGCGCCGGCTGGCCACCGGCGACCTGCCCATGGTGCGCCGCGATGCCCTGAAGGGCCTGCGGGGCCTGGGCTCGGCGGCCCTGCCGCCGGCCGAGTATGCCGGCACCCTGGTGCACGGCCTGGACGACCGCTACTACGAGGCCCGCATGGAGGCCGCCCTGACCGTGGCCATGTGCAACGGCAAGCTGGCCGGGAACGACCGCGAACGCCTGGCGCGACGTCTGGCCACGCTCTGCCGCGACCACAGCTTCGAGGTGCGCATGGCCGCCGTGCGGGCCCTCGGCCGGCTGGCCGACGCCCCGGAACCGGCGCTGTCCGCCCTGCAAGGCGTGCACTTCGACCCGGTGTGGAAGGTGCGCAGCGAGCTGTTCGACGCCTACGCCCGGCTGGTCGAGCGCGGGGTGATCACCGCCGAGGCCGCCGACGCGGCCATCGCCGGGGTGCTGATCACCGCCAACGGCTACCTCACCGAGTACGAGATCCGGCGGCACCGCAACGAGGCCGTGCGGCGGGTCCGGCGGCAGGAGGCGTGAGATGCTCTACCAGCTGATGCTGTGGCTCGAGGAGGTGGGCGGCCCGGCGGCCTTCCGCTTCGTGACCACGCGCTCGGCGCTGGCGTTCATCACCGGGTTCGTGTGCGTGCTGCTGGTGGGTCGTCCCCTGATCAACTTCTTCTACCGTCGCGGCATCCGCTCCTTCGAGCGCAGCTACGGCGACATCTCCACCACCGCCAAGACCGGCACGCCCATCATGGGCGGCCTGCTCATGGCCCTCGGCGGCCTGGGGTCGGCCCTGCTGTGGTGCGACCTGACCAACCCGTTCGTGTGGATGCTCTTCGCCGCGGCGATCTACTTCGCCGGCTTCGGGATCCTCGACGACTGGCTCAAGATCCGTCACCGCGATCCCGACCGCGGCCTCTCCCGGGTGGCCAAGCTCACCAGTCAGGGGCTCTTCGGCCTCTTCCTGGGCCTCTACCTGGCCTGGCCGGCCATCTCGCCGTTTCCCGACGACGTGGGCACCGCCCTGCAGATCCCCTTCTTCAAGGGCGCGTCCCTGGACCTGGGCTACCTGATCCTGCCCTGGGCGGCGTTCTACATCGCCTACCACGTCAACGCCGTGAACATCACCGACGGCATGGACGGCCTGGCCACCGTGCCGGCGCTGCTGGTCTTCTCGGTGATCGCGGTGTTCGCCTACATCGCCGGCAACGTCCAGCTCTCCGGCCACTACCTCTACGCCTTCATCCCCGGCTCCCACGAGATCACCATCTTCTGCGCGGCGATCATCGGCGCCGGCCTGGGCTTCCTCTGGTACGTCTGCCACCCTGCCAGCATCTTCCTGGGCGACACCGGCTCGCTGTTCATCGGCGGGGTGCTGGGCACCGCGGCGCTGATGATCCGTCAGGAGCTGGTGTGCCTGCTGGCCGGCCTGATCTTCCTGGCCGAGCTGCTCTCGACCTTCGTGCAGGAGCAGATCGGCTTCCGGCTGCTCAAGCAGCGCATCCTGCCCCGCGCCCCGCTGCACCATATGTTCCAGCACCGGGGCATGGCCGAGAGCAAGGTGGTGGTGCGGTTCTGGATCGTCTCGCTGATCTTCGCGGCGACCGCCCTGCTGACCATCAAGTTCCGCTAG
>CAZWYF010000148.1:0-3763 GCA_964637835.1 uncultured Fibrobacteraceae bacterium
AGCCAGCCCCGGGACCACGCCCGCGCCCATCCCCGCCCCCACGGGCCCCGGCCCTGCCTTCCATCACAGCGGCAACGCCGGCCGATGCCCCGACAGCCCGGCCGCCAGCACCGCCTCGCGGACCATCTTCGGGTGCTCCGCCGGGTCCTCCCAGCGGCGGCGGCCGGCCGCCGGCAGGCGGTCCAGGGGGTCGTAGTACACGTAGTACTCGTCCGCGTCGACGCTCGGGCTGCGGTAGATGGAGATGCCGGTGGTCTCGTCGTAGTGGTCGTGGCTGTGGAGGTCGCGCTTGCCGCCGCCGCCGGGGGCGTCGGTGACGAAGGTGGGGGTGTTGAAGCCGGCCGTGGAGCCGCGGACCGAGCGCTCGAGCTCGATGCTGTCGGCGAGGCTGGTGCGCAGCTCCTCGACGCCCTTGACCATGTCGTGCTGGTAGACGTAGTAGGGCTGCACGTTGATGTGGGAGAGGCGGCGGACCAGGCGGATCATGCGCTCGGGGTGGTCGTTGACGCCGCGGATGAGCACGCTCTGGTTGCGCACCTTCACGCCCCGCCGGAACAGCACGTCCATGGCCTCGCGGGTGATGAAGGTGATCTCCTCGGGCGTGTTGAAGTGGGTGTGCAGGCAGACCTCCTGGCCGCGCTCGCGGCCGTGGTCGGCGGCGTCGACCAGGGCGTCGGTCCAGGCGGTGTCGCGCAGGATCTTCATGGGCATCACGGCCGGGCCCTTGCTCGCCACGCGCACGCGGCGGATGTGGGGGATGGCCAGGATGGACAGGAGCAGCTCGCGCAGCTTGCGCGCCGGCAGCATGAACGCGTCGCCGCCGGAGAGGACCACGTCCTCCACCTCCGGGCGCGAGGCCAGGTAGGCCAGGCCCAGGTCCCAGCGGCTGCCCTGGGGCTTGTAGCCGTCCTTCTCCACGGTGTCGGTGCTGCCGCCGATGGCGTAGCTGCGGGTGCAGAAGCGGCAGTACACCGGGCAGACGTCCAGCGCCAGGAAGAGCACCTTGTCGGGGTAGCGGTGGACCAGGCCGTCGGTGGGCGAGTCGTCGCGCTCGTGCAGCGAGTCGAACTCCAGGCGCGGGTGGTCCGGCAGGCGGGTGGAGGCCACCGGCAGGAACTGGCGCCGGACCGGATCCTCGTAGGGCCGCGACCAGTCGATGCGCGAGAGGATGTACGGCGACAGGCGCATGTTCATGGGCGCCTGGCGCAGGCCCGCGTCGAGGTCGTCCAGGAAGGCGGGATCCACCAGGTCGCCGAGGAGCTCGCGGAGCTGCTTCGCGCTGGTCACCGCGTGCTTGTTCTGGAACTTCGGCTCGAGGAACTCCTCGAGGTCCACGCCGGCGAAGGCGGGGATGGCGTGCCAGAAGGGGTCCTCGGGGAAGTGCCGGTGCGCCAGGTCGGCCGCGGTGACCGGCTCCTTCAGCGGTCCGGGCACCGGCACGTCGGCCAGGCGGGCGAGCTGGGGGTCAGCGGTGGTCTCCGGGAGCACGTCCCGGACCGTGAGGGGATCCGTCTGGGGGCTGGTCGTGGCGCCGTGGCGGGGCGTCATCGGCGTCTCCTTCCGGTGTCGGCTGGTCCGGCGAACCGAGGGACTCCTCGATGGGGCGGGCCTCCAGCAGGGGGGCGGCGCCGTCGTCCGGCACCTCGAGCAGCTCGCAGATGCGCTCGATGGCCGTGGCCAGCTCCCGCTGCTCGCGTGGCGGCAGGCGGTCCAGCCCGCGGGCCAGACGCTCCTGCAGCGGCTGCGGCACGCGCCCGAGCAGCTCGCGGCCCGCGTCGGTGACGTGCACCAGCACCTGCCGTCGATCGGTGGTGCTGCGCTCCCGCGCGATCCAGGCCTTCTGCTCCAGGCGGTCGAGGATGCCCACCACCGTGCTGTTGCTCAGGTGCACCAGCTTGGCGAGGGCCGTGGCGGTCATGGGGCCGTCGTCGGCGAGGGTCTGCAGGCAGATCACCTGCGGCCCGGTGACGCTGTGCTCGGCCGATAGACGCCGCGATTGCACGTCCACCGCCCGCATGATCCGCCGCAACGAGCGCAGGATCCACAGATCACACCGAGGATGACGGTCCAAGTCCCACCTCCGGCGAGCCCAGATGGTTCGCATACGAATGATTGGAACGCGGATAATTTATGTCGTTATTATTCCGCGTCAAGGGGCCGACACCGGCGGGACGACCCCGCCAGGGCCCGCCACGGGCCCCGGCCGCCCCACCGCGGCGGTGGCCGAACCGCCGTTTCGTGGCGAACTTACCGGCAACCCGCCCGCAGGCCAAGGAGGATCTGCGCCATGGACCAGCATCCCCGTTCCGAGGACCTCGCCACCAGCCCCCTGTGCCGCCACGCCAGCCCGCAGACGTGCGCCCTGCTCGCCGGCGAGATGACCCGCCGCGACCTGGCCGACGGCGAGACCCTCTTCACCGAGGGCGACCCCGGCGGCTTCGTCTTCCTGATCCGCAGCGGCGAGCTGGAGGTGCACCGCGACCAGGACGGCGAGGAACCGCGCGACGTCCTGCTGCGCGTCATGGGCCCCGGCGAGGTGGGCGGCATGACCAGCATGGCGCTGGAGCGTCCGCGCTCGGCCACCCTGCGCGCCCGCGGCGAGGTGGGCCTGATGACCATCGCCAGCGACCGCCTGCTCGAGCTGATGGCCGCCCATGACGACCTCGCCCGCTCGGTGATCGCCTACCTGAGCGAGAAGGTGCGCACCAAGACCCGCCAGCTGACCACCCTGCTGGGCGAGCAGCAGACCGACCCGCGCCTGCACGTGGCCGTCTTCGACACCAAGCCCTACGACCGCCGCTGGCTGTCGGCCCAGGCCGGCGACGACCTGGTCTTCGACTTCCACGAGGCCCGCCTCGGCCCGGGCACCACCCGCCTGGCCGCGGGCTACCGCGTGATCTGCGCCTTCGTCAATGACGACCTCTCCGCCGGGGTCATCGAGCAGCTGGCCGCCGGCGGCGTGGAGCTGGTGGCCCTGCGCTGCGCCGGCTTCAACAACGTGGACCTCGACGCCGCCACCGAGCACGGCCTGACCGTGGTCCGCGTGCCCGCCTACTCGCCCCACGCGGTGGCCGAGCACGCCGCCGCGCTCATCCTCACCCTCAACCGCAAGGTGCACCGCGCGCACCAGCGCGTGCGCGAGGGCAACTTCACGCTCGGGGGCCTGGAGGGCTTCGACCTGCACGGCCGCACCGCCGGCGTGGTGGGCCTGGGCAAGATCGGCCGCGCCATGGCCGACATCCTGCGCGGCTTCGGCATGACCGTCCTCGGCCACGACGCCTACCCCGACCCCGACTACGCCGAGCGCAGCGGCGTGAAGTACGTGGGCCTGGACGAGCTCCTGCAGCGCTCGGACGTGGTCAGCCTGCACGCCCCGCTCACCCCGGACACCCACCACCTCATCGACGCCGGCCGCATCAGCCGCATGAAGAAGGGCGTCCTGCTGATCAACACCAGCCGCGGCGCCCTGGTGGACACCACCGCGCTGGTGGCCGGCCTGAAGAGCGGCCACCTCGGCGGCGCCGGCCTGGACGTCTACGAGGAGGAGAGCGGCTACTTCTTCGAGGACCGCAGCGACCAGGTGATCACCGACGACGTCCTCGCCCGCCTGCTCACCTTCCCCAACGTGGTGGTCACCAGCCACCAGGGCTTCCTGACCAGCGACGCCCTGCAGGCCATCGCCCGCACCACCGCCCAGAGCGTGCGCGACTACCTGGCCGGCAAGCGCGGGCGCGAGCTGGAGAACGTGGTGCTGCCGCACGGG
>CAZWYF010000149.1:0-3590 GCA_964637835.1 uncultured Fibrobacteraceae bacterium
CGATCCATTAAGCTGTGCCTGAAAGGAGGGCGCGCATGGAGGTCCGCATCCCCGCTCGCGACACGGCCTACATCCTGTCCGAGGCTGAACTGTCAACCGCCGTGGTCAACGCCTTCCGGAGCGCCAACCCGGAGGGACCGCTGCTGGTCCTGGAGCTGGAGCCCGAGGCGGCGGCCGACCTGCTGCTGGGCGTCCTCAACGCCTCCCTGCGGGCCATGGATCGCGGCGCCCGCGAGGCGGCCGAGCGCATCGCCGGACGCATCCGCGCGCAGCTCGAGCGCCAGGGCATGGAGATCGCCATCGAGCGCCGGGGCCTGATCAGCGGCGATCCCGCCCGCGACCACGAGCCACGCACCCAGTACGGCGGCCTCTCGTCGCGGGAACTGGAGACCCTGCTGGACAACACCTGGGGGCCGGAATCGCCCGGCGTGCAGATCCACGCCACCGCCACCGCCGAGCAGCTCGCCCGCTCGTACACCCTGCACAACGCCCGCACCATGCTGCAGGCCCTCGCCGACCAGCCCCGCGGCATCCCCGCCACGGCCAACGGCAACCTCAACCGCGCGTTCGTCCGGGAGATGCTCGACGCCACCCGCTGGCCCGCCGACGAGGCGGATTTCCTGCGCATCCGCTCCCGCCGGCTCAACGAGCACGACGTCCCGGCGGTCAGCGGCCTGCGCGTGGTCCTCGAGCTCGATCTGCTCATCGAGCGACGCGGCCGGCGCTTCCTCATCACCGACGGCGGGCGGGAACTCCTGCGGCCGGCCGATGCGGCCCTGCTGCAGGCCGACCTCGTGGAGACCACCTTCTGCACCTACAACCTGGCCTACCGCGACGGCATGATCGACCTGCCCGAGTTCCAGGACACGGTGGCCTTCGCCATGCTGGCCCTGGCCCGCTCGCAGGGGCGCTGGCTGGACATGTCCGAAGCGGCGCACGAACTGCTGCTGCCCTCGGTGGCGGCGGCCATCCCCATGAGCGAGTACTACGACCCCACCGAGTCGCTGATCAGCCTGCGCCTGCTGCGCTACCTCGAGGAACTGGGCCTGGTCGAGTGCGAGCGCCGGGAGGACCGGTTCCCGGGCCTGCTCCGCGTGACCCGCTTCCGCACCACCGACCTGTTCGCCGCCACGGTCGCCATCGACCTGACCACCGAGCAGCCGGCCGCTCCGGAGTCCGACCCCGAGCGCCGCCGCCAGCAGTTCCGCCACGAGAGCCATCTCGCCGGCCTGCTGGACGACCTCGACGAGGGCGACCACACCGTCCACTAGGACGGGGGTGGTCGGCGGGCGCCGGCCGACCGGCGCCGAACCGGAACCGGTTCTATCCTGAAACTCGACCCCTCACTCCCCCTCGCCCGTCCGGGAGGTCGAGCATGTCCCCGTCCCGTCATCCCCGCGTCATCCTGCCGCTGGCCCTGGCCCTCGGCCTGACCGCGGCGGCCGCCGTCGCCCCGAACGCCACCGCTGCCGCGGCGGCCACCGACGCCGCCGCCACGGCGGACCACGCCGCCGCCACGGCGGACCACCCCGCCCCCGCGGACCACCCCGCCCCCGGCACCGCGACGGCCACCCTGCGCCACGCCCTCGCCCCCCTCGACGGGACGCTGGTGACCACCGGCCGCCTGCTCGACCGCGCCGTGCCGCTGGCCGGGGTCCGCGCTCGCGACGGCCGCCCCGACGCGCCGGCCACGCCGCCGGCCGTCTTCCGCCAGGCCCTGGCCGAGCTCGGCGCCGCCGCGGTGGCCCCCGCCGCCCGGCCCGCGCACTGGCCCACGCCCGCGGACCTGCGCGCGCGTGCGGCCGCGGGCCCTGCTGCCGGCCTCGACGGCGGTCCCGCCAGCGGCCTGGCCAGCGAGCCGGTGGTCGAGCTGGCCGTGATCCACCTCGCCTACCAGACCCTCCGCGCCGACGCCCTGACCAGCGGCGCCCTGCGGGTCGACCATGACGGCGAGCCCGCGCCCCGCCTGGTGCCGTCCGCGGGCGCCACGGCGGACCGGTTGCTGCGCCGGGGCCAGGCCGTGCTGGCCACCGCCCTGACGCCGCGCCTGCACCACGGCGCGCGGACCAGCTTCGTGCTGCCGGCCGACCTCCTGCTCACCGACCAGCCGGTGACCCTGCGCCTCGACCTCGCCGACGGCGCCGGCCTGCGCCCCCTGGTGCCCGGTCGTCCCCTGATGGCCCGCTACGCCACCACCGGCCGCAAGCCCGCGCGCCTGCAGCTGACCGCCGCCGACGGCGCCGTCCACTGGGCAAGCCTCGACCTCGAGGTGGTGGCCCTGGACACCCCGCCGCCCACCGAGACCTGGAACCTCACCGCCTCTATCGCCTTCGAGGGCGCCGCCGCCAGCGGCGAGGCCTTCATCCTCCTGGCCGACGGCCACGCCCAGGTCACCGACCCGGTGGTGGTGGTGGAGGGCTTCGACCTGGACGACTCCCTGGGCTGGCCCGAGCTGTACGCCCTGCTCGACCAGCAGGGCCTGCTGACCGACCTGCGCGCCCGCGGCCACGACGCCGTGGTCCTGAACTTCGCCACCGCGACGGCGCCCATCCAGCGCAACGCCTTCCTGCTGGTGGAGCTGCTGCAGACCCTCGAGGCGCTCCTGCCGCCGGACGCCACCTACCCCGTGGTGGGCGCCAGCATGGGCGGCCTGGTGAGCCGCTTCGCCCTGACCTGGCTCGAGGCCCAGGATCTGGGCCATCGCTGCCACCTCCTGCTCACCCTGGACACGCCCCACGCCGGCGCCGTGATCCCCGTGGGCCTGCAGCACTGGCTGGACTTCTTCGCCGCCGAGTCCGCCGAGGCCGCCTTCCTCCTCGACCGCCTGAACACCCCCGCCGCCCGCCAGATGCTCCTCTATCACCACGCCGCGCAGAGCGGCGAGACCGCCGCCCCGGACCCGCGCCGCGCCAGCTTCGGGGACCATCTCGCCGCCCTCGGCGACTGGCCCGCCCAGCCGCGCCGCGTGGCCGTGGCCAACGGCAGCCGGACCGGCCAGGACCAGGGCTTCGCGGCTGGCGACCAGCTGGTGGACTACGAGTACAGCAGCTTCCTGGTGGACATCATCGGCAACGTCTGGGCCGTCCCCGACGGCACCAGCCAGGTGGTCTTCGACGGGCTCATCGACCTGGTCTGGCCCCTGCCGGACTCCGAGCGCACCGTCACCGTCAGCGGCAGCCTGCCCTGGGACGGCGCGCCGGGCGGCTTCCGCGGCTCGCTCGCCCAGCTCGACACCACCAGCGTCCCCTACGGCGACATCACCACCCTGCACCAGAACCACGCCTTCGTGCCCAGCGTCAGCGCCGTGGCCCTCACCGGCGCCTCCCCCTTCGACGACCTCTCCGGCCTCGGCGCCGGCGACCCGCTCCCCCCGCTGGACGCGGTCTACCTCCCGGCCGCCAACCAGGAGCACGTGGCCATCACCGCCGAGAGCCGCCAGTGGCTCCTCGACGAGCTCCTCGGCACCATCACCAGCGTGGGCGACCTCGCCGGCGGTTCCGGCCCGGGCGATGGCTCCGGCGATGGCCTGGGCGACGGCTCCGGCGATGGCTCCGGCGATGGCTCCGGCGATGGCTCCGGCGATGGCTCCG
>CAZWYF010000150.1:0-3586 GCA_964637835.1 uncultured Fibrobacteraceae bacterium
CTGGTCGATGGCCAGGCCGAGGTGGGTGGAGTTGCCGATGCGGAAGATGTGGTACGCCGCCCCCGGCGCGTGGTCGAAGAGGCACTCCACCTGGCCGGTGCCGTGGGGGCTGCTGCCGCCGAAGGCGCCGCCCCCGGTGTAATCGTGGCCGACGATGATCTCCGGGACCACCGCCGGCGTCACGTCCTGGGCGGCCGCGAGGTTCTGGAAGTTGCGATCGATGATCCCCACGGTGATGCCGCTGCCATCGGCGCCGCCGTCGCGGTAGCGATCCGATCCGGTGACCCCGGGTCCCTGATCGTTCTCGTGGGGCTGGTGGGCGTGGCGCAGGAGGTAGCCCGGGGGCAGCGCGGCGGCCAGGCCGCGGACCCCGGCCGGCGGCAGCCAGGCGCTGGTCTGGTTGCGCCAGACCGCATCGATCCGGCCGCCGTGGGCAGCCAGCACCGGTTCCCCGATGGGATCGGCGCCGGCCGGCGCGGTGATCTCCACGTTGACCAGGCCTTCCTGCCGGGCGCGCAGCCCCGCCGCCTCGGCGACGGCGACGAACGCCGCACCGGACCGCACATCTGCGGCCACCGCGTCGGCGAACCGCAGCAGGCTCGCCGTGACCGGTAGGGCCTTCCGGTCCGTGGCCACGTCCGGCGCGGCGGGCGCCTGCTGGGCCGCCGCGGTCAGGGGCATCAGCAGGGCCGCCGCTCCGATGAACCAGTGGCCGCGCATCCGGGCGCGGATCGCGAGGGGGCGCCAGGGGGGTCGTCCAGGCATGAGCGAGCTCTCCTTCCAGGAGCGGTGGCCGGCGATCGGGCGTTCTCCAGAGAACACGGGAAACGCCCCACGATCCGGACAACTCCGGTCGCGCTTCGCCCCCGGACCGCGCCAGTCAGTTCGTTCCCTGCGCCGCAGCACGAGCCGCCAGAAATCTGTAAAGTGCTTTCAAAAATGATCATACAGGTTTTCGATAATCTATTTCCAACTTGACCCCGGCGCGGGTGATTTCTATAATCGCCCCCCAGGATACCGGAATACACGGAGAATCCGGCCCGTGAGGTCGGACCGGGACCTGCATCGCACCGGCTCCCACCCCCGTGACGTCACACCTCGCTGGCCCCACCCGACGGCCCCGATCGGCCCCACCAGCATCACCTCCCGGGAGCCACGGCGAGGAAACCCAGGCGGCCCGGTCGCGAGGGGAACCGATCATGAAACACGCGCCCCTGGACGCCCGCCCGCTGGGCGTGGCCCTGGTCGGCCTGGCGGCCGTCCTCGCCCTGGCCATCCTCATGTCCCTGGTCCTGCTGATCCCCGGCTGCGGCGGCGGCGATGACGGCGGCACCGGCCCGGCCGAGCCGGCGGGCGACTGGACCGTCCTGGCCTACATGGCCGGCAACAACAACCTCGACTACAGCGAGAACATCAACTCCTTCGTGGTGGAGGACCTGCAGGAGATGGAGCTGGTGGGCTCCAGCGACAAGGTGCAGATCATCGCCGTGATCTCCTCGCTCAAGAACGGTGGCGACGCCAACGTCTACCACGTGGAGTACCACCCCGACGAGGTGGGCGACCAGATCAGCTCCGAGCTGCTGGCCTCCTGGGGCCAGAAGGACATGTCCGACCCGCAGACCCTCACCGACTTCCTCGAGCTGGGCCTGCAGCAGGACACCTCCGACCGCACCCTGCTGATCATCGACAACCACGGCGCCGGCTGGGCGGGGGCCTGCACCGACGACCCCGCCGGCGGCGAGCCCATGACCATCGCCCAGATGCGCCAGGCCATCCGGGCCGTGGACGTGGGCGACCGCTTCGACGGCAGCTTCGACGTGGTCCTCTTCCACGCCTGCCTGATGGCCTCGGTGGAGGCGGCCTACGGTCTGCACGACGTGGCCGACTACATGGTCGCCTGCCAGTTCTCCATGCCCATGGAGAGCATCCTCAACTCCGACGCGTGGCTCGGCCATCTCGAGGAGCATCCGGACATCGCGCCGGCGGATCTGGGGATCCGCATCGCCCAGGACGTGAAGGCCCGCGCCAACGCCCAGGGCAAGATCTGCCACATGTCCGTGCTGGACCTGACGTGCGCCACGACGCTCACCTCCCGCATCGGCGATCTCGGCGACGCCCTGCCCACCGACGCCCAGGATCCTCTCTGGGCGGAGGTCCTCGATGCCTGGCAGAACACCCACGTGACCAACTACGACGACCCCGCCTGCGTGGACCTGCGCGAGCTGGTGACCAACATCCTCAACGAGCCGAACCTGGCCGAGCAGGGATCGTACGTGGAGACCGTGGCGCACGAGGTCCTCGACGCCATCAACGAGATGGTGGTCTTCACCACCACCAACGCCATCGGGATCACGCGCGGCGGCATGAACATCTACATGCCCTACCAGGCCCAGCAGTGGCGGCCGACCTACTCCCAGACCGATTTCGCCGACAGCAACTGGGACAGCTTCGTGCAGACGTTCATCCAGGGCATCGAGGACCTGCTATCGGGCACGCTGCAGGTCGGCT
Organism: uncultured Fibrobacteraceae bacterium; assembly: GCA_964637835.1. Classification (GTDB taxonomy): domain Bacteria; phylum Krumholzibacteriota; class Krumholzibacteriia; order LZORAL124-64-63; family LZORAL124-64-63; genus Glo-17. The sequence goes on from CAZWYF010000150.1 coordinate 2,509, forward strand.
CCACCCCCGCCGGCGCGGCCATCGCCGTGGGCGGCGAGGACACCGGCGAGGTGACCCCGGCCACGTTCCAGGCCCCGGAGGGCAACTACCAGGTGCGGCTGACGCTCGCGGGGTTCCAGCCGTGGAGCCAGACGGTGGCCGTGCAGTCGGGCCAGACCACGACCATCGATGCCCAGCTCGTCCCCGAGGGCGGCGGCGACGGCTTCACCGTGCAGGGACAGGCGGCCTGGAACGACGCCCGGGCGCTCACCGACTGCTGGGTCCTCCTCTACGCCGAGCAGGGCGGTCAGCTCTCGCTGGCCTTCGCCGTGGACGTGGACGAGGGCACCGGCCAGTTCCAGGGCCAGATCGATACCGACGGGACCTACTGGGTGGAGATCTGGGACGACGCCGACCAGGACGGGGACTTCACCGTGGGCGACGGCTGGAACGCCATCGACGCCGACGGCGACCAGCAGTATCCCACCTGGGGCGACGGCATCGCCATGACCGCGGGCCAGACCTACACCTTCGATTTCACGCTCTTCGAGCTGACCGGCGGCAAGGACCTCCACGTGCACCGGAACTTCCGCCCGGCGGCCGGGGGGCCGGACGCCCGCTCGGTGGCCGCCGCCGCCGTCACGCCGGTGCGCTGAGACGGATCACGGCGGCGAGGAGCCGGATCAGCGAGGCGCCGAGAGCGGCCGCGACGTCCGCGGCCGCACGACCACGCGGTACGCCTTGACGTAGAGCACGTAGAGACCCGGCAGTGCCGGCAGCAGCATGAGCAGGGCCAGGCTCGACCGCAGGGCCACCGCTCCCGCCACCAGCAATCCCACCAGCACGGCGAAGATCACGAAGAACCCGAGGAAGATGCTGAAGGATCCGATGGTGCGCATGGCTGCTCCTCCCGGTTCCGACGCCGGAGCGTCGTGCCGGAGGATCATACCATAAATCAAACCAACAGCTCAATACATCATCGCAGAGGGGCCGGGGAACGCGACCAGCTGTACCCGAACGCCGCGCCGGCGGTGGCCTCGAAGCCGCGGGACTGGCCATCGCCACCGCCGCCCACCATACTGGCAGGCAGGTCGCGGGA
>CAZWYF010000151.1:0-3559 GCA_964637835.1 uncultured Fibrobacteraceae bacterium
CGCGGGCCACGGCGGCGAAGCCGTCGAGGGCGTGCTTGGCGGCGGCGTAGTCCGATCAGCCGGGAAACGCGGCGCCAACGAGCGCCAACCAGGAGCGACGAGGCCGGCCCCCCACAGGAAGCCGGCCTCGCCCGTGACGGGCGCTGCGGCGGTCGGAACCCGACCGCGTCAGGGGTGCGCGGCTAGAACCGCTTCCACCGCCGCGCCTCGTCGCCGCCGTCGTTCTCGGGGACCAGGTGGTCGCCGCCGCCGGTGTAGGGGGCGCCCAGCTTCTCCAGGTCCTCCACCAGGCGGGGCAGGTCCGTCTCCAGGATCCGGGTCAGGTCCGGCTCGATGGCCGCGAACTCCTGCTCGGCCCAGGCGAGGTTCTGCCGCTGGGTCTGCGTGGGGCCCATGGTGGTCGAGCGCAGGGACCAGGCGATGCGGCCGAGGCGCTGGCGGACGGCCATGGGGGTGGCCTCGTTGCGGCGGGCCACGGTCTGGTCGCCGTTGAGGGTGATCCACAGGTCGCGCAGGTCGTTCTCCAGCCCGGCGATGCGGTGCTGGATGTCCGGGCCGCCGACGGTGGCCGCCGCGGCGCGCAGCCGCGCCAGGCGGTCCATGGCCAGGCGGTACTCCCGCGTGGCGGCCGCCACCTCGCGGGCCAGGTCCTGGACCTCCATCTCGAAGGCCAGCTTGGCCTGCTGGTCGCCGGCCATGGGGTTGCGGTCGAGGTCGCGCACCTCGAAGGTCACCGGGCCGGCGAGCAGGGTCTCCTCGCCGCGCACGCGCCGGTGCAGCTCCACGGTGTAGGTGCCGGCCAGGGCCAGCGGGCCGTCCTCCACCGCCTCCCAGGGCGAGCGCGCGGTGGCGTCCACCGGCTCGGCCGGCCCGGTGGCCGGCAGGCGCAGGTTCCAGGTGGCGCGCTGGATGCCCGCGCCGGTGCCGCCGGGAAGGCGCCGGATGATCTCGCCGCTGGCGTCGCGCACGGTCAGCAGGATCTGCGGCACCTCCTCGCGCTCCTCGGCGCGCAGGTCGTCCCAGGCGGGGTAGCGGACGGGCTCCTCGGCCTCGCGCTTCTCGCGCTCGGCCTCCTGGCGCAGCTGCTCCAGGCTCTTGAGCGGTTCCTTCAGGTAGTAGGTGAAGGTGGCGCCCACCGGGGCGTTCTCCGCCACCCAGTCCTGCCCACCGTCGCTGCTGGGGTACATGCGGTGCTCGAGGTAGCGCAGCGCGGGCTTGACCGCGAACAGGTGCGCGTCCTGCTCGAGGTCGTCCTCGGTGAGGTCGCGCAGCGCACTGTAGTCGTCCAGGACGTAGAAGCCGCGGCCGAAGGTGGCCAGGACCACGTCGTCGTGCTGCTCCTGCAGCTCGAGGTCCGGCACCTTGATGGTGGGCAGGCCCGACGCCAGCTCCACCCAGCGCTCGCCGTCGCGGGTGAAGAACACCGAGAACTCCGTGCCCAGGAAGAAGAGGTCGGGATCGATGTGGTCCTGGCGGATGGAGTAGGCGGTGCCGCGCTCGGGCAGGTCGCCGATCATGCTCTGCCAGCTCTTGCCGTAGTCGCGGGAGACGTAGACATGAGGGGCGAGGTCGTCCTGCTTGCGGTTGTCCAGGCAGGCGTAGACCACGCCGGGCTCGAAGCGATCGGCCGTCAGGTCATGGACGTACGACCCCTCCGGCGCCTTGCCCACGCGCTCGGTCTTGCGCCAGGTCTGGCCGCCGTCGCGGCTGACCTGCACCAGGCCGTCGTCGGTGCCGATGTAGAGGACGCCCTCCTCCACCGGCGACTCGGCGATGTCCACGATGTTCCCGTAGAAGCTGGTGGAGCGGTTCTTGGAGACCGAGTCGATGCTCCAGACCGTGCCCATGACCTCGAGCTCGTTGCGGTCCACCTCGGTGGTGAGGTCGTCCGTGAGGCGGGTCCAGCTGTCGCCGCGGTCGTCGCTGCGGAAGAGCTTGTTGGCGCCGAAGTACAGGCGGTGCGGATCGTGGGGGCTGATGAGCAGGGCGGAGTCCCAGTTCCATTTGAGGACCTCGCCGGGCTCGGGCATGGGCTTGATGTCGATGCGCTCGCCGGTGTTGCGGTCGAAGCGCACCAGGTTGCCGTGCTGCCACTGGCTGTAGACCACGTCCGGGTTGCCGGGCTCGATGGCCGGCTCGAAGCCGTCGCCGCCGAGGGTGACGAACCAGTCGCCGGTCTCGATGCCGCGGCTGGAGAAGGTCTGCGACGGCCCGCCCTGGGTGTTGTTGTCCTGGGTGCCGCCGTAGACGTTGTAGAAGGGCTCCTCGTCGTCCACCGCCACGCGGTAGTACTGGGTGACGGGGATGTTCTCGAAGTAGCGCCACTGCTCGCCGTGGTCGTAGGTCTCGTAGAGGCCGCCGTCGCTGCCCACCAGGAGGTGGCCGGGCATGTCGGGGTCGAACCAGATGGCGTGGTCGTCCACGTGCTTGCCGCGCAGGGGGACACGCTCCCAGGTGTCGCCGGCGTCCTGGCTGCGGTGCAGGTAGGTGTCCAGGCTGTAGATCCGCGCCGGGTCGTGGGGATCGACGTAGATCTCGTTGTAGTACTGCGGGCTGCTGGAGATGTAGTCGCTGGTGCGCGCCCAGTTCTCGCCCTGGTCCTCCGAGCGGTAGAAGCCGCTCTTGTCGCCCACGGCCTCGACGATGGCGTAGATGGTGTCGGGCGCGGTGTGGGCGATGGCCAGGCCGATGCGGCCCTTGTCGCCGCCGGGCAGGCCCTTGTTGATCTCGCGCCAGGTGGCGCCGCCGTCGGTGCTCTTCCAGATGCCGCTGCTGGGGCCGCCGTTGATCAGGGTCCAGGTGTGGCGGCGGCGCTGGTAGGCCGCGGCGTAGATGGTGTCGGGGTCGCGCGGGTCCAGCTCGATGGAGACCACGCCGGTGTGCTCGTCGATCTCCAGGGACTTCTCCCAGGTCTGGCCGCCGTCGGTGCTCTTGTAGAGGCCGCGGTCGCCGCCCGGTCCCCAGAGCGGGCCCATGGCCGCCACCCAGACCACGTCGCCATCGCGCGGGTCCACCTCGATCTCGCCGATGTGCATGGACTCCTTCAGGCCCATGTGCTGCCAGCTCTTGCCGCCGTCGAGGGACTTGTAGACGCCGTCGCCGTAGCTCACCGAGCGCTGGCTGTTGTTCTCGCCCGTGCCCACCCAGACGATCTGCGGGTTGGTGGGGTCGAGGTGCACGCAGCCGATGGAGTAGCTGCCCTGATCATCGAAGATGGGCGCGAAGGTGATGCCGCCGTTGCGGGTCTCCCAGACGTTGCCGCTGCTGACGGCCACGTACCAGTGAGCCTTGTTGTCGGGATGGACGGCGATGTCGCCGATGCGGCCGGACATCATGGCCGGGCCCAGGGCCCGCCACTTCAGGCCGCTGAAGGTGCCGGAGGACCACGTCGTGTCCTCGGCGTCGTCGTCGGCCAGGGCCGGCCAGGCCAGCACGGCCACCAGCAGCAGGAGCAGGAGAGAGAAGCGCTTCACGGGGACTCCTTCGGAGGGCTGGGCGCCCGGAGCGGGCGTCGATCCAGGGAAGGCGAGCATGACCCGACCACGTTAGCGGGCGGCGC
>CAZWYF010000152.1:0-3555 GCA_964637835.1 uncultured Fibrobacteraceae bacterium
CCCGCTGCTCGTCCGCGCCCTGGACGACCCCGCCGCCGCCATGCAGCAGGACGACGGCACCTACGCCATCTGGGTCCACTTCGCCGACCGCGGCCGCACCGCCGGCGAGCTGGCCGCCGCCCTGGACGCGCGCCGCGCCGAGCTGCCCGCGCGCACGCTGCAGCGCCGCGCCAAGATGACGACCACCGCCACCGCCCCGCTGGTCACCGCGCAGGACCTGGCGCCCGCCGCGGACTACATCCAGGCCGTGGCCGCCACCGGCGCCCGCGCGCGCCGCGTCTCGCGCTGGCTCAACGCCGCCAGCTTCGACGCCACCCGCGCGCAGATCGCGGCCATCGGCCAGCTCGCCATGGTGCGCGAGATCGGCCTGGTGGCGAAGTTCCGCAAGCGGCTGCCCGAGACGGGCGGGCCGGAGCTGTCGTCCGCGGTGCTGGACGCCGCGCGCGAGGCCGCGGCCGGCCGCTGGAGCCTGAACTACGGCGGCAGCCTGGGCGGCCTCGAGCAGATCAACGTGCCGCCGGTGCACGAGCTGGGCATCACCGGCGCGGGCGTGATCATCGGCATGCTCGACTCCGGCTTCAAGACCACGCACCAGGCCCTGGCGGGGATCCCCGTGCTCGCCACCTACGACTTCGTCAACGACGACGAGGTGGTGGAGAACGAGCCGGGCGATCCGACCAGCGCCCACGACCACGGCACCAAGACCATGTCCACGGCCATGGGCTTCGCCGAGGGCGAGCTGGTGGGCCCGGCGTTCGGCGCCAGCGCCATCCTGGCCAAGACCGAGGACGTCTCCCAGGAGGTGCCCATCGAGGAGGACCACTGGGTGGCCGGCCTGGAGTGGGTGGAAGCCCTGGGGGCGGACCTGGTCTCCAGCAGCCTGGGCTACTACGACTGGTACGAGTTCGCCGACATGGACGGCAACACGGCGGTGACCACCATCGCCGCCGACCTCGCCGCCGGCCGCGGCCTGACCGTGGTCAACTCCGCGGGCAACGAGCGCGGCTGGGGCTTCGGCCACATCATCGCGCCCGCGGACGGCGACAGCGTCATCGCCGTGGGCGCGGTGGACCTGGGCGGCGACATCGCCAGCTTCAGCTCCCCCGGCCCCAGCTACGATGGCCGCATCAAGCCCGACGTCTCCGCGCTGGGCGTCTCCAACCACGTGGTGTCGACCGGCAGCGACGACGGCTACACCTCCGCCAGCGGCACCAGCTTCTCCTGCCCGCTCACCGCCGGCGTGGCCGCCCTGGTGCTGGCGCGCGCGCCGCAGCTGACGCCCATCCAGGTGCGCGAGGCCCTGCGCGAGACCGCCGACCGCGCCGCCGACCCGGACAACGACTTCGGCTGGGGCATCCTCGACGCCCACGCCGCGGTCACCTACTGGGGCGCCACCATCGCCCACGCGCCCCTGGGCGACACCGAGGACACCACGGGCCCCTACCTGGTGACCGCCACCATCACCGACCGCCTGCCCCTGGACCCGGCGCGCATGGACGTGGTCTGGCGCCTGGACGGCGGGGCGTGGCAGCGCACGCCGCTGGTGCTGCAGGGCGGCGACGTGTGGCAGGCCGCGCTGCCCGGCCAGCCCGCCGGCAGCGAGCTGGCCTACTACCTCGAGGTCACCGACACCGCCGAGATCACCACCACCGCTCCGTACGCCGGCGCCGCCGCGCCGTACACCTTCACCGTGGGCCCGGACGTCACCGCGCCGGTCCTGGCGCACACGCCCCTGGGCGACCAGCCGCTGATCACGTGGCCGCCGCTGGTGTCGTCCACGGTGACCGACAACCTGGGCGTCGACCGCGTGGAGCTCATCTACACCCGCAATGGCGGCGCGCCGCAGGGCCCGTTCCTGCTCGCGGCCGACGGCGACCTCTACACCCTGGTCTTCCCCGTGGACGCGGCCGGGGTGCAGATCGGCGACCAGTTCACCTACACCCTCACCGCGTACGACGCCGCCGGCACGCCCAACACCACCGTCAGCGGCCCGCACGCCTTCGAGGTGATCGACACCCTGGGCGTGGTCCTGGTGATCGACGACGACGACGGCACCCGCGGCCTCATCGAGGACGTGAAGTTCGACGCGCAGAAGAACGCCCTCGAGCCGTGGACCGGCCGCTCCTCGGCCAGCACCATCGCCACCTGGCTCACCGACGCCGGCTACGTGGCCGACGTGATCCCGGCGCTGTCGGTGGGGCCCGACAGCTTCGACGGCTACCAGGCGGTGGTCTACTCGGCGGGCGCCAACACCGCGCCCCTGGCCACCGGGACCATGCGCGACGCGGTGATCGGCTGGGTGCAGGCCGGCGGCCGCATCCTGGTGGAGGGCGGCGAGGTGGGCTACGACGCCCTGAGCGCCCCCGGCTATCCCGATTTCGCCGCCAACGTCCTGCACGCGGTGGACTGGCGCAGCGACAACGCCGGCGCCCTGGCGCCCGTGGCCGGCCAGGAGGGCCACCCGCTGCTCAACCAGCCCCACGTGCTGCCGCCGAGCATCCCGGTGAGCTACTCCGGCTACGGCGACCAGGACGCCGTGGACCCGGCCACCGGCGCCCAGGTGATCATGGAGCCGTCGGGCGATCCGGGCGCCGCCGGCGTCCTGATCTGGGACGACAACCCCGCGCCGCAGAGCGCCCCGGTGGTCTACCTGCCGCTGAACGTGGAGGCGCTGGACCCGACGGTGGGCCGCCACCTGGTGGAGAACGCCCTGGCCTTCCTGCTGGCGCCCGAGACCCCGCCCACGGCGTCGGTCGCCGGCACGGTGACCGTGGCCGGCGGCGGCGACGCGTCGGGCGTGACGGTCGCCGCCGGCCCGTCCGCCAGCGTGGTCACCGGCCCCGACGGCAGCTACCTGCTGGACGGGCTCTATGGCGGCACCTACACCGTGACCGCCAGCCGCGAGGGCTACGCCACCGCCACGCAGCAGGTCACCCTGGCCGACGGCCAGGACCTGACCGGCGTGGACTTCACCCTGCAGCCGTCGCAGGTGGTGCAGGTCATGGCCCAGCCGGAGCTGGCCATCCCCGACGACGCTCCCGCCGGCGTGACCAGCGTGATCACCGTGAGCGAGACCGGCGAGCTGGCCGACCTCACCGTGGACATCGACCTGACCCACACCTGGCGCGGCGACCTCTCCGTGGAGCTGATCAGCCCGGCGGGCACCAGCGTCATGCTGCACAACCGCAGCGGCAGCAGCGCGGACGACGTGATCGGCAACTACCCCGAGACGCTGACCGTCGATGGCCCGGGCAGCCTGTCGGACTACCTCGGCGAGGCCATCACCGGCGACTGGACGCTGCACGTGATCGACCACGCGGGTGGCGACACCGGCACCCTGCACGCCTGGGGCCTGAACCTCACCGTGCCGGGCGGCGTCACCGCGGCGGGCGACCTGCCCCTGGCCACCCGCCTGGTGGGCAACCACCCCAACCCGTTCAACCCGCAGACCACCGTGGCCTTCGACCTGGCGCGCGCCGGAGCGGTGCGGCTGGGGATCTACGATCTGCGGGGTCGTCTGGTGCGGGAGTTGCTTGCGGGGGAGATGGCGGCCGG
>CAZWYF010000153.1:0-3544 GCA_964637835.1 uncultured Fibrobacteraceae bacterium
GGGAGCTGGGCCTGTGACACGAACCGGGAGCCCCTCATGATCCACCGTCCCATCCTGCAGATCGACGGCCCGGCCGGCGCGGGCAAGACCACCCTCGCCGAGGCCCTCCTGCGCAGCAGCAGGCTCGACGTGATCTGCATGCGCGCAAACCGGGACGGGTCGGCCCGCGACCTCGAGGAGATCCCCCACGAGGACTCCCCCGAGCTCCAGCGGTATCTGTCCGCCGGCGCCTCCGGGGCCGCAGGGTGCCGCTTCCCGCGGCCGGACACCGACGCCTTCTACGAGTCGGACTTCATGGCGGACTTCTCCGACGCCGTCCTGATCGAGGGCGACCGCCCGCTCGACTGGGCGGAGCTGGTGGTCTTCGTCATGCGTCCGTCTGCCGCGGCGCCGGACCTGCTGCAGCGCAGCACCGCCCGGGCCCAGCAGGACCCCGGGATCCTGGACCAGCTGCTGGAGGAGCTGGCGGGCCACACCGGTCGCAAGCGCGGTACGGCCGCCTCCGCCAGGCGAAGACGCTGGACGGTGAACGCCGAGTACCAGGGCGTCGAGAATGCCCAGGTGGTGGTGGTCAACGTCCACGACCCCGCGGAACGACCCCACGCCGAGCGCCTCGTCGAGCAGGTGAAGCGGCTGCGGACCGACGCGGACGTCTTCCAGGACGTCCTCGGGATCACGGGCTCGAAGGTGCCCATCACCACCGTGGTGGCCGACCTCTCCGATCCGCGCGATCCGGGGCTGCGCAAGGCGCTGACGCGGATCAAGCGGTCCCTGAAGCGGGCGGACTGACGACGGCGGAGGTGGCGAACCGCCCGATCAGGAAGACCGTCCAGCTACCGCACGAGCACCATCCGCCCCCTGGCCACGGCACCAGCGGTCTGCAGCCGCGACAGGTACACGCCGCTGGGCACCTCCCGGCCGCGATCATCCCGTCCGTGCCAGACCACCTCGTGAGGGCCGGCTCCCACCGGGCCATCCACCAGGGTGCGCACCAGCCGCCCGGCGAGGTCGTGGATCCGCAGCCGCACCGGGCCGGCCCGATCCACCGCGAAGGACAGCGTGGTCCGCGGGTTGAACGGGTTGGGATAGCAGGACAGCTGCAGGCCGGCGACCGGCACCGGCGGCGCGCTCACCGGCATCCCCACGGGCAGGATGGCGAGCTGATCGATCCAGACCTCGCTCCACCCCACGTCCGGGTCCGCTTCGGTGCTCACCGCGACGCGGCCCGAGAGCAGCGGCGCGCTGGTGTCGCGGAGCTGGAAGAGGCGGTCCTCATCCAGGAAGGCGGTGATCTCCTCGCCGGCCACGTCCACGGTCAGCCGCTGGAAGACGTCCGGCGTCGTGGCCACGTTCTCCACCGCGAGCAGCTGCACCGCCTCGCCGCCCACCGACCGCCACAGCGACGCCTGATGATGGGGCGCCGGCCGCAGGACCAGCAGATACCACGTGCCCGGATCCTGGTACCGGAACAGCAGCTCCCGGCTCGACCCGCCGGCGGACCGGATGTCCGCGCTGACCCGGTAGTCGGTCCACTGGGGATTGCCGAGCACGGAGAGGTGCCGCTCGCCAGGGGCGTCGTTGCGGCAGTGGTAGGCGCCGTCCAGCACCTCCCAGGTGCCGGAGACCACCTCGAAGTAAGCCGCCGTCCCGTCCTCGAAGGTCTCGCGGTAGGGGATCTGGAGGTTCTCGATGAGGTCCAGGTCCCCGGCCGCGCGGGGCCGCAGGCGCAGCTCGCCGCCGACCACGCCGCCGGCGCCCTGGACCTGCCAGACGGTGCCCGGCTCCACGGTCGTCACGTCGAATCCCACCGCGGGCGCCACCTCCACCACCAGCTCCTCCTCCCCGTCGGCAAGCACCATCAGGGACGACCCCGGCGGCTCCACCGCCTCGACGACGGTGACGCGCCCGCGGGTGGTCAGGAAGCGGCCCACCTGCTCGAGGTCGTCCACGAGGTCGGCGAGGGGGATCTCCACCGGCGCGGGCGGCGGCCCGGCCACCTGCGCGAGGACCTCGGCATCGGCGAGGCGCCACTCGCCGGCCTCGAGGGCCACGGCGTACCCCTCGACGGCGAGGGTGTCGCCGGGCGCCACGCCGGCCGGCAACTCGGCGGCGATGCCCGCCTGGGGATCCTGCAGGTACATCAGCCCGCCCCACTCGCCGTGGGCCACGCCGTGGACCTGCACCAGCAGGCCCGCGTACGGCGACGTGGGCGCGCCGGTCTGGGGGTCGTAGGTCTGGATGGTGTCGATGGCGGTGGGCGCGGGGATCGTGGCGAGGAAGTCCTGTCCGGAGAGGCTCCAGGCGAGGTAGTCGTACGAGTACTGGGCGGGGTCGGCCACCGCCATCGCGAGCTGCGGGCTCGTGGTGCCGGACCAGTAGGCGGGAATCATGGCCTCGTAGATCCCCGAGCTGTCGGTGGCCACGGGGTCGGGCGTGCCGGCGATGGCGATGTCCGCCCGCGGCCGGCCGCGCCGGTCGGTCACGTGGCCGCTCAGCTGGCGGACGTCGCCGCAGGCTGCCCCGAACGCGCCGATCAGGCCGAGGCCGCCGGTGTTGGCCGCGGCGCACGGGCTGGTCGAGTTCAGGGTGTAGGGGTTGTCGCTGTTGGCGGGGCCGCAGAACAGGGGGTCGAGGGAGAAGTTGTCTTCACCCGGGTCGCCGCCGGATCCCGCGTTGCCGTAGACGTTGGAGTCGGTGATCGACAGCGAGCCCCCGGAGCCAGCGTGCAGCAGCCCGACCGGGTTGAACGCCACGATGGACCGGGTGACGGAGATCTGGGCATTGCCGGCCACGAACACGCTGGGAAACGACGCGGACTGGTCGCCGTTGGCCACGAAGGTGCACCGGTCGAAGAGCGGCTCGGTGAGACCCACCATCCCGAGCGCGGCCACCGCCCCCGCGCTGCTGGCGTGGTTGTCCACGAAGAGGCAGCGCTCGAACCGGACGCCCTCGCAGTAGGCGCCGGAGAACGCCGCGCCATCGAAGGCGTGGTTGCCCCGGAACTCGCAGCGGCGGATGCGGATGGAGCTGCCGCTGGTGTTGACGGTGCGGATCGCGGGCGCCTGCCCGTCCAGGAACCGGCAGTTCTCCACCAGGACGTCCACCTGTCCATTGTCGAGTCCGTGGCAGTGCACGCCGGTCCCGCCGTCGCGGAAGGTGAGGTTGGCGATGGTCATGGGCAGCGTGCTGGCCGGCCAGGTGATGTCCACGAATCCCGAGCCATCCCCGTCGCCCACCAGGACCACGGCACCGGGCTCCGGCGACACGCCCCGCAGCGAGACGCCCGAACGCAGCGAGATGCCCTCGCTGATCAGGTAGGTGCCGGCGTCCAGGAGGATCACGTCGCCGGCCACCGCCGCGGCCGCGGCGCTCTCGACGGTGGGGTGGTGGGCGGGGACACGCAGGAGGGCGGCCGGGGCCGACGCGGCGCTCGCCAGGAGTGCGGCCACGACGACGATGGAACGCGCGATGCGCATGACGCCACCTCGAGAGTGAGGGATGGCGAGGGTCGGGAGGCTGGGTTCTCGGTTCCCCCGGGTCGACG
>CAZWYF010000154.1:0-3486 GCA_964637835.1 uncultured Fibrobacteraceae bacterium
CCACCTGCGCTTTCAGATCGTCGGTCATGCGGCCGGCCGGTCCCGGGGGAGAGGAAGACGAGCGTGGCGGAGGCTGACGGTCATTCTACGTTCCGTGCCCGTGGCGGGGCAACCGGCAACTGTTCCGCAGCGACAAAGACGGTTGAGTTCGCCTGGTCGATGGCCGATGATGTCAGCTGACACCGTCTGCGTCGCGGCAGGCGAGACCCCAGGCAGGAGCTATCCATGTACCAGGGTCATTTCGGACTCCATGACGACCCCTTCGCCCTGGGGCCGAGCCTCAAGTATCTCTACCGCTCCCGTGCCCATGCCGAGACCATGGCGCACCTGGGCTATGGCCTGGAGCAGGGCGAGGACATCGTCCTGATCTCCGGCGCCATCGGGACCGGCAAGACCCTGGCCCTGCAGAACCTGCAGGCGAAGGTCTCCGGGATGTTCCATCAGGTCCTGATCAACGTGACCACGGTGAGCTATGTGGAGTTCCTGAAGCTGGTCCTGGCGGAGCTGGACGCGGACTGGCCCGCCGGGGCGGACATCGCCGATCTGCTGGTCGCGCTCAAGAAGCAGGCGCTGGCCGTCCACGCCGCCGGGCGCAAGATCCTCCTCATCGTGGATGAGGCCCAGAATCTCAAGCCGGATACGCTGGAGGGCATCCGCCTGCTGACCAACATGGGCCAGCCGGACAAGCAGCTGTTCCAGATCGTCCTCGTCGGCCAGCCTGCGCTGGAGGCGATCGTCGATCTTCCCGAACTGGCACAGCTACGACAGCGCATCAGGATCCACTACCGGCTCGAACCACTCAGCCTGGAGGAGACGGGCGACTATCTCGCCCACCGGGTCGGGGTCGCCGGACGTCGAGAGCCCCTGTTCTCCCGTGGCGCCGTCGGGCGCATCCACGAGCTCAGCCGTGGCGTGCCGCGCCTCGTCAACCACCTCGCCAGCCACGCCCTGCTGGCGGCCTATGTCGACAAGGACACGCGGGTGGAGGCCCGACACGTCGCTGCCGAGGGATTGCCCGAGGCGCCGGCGGCGGTCGACTCCGTGGATCATCTCCCACCCGCACGCGCCGGGGCCGCGGTGCCGTCGGATGCTGTGGCGAGGGATGGCGGCGAGCTGGGAGCGCCGCCGCCGCCACGGCGGCCGGAGATCCACCCGACCCCGGCTCCGCGACCACGGACCACCGGCCATCGGCGCGAGGAGCCCGCTCCCCGGCGCCGCTCTCTCGTCTGGGTCTGGATCTGGCTCCTCGTGATCGCGGTGGTGGCGCTGGGCGCCTGGCAGTTGCTGGACGAGCCGCGAGGCCGTTCGCGAGGAGAGGACCTGGTGCCGGGGCGCTCCGGTACGGACATGCCGCCGCAGACATCCGTGGCCGTTCCGACGGGATCGTCCCCCGGAACGGATGCCGGGCCGCCGCCGCCGGGTGCTAGTGGCTCAGACGCCGGCGTGGCCGGCCGTGAGGCTGCGGCCCGTCCCGAGGCCATCGAGCCACCGTCATCCACGGACGGTGGTGACGGCCCCCCCGAGGTCGAGCGCGAGGCAGGGATGGTGACCGATCCTGATCGGACGGCGGTGATCGGCGGCGTGGGCGCGCCGCACTGGGTCCACGTGGCCAGCTTTCGCGACCGGGAGATCGCGCAGCGCTATCACGAGTTCCTGCGCCGGGCGGGAGTGCCGGCAGACGCGCGCGATGTGGTCCTGGACGATGGTCAGCGCTGGCACCGCGTGCTGGTGGGGCCGTACGCCACGCCCGCCGTGGCCGACTCGGCCGCATCCTCCCTGGAAGCTCGTGGCGTGATCACCTTCCACCGCGTCCTGATTCCGTGACATGACCCCACTGACCGCCACCCGCCCGCTCCTCGTGTTCCTGCATCTGGCCAAGACCGGTGGTCGCACCATCGACACCGTCCTGCGAAGCAGTTTCGGCCCCGGCTACGTGCAGGCCGAGCCGATCCGACCGCCTCGCCCGGCTGGCACGGGAGGGCGTGAATTCATCGCGCCGGTCTATGGTCCAGAAGATCTGCGCCGGCTCCGCCGCCGCGTGCCCTGGGTCCGTGCCGTCGGCGGGCACACCCTGACTCTCTGGTCGGGACTCCAGCAGGCCGGTCCGATCCGTGCTTTCGCCTTCCTGCGCGAGCCACTCGCCCGTGGTGCTTCGCATTACCAGTACCACGTCGATCACACGGCCGAGCCGCTCGACTGGGAGCGCTGGTGCGCCTGGCCGGAGCACCACGACCACCAGGTACGGTATTTCGACCGCGATGGCGATCCCGAGGCGGCCATCGCGGCGATCGAGCACCATGGCGTGTTCGTGGGGCTGCTCGAGCGCTTCGAGGAGTCGCTGCTGCTGCTCAGGCGGCTGGTGGCCCCGGAGCTGCAGCCCTACTACCTGCGGCACAATACCGCGGAGAGCAACGCCCTCGCGCGGCAGATCCTGGCAGACCGTGAGCGGCGTGATCAGCTGCGCGAGATGTACGCGGGCGAGTTCCCGCTCCACGCTTACGTGCGCGACGTGCTCTGGCCGCGTTACGAGGCGGCGTACGGTCCTGGCCTGGCCGCTGACGCGGCCCGCCTCCGCGCCGCGCCAGCGCGGGGTTTCCGGCACTGGCCCGATCGCCTGGCCCGCGCCCAGGGGCGGTTCTGGATCCAGCCCTGGAAGCGGCGCAACTGGCGTCAGGCCACGGCCTGAAACGGAACCGCCCGCCATCCCCCGCAGGCAATTCCCGGCATCCTCGGCTATCATGAGCGCCGAGCCACGCCCCGAGTCCCAGGAGAGGATGCCCATGTACCGCGACGGCCCTGGTCCTGCCGACATGCCCATGCCCCCCGACCGGTTCGCGAAACTGGCCCGTCGCCGGAAAGACCAGCCCGCCCCGGATCCGCTGCAGCCGGTTCCGTCGCGCGAGCCGGCGCCGGCGAGCAGCGATCTGGCCGCCGAGCTCCTCGCCGAATCGCGTGACCGTGTCCTCGAGAGCGGCGAGCTCCTGCTCGTCAGCGAGGAGGCGAGCCTCGGCGACCTTGAGGCCGCGGCCGCCGCCGTGCCCGGGGTCGCGTCGCCGCCCCTTCCGGCGGAGGAGGACCCCATGCTCGTCTCCCTTGCCGAACCGCGCCTGCTCTGTCCACGCCTCTACGACATCGCCGGCTGGCAACCGCCCTTGTCCGAACATCTGCGCATGCTCGAGGGCGCGTTGCGGGCCGGCCTCGCCGTGGGGCAGACCATGCTGGTGGGACACGTGGAGACCTTGCCCGAACGCGTGGAGCACCTGATGCGGCTGCGCGAACTCCGTGATGCGGCCCGCAGGACGACCCCGGCGGCGAGCATCCTGGTGGCGGTCCGTGAGGCCGATCACGCCCAGCTTCCCGGCGCCGGGGATCGTGCCGCGGTCGTGGCCGATGCGGCACGGCCGGCAGTTCCCGGTGCCGACCTCCGCCACGCCCTGGCCCTGGCCCGCCTGGCCCTCGGCCCCGAAGCAGTGGTGCCCCGATAGC
>CAZWYF010000155.1:0-3483 GCA_964637835.1 uncultured Fibrobacteraceae bacterium
TTTGCGCGGAATTCGACAGGCATGTCGGTTAGCGGTGCGGCCCGGGAGTGAGAGCTTCCGGGTTTTTCGTATATGGGCATTTCTGGCAAGGGGTTGTGCGGAGCTGGCGGGTGGGGCCGGATTCTCTGTTCTGGGAGCGAGAGTCTGGGGGTCGGTGGGGGCACCAGGTGGGCGCGCGCCTCGTGGTAGTAGGCGAGGTACGGCTCGAGAATGCGCCGCGCGTGGTTCTCGTTCAACACGATCATGTGGTTCGGGCACTCGCGCTTCAGGGTGCCGACGACCCGCTTGCAGTAGCCGTTCTGCCAGGGTGACCTGGCCGAGATGACCTTCTTTTCGATTCCCGGATTCTCGAGCGTACGGACGACCTCGTCGCCGTAGATCCCGTCGCGGTCCCGGACCAGGAACCGGGGGCGCGGCATCGAACGGAAAGGCCTGCAGGATCTGCATTGCCGTCCAGCGGGCCGTGGGCCGGTCGGTGATGTTCACGTGGATGATTCGCCTGCGGTCGCGGCTGATCTGCAGTCAGGCTGCATTTCGGACGATACCGCTGGACAGGGGCTGTATTTCGTCTATCATGCAATGGCACTGCATATCGGACGAAGGGTCTTGCCATGTACATTCGCCGCACCCTGGAACAGCATTTCCGCGAGGCCGCCGATCATTTCCCGGTGATGCTCGTCACCGGGGCCCGGCAGGTGGGCAAGACCACGTTCCTGCGGGAGATCGCGGGCGAGGGGCGGACGTACGTCAGCCTCGATGACCCGCGCCTGGTGGAACTGGCTCGCAGCGACCCGGCCCAGTTCATGCAGCGGTATCCCGGCCCGGTCATCATCGACGAGATCCAGTACGCTCCCGGATTGCTGCCCTTCATCAAGATGGCCGTTGATGGCGAAGGCGGGCCCGGGCGCTTCTGGCTCACCGGTTCCCAGCAGTTCCATCTCATGCGCGATGTATCGGAGTCACTGGCGGGGCGTGTCGGCATCATGCACCTGCTTGGGCTCTCGCGCCGTGAGCAGGACGGGTCCGCCGGCGGCCACGGGCCTTTCCTGCCGACACCGGATTCCCTGGGTCGGCGTCTCGCGGACGCGGCGGCGCTTCCGCTGCCGGAACTCTACCGTCGCATCTGGCGAGGCGCGTACCCGGCCCTGACCCGGGACCCCGGCCTGGACCGCGATCTCTACCTCAGTTCGTACGTCCAGACCTACCTGCAGCGAGCCATCCGCGACCTGGCCCGTGTCGGCGACGAGACGGCGTTCCTGCGCTTCGTGCGTGCCTGCGCGGCCCGCACGGCCCAGCTCCTGAACGTGGCCGATCTGGCCCGCGACGCGGATGTGGCGCCCAACACCGCCAAGCACTGGCTTGCGGTGCTCGAAGCATCGGGCATCGTGTACCTGCTCCAGCCCTACCATACGAACGTCACCAAGCGGCTGGTCAAGACGCCCAAGCTCTACTTCCTGGACACGGGCCTTTGCTGCTGGCTGACCGGCTGGACCAGCCCGGAGGCGCTGGAGGCCGGCGCGGTGTCGGGGGCGATCCTCGAGACCTGGATCCTGGTGGAGATCCTCAAGTCGTGGTGGCACCGTGGCAAGTCGGCGCCGTTCTTCTTCTATCGCGACAAGGATAAGAAGGAGATCGACCTCTTGATCGTCCGGGACGAGGTCATCCATCCCCTCGAATTCAAGAAGTCGGCCTCGCCCGGGCGCGAAAGCGTGCGGCACTTCGGCACCCTGGCGAGGCTGGATCGCCCGATCGGGCCTGGTGGCGTGATCTGCCTGGCCGAGTCATCGTTGCCGCTGGGCGAAGGCGTCGTGACGATCCCGGTGGGGGCGGTGTGATCGGGTTCGAGGAGAGGATGGTCCGGGGAGCCACTTCCATTGACGGATCGTGCAACTCGTTTCAGGAGAAAGGGAGAACACACATCATGACCCGCCACGTACTCACGCTCGTCACGGGCCTCGCCGCCCTCCTCCTGGCTACTCCCGGCCTGGCGGCCGACCCTCCGGCTCCCTTCCAGGGACCCGAGATCACCGACCTCTTCACGAGCATCGAGCCCGAGGAGATCGAGGCGAATCCCATCCGCCTGATCGGAGAGGACTGGATGCTCATCACCGCCGGCACCCCGGAGAACTTCAACACCATGACCGCCAGCTGGGGCGGCTACGGCAGGTGGAGAGTGCCGGTGGCCTACATCCTGGTCAATCCCGCCCGCTACACCTTCCAGTTCCTCGAGCGGGAAGAGATCTTCACCCTCTCCTTCTACGATCCTTCCGAGCACCGTGACGTGCTGCGGCAGGTCTTCGGCGGCACGTCCGGGCGCGACACCGACAAGGTCGAGAAGAGCGGCTTCACGCCCATGATGGCCGGTCCGGGCATCGCCTACGCCGAGGCGCAGATGATCATCGTCTGCAAGCAGAGCTTCGCCACCGACACCGATCCCGAGGGCAAGAGCCACCGGCTCTTCTTCGGCGAGATCCTCTCGGTGTGGGTCAGGAAATAGACCGTTCCCGGGACGGGTCGGGCGGGGCCTGGATGTGGGCGCGGTGCGGCCGTCAGGGCGCGTCGGTGCCCACCCCTTTTTGAGGTAGCGTCAGAAATCTGCGGAGACTCTCCGCAGATTTCTGTCACGGCATCAAATCACCTGGCGGCCCGCCGATCGTTCCGTTGTTCTCGGCAGTGACCAGGGCTCCCCCGGATCCGATCCCCAGGTGGTCGGTGAAGACAAGGCATCAGCGTGGGGCGGGGCGGGAAGCCAGAAGTCCTCGCTATCCCGTTCCCTCGGCTTCCTCTACTCTCTTGCACCATGAAGCTCCTCCTCAACCTCGCCGCCATCCTGGCCGCCGCGTACGTCGTGATCACCCTGGCCGCGTTCCTGCTGCAGGACCGCCTGCTGTTCTTTCCGCGGCCCCTCGCACCACGGGCGCGCGAGGCGCTCGCCGAGCATGCCGTCCGCTTCGACCACGACGGGGTCGCGCTCCACGGCTGGCTCCACCGCGACGAGGAGGCGGCCGGCCAGCCGTTCCTGATCTACTTCGGGGGTAATGGCGAGGAGGTCTCCTGGAACTTCCCGCGCCTGGCGGAACTGCCCCTCGCCGGCTTCCTGCTGGTGAACTACCGCGGGTACGGCGATAGCGAGGGCCGGCCTTCGGCGGCGGCGCTCACGGCCGACGCGGCGTTCATCCTCGACGAGCTGGTGCGCCGCGAGGGCCTGTCGCCGGATCGGATCGTCCTGATGGGCCGGAGCCTGGGCTCGGGCGTCGCCGTGGACCTGGCGTCGCGGCAGCCGGTGGGCGGGCTGATCCTCGTGACACCCTTCGACCGGCTCAGCACCATCGCCAGCCACCACTACCCGCTACTTCCCGTCCGGATGCTGCTGCGGCACGAGCTGGATTCCATCGGCCGCGCGCCAGGGATCGCCGCGCCCGCGCTCGTGGTCCTCGCCGAGCAGGACCGCACCGTGCCCCCGCCGTACGGACGCCGGCTGCA
>CAZWYF010000156.1:0-3404 GCA_964637835.1 uncultured Fibrobacteraceae bacterium
GTTTCTACAGCGTCAAGGTCGCGGCCACGCCCACTTGATCGATGCTACCGCTGAGGTACACCGCTGGTGTACCTCAGCGATACATCCGTACAAAAAAGGTCCCGCCGCCGGGATCTTCTGCCGCCGCCGTGCAATGTCGGGAGAGTGACGACACATCCGTTCCGGCTGCACGATCCCAGGAATCGGTCCTCACCATCCCCCCGCGGCCCCTCACGGCCCATCGCACTGCCCCGCCCCGTTCGCCCCCCAGGCCACCACCGTTCCATCTTCCCGTACCGCCACCGCGTGGGCACCGCCGCAGGCGATGGCCACGAAGTCCGCGTTGGGCCAGGGAACCACGGTGATGTCGTACTGGTCGCGGCCCCAGACGGCGAGGGATCCGTCCGTGCGCAGGGCGAGGCTGATGTCGCCGCCGGCGGCCACGGCCGTGAAGCCGCCGCTGGCGGTGGGGACGTCGCACTGGCCGTACTCGTCGTCGCCCCAGGCGGCGATGGTCCCGTCGGCGCGCAGGCCCAGGACGTGCTGGTCGCCGGCGGCGATGCTCGTGAAATCGGCGTTGGTGGCGGGCAGGGCCGGCGCCAGGCCCCAGCCGACCACCGTGCCGTCGGCCTTCAGGCCGTAGCTGGTGTAGTGGCCGGCGGCCACGTCCACGAAGTCGGCGTTGGGCGCCGGGACCGTGGCCTGGCCGAAGCCGTCGCCGCCCCAGGCGATGATCACCCCGTCCTCGCGCAGGGCGAGGCTGTGCAGGGAACCGCCGTCGGCGTCGATGAAGCCCCCGTTGGGGCTCGGCGCATCGGCCTGGCCGGCCCAGTTCGCGCCCCAGGCCACGATGTCGCCGTCGGTCCTGATGCCGAGGCTATGGTCCGCGCCGGCGGCCACGGCCTGGAAGACCGCCGCCGGCTGGGGGTTGGCGAGCTGTCCGTCGCCATCGTCCCCGAAGGCGACCACCGTGCCGTCCGCGGTGACCACCAGGGTGTGGCGGGTGCCGGCGGCCGCCATGACGACGACCGTTCCCGGCTCGCCGCCACCGCCGTCGCCGCCACCGCCGTCGTCCCCACCGCCGTCATCTTCCGTATACGACCCCGACACCGTCGACAGGCCCCCATCCGTCACCGTGGCCGGGCTCGGGTTCGGCGTCGGGGTGACCCACCCGTCCACCGTCCCCCAGGTCACCGTGTACGACCCCACCGGCAGGTACTCCAGCGTCGCGTCCCCCACCCCGGTATGCTGGTACGATGCCGGCCCGGTCACCGTCCAGGGCGCGGCGAGCGCGTCTGGCGACGCGTCCACCCGCAAGGAGCCGTACGCCGCCACTGCCGCGTAGGACCCCACGAAGTCCAGCGAACCGCGCGTGGCCAGCGTCCCGGTCACCGTCGCCGGATCCGGCGCCTGCCAGCCGGCGCGCGCCGCCCAGGTCACCGTGTACGACCCCGCCGGCAGGCCCTCCAGCCGCGTCGTCCCGCTCCCCGACCGCTGCAGCCCGTCCGGACCGGCCAGCGACCAGGCGGCCGTCAGCCCGGTCGGCGCGACGCGGATCGCCACGTCGCCAGCGAGGTCGGGATGCCAGGGATTGCTCGGCCCGTCCTCGGCGCACGCCCACAACGACACCATGGCGCCGCCACAGACCAGGCCCAGCGCGCAGCCCAGCAGGCGACGCCGCCAGCGATGGCGCGACGTGGCCGCCATCTGCCGTCGGGAGGCCGCCATCGCCCGCCGCCCGCTCACCACGAGAACCCCACCGCTCGCGACCAGAACACCTGCTGGCCGGCGAGATGAATCGCCACGGCGGCGGGGCCGGCCACATCGGAGGCCGGCCCGGTGGTGTGCGCCGCCGTGGGAGAGGTCGGACCGTCCGCGCCGCCGCCCAGCGCCCGGACCAGGCGCCAGGCCAGCAGCGCGCCGCCCACGCCGAGGGTGACGTTGCGCAGGGTGATGCCGGCCTGGTAGTCGTCCCAGGTCGCCGCGGCGGTGGCGGCGTCGGTGGCCTCGAGGTGGGCGTCGTGGTCGGAGCTGGCGGCGAGGTGGAAGTAGCCGCCGGCGGCCAGGGACGCCGCGGCCCCGCCGAGGATCACCGTGTTCATCCGCCCGTGCGAACGCGCCGCCCGCTGCTGGCGCACGGCGGCCTCGCGGGCAAGGCGGCGGTGGTCCCGGGCGGCGCCGGGCAGGATCAGGGCGAGGTCGGTGGCGGCGGCGCGGATCGGGTCCTCGAGGAGCGACGCGCTGGCGGCCCGCGCGCTCTCCATGGTGAGCAGGTTGGCGGTGTCCGTGGCGTGCAGCTCGAGGGTGACGCGGAACAGGTCGCCCAGCCGCCCCACGCGGCCGGTGACCACGTAGTCGGCGCCGATGCGCCGGGCGGTCTCCACGGCGCAGGTCCCCACGCAGTCGGCGAGGCTGACGTCCGCCGGCAGCAGCTCGAAGATGTTCTCGCGGGTCATGATCACGTACCGCGGCGCGGGCAGGACGGCCCGGATGGCGCCCCGGACGGCGTCGCCCAGGACCAGGGCCGCGCTCGTGGACAGGACCGTGTCCGGATCCACCAGGTCCAGGGCGGCCAGGCGAGGGACGACGCGGTCCCCGACCGGCGCGGCCACGACCGGTCCGGCGGCAGCCGCCAGGCTCCCGAGGACCAGAACGCCCACGAGGCCCGCGAGGAGGAGGCGGCACGGCGGCCGGTTCGCCGGGATGGTCGCAGGCATGGAGTCCTCCGGAGGATCCGGTGTGCGGACGGGACGGCGCCCGCCGCGGGGGGCGACGGCTTCTTCCGATGTGGTCGTCCAGAACGCGGCGACGTTTAGGAACCGGTCAGGAACCGGTCACCTCCCGCACCCATCGCGGCGACCGCTCGACGGGTGTATCACCTGTCACTGCTGTCCCAACGTTTGAGGCCCAGGGTGTCGTAAGCTGTTTATTAAAAGCATGATAGGCCAGAAGATGACCTGCATCGACTTCAAGTCGGCTGTATCCTGTGTCGATCGATACCAAGGCGACTTCAAGGTCAAGACCTTCACGTGCCAGGATCACTTTCGCGTCATGGCCTTCGCTCAGCTCTCCCAACGCGAGAGCTTACGGGATATCGAGATCTGCCTCCGGGCCATGGCATCGAAGCTGTACCACATGGGCATCCGCAGCTCTGTCTCGAGGAACAACCTGTCCAACGCGAACGAGGTGCGCGACTGGCGCATCTACGCCGACTTCGCTCAGCTTCTCATCGCCCACGCCAGGCGACTCCATGCCGACGAGCACTCGGGGGCCGAACTGGACGAGCTGACCCTCTACGCTCTGGACGCATCGACAATCGATCTCTGCCTCTCCGTGTTTCCCTGGGCGCGCTTTCGCCGTACCAAAGCGGCGATCAAGCTTCACACGCTGCTGGACCTGCGGGGCAGCATACCCACGTTTATCCA
>CAZWYF010000157.1:0-1478 GCA_964637835.1 uncultured Fibrobacteraceae bacterium
GATCACCTCGAGGATCCGGTCCTGGATCCCGTTGGTGCGGTCTTCCAGGAGGTTGCGGGTGGTGTACCAGTCCTGGAACAGCCGGCGCCCGATGACCGAGTGCAGCGTGATCCCGCTGACGATCATCCGGTCGAGGGCCTGGATCCGGAAATTTCCCTGCTTCAGCCCGAACAGGATAACGTCGCCACCCCGCCGCGTCGACTGGATGGCGTTGTTCACGCTGGTGTTGTAGCCGGCCATCTCCAGGCTCACGTCCGCGCCGATGCCGCCGAACGCCTCGCGGACCGCGCCCACCAGCTCCTTGTCGCTGCTCCAGCCGTTGCGGGCGATGCGGGACGGATCCAGGGGGATCACCGCGTCGGCGCCCAGGTCCCGCGCCATGGCCATGTTCTTGGCGTTGGGTTCGATGCCCACCACCCGCGTGGCGCCCAGGGCGCGGGCGACCATGACCACGAACAGGCCGATGGTGCCGCAGCCGAACACGGCGACGGTCTTGCCCCGCAGATCGGCCACCGAGGCCGCGTGCACCGCGTTGCCGAAGGGCTCCTGCAGGGCGGCCACGCGCAGGTCCAGCTTGCGCGGGTCGGTGGGCCAGAGCGTCTGGGCCGGCAGCTTGACGTACTCGGCGAAGCAGCCGTCCTGGCCGATGCCGATGATCGTGTCGTTGGCGCAGATGTGGGTCTGGCCGATGCGGCACTGGTAACAGACGCCGCAGATGATGTGGCTCTCGGTGGAGACGACGTCCTTGGGCCGCAGGCCGTACTCGGCGGCGGCCCGTTCACCCACCTCGACCACCTCGCCCACCATCTCGTGGCCGATCACGCGGCGGGTGGCGCGCTGGCGCTTGAGGCTCTCGAAGATCATGCCCTTGAAGGAGTTGCGGTTCCAGATGCCACGGTCGCTGCCGCAGAAGCCGGCGTAGATGGTCTTGATGATCACGCGGTCGGCGTCGCGGGGATCATCGCCAGGGTCGAGGACCGGGCGGCCGACGGCGCGCTTCTCGAGGCCCCGCGTGGTGTCCCAGGGCATGGTGGACTTGTCGTAGACCAGGGCCAGCATCTGATCGGCTTGCACGGTGGGACCTCCAGGAGGCAGCCGGACTCCACGGCGCCGGGCCCACGGAATGCAAAGGCCCTGCCGCGAGGCAGGGCCAATGGTATGTCCCGGTCCGGATGCGGGCAAATACCGCCCGCGGGCGGGATCAGTTCAGGCGGTCGTCCCGGCCTTCACCCTGCCAGGAGCGGTCCCAGCCGGTGCCTCCGGATTCCTCCTCGGCCAGGAGGTCATCCAGGGAGACCAGTTCCGGGCCGTCGGCATCCAGGCCGCCCAGATCGGCCGCGGAGGGGACCGAGGGCATGGCCAGCGAACCGTGGGCGCGCAGGTCGCCCAGCAGGCGCTCCAGGCCCCCCGGTTCGACGCCGTGTCCCGGCTCGACGCCGTGTCCCGGCTCGACGCCGTGTCCCGGCTCGACGCCGTGT
>CAZWYF010000157.1:1578-3372 GCA_964637835.1 uncultured Fibrobacteraceae bacterium
CCGTGTCCCGGCTCGACGCCGTGTTCCGGGCGACCCTGCCGCGGCCCGGCCGGACTGGCGCCCTCGGCGACGGCCAGCTGCCGCAGGTCGGCGTGGCCGCCGATCGGCCGCAGGTCGCCCTCCCGCTCGCGATACCGGGTGATCAGCTCGTCGGCGAGGTGGAAGTAGGCGCGGCTGCCCGCGGAGCGGCGGTCGTAGATGACGCTGGGCTTGCCGCGCAGCGCCATCTCGCTCAGGCGCGTGGTGCGCGGGACCGCGGCCTCGAGCAGCATGGGGCCGAACTCCTCGGCCACGCGGCCGGCCACGTGCCGGCCCATGCGGGTCCGCTCGTTGAGCATGGTGAGGAAGATGCCCTCCAGCTCGGCCATCTCGCCCTGCGGCCCCTGGGCGTCGCGGAGCTCGTCCAGCGCACCGAGCAGGGCGCCCAGCGAGTCCCGGCACAGCTCCTCCGCCTGGACGGGGATCAGCACGCCATCGCTGGCGCGGAGCGCCGCGCGGGTGGCGGGGCCGAAGTGCGGCGGGCAGTCCACGATGATGGTGTCGTACAGGTTGCGGGCGCGATCGATCTGCGTGGCCAGGACGTCGGGGCGCTCGTTCAGGGCGGCGAGCAGCCGGTCCTCGTCCTGGAGGTCGCGGACACGGGGGGAGACGAAGAACAGGTCCTTCAGGGGGCTGGTCTGGGCCAGCTCGGTGAGCGGTACGTCGTGCTCGAAGAGGTCGAGCAGCCCGCCGCCGAGCTCCTCGGGGCCGCAGCCGAGCGTGCGCGCCACGCCGCACTGCGGATCCACGCCGATCACCAGGACCGAGTGGCCGGTCAGGGCGAAGGCCGCGCCCAGGTTCACCGCGGAGGTGGTCTTGCCCACGCCGCCCTTGCGGCTGACCAGGGCGAGGACCCGGGCGGAAAGGGTGTTCCAGGGTGTACGCCGCCGGGGGGCGGACGTCGTCGTGGCAGGGTAGGCTCGCTCCATCGTTGCCTCTCCTCGGATGCCGGTTGAGGGACGGTGGCACGTCGTCCCGACTGGGGATGCCCGGGCACTGTACGGGCTGCCTCGTCCGGTGGCAACGGGAATTCGCCGGGATCGCAAAAAACCTGCCCAGATTAAAGAAAATCCGGAGTCCGGTGGCACGATCCGGGGACGGGATGTCGTCACCCGGTCGCCTGCGATTTGAGCCGCAGGCGCCCGGCGCCCATATTACGGGAGCTCGCAAGCAGGAGCGCGAGGGTCACCGCACGTGGCAGGGAAGGAGCTGGCTGCCCATGACCGGAAAGATCGCCGTGGGAGGCATCACCCGAACGGACGACCTCGTCCTCATCCGCGTGATCGCCGCCGGGACTGGCTGGCGGCTGGCGAGCCACTCCCTGGACCTGCTCGGCCGCGCGGGCATCAACATCGTCTGCTGCGCGTCCTTCGCCGATCATCGCGAGCGCCTGAACCTGGCGCTGGCCATCTCCCGGGAGGACCTGGACCAGTCCCTCGGTCTGCTGCAGGACGTCCGCGAGGAACTGGGCGCCGAGCGCATCGAGGTGCGCCGCCGCTGCAGCGCCATCGCCATCTACGGTCCCCAGTTCAGCTCCAGCCCCGCCATCGGCGGGCGCATCTTCGCCGCCACCGACCAGGCCGGCATCGAGGTGCACATGATCAGCACCTCGTTCACCACCGTGGCCTTCCTCGTGGATGCCGACCAGGCCGAGGCCGCGGTGGCCGGCCTGCGCGCGGTCTTCGTCGCGCCCTAGTAGTTGGGTTGTGCCCCGAAGAATGTTGACGGGTCCGGGTCTTGCCCCGGCCCAGGCCA
>CAZWYF010000158.1:0-3323 GCA_964637835.1 uncultured Fibrobacteraceae bacterium
CCTCGGCGGCGGCGGAGACCACCAGGTCGGGCAGGTCCACGGCGAGGGTGTCGGCAGCGGCGGGGGCGTCGGTGGTGGTGGGGGTGTCGGCCGCGGCGGGGGCGTCGGTGGCCGCGGGGTCGTCCGTGGTGGCGGCGAGGGCCCGATCGGCGGCGGGGGGCAGGGCGACCATGGCCACGATGGCGAGGGCGGCCAGGACGACCGGGACGACCGGGACGACCGGGACGACCGGCACGACGACCGCGGCGGGCGCGACGAGCGCCGGGGAGACGAGCGGGAAGGGACGTCGGTCGAGGCGGGTCATGGGGCGCTCCCGGTGGCGATGGCGTGGCCGACCGGACCATGTTGCGACCAGGCGCCGCCGATGGCAAGCGATGCGGGCGTGCCGCCGGGCCACCGGGCCGGCGGTCAGCGGGGACCGAGGTCGTCCCGCAGCAGAGGTCGTCCCCCGAGGGCCACGCTCAGGCCGAAGACCAGGAGCGCCGTCACCGCCAGCATCACCATGAGGGAGGTGGCGGCGTAGGCCTGGGACATGTCCAGGGTGAGCGGGATCCGGGGGAGCAGGCGGGCGAGGTAGAAGCCCACCGCGAAGGCCAGCAGGCCGCCGCGGACCAGGACCACCGACCAGAGCAACGACAGCGGCAACGCCAGGGTGAGCATGAGCCGCCAGTCGCCCATCTGGACGCCCACGATGCCCCAGCTGAGCAGGACGAAGGCGCCGTAGGCGAGCCAGCGGCGGCGCAGGACCAGACGCAGCAGGACCAGCAGGAGCAGGAAGAAGAGCACGTTGAACAGCGTCACCGACACCATGGCCGCGAAGCTGCCCACCGCCGCGCGGGGCGAGGCGAGCACCAGCCAGTCCACCGCGCCGGCGGGCAGGGAGCCCGAGCCCAGGGCGCGCAGCAGCGGGGGCTGCACGGCGTCGATGAGCTGCTCGGCGCCGAACATGGCGCCGCCGGCCAGGATGCTGCGGCCCACCATGGGGTCCCGCCAGCCGCCGGACACCAGGCGGGTCCAGCCGATCAGCACCTGCGGCCAGATGCGGCGCGCCACCGGCTCGAGGGCCAGGTAGAGCATGAGGCAGAACAGGGCGAAGAGCGCGCCCTCGGCCAGGGCCTCGAACAGGCGATCGAGCAGCGTGTCCGGGAGCGGGGCGTGGTGCAGGGAGAAGAGCCAGCGCAGCAGCGGCATGGCCAGCAGGACGGCGGCCAGGCGGCCGGCGCCGCGCAGGTCGGTGCGGCCGCGGCGGTGGTTGCGCAGGGCCAGGGTCACGCCGGCGATGAGCACCGCCAGGACGAGCACCGGCACCAGGGCCTCGGCGCCCGGCGACCGGCCGCGGCTGGTGCGCTCGCTCACGAACCACGGCCCGTGCAGGCGGAAGGACACCACCTGGCCCGCCAGGCCCGCCGCCTCCACGCGGACGGGGGCCGTCTGGCCCGCCGTGTGCAGCTCGCCCTCCCAGGCGCGCCGCTCGGTGGCGAACACGGGCGGGATCCAGGACGGTTCGGCGGGGGTCAGGTCCGCGTCCTGCAGGCCGGCCGCCGCGAAGAGGCGGTGCCAGTGCGCCGCCGGCACCTGGAGGGTGTCCGACCCGGCGGCCAGGGTCTCCGGCGGCACGGCGGTGAAGCGGACCAGCTCGCCGCGTGCGTCGAGCACCACCTCGACCATGCCGGCGGTCAGCGGCGGGGGGTCCTGCAGGCTCACCTGGCCCAGCGGGTCCTCGGTGACCAGGTAGGTGGGGGCCTGGCGGTACAGGAGCAGGACGGGGCTGGGACGCAGGTCGGCCAGCGCCGCGCGATCGGTCCCGCCGGCTTCCAGGTCGCCGAACCACGCGAGCACGTCGCCAGCCCGGGCGAACGAGCGGTACCGGTCCACGGGCTGGTCGTCGTGGCCGAGGTCGGCCACGAGCTGGCGGGCGCGCTCCTCCAGGGCGTCGGCGCTGCGGTCGAGGTCCAGCTCCTGGGTGAAGTTCCGCGGGCCGGCCAGGCCGGCGGTGAGCAGCAGGCCGGCCAGGCCCACCACCAGCAGCCCCAGGCCCCAGGCGGGGCGCAGGCCGCCGGCGCCGCCGGCGGCGGCCACCAGCTCCGGCGACGGCGTCTCGCCCATGGCCAGCGCGGCGGCCAGGGGGTCGCCGCCCGGCAGGGCGGTGGCCACCGCCAGCGCCGAGGGCGGCCGGCGGGCGGGGTCGTGCTCGAGGCAGCGGTTGACCACGCGGTCGACGGCGGGGTCGAGGTTGTCCACCACGCTGCTCAGCTGGGTCGAGGGGCGGGACCGGCGCAGCTCGCCCAGCTGCTCGACGGTGTCGGCCTCGTAGGCGCGGCGGCCGGTGAACAGCTCGTAGATCACCAGGCCGAGGGCGTAGAGGTCGCTGCGGACGGAGACCTCGCGGCCCTCCAGCTGCTCGGGCGCCATGTAGAGCGGCGTGCCGGAGCGGATCTCGCGGGCCTCGATCTGGTCGGCCACGCCGGCCAGGCCGAAGTCGGTGATTCGCAGGCGGCCGTCGTCGTCGAGCATGATGTTGGCGGGCTTCAGATCGCGGTGCAGGACGCCGCGGTCGTGCAGGGCGGCCAGCCCGGCGCAGAGCTGGCGCGCGAGGTCCAGGGCCTTCTCCTGGGGGAAGCGGCCGATGGAGCGCAGGACCGAGGCCAGGTCGCGGCCGCGGACGTACTCCATGGAGAGGAAGAGGCGGCCGTCGGTCTCGCCCACGTCGTAGACCCGGCAGACGTTGGGGTGCGCCACCTGGCGGGCGAGGCGCACCTCCTGCAGGAAGCGCTGCTGGCGATCGGGGTCGTCCTCGAGGGAGGGCGGCAGGAACTTCAGCGCCACGTCCTGCTCGAGGGTGAGGTCCTCCGCCAGGTAGACCTCGCCCATGGCGCCGGCGCCGAGGCGATCGCGGATGCGGTAGCGGTGGAGCAGGATGGTGCCGGGGACCAGGCGGTCCGCAGGCCCGCCAGGGGCCGGCGGCCCGGACCCGCGTCCCTCCGGCTGCCGCGGCTCCGGCCGACGCCGCGCGCGCGGCGGGGGCGGCTCTGGCGCGCCGGACGCCGGCACGGTGGCGGACGCGTCGTCGGCGCCGGTGGCCGCGACGGTGTCGTCCGGGGCCCGGCCACAGCGGGGGCACGGGCCGCCGGTCGCAT
The DNA here is from genome assembly GCA_964637835.1 of uncultured Fibrobacteraceae bacterium. Lineage (GTDB taxonomy): Bacteria > Krumholzibacteriota > Krumholzibacteriia > LZORAL124-64-63 > LZORAL124-64-63 > Glo-17. The sequence goes on from CAZWYF010000158.1 coordinate 3,138, forward strand.
CGTGCTGATGACGGCAGTGCGGACAGCGGGGCATGGAACGGCCACCTCCAGCTCACGACCTCTGCTCGCGACCTCTGCTCGCGACCCGCTCCAGCGTACCGCAATTCCGCCGACCTTGCAGCCGCGGCTCCGCCGGGCTGCCGGCCCGCCGCTCCGCGGCTCCGTCGGTTCGCCGGCCCGCCGCTC
>CAZWYF010000159.1:0-3255 GCA_964637835.1 uncultured Fibrobacteraceae bacterium
CGGCTACAGCGCCGGCCGCTCGTCGATGGGCGTGTCGACGCCGCTGCGGGCCTCCATGAGCGAGTCGTGGTGCTTCTGCTCCTCGTCGGCCAGCTCCTGGCACAGGGCCACCAGCTCGTCGCGCTGCACCTTCTTCGCCAGCTCGAGGTAGTTGTCGCGGGCCTGGATCTCCATGCCGATGGCGAAGTCCAGCACCGGGCGCATCTCGGCGTTCTCGAGGATCTTCACGGCGTCCTCGCCCAGGGTGCGGTCGATGTTCGCCTCCAGGTCGGCCAGGTGGGCCTCCGCGTCGGTGCCCTGCTCGGCCAGGAGGTCGCCGAAGGCGTCCACCAGGCGGCGCGCGTGCTGATCCTCCATGTCCACCAGCTCCATGAACACCATCTGCGACTCGCCCACGCTGCTCAGCTCCGACGCCTTGCCGTAGAAGGTCTTGGCGCGGACCTCGTTCTCGATGGCGTGCTTGACGATGTCGGTCACCTGCTCCATGCCCGCCTCCCTCTCTGGGGGTTCTCGTGCTGCGGCCGCCTCCGGGCGGCCGGCCTCATGCTCATCGCCGAACGATAACACGCGCGGCGCCCCGGCGACAGAATCCGCCGCCGCTAGTCCCGGTCCTCCTGGTAGACGTCCAGGTCGTACGCCTCCAGCAGCGGATTCCACACCGCGGTGATCACCATGGGACGACAGCACACCGCGCAGTCCTCCACCAGCTGCTGGCGGCCGCCGCCACCGGGGTCGAGCCAGACCTCGTTCTCCTCGCCGCAGCCGGCGCACCGGTACGTCTGATCCATGCCGCCACCTCCGGCGCCCAATCTAGCGCCGCGCGCACCTTCCGCCTTGATCACGACCCCTGCCGCCGGCCATCTTCCCCGCACGCGCGCCGTCGCGCACCCACGCGAGCTGTCTCGCGCAGCGCGGCACGCACCCCGGACCCCGGACCCCGGCCCCCCGGAGGCGACCGATGGAGTCCATCCGCCAGATCTATCGCATCGGCCACGGGCCGTCGAGCAGCCACACCATGGGCCCGGCGCGGGCCGCGGCGCAGTTCGCCGCGCGCCACGCCGACGCCACGCGCATCACCGTGCACCTGCACGGCAGCCTGGCCGCCACCGGCCGCGGCCATCTCACCGACCGCGTCCTGCTGGACATCCTGGGCCCGGGCCGCACCGAGCTGGTCTGGCATCCCGACCACGCCCTGCCCCGCCATCCCAACGGCCTGCGCCTGGTGGCCACCGGCCCGGATGGCGCCGTGCGCGAGGACTGGACCGTTTACAGTCCCGGCGGCGGGGCCATCGTGGAGGAGGCGCACTGGGGCGAGCCGCGTCCGGCGGCCTACCCGCTCGAATGCATGGACGACATCCTCGCCTGGTGCCAGGACAACGGCGCGGCGTTCTGGGAGTTCGTCGAGGCCCACGAGGAGCCGGCGCTCGCCGGGCACCTGGAGGAGGTCTGGGCGGTGATGCAGCGGGCCATGGCCCGCGGGCTGGACGCCGAGGGCCGCCTGCCCGGCACGCTCAACCTGGCGCGCAAGGCGGCGAGCTACCTGGTCAAGGCCCGCGGCTGCGGGCCGTACCTGGGGGAGACCGGCCGCGTGGCCGCCTACGCCCTGGCCGTCAGCGAGGAGAACGCCGCCGGCGGCGAGGTGGTCACCGCGCCCACCTGCGGTTCCTGCGGCGTGGTGCCGGCGGTGCTGCGCTTCCTGCAGGAGGAGCACGGGTTCGGCGAGCGGCGCCTGCTGCGCGCCCTGGCCACCGCCGGCCTGGTGGGGATGCTGGTCAAGACCAACGCGTCGATCTCGGGCGCGGAGGTGGGCTGCCAGGGCGAGGTGGGCACGGCCTGCGCCATGGCCGCCGCGGCGGCCGCCCAGCTGCTGGGCGGCTCGCCCGCGCAGGTGGAGTACGCCGCGGAGATGGGCCTGGAGCACCACCTGGGCCTGACCTGCGACCCGGTGGAGGGCTACGTGCAGATCCCCTGCATCGAGCGCAACGCCGTGGCCGCCAGCCGCGCCCTGCAGGCCGCCGGCTTCGCTATCCTCTCCGACGGCACCCACCGCATCAGCTTCGACGAGGTGGTGCTGACCATGAAGGAGACTGGCGCCGACATGCAGGCCGCCTACAAGGAGACCGCCCGCTCGGGCCTGGCCAAGAACTGGCAGGTCAGCGAACTGCGGGCGCGGGGGAGGCGGCGGACCTGAGGCGCGGTGGCCGCCAGGCGTGGGACCGGACCGGCGTCAGCCCGCCGCATCCGGCACCACCGCGCCCGCCCCGGCCATCTCCCGCAGCGCGGCCTGGCCTCGCTCCTCGCTGATGGGCCGGCTGGCGCCGGGGATCAGGTGGGTGGTGAAGCCGTGCTCGCAGGCCGCGAGCACCGTGGCGCGGACACAGACGTCCTGGGCCAGGCCGCCGATCCACAGGCGCTTGACGTTGCCGCGGCGGAGGTCGTCCGCCAGACCGGTGCCGTCGAAGGCGGAGTAGGCGTCGCGGTCGCTCTCGGTCCCCTTGCTGACGATCACCGCGTGGGCGGGCAGCGCCAGGTCGGGATGGAAGGCGGCGCCGGGCGACTCGCGCACGCAGTGGGCCGGCCACTCGCCGCCCTGCTCCTCGAAGCTGCAGTGGTCGGCGGGATGCCAGTCGCGCGAGGCGACCACCGGCGCGGCGGCCTCCTCGGCGGCCGCGAGCCAGCGATTCAGTACCGGGACCACGGTGTCGCCGTCGGGCACGGGCAGGGCGCCGCCAGGGCAGAAGTCGCGCTGGACGTCCACCACCAGCAGGGCGTCTCCGGGGACGAACAGCGGGATCTGGGACTGCTGGGCGGTCATAGGGCGGTCTCCTTCGGCTCGGTCGAGGAACTGGGCGATGGCTCGAACGGATCGTTCGGTTCTCGAGGCGGCTTCCGCCCACATGATCGGTGTGGGTCGGGTCGCTCGCAGCCCCTTGATCCGATCGGTGCGGCCAGGATGTGAGCGTCGCCAGCCGTCGCCAGATCTGCTTGACGAGGATCATCAATCCCGGTAGAGTCGGCCGCACAGGGAGGAGGCCCCTCAGACCAGACAAGACGACCCTGGTGACGTGTGCGCATGCCTTCCGGGCATGCCGCTCATGGGCTTCTTGGTTGCCACTCGTCCAGGCTCTCCGCCCCACGTTCGCTGTAACGACGCCAGAGAATCTGGCTGACGTCCACGCGACCCAGCGGGCGCCCGCCCTGCGAGACAAGTCGAAAGGAGGCCGACGGGCGAAGTCTTGCCGATGACCGTGTGCA
>CAZWYF010000160.1:0-3151 GCA_964637835.1 uncultured Fibrobacteraceae bacterium
CTTGTAGATTGTGAGAAAGGTGATTCAGGGATATCCCGCAATTCCTGGCCAGGATGAACCAGGCCGGGCGGGGTCGGGGAGCCGCCGGATCGACCCCGAAGTGCTGGCGTCGTCGACCACGACGCCCAGCGGGCCGTGCCCGGCGAGCCCGTTCACGGACGACCTCTCTCGAGCGACGATGCCCCGGCCGGACGCTGGCCACGAGCGACGATGCCCCGGCCGGACGCAGATCTCACGGACGCAGATCTCACCGCACGATGGTCAGGCTCCGCGCCGCGAAGCCGGCGAGCGACCCGCCGCCAGCCCCGCCGCCAGCCACGCCGCCGGCCCCGCCGCCAGCCACGCCGCCGGCCGTGCCGCCGGCCCCGCCGCCGGCCGCGCCACGATCGCCCGTCGCGCCACCCCCGCCGGCCAGCTCCGCCACGCACCGGTAGACGCCCGAGGGCAGGTCGCGGCCGCGGGCGTCGCGGCCGTCGAAGCTCCACACCGCGCGGCCCGAGCCGTCGGCCGTCACCGTGGCGGCGCGCACCAGCCGGCCCCGCAGGTCGATCACCCGCAGCGCCACGGTCGCGCCGGCTGGCGCGGACAGCGCCACGCGGGTGGCCGGGTTGGCGGGGTTGGGCCAGGGCGCGGCCATGCTCAGCAGCGCCGACGGCATCCCCCCGCCGCCAGCCCCGCCGCCAGCCCCGCCGCCCGCCCCGCCGCCGGCGAGGTCGTCCCCCACGCCCACCGGACCGTCCGCGCGGGGGATGGCCAGCAGCGCCGGCGGCAGGCCGGTGCTCACGGGCGCGGTGGTGAGCTCGGCGCCGGTCGCGGTGTCGAACACCCGCAGGCCGGCGTGGCCCAGCTCGCGGCTGGCGGTGAAGAGCTGGAAGTCGCCGTCGCAGGCGAGGTCGGCGTGGTCGTACCCGGTGCCCGAGTGGATCACGGTGATGGGGCCGGCGGGCTCGCCGGGGGTGCGGGGCTGGTAGGTCTTGACGTGGGTGGTCCAGTCCGCGTCGGCGACCACCACGAAGCGGCCGTGCGCGTCGGTGTCCAGGCCCACGAGGTCGCCGCCCAGCTCGGCCTCGGTGGCCTCCAGGCCCAGCGACACGCGCGCGGCGGGGTCGATCACGTCCACGCCGCCGTCCTGCACGCCGTACCAGCCCACGCAGGCCACCAGCAGCCGGTCGCCGTCGGGCACGATGCGTCCGTAGGGGTTGGGGGCGCTCAGCAGGATGCCCTGGGTGCCGGGCCGCGACGGGTCGGCGTCCAGCCACTGCCGGGTGGCGTGGTCGAGGACCAGGAGGTAGCTGTCGCCCACCGGGGCGTACCAGCCGTCGCGGTCGAGGCGCTGGCAGGCGAGGTAGACCACGTCGTCGTGGACCAGGAGCCAGCCGGTCTCCGGCAGGCCGTCCGCGTCGGCGAACGCGGCGGTGCTCACCACGTGCAGGATGTCGCCGGTCTGGGGGTCGACGTGGAGCAGCTCGGCGGTGTCGTAGCAGGAGACCCAGGCGGTGCCGTCGCTGGCGAAGCCGATGTCCTGCAGGTTGCGGCCCAGGCCGAGGCTGTACTGGCGGATGGTGGCGAAGCCCTGGGCGGGGTCGAGCACCTGGATGTTGTCGGCGCCGCCGCGGTTGACCACGTAGAGCAGGCCGTCGTGCCAGCGGGCGACGGCGTCGTGGTAGACGGGCTCGCCGTCGCCGGTCACCGCATACGGGGACCACATCTGCAGGCCGTGGACGTGGGCGGCGGAGTTGTAGTCCGAGGCCAGGACCGCGCCCGGCGACTGGGCCGACGCGGGGGACGGGGCGGTGAGCAGGGCCAGCGGGGCGAACAGCAGGCCCGGCAGGGCGAACAGCAGGCCCGGCAGGGCGAGCCCGGCGAGCAGGCCGGACAGCGGGCGGGTGACGATGGCGACGGGTTTCCGCATGGCGAGGCTCCTCCGTTGCGCGGTGGCGCGTTGCAGGCGATCCCGGCGCGCGGCGGCCGGGCGCGGGGTCTTCAGTGCCAGTGCACCGCCACCCGCAGCGAGCGTCCGGGCAGCGGGTAGCCCTCCACGTCGTGGAGGCGGCGGTCGGTCAGGTTGATCACCTCGGCGGTGACCGTGGCGGTGCGGCCGGCGCCCCAGACGCCGCCGGTGAACTGGCGCCCGAGCGCCAGGTTGATCAGCGTACGCGGGGCGACGCGGGCGTCGGGGTCGTTGTAGAGGTCGGTGAAGGACGCGGACTCGTGGATCACCGAGACGGCGGGCTGCCAGCGGCCCAGGTCCCAGCGCAGGTCGCCGAAGACCTCCCACTCGCTCAGGAAGGGCAGCTGCTTGCCGTGCCAGGTGGGGTCCTGGCCGTGGCCGTGGTGGGCGTCCTGCCACGTCAGCGCCAGGGTGCCGGCGACCGGGCCGCGCTGCACCGCCACCTCGCCCTCGAGGCCCTCGGCGCGGGTGCGGCCCACGTTGACGGCGCGGGTCTGGCTCAGGCCCGACACGTACCACAGGATGGTCTTCTCGGTGACCTGGGAGAACCACGTCGCGCGCACGGCGGTGCCCAGGCCCGCCAGCTGCCAGCGCAGGCTCACGTCGCGGCCGGTGATCTCCTCGGGCTCCAGCTCGCGGTTGCCCACCAGGCCGCCGGGCTGCCCGAACAGCTCCACCCAGGTGGGCTGCCGCACGCTCTCGAACCAGTGGGCCTCCACCGTCAGGTGCTCCGGCACCGCCTCCCAGGTGAGGTTCACCGCGGGGGAGACCGCCTCCGAGGTGTGCGCGACGCCCGCCTCCTCGGGCATCCACGGCAGGCTGGGGATGGGCGGGAAGTCGTCCCGCTGCCGCTGCCAGCGCCACTGCGGGGTCAGGCCCAGGCGCAGCTCGCGCAGGGCGAGGCTGAGGCTGGCGAAGGCGGTGACGGTGCGCCGGTTGCGGCGCGGCGACCGGTCGCCGGCGATGCTCTCGCGGTACCACTGCAGGCGGCCGTCGGCGCCGGCGGTCAGGCCGAGGTCGCCGGCGGGCAGGAGGCCGCCCAGGCCCCGGCCGGCGCGGTGACCCAGCACCGCGCCCAGGCCGTCGCCCAGCGCCTCGCCCACGGCCTGCAGGTCCCAGATGGGCGACCACACCGCCCGCGCGAGCAGATCCTCGGAGGTGGCGCGGTTGGTGCCGGCGGGATCGAGGCCCACCTGGCGC
>CAZWYF010000161.1:0-3114 GCA_964637835.1 uncultured Fibrobacteraceae bacterium
GCCGGAGCCGCCGGCCTAGACCGGCGTCTCCTCGAACGACTCGATGTCCTCCGCCGGCATCCAGTCGCTGGTCGCAGCCGCCGGACCGGAGACCGCGGACCGGCCGCTGCCCGGCGCGGCGGCCGCCTGGGCACGCGGGCGGCCGACCGCACCACCGCGAGCCCCACCGACCGGACCGCTGGCCAGACCGCCGACCGCGCCTCCACCGGCGCGCTGGCCCTCGATCACCGTGCGGAGCATGCCGACCATGCGGGTCAGCTCCTCGGCCTGGCTGGAGAGCTCCTCGGCGGCGGAGGCGGACTCCTCGGCGTTGGCGGCGTTGCTCTGGGTGACCTGGTCCACCTGGGTGACGGCGGTGTTCACCTGGTCGATGCCCGCGGCCTGCTCCTGGCTGGCGCTGGCGATCTGGCCCACCAGCCGGGCCACCTTCTCGGTCTGCGCGGCGATGGTCTCGAAGACGCCGGTGGTCTCGCCGGCCACGCGCACGCCATTGCCCGCGTTCTGCACCGCGCCGGCGATGAGCTCGGTGGTGGTGGCGGCGGCCTCGGCGCTGCGGGCGGCCAGGTTGCGCACCTCCTCGGCCACCACGGCGAAGCCCTGGCCCGCGTCGCCGGCGCGGGCGGCCTCCACCGCGGCGTTGAGCGCCAGGAGGTTGGTCTGGAAGGCGATCTCGTCGATGGTGCTGATGATCTTGGCCGTCTCGTCGGACGACCCCTTGATCGCATCGATGGCGCCGGCCAGCTCGGCGATGGAGCTCTGGCCGCGCTCCAGCACCTGCGTGGTCTCCTCCATCATCCGGTTGACCTCCGCGGCGTTGGACGCGTTGCGGCGGGTCATGGTGGTCATCTCCTCCATGCTGCTGGCGGTCTCCTCCAGGGAGGCCGCCTGCTCGCTGGTGCCCTCGGCCAGCGACTGGCTCGAGGACGACACCGCGCCGGCGGCCTCGCGGGTCTGGTCCGCGCCGGCGGACAGTCCGCCCATGATGCGGTTCAGCGGACCGGCGATGGAGGCGGCCACCAGCAGGGCCACCGCCACGATGGCCGCCAGGCCGATCCCCGCGGTCAGGAAGGTGACCCAGCGCATGGCCGTCACCGCGGCGAAGGCCTCCGAGCGGTCGATCTCCGCCAGCAGGGCCCAGGTGATCCCGCCGATGTTCACCGGGGTGAACGAGGAGAGCACCGCGTTGCCGTTGTAGTCGGTGATCACCCGCGCGTCGGTCTCGCCGGCGAGGGCGGCGTGGGCCGCCTCGGTGTCCACGCCGTTCTGCGCCACGGTGCCGGCGAAGGAGGCGGCCACCGAGCGGCCCTCCGGATCGAGGAAGGAGTCCGAGCGCATGCGCAGGCCCTCACCCACCAGGTAGGTCTCGCCGGTCTCGCCCATGCCGGCGCGCTCCTGCATGATGGCGTTGATGGCCCGCAGCGAGAGCTGCAGCGCCACCACCATGGTGACCTCGCCGTCCTCGACCACCGGCTGGGCGATGAAGCCGGCCGGGGCGCCGCCGCTCGGCGCGTAGGGCGCGAAGTCGGCGATGCCGAAGCTGCGCTCCTGCATCACGCGGCGGACCAGCGCGCCCAGGTTGGAGTCGGCGTACTTGCCGTCCACCAGGTTGGTCTCGTAGTCCGCCTCCCGGCCCACGGTGTAGAAGGCCGTCCCGCCGGGGTCGATGAGGAAGAGGTCGTAGTAGCCGTAGCGCTCGGTGTACTGCGCGAAGTAGTCCGTGGTCCCGCCGTCGAGCTGCGGGACGATGGCCTCCTGCAGGTTGATCTTCGAGATGCAGGCCCAGTTCAGGCCGGCGATGTCCAGGGGGGCGTAGGAGACCATCACCAGCCGGCCGGAGCTGTCGGCGAAGACGCGGTGGCCCTCCTCGCCGTCGAGGGCGCGCTCGACGTAGGGCGCGCTGATCTGGTAGCCGATCACGTACTTGCCCCCGCCCATGGTGGTCATGTCGCTGCGGAAGGCGGTGGTCCCGTGGCGGCGGCCCATGAGGTAGGTCTCGCCGGTGGTGCCCATGCCCTCGCGACGCTGCACGATGGCGTTGATGGGGTCGGTGGGGATCTGCAGGGCCACCACGCCGAGGGTGCGGCCGCCGGCGATGATGGGCGCTCCCACGAAGGCGGCGAACTCGCCGTCCGAGGGCGCGTAGGGCGCGAAGTCGGCGATGGCCGGGCCGTCGAGGGCGCGCGCGAAGCAGTCGCCGAGGGGGCTGTCGGCCAGCGTGCCGGTGCGCACGTTCTGGCCCAGGTCCGACTCGCCGGCCACCGAGTAGACCACGGCGCCGTCGGCGTCGATGAGGAAGAGGTCGTAGTAGCCGTACTGCTCGCGGTACCGCTCGAGCCAGTCGCCGTACTGGCGGGCGGCGCGGTCCCATTGCGACCCGCCGGCGCGGCCACCCGCCGCGGCGTAAGCCTGGCTGAAGGCGCGCGTGGCGGCCGCGACGTGGTCGTTGGCGCCGAGGACCTCGGCGTCGGCGTACCGCTCGGCGAAGAAGCCCTCGATCTGCGACTTCTTGATGGCCTCGACGGCGGCGAGCTGCTCGAAGGCCCGGTCCTCGAGGGACTCCACGGTGTTGATCAGGACGGCCATGTCGCCGCGCCGCTCGTTGAAGAACCGCTCGATCTGGGTCTTCTTGATCTCGCGCACGGAGTCGAGCTGGTTGTAGGCCTGGTCCTCCAGCGCCGAGCTGGCCTTCCAGAGCGAGAGCGACGCCACCACCGCGAAGGGGATGGTGCCCACGGCCAGGAAGAGGACCAGCAGCCGGGTGCGAAGGGAGAAGGATTTCATGTCGGGCTCCTGGGTGCTACGGGTCTCGCGCCGCGCGTCTGGCACGCGGCGCCGGGACGAGGTCGATGACGCCGGGATCCGACCGCGACCCCGGGAGCCTGCCCGGGAAGGCCGCGCGCCGTCCGGCACCTGCCCGGGATATCGCCCAGACCCACCGTGGGATTAAGGGTTTTCTTTATCGGTAGGGATTCCGAAGAGATGGGCAGGAAACGGGCCGCCCTCAGCCCGCCCCGTCCCCGCCCCGCCCGAACACGTACAGCCCATGCTTCGCCCGCGAGGCCCCCACGTACATCAGCGCCCGCCGCTCCTCCTCGCCCAGGTGGTCGCTCTGGA
>CAZWYF010000162.1:0-2965 GCA_964637835.1 uncultured Fibrobacteraceae bacterium
GTACTGGCTGACCGTCAGCGTCCGCGGCGCGTCGGGCGCGGCCACCGGCGGGCCCTGGGAGCTGGTGCCCATGGCCTCCAGGATGTCGCCCAGGAGCACCACCCGCACGGGCACCGGCCCGTAAGGCGTGTCACCCGCGTAGCCCGGCGGGCTCTGGACGCGCAGCAGGTCGAAGGGCAGGGAGAACACCCGGTTGGACCGGGCCGCATCGTCGCGCTGGATCATGGCCGCATACGGGTAGACGCCATCGTTGCCGGCGGGGTCGGTGAACTCGGCCGTCCGCACGGCATCCTCGCGCGCCACCACGGCGTCGAAGCGGCGGATGGTCGGGCAGCCGCCAGACGCCACCCACTGCTCGGCCAGCGCGGGGGCATCGCTACCGGGGACCTGCCGCACCAGCGGCGCCATCTGGTTGGCGATCATCTCGGCGACGTCCTCGGCCACGACGTCGGCGCCGAGCACGTCCTGCACCAGCGCCGCGCTGGCGGGGCCGGCGGCCTGCAGGCCGGTGTAGAGGTTGTCGCCCATCATGCAGAGCGCGCGGTCGTTCAGGGCGAGCCAGTCCTGGAGCAGGCCGAGGTCGTCGGTGGGCTCCTCGGTGATGTCGCCGTTGCTCAGCAGGCGGCTGCTCAGGTCGCCGGCGGTGTAGAGCAGGGCCCGGTAATCCGCCATCAGGGCCAGGGTCGCGCGCCCGGAGAGGCTGTTGCCCAGGGCGGAGGACGGGCCGCGGGTGGTGAAGAGGTCGTAGTCGCGACCGGGCAGATAGCCCAGGTTGGCCAGGGTGAGCCACCAGCTCGCGGACTGGCCGTGGCCGCGGCCGGCGTCGTCCCAGACCAGCAGCTCGGGCTGGCCGCCGGCCGGGCCCTGCACCGAGGGCAGGGCCCGGACGGTGAAGTCCGGATCCCAGCGGATGCCGCCGTCGAAGCGGGCAAAGCCCGTGGTGTCGGCGGGCAGGGTGGCCCAGCGCTCTTCCGCGGCGAGGGCGTCGCCCGCCTCGAAGGCGTAGCGGATCACGTCGCCGGGATAGAAGAAGCCGGTATCGGGCAGATCGAAGGCCCAGTGGTCCTCGCGCAGGTCCCCGTCGGGTGCCCACACCGAGTCGCCGGCCACCCAGCCGGAGACGAGGGCGCCGTCACGCGTGAACCCGGCGGGCAACGTGCGCACCGCGTCGAACACGGGGTTGGCCTGCATCCGCACGAGCATGCGGGGCTCGCGGATCAGTTCGGCGCCGGCGCGGCGAACCGCCACGCGGACCACGACGGAGTCGCCGGGGTCATTGGCCCCGTCCTCGTGCGCCACGGACCGGGCCATGTCGAAGCGGACGGAGTTGCTGGCCAGGTCCTCCAGGTCGAGGTGGCCCTGGGCGGGGAAGCCGTCGTTGGGCAGGTGGTTGATCGACACGTTCATCTGCGGGCCGCCAAGCGGCCAGGCGGTGACCGCCACGTTGTCGAAGTAGGGCGCGGGCGTGGTGTCGTCGTCCCAGCCCCAGAAGTCGCCGGCCTCGCGCACCGCCAGAGAGACCTGGACTTCGCTGGCTCCGGGCACCAGCAGATCGCCGATGTGCTCCTGCTGGCGATGATAGTCCGGTCCACCGAAGTAGAGGAAGTTCCGATCCTCCCACGATTGGTCCGCGATCGGCGCGGCCACCGGATCGGCCGTCGAACGGACGGCCCAGGAGTAGAAGATGGGCGTGCCGGCGCCGGCGACAGCCAGATGCCGGTAGACGTCGAACGCCAGGCGTCCGTCCTCGTGGTTCGCCGGCCACGCCAGCACCGGGCTGATCACGCGGTTGAAGATCTCGTGTCCCGACCCCAGCAGCCCGCCGGTGGAGTTGACCACGTAACCGCCCGGGCCGTAGCACCACGTGATGCAAAGGGAGCCGCCGGTGCCGGGGACCACCTCGCCGTCGTCGATGAAGACCACCTGCCAGCTATCGTTGGAGCGGCAGGGATCGAGGTCCTGCAGGTTGTCGCGCAGATGGGCGAAGTCGCCCACGCCGGTGGGCGGCTGCGGCTGCCAGTCGCCGAACTCCTGGTCCTCGAAGCCCTCGGTGCTGACCACCGCACCATCGATGCTCACGGCCAGGTCGTCCAGCCAGCAGGCGCCCTCGGTGGGCCACAGACCGTCCTCGTCGGACCAGGCGCCGTCGCTCTCGAAGCGGACGCGCAGCTGTACCTCGTCGCCGGCCGCGCCCGCCAGCTCGCCGGCCGCGAGGGTGATGTTCTGGTCGATGGCCACGGTCCGCTGCCCGTCCAGCGAGTCGAGGGTCTCCCAGGTGCCGCCGCGATTCGCCTGCAGGTAGACGAAGTCGTAGTCCGGCTCGGTGTCGGTGCGCAGCTGGCCGGTCCAGTGCACGACCACCTCGGCGCCGGGGGCGGCCACCGCGTGGGTGAACCGGACCGTCTGGCGCCACTCGTTCCCGTAGCCGGGGCCGTCGTCGAACATGGTGCCGCACCACAGGGAGTACTGGCCGGCGAGGGGGTCGTGGTCCGACACCTGCCAGTGGATCGCGGGATCGACGCTCGCGTCTTCGCTGGTCCAGCCATGCCAGCTGGGCACCCCGCCAGGTAGCTCGAAGCGGCCGTCCCAGCGGCCGGGACCGCCCAGCACGTAGATGGTGTCGACAGCCGCCTTGCCGGCGTCCACCGGTCCGCCATGGCGGATGGCGACCTGGTCGCCACGGACCGCGACGGCGCCGGGGTCACCCCGCTCGCTGGCCCGGTCGGCCGTCGTCGCGATGGTGGGAACGGCGGCGAGGAGGATCAGGACCGCGGCGAGATGCCGGGGGGCGAAGGCGGAGCGGCTGGCGGTCTGGCAGGATGTCCGGCGGCGAGGAGCAGGCGAGCGGGTCATCATGAGGGCCTCCTGTCGCGGGGCGAGGATGTCTTGAAGCGGCGGACCTGAAGACATGAGTCGGAGCGATCCCCCGGATTCCGGGAAGACCGCCCCGACCAGGTCCGCCGGC
>CAZWYF010000163.1:0-2952 GCA_964637835.1 uncultured Fibrobacteraceae bacterium
CTCTCGGACCGGCTTCCGGGCAGGTTGGTGGCGTCTTGATGGCGGATTATGGAAAACAACCCCCGCTTTCCTCCCCGCCCCGATCTTGTTATCCTGTCCTGCTTGGGGATTTCGCGGTCGCCGTCGGGAGCGGCCGCCGCGACTCCGGATCTCGCCACCACCAGAAAGCACCAGAAAGCACCCATGGACGACTGGATCCGCATCCGCGGCGCGCGGCAGCACAACCTCAAGGACATCGACGTGGACATCCCGCGGGGGGTGCTCACCGGCGTGTCCGGTCTGTCCGGCAGCGGCAAGTCCTCCCTCGTGTTCGACACGCTCTACGCCGAGGGCCAGCGCTGCTACGTGGAGTCGCTCTCCACCTACGCCCGCCAGTTCCTCGCGCGGCTGCCCAAGCCGGACGTGGACTGGATCGACGGGATCTCGCCGGCCATCGCCATCGAGCAGCGTAATGCGGTGACCAGCGGTCGCTCCACCGTGGGCACCGTCACCGAGATCAACGACTACCTCCGCGTCCTCTTCGCGCGCACCGGCAAGATCATCTGTCCCCATGACGGCGAGACCGTCACCCGGGAGACCCCCGAGTCGGTCTGGAAGGAGACCCGCAAGTGGTGCGACGACGGCGCCGCCGTCCTCGTGGGCTACCCCCAGGAGTCCACCGGCCAGGCGGGCTGGACGGAGAGCCTCCTGGCCCAGGGCTTCCAGCGCGCCATCCTGAACGGCGAGGTCGTCCGCCTCGAGGACGCCACCGAACAGAAGCCCCCCAAGGCCGGCACCACCATCACCGTGGTGGTCGACCGCCTCAAGCTCAACGCCCGCGCCCGCTCGCGGTTCGTCGAATCGGTGGAGCTGGCCTTCCAGCAATCGGGCGGCTGGGTCACCGTCCGCCGGCACGAGGACGGCGAGAGCCAGGACTACTCCAGCAAGCTGGTCTGCAACGCCTGCGGCACCGTCTACCCCGAGCCCACGCCGCGCCTGTTCAGCTTCAACTCGCCGGAGGGCGCCTGCCCCGCCTGCCGCGGCTTCGGCAACAAGCTGGAGTTCGACGAGGCGCGCATCATCCCCGACGCCGCGCTCACCCTGCGCGACGGCGCGGTCAAGCCCTGGAGCACCGAGAGCTTCGCCCGCCAGCTGTCCGCCCTCTTCCGCTTCTGCACCCGCAAGAAGATCCCCATCGACAAGCCGTGGGAGAAGCTCACCCGCAAGCAGCAGCTGGCCATCCTGGAGACCAAGGAGGCCGGCTACACGGGCGTGATCCCGTACCTCGAGCAGATGCGCGCGGAGATGAAGAAGGCGCACCACCGCTTCTTCACCCGCCGCTTCATGAGCGACACCGGCTGCCGCGCCTGCGGCGGGACCAGGCTGCGGCCCGAGGCGCTGGCCGTGAAGGTGGGCAAGCTGGACCTGGGCCTCCTCGGCGGCCTGGCCGTCAGCGATGCGCTGGCCAAGCTGCACACCGTCAAGCTGAGCAAGCACCACCAGGCCATCGCCGCCGAGGTCCTCGACGAGGTCCTCTCGCGCCTGCAGTTCCTCGAGCGCGTGGGCCTGGGGTACCTGACCCTCGACCGCCTGACGCGCACGCTCTCGGGCGGCGAGGCCCAGCGCATCCACCTGGCCAACAGCCTGGGCTCGCGCCTGGTCGACACGCTCTACGTCCTCGATGAGCCCACCTGCGGCCTGCACGCCGCCGACTGCGAGCGCCTGGTGGACACCCTGGAGGACCTGGTCGCCGGCGACAACACCGTGGTGGTGGTCGAGCACGACCTCGACGTCCTGCGCCGCAGCGACCACTTCATCGAGCTGGGCCCCGGCGCCGGCCACGACGGCGGCCACCTGGTCTACCAGGGCAAGCTGGACCAGCTCATCGCCACCGGCGACACCCTCACCGCCCGCTACCTGCGCGGCGACATCGACCCCACCCGCGGCCGCGAGCCCCGCGCCGGCCGCACCCCGCACATCGCGGTCAAGGGCGCCCGCCTGCACAACCTGCGCGAGCTGGACGTCAAGATCCCCCTGGAGCGCTTCACCGCCCTGACCGGCGTCTCGGGCTCGGGCAAGAGCAGCCTCCTGAACGGCTGCCTGCACGACGGCCTGACCGCCCGGGCGCTGGGCGGCGCCGGCCGCGCCCACCCGTTCACCAGCATCCAGGGCGGCCACGCCGTGGACAAGGTGATCCGCGTGGACCAGACGCCCATCGGCAAGACCAGCCGCAGCAACCCCGCCACCTACCTGCAGATCCTCGCGCCCATCCGCGAGCTGTTCGCCGGCACCCGCGACTCTTTGGCGCGCGGCTACGCCGCCGGCCGCTTCAGCTTCAACACCGCCGGCGGCCGCTGCCCCGAGTGCCAGGGCATGGGCTTCCACCGCGTGGAGATGCAGTTCATGGCCGACATCGAGGTGCCCTGCGAGGACTGCCGCGGCCAGCGCTTCAACCCGCAGACCCTGGAGATCCGCTACCGCGGCCTGAACATCGCCGAGGTGCTGGAGCTGACGGTGGCCGAGGCGCTGAAGTTCTTCGGCGGCCAGGCCACCATCACCGACCGCCTCTGGCTGCTGAAGAAGGTGGGCCTGGGCTACCTCAAGCTCGGCCAGCCGGCGCCGACCCTGTCAGGAGGCGAGAGCCAGCGCCTGAAGGTGGCGCGCGAGCTGGTGATGCCGTCGGGCAAGAAGAACCTCTACCTGCTGGACGAGCCCACCACCGGCCTGCACGCCGCCGACGTCCAGGCCCTGGTCACCGTCCTGCACGAGCTGGTGGACCGCGGCCACACCGTCCTGGTGATCGAGCACAACCTGGACCTCATCGCCCAGGCGGACTGGATCCTGGACCTGGGCCCCGGCGGCGGCTCCAGCGGCGGCAAGCTGGTGGCCCAGGGCACCCCGAAGGAGGTGGCCGCGCACGCCACCAGCCTGACCGGCAAGTTCCTGGCCCAGCGCCTGGCCCGCCACGGCACC
>CAZWYF010000164.1:0-2946 GCA_964637835.1 uncultured Fibrobacteraceae bacterium
GCCCGACGACCTCGCCACGCCCCTGGCCGCCGCCGCGTCCCCCCGCGAGAAGCTCCGCGCCATCCACGACTTCGTCCGCCGCCAGGTGCGCTACGTCCACGACGCGGGGTCGGGCCACCGGTTCGTGCCCGCGCCGCCGGCCGAGGTGCTGGCCAACCGCTACGGCGACTGCAAGGACCGCGCGTTCCTGGTGCAGGCGGTGGCCCGCCGCGCCGGGCTCGAGGTCGAGCTCGCCCTGGTCTCCACCCGCCCCCACGTGGTCTTCCCCGGCGCCACCTGCCTCTTCATGTACGACCACGTGATCAACGCCGTGGCCGAGGAGGACGGCGGCTGGCTGCTCTTCGACCCCACCGGCCGGCACGTCCCGTTCGGCGAGCTGCCCGGGGGCCTGGTGGGCCACGAGGCCCTGGTGGTGGACCCGGACCACCCCGCCCAGTTCACCATCCCGCCGCCGTCGGAGGCGCCGGACCTCGCCCTGGCCATCACCGCCCACGCCGACACCCTGGACGCCGGCCACGCGGCCATCACCCTGCGCGGCCACTTCTACCAGGCCGCCGACGCCATCCTCGCCCAGGTGCGCGACGGCCTGAAGCAGCAGAACGCCCTGGACCGGCTCATCGGCGGCGGCCTCTACAAGATCCGCCTCGACCACTACGAGCTGACCGCTCAGGGGCCGGACCACCTGGCGCTGACCGCCCGCGCGGACCTGTCCGACTTCGTGGTCGCCACGCCGGCGCGCCTGTACGTGCCGCGGGTCCCGTTCGCGGCGGTCTCGCGGCGCGTCCTCGAGCGCGCGGACGACGCCCTGCCGCTGCACCTGCCGGAGAGCCAGGCCCGCCGCCTGGACCTGACCCTGGTGGCGCCCGGCGCCACGGCCGCGCCCGAGACCACCTCCCTGGGCGACGCGTCGGCGGCCCACTTCACCGCCTCCCTCGCCCCCGGCGCTGACGGCCGCCACCACCTGGCCTACGCCCTGGCCAGCCCCGCCCGCGTCCTCGCCGGCGACGCCCGCGCCCGCTACCTCGAGTTCTGCCGCGCCTACCTCGCCGGCAAGCGCAACCTCTTCACCCTCGACCACGGGAGCCCGTGAGATGCGCCCCTTCCGCCTGCTGATCCTGCTCGCCGCGGTGTGCGGCCTGTCCGCCTGCACCACCTCGCAGCGCCTGAACTACCTCGAGGTGCCCACCGGCGAGCTGGCCGCGGACGACCTCCCCGACCTGGCCGCCTACCAGGAGCGGTACGGCCAGTACGACGGCGTCTACCTCCTGCAGGAGAGCACCCACGAGCACTCCGGCTCCCGCGACATCGGCTCGGACTGGACCTACTCCCGCGTGGTCCGCAAGCGCTACCTGGTCTTCGATCCCACCGACCAGGAGCTGACCAGCTTCCGCATCTACGGCGAGCCCGATCGGTTCTACGTCCGCCTCGTGGCCCCCGACGGCAGCCAGCGCACCCACGGCGTGGAAGACCTGGAGGTGGAGCGCGACGAGGACGGCGACCTGCGGTTCGTCCTCGTGTTCCCCGACGTGGTCGCCGGCACCTACGTGGACCTGGGGTGGGAGCAGGCCTGGTCCATCGGCGCCACGCTGCCGCCCCTGGAGCACGACATCGCCCTGCAGTTCACCCTGCCCTGCGAGCAGGCCGCCTTCACCTACGCCTACCCGAGCTGGTGGCAGGTGGACGTCAAGAAGATCCGCCGCGACCACGAGCCGCAGCTGACGGTGACCGAGGACCTGGACAGCAGGAAGACCACCATGCACTACCAGGCCCGCGACATCGCCGCCCTGGAGGAGGAGCCCTACGCGCCGTTCTTCAAGGAGATGGCCGAGTACCTGCAGTTCCAGATCCGCGCCCTGGACATGAAGGTGGGCCGGTTGGAGCGGCCCGACAGCTGGCAGGCGCTGGCCGACCAGTTCCGCGAGCACGCCCTGGACCGGGCCCACGAGAACGCCGACCGCCTCGCCCGCAAGAGCGCCGACATCACCGCGAGCTGCACCACCGACCGCGAGCGCGCCCAGGCCATCCTCGCCCACGTCCGCGACGAGATCACGGTGATCGCCGAAGGCCGCGACGGCGACTACTGGAAGGTGATCGAGGAGGGCACCGGCAGCGTGATCGACGTGGTGGGCCTGACGCAGGCCCTGCTGCAGGGCGCCGGCATCGAGGCCTACCTGCTGTTCGCCCACTCCGCCCACGACGGCTGGTTCGACCCCGACTACATCTCCATGGACCAGTTCCACTACCCGGCGGTCCGCGCGGTGATCGACGGCGAGGACCACGTCCTGTTCCCCTACCTCGAGCACCTGCCGCTGGACCACACGCCCCGCTGGCTGCAGGACCAGATGGGGCTGATCATCGCCGCGCCGCAGGACCACTCGACCTGGGACACCGGCCAGGTGGTCGAGTCGGGCGCGGCCGAGCTGTGGCGGCTGCCCGGCGGCAGCCGCGGCGACAACGCCACCCTCTCCACCTTCGACGTGACCATCGCCGCCGACGGCCTGGTCACCGTCGAGGAGACGCGCACCCTGCGCGGCGAGGCGGCCTTCGTCCTGCGCAATCGCCTGGCGGACCTGGACGCGCAGGAGCGCGAGGACGCCATGCAGGAGATGCTCACCTACACCGACGGCGACGTGATCCTCGAGGAGCACGAGCTGCAGAACCTGGACCGGCCCGACGAGCCCCTCGCCGTGGTCATGCGCTACACCATCGACAACCTGGTGATGCTCACCCCCGAGGAGACCATCTTCCAGACCGGCGGCCTGCTCTCGCCCCTGTCCGCGGTGGACGTGAAGGTGGACCCGGACCGCCGCCAGAACCCCATCCGCATCGCCTATGACGAGCAGCACCGCAAGGAGGTGACCATCCACTACCCGGCGGCGTGGAGCGTGACCACCGCGCTCGAGGACGTGGCGGCGGCCAACAACTTCGGGACGCTGGAGTTGTCGT
>CAZWYF010000165.1:0-2940 GCA_964637835.1 uncultured Fibrobacteraceae bacterium
AGCGGATTGGGCCCCAGGAACTCCAGCCCGTACTCCGCCCCCAGCGCGCCGATGCGCGGCAGGTCGCCGGGCACGGCCAGGCCCTCGGCCGCCACGCGCGTGAAGAACGCCTCGCCGCCGCCGGGGGAGAAGCCCATGGCCAGCTGACCCGGCGCGTCGCCCACGTTCAGGAAGGTGTGCGGCAGGCCGCGCGGGACCACCAGGGTGTCGCCGGGGCCGGCGTCGAGGTCGTCCCCGTCGACGTGGAAGCGGTAGCGGCCGGCCAGGACGCGGAAGAACTCCTCCTCGTTGCGGTGGACGTGCAGCGGCGGCCCCACGCGCGGCGGGGTGATCTCCTCGAAGAGGCTGAAGGCGCCGCCGGTGGCGCGCGCGGGGACGGTGACGGTGAAGTCGACGCCGAAGATGGCGAGGCGCTCGGCCGTGGCGGCGGTGACGTGGATCGGGCCCATGGGGTGACTCCATCGTGAGGATCCTGGGGTGTGGGGCGGGAGCATCATAGGATAGGGGAGAGATTTTGTCCTCTGGAATCCGCATCACGCGGGTCCAGCGCGCCCTCCAGGGGGTGCGACATCTCATACTAATATTATCCGTATTGGACGATGACGTGCGATTCTCGAATCCCAAGGGAGGCCACCATGCCACGCCACCTCGCGATGCTCCCCGCTGCCTGCGTTCTTCTCGGCGCGGTCGTCGCCGGCCGCGCTCAGCCCGCGCCGGACGGCTGGCGCGAGACCGCGCCCGCCCCCGCGAGCGAGGCGCCCGCCGCCGATGAGCGTTCCGGGGCGCCCCTCGCCGACCGCGACGCCGCCCCGGCCCTCGAGGTCGACCCCGGGGACCTGCCCGCCCCCGGCCGCTCGGGCGAGGCCCCGGTGGCGCTGGACGACGCCTACCTCATCCAGCAGGGCGACACCCTGGACGTCGCGGCGGCCAACGGCGTGCTGGTCAACGACCTCGACCCCGAGGGCGACGACATCATCGCCTCGAGCTACTCCAGCCCCGTGCACGGCACCGCGTCCATGACCACCGACGGCAGCTTCACCTACCAGCCCGATTCCGGCTACGAGGGACCCGACACCTTCACCTACACCATCTACGATGGCACCTCGTACTCCGAGACCGGCACCATCCACATCGACGTCCTGCCCGCCGCCAATCGCGCGCCGCTGCCCACGGCCGACCACTACGCCGTGGCCGCCGGCGAGACCCTGGTGGTGGACGCCGAGGTGGGCCTGCTGGTCAACGACCTCGACCTCGACGGCGACCAGTTCATCGCCACGAGCTACTCCAGCCCCGCGCACGGCACCGCGTCCCTGAGCACCAGCGGCAGCTTCAGCTACGTGCCGGAGCCCGACTTCCAGGGCACCGACAGCTTCTCCTACACCATCCGCGACGAGCACGACGCGTACTCCGCAGCGGCGGGCGAGGTGACGATCACCGTGACGGTCCCGCGCAACCGCGCCCCGGTGCCGCAGAGCGACTGGTACTACACGCCCGCCGGCCAGCCCCTGGCCGTCTCCGCGGCCGAGGGCGTCCTGCGCAACGACCTCGATCCCGACGGCGACAGCTTCATCGCCACGAGCTACTCGGCGCCCGACCACGGCTCGGCCTCCATGGTCACCAATGGCAGCTTCACCTACGAGCCCGACGCCGGCTTCGAGGGGACCGACCTCATCGCCTACACCATCCGCGACGACGGTGACGCGTACTCCACGACCGCCGGCGAGTTGCGCATCCTGGTGGGCGTCTACGGCGACCTGCCCGTGGGCGTGCTCACCCCGCCCACCCCCGATGGCTTCGCCCTGCAGGAGCCGGCGCCCAACCCGTTCAACCCGCGCACCGAGATCGCCTTCCGCACCGGGGAGAGCGGCCACGTGGAGCTCCGCGTCCTGGACCTGCGCGGCCGCACCGTGGCCACCCTGGTGGACGAGGACCGCCCGGCCGGCGAGCACGCCGTGGTCTGGAACGGCCGCGACACGGCCGGCGCCCGCGTGGCCAGCGGCACCTACCTGGCCGAGCTCCGCCGCGGCGGCAAGCGGGCGGTGCAGAAGTTGACCCTCGTGAAGTGATATGCGGGCGCCCATCGCCGCCTGAAAAGAGGACCCGGGGATCCCGGGTCCTCTTCACGTGATGGAGGTTCCGCGGCGGCTCCGGCCGCGAGGTCCCTCGCCAGGGGGCGGTGCGCCGGCTCAGAACATGAGGTACTTCACCGGCGTGCCCGAGGCGCCGCCGTCGAAGTCGCTCAGGTCCAGCGCGGGCAGGTCGGCGTCCAGGTCGTAGGGCGCGGTCTGGCTGACGGCGTCCTTGTAGTCGGCGCAGACGTCGGGCACCTCGGGCAGGGTGGTGGGGGTGATCGTGGCGAGGTCGTCCGCGCTGGCGTCGGCGGGGATGGCGTAGTAGTCATCGCCGCGGCGGAAGAGGAAATGGTTGCCGTCGCCGCTGGAGATGCCCTGGCCCACCAGCGAGGTCTCGCCGATGGCCATGCGCAGCGAGAAGGCGTGGGTGTCGGCGTTGCCGTCGATCCGCGCGCGGATGGCGAAGCCGTCGCCCTCGGCGCCGCCCATGGAGCTGCCGGCCGGGTACTGGACGGTCTGGGCGAAGCGCAGGCTCACGTCGCTGGTGGTGGTGTCGTAGCGGGCCTGGATCACGCCGATGGCGATCTGGTCGGTGGGCTGGGGCGCCCACTTGTAGGTCACGAGCATGCGCTGCTCGGTCCCCACGATGGCGTGGGCGGTGCTGCGGCCGTAGCCGTCGGTCAGCTCCTCCGCGCCGCCGAGGGTGTAGGTGTCGCCGAGGAAGTCGCTGAACGCGTAGGGGGAGATCTCGGCGTCGGCGGCATCGATGTCGTCGGCGCCGCGCGAGGCGTTCTCCATGTAGCCGCTGGCCTCCCAGAGCACCTTGTAGATGTTGCTCATGTCCACGACGCCCTCGTCGTCGGGGTAG
>CAZWYF010000166.1:0-2926 GCA_964637835.1 uncultured Fibrobacteraceae bacterium
TGAACTTGACGGCGTTGGTCACCAGGTTGACCAGCACCTGGCGCAGGCGCACCGGGTCGCCCCGCAGGGCGTCGGGCACGGCGTGGTCCACCACCAGGTGCAGATCCAGGCCCTTGTCGCGCGCGCGCGGCGCGAGCATCTCGGCCACCTCCTCGGCGATCTCGCGCACGGAGAAGTCGATGGTCTCCAGCTCCAGCTTGCCGGCCTCGATCTTGGAGAAGTCCAGGATGTCGTTGATGATGCCCAGCAGGTTGCGCGCGCTGGCGTACACCACCTCGAGGTGCTCGCGGTGCTCGGGCCGGACGTCCGATTCCAGCAGCAGGCCGGTCATGCCCAGCACGCCGTTCATGGGCGTGCGGATCTCGTGGCTCATGTTGGCCAGGAACTCGCTCTTGGCTCGCGTCGCCTCCTCCGCCTGCTCCTTGGCCACCCGCAGCGCCTCCTCCACCCGGCGCCGCTCGGTGATCTCCTGCTGCAGGAAATGGTTGGCCCGGGTCAGGTCGCCAGTGCGCTGGTTCACGCGGCGCTCCAGATCCTGGGTGCGCACCTTCATCAGCCGCGTCCGGTAGCGGATCACGGCATTGATGGCCGTCAGCACCGTCAGTGCGGCCAGGATCAGGAACCAGGGGGTACGCCAGAACGGCGGCCGCACCGAGATGGCCAGGCTGGCGCCCGTCTCGTTCCAGATGCCGTCGCTGTTGGAGCCCCGGACCCGGAAGGTGTATTCCCCGGCGGGCAGGTTGGTGTACGTGGCATGGTTGCGCCCGCCGGCGGGGATCCAGTCGCGATCGAAGCCCTCGAGCATGTAGGCGTAGCGGTTCTTCTCCGGCGCGGCGAAGTGGAGCGCGCTGAAGGAGAACGACAGCACGTGATCCCGGTGGTCGAGGTCTAGCCGGCGGGTCCGGTGGATGGGCTCGGTCAGCAACTGACGACCGCGGTCGGGCTCGCCCACGGCCACGGTCCGGTTGTTGATCTGGAACTCGGTGATCACCACCGGCGGGACGTACGGATTGGACACGATCTCCTCGGCCCGGAACACGTTCAGCCCGTTGATCCCGCCGAAGTACATGCGGCCGCTGCGCCCGAGGTGGGCGGCGCCCATGTTGAACTCGTTGCTCTGGCAGCCGTCGCGCGCCTGGAAGTGGTCGAGCGCCAGGGTCCGCGGGTGCAGCCGGATCAGGCCGTAGTTGCTGCTCGCCCAGATCATGCCGGTCGGGTCCTCGGCCAGGGCGTAGATGGTGTTGTTGGGCAGGCCGTCCTTCTCGGTCAGACGCACGATCTCACCGGTGGTCGGGTCGAGGCGATTGAGGCCGGCGCCGGTCCCCACCCAGACGGTGCCGTCGCGGCCGCGCAGCAGGGAGGTGATGGTATCGCTGGTCAGGCTGCCATGATCGTCGGCTTCATGGCGGTAGAACCGGCGCTGCCCGCCGTGCGGATCGATGTGCACCAGCCCCACGCCCCAGGTCCCCACCCAGAGGGTGCCGTCCGGATCCGCCTCGATGGTCTTGCACGCGTTGCCGCCGAGATCGAAGACCGTGCCCGGGCGCAGGAAGTGGCCAGTGAACCGGCCCGAGGCCGGATCGTAGCTCTGCAACCCCACGAAGGTGGCGAACCAGACGGTCCCGTCGGGCGCCTCGGCGAGGTCGTACACCCTCAGGGTGGGCGGACCGCGCCGCCCGCTCGAGTCCTGTTCGAAGTGGGTGAACCGACCGGTCCGGTGATCGCGTCGGTCGAGATGGCCGAGCGGGTTGGCCACCCACAGGTCGCCACGGCGGTCCTCGCGGACCATCACCACGCGCTCGGCGCTCGTGCCGTCGGGATCGCCCCGCTCGACCGGCAGGCGCGTGAAGACGCCGGCCTGCGGATCGAAGCGGTTCAGTCCATCCTCCGTGCCCACCCAGACGGCGCCACCTCGGTCCTCGCAGATCGACCAGACCGTGTTGTGGCTGAGCGAGCGCGCGTCGGCCACCCGGTGGTTGAAGTGCTGGAAGCGCTTGGCTCGCGTGTCGAGAAGGCTGACGCCGAGGTCATGGCCGGCCCAGAGCACGCCGGCGGCGTCCACGAACACCTCGCGGACGTTGTCCGTCTGCAGGCGCTGCCTCATGCCCAGGTCGCGCCCCAGGACGGTCCATTCACCGGTGGCGGTGGCGAAACGCATCACGCCGACCTGGGGGCATGCCAGCCAGAGCTGCCCCTGCCGATCGCCGTGGATGTCGGTCAGCTCGCGGCCGGCCGCCGCCGGCGGGGGCGCGAACTCTCGCCACTGGCCCGGCCCCGGACGGTAGCGCAGCAGACCATGGTCGGTGCCGAACCAGAGGGTGCCGTCGGCCTCCTCCCAGATGGCGGTCACCTTCCTCGTGATCGCCGCCAGCGCCGCGGGCGTGTCGGGCCCGGGGCGCCAGGTGGCGCCGCTGCGGGGATCGACGCGCACGGGTCCGGCCGCCGTGCCGAGCCAGACCTGGCCGCGGCGATCGACCCGCACGGCGAGGACCTCGTCGGCGACCAGGTTGCCGGCACGGCGGCTCCAGCTGGTGATCCCGCCGTCGGCGACCCGGTGGCGGAGCAGCCCATGGGACCGGGTGGCCACCCAGAGGCTGCCGTCGGGGCCCAGGGCGAGGTCGAGCACCTCGTAGCTGGTGCCGGTGTCGTCCGGCTCGTGTGGCGGGCCGGGATGGAGCTCGTCGAACTGCCAGGTGGCGCGATCGAAGTGACCGAAGCCGGAGTACTCCGACCCCACCCAGAAGTTGCCCTCGGCATCCTCCACCAGGGCGGTCACGTAGGCATCCGAGAGCGTCAAGGTCGCGTCGGCATCGGTCTTCCAGACCCTGAACTCCTGGCCGTCGTAACGGTTGATGCCGTCCTGGGTGCCGAGCCAGACGAAGCCGTCGCCGTCCTGCAGGATGCAGTTCACCGAGCTCTGGCTCAG
>CAZWYF010000167.1:0-2920 GCA_964637835.1 uncultured Fibrobacteraceae bacterium
GCCATCCTTCTCCACGCGCCAGGTCCGCGCCTCGATCGCTGAGACAAGGGTGACCAGCGCGGCGATGACCATGAAGCATCTGGTGGGCCTGATCATGGCGTCCCCTTCCTGAGGGGGCGGAGCCCGAGCCCCGCCCCCCCACGTTGGCCCCAGGTTCTACTTCACCAGCAGGATCCGCTGGCTCTGGCGATGCTGCCCGGCCACGAACTGCACGAAGTAGCTGCCGCTCGGCATCCGCCGGCCGTGATCGTCGGTGCCCGTCCAGGTCACCGAGTGCGTCCCGGTGGCATGCTCTCCGCTGACCAGGCGCCGGACCAGCCGGCCGGTGACGTCGTAGATGGTCAGCTCGACGTGCTGCGCCCCGGTCAGGGTATATTCTAGCACGGTCTGGGGGTTGAAGGGGTTCGGACGCGCCGGATGCAGCGCGGGCTCCTCCATCGTGGCTGGGTTGGGAGTCCGCGGCTGCGCCATGCGAATCATGCCCGGCTCCGCCGGAACGAAGACCGGATCGATGGCCAGCCCCGTCCCCCCTTCCACCTTCATCCAGGTCTCGAGGTCCGCGCACAGCCAGCCGTGGTGACCCGCTTCGCCATCGGTGAAGCCGATGGCCGGGCCGCCTCCCGAACCCGGGGCGGAGAACTCCACCCCCGCCGGGAAGACGAACAGGCAGTACAGGCCCTCGTTCTCGCACGCGTAAGGCTGGTCGAACGTCACCTCGCTCCAGGCCAGGGATGCGCCCTGCACGTCGGTGGCCACCACCAGCGCACCCTCCAGCCCCACGCGCTCATCCAGCGTGCCGCTGGCCACCAGGACCTGCGGGAAGACGACGCTGCCGTCGTTGTTGTACCACCGCACGCCGGCCACCGCGTGGTTCTGCGGCACCGGCACCCAGATCGCGGCGTAGGACTGATCGAGGACCGGACTCATCGACAGCATGCCGCCGATCTCGCCGGTCTGCCCGGCGGCGCCCCCGGCCAGGCCCAGCGCGGCCAGGGCCATCGTCAGGATTCGTAGGGTTTTCATGTCGGCCCTCCTTCTAGAGCTGCGTCGGGCAGAACTTGACCCGCAGGATCTTCGCCGCACTCGTGCTCGAGATGCCGGCGCGGTGCGAACTCTCGACCGTGAACTGGATCTGGCACGGGGCGCTGCAGGTCACCGGGACGCGCATCACGTGCCGGTAGTTGCCCGTGCTGAGCCTGGAGATGGTGTGCTCCACGCCCGCGGTGGCCGGCGTGTAGACCGCGCCCGCAGGCACGCACGGCGAGGCCGGCAACGTGACCTTGTCCAGGCTCCAGTCGCTGCGGTATCCGGTCTCCCAGTTGAACACCCAGTAGAACTGGCCCTGCCCGGCATCGAAGGCCGTGGTGCCGGCGACCGATGCGTCGACCACCATGGGGTTCGTCTCGTCCAGGATGATCTCGGGATCCTGACCGATCGGGTTGACCGTGGCCGTGTCGACCTGCGTCCAGCCGTTCGGCCACTGGATCTGCACGAGGTGGGTGCCGCTGCTCACCGGGACCGGCAGCGTCACTGTCAGGTCATCCTGGCTGCCGCGGCCGCTGCCGCCGTCCACCCACCGGTGGATCCACCGGCCATCGCTCTGCACCGAGACCCGGGCGCCGATGCCCGCCCGGTTGTTGACCCCCTGGGGCGAGGACAGCCGCACGCAGATGAAGTCCGCCTGCAGATCATCGCTTCCATCGCTCTGGGCGACGGTGCGATAGAAGAACTTCTGCGTGCTGACCTGCCGGCCGAGGTACACGTCCTGGTCCCCATCGCGGTTCCAGTCCAGGACCGTCAGGCCACCGGCCTCATGGCCTGTATCGAGGCCCACGTGGGCGGTCTCGTCCTGGAGCACCAGGCCCGACCCGGCGTCGAGGTTGTGGAAGAAGTGCGCCGTCTGCTGGGGATCGCGCGTGGTCAGGAGCAGGTCCGGTCGCGTGTCCAGATCCTGATCCCAGACCTTCAGGCCGCTCACACCCCCGATCGACGGGACGGTCAGCGGATTCTCGGCGGTGAAGTCGCCCGTCCCGTCGTTCCAGTAGACCACCGCGCCGACGTTGAGGATCCGGTTGCCGGTCACCAGATCCAGGTCGCCGTCGAGATCCATGTCGACGAACTGCGCCGCGGCCTGGGCGAACAGGCTGCCGGTCGGCAGGCGGCTGGCGCCCTCTTCCTGGAACGTGCCGTCGCTCTGCTGGACGAAGAGCTTGCCGCGGATACCGCCCGCGTTGTCGCTGTACTCGGCCAGGTAGAGGTCCAGGCGCCCGTCGTTGTCGATGTCTCCCCAGCAGGCGGAGATCGACGCGGCATAGTTCGCGTTTCCGCTGGCAAGGCCCACGGCCGTGGTCACGTTCTCGAAACCGCCCGAGCCCAGCTCGGGGTCGAGGCCGTTGCGCATGAGGTACGCCGCCTGGCCGCTCATCCCCTCGGGCGGAATGCCCGGGCCACCGCCGCGCGCCAGGAACAGATCGACCCAGCCGTCGCCGTCGTAGTCGGCCCAGGTGCCGGCCCAGCTGTTGCTCGCGGCCGTGGCCAGGCCCAGTGTCGAGGTCACGTCGGTGAAGGTACCGTCGCCGTCGTTCTCGTACAGGCGGGGCGTAGAAGACGTGCCCGAGGCGCAGAACAGGTCCAGGTCGCCGTCGTTGTCCATGTCGGCCACCGAGACGCCGCCGAGGCCGACTTGTGGTACGGAGCCGGAATCGAAGGCGCCGAGTGTGTGGTCGAGAAACTCAGGCACACCGTTATGATTGATCGCGCTGACGCGATAGAACGCCGATTGTTGTCCACCCGTAGCGATGGTGATCATCAGGTCTTCGAGGCTTCGCTGCGCCTGGTCGTCATGGTCGGACTCGAAGCCCACGCTGCTGTACGGCAGGCCCGCGTAGTCGAGGCCGGTCTCGGTCGACCGATTGTCGAA
>CAZWYF010000168.1:0-2852 GCA_964637835.1 uncultured Fibrobacteraceae bacterium
GAAACGGGGTCGTACGATCTTCCGTGAACTGCGGGCCCGGCCCCCCTATCCCGATCGAAGACCAGGTCGGCGACCCGCCGGCCCGCCGCCGCGCCGCGCCGCCTTCTGCCGCGGCCGCTCAGTCGTCCTCGTGCGGTCCGAGCAGGGCCGCCGCGTTGCCCAGCAGTTCCCGCTGCCGGTAGGGCTTCTGGATGAAGCCGCAGGCCGGGTCCTCCTGGAGCACGTGGCGCACGCGCTCGCGCCCGTAACCGCTGGAGAGCAGGACGGGCAGGTCCGGCTGCAGGCGGCGGATGGCGGCCAGGACCTCCAGGCCGTCCAGGCCGGGCATGGTCATGTCCAGCAGCACCAGGTCGCAGCAGCGGGGGTCGGACTCCAGGCGGTCGAGGGCGCCTTCCCCGTCGGTCGCCACCTCGACGACATAGCCCTCGGCGGCCAGGAGCTGGCTGGCGACGCGGCGGACGTGTTCCTCGTCGTCCACCACCAGGATGCGGCGCTCCTCGGTGGCCAGCGGGGCCGCTGCCGGGGCGGCGGCCCCGGCAGCGTCAGGATCGGCGTCGGGATCGGCGCCGGACCGCGGCATCTCGCGCACGCCCACCGCCGGCAACAGGATCGTGAAGGTGGCGCCGGCGCCGGGGACGGAGGCCACCCGGATGGTGCCATGATGCGCCCGGACGATCCCCTGGGCGGCGGCCAGGCCGAGGCCGCGGCCGAGGAACTTGGTGGTGAAGAAGGGCTCGAAGACCCGCTCGAGATGCTCGGGCACGATGCCGACCCCGCTGTCCTCGATCTCCACCGCGACGTAGGTGCCTGCCGGCAACCGGGCGCCGGTGGCGGGGTTGGTGAGCACGTCACGCGTGGCGTCGTGGGTATGCGTGGTGACGGTGATGGCGCCGGGGGTGTCGCCGAGCGCCTCGGCGGCGTTGGTCACCAGGTTGACCACCACCTGGCGGAGCTGCTCCGGATCGCCGTTCACCGGCGGCAGACCCGGCGCCAGATCCAGCCGCAGGCGGGATCCGCCCAGGCTCATGTGCAGCAGGGGCGCCAGGCCCTGGACCAGGTCGGAGAGGTCCATCGGCTCGCTCAGCAGACGCCCCTTGCCGCTGAAGGCCAGCAGCTGTCGGCAGAGATCGGCGGCCCGCAGGCCGGCCTGCGCGATCTGCTCGGCCGGCTCGCGGGCCGGATGGCCCTCCGGCAGCTCGAGCAGCATGAGGTCCGCGTTGCCGACCACGCCGAGCAGGAGGTTGTTGAAGTCGTGGGCGATGCCGCCGGCGAGGACGGCCAGGCTCTCCAGCTTCTGGGTCTGCAGCAACTGCAGGCTGGCCTGCGAACCGGCCTCCGCCCGCAGCGGCGTGGCGAAGACGTAGGTCTCGGCCGGACGGTCCTGGTCGCCGGTCACCTGTTCGTGGTGCAGCAGGACGGGGATCCGGCTGCCGTCGCGATGGAGCAGGCGGCAGACGCCGCTGCTGGCGTTGCTGGTGCCGTCGGGGAGCAGCTCGCGGAGCCGGGCCCGGTCCTCCTCGGCCGCCAGGACCCGCGCCGGGTCCCGGCCCAGGACCATGGCGGTGGCGTGGCCGAGCAGGTGCTCGGCGCCGCGATTCCAGAAGAACAGCGTGCCGCCGGCTCCGATCCCGAAGACGGCCACGTGGTCGAGGCCCTGCACCAGGCGTCGGGTGCCCGGATCGGTCATGCCGCCCGCGGCGGCTCCCGCCGCTGGTTCGGGCCGTGTCGCCCCGCTCATGTGTGCCCTCCTTGCGGCCCCCGCCGCGGGTGGATCGGCCGCGACCACCATGGCGGTCGCCCGCTGCCCCTCCTGATCTGCCAGGGCGCTCATGATGCGGCAACACCCTGCAGCGACGGCAGCTTAGCACGCTGCGCGGGGGCCCACAAGCGGATCCTGGCGGCTCAGGCTCGCGTCTCGCACCAGCGATAGATGGGGCACGCGTCGCAGCGGGGGGCGCGGGCCCGGCACGTCCTGCGGCCGTGATCGATGATCAGGTGGGTGAAATCCCGCCAGTCGGCGGGCGGCAGCACCTGGCCCAGCTGCTGCTCCGCCTTGACCGGATCGGCGGTGTCGGTGAGCCCCAGCTTGCGGGCGATCCGGCTGACATGGGTGTCCACCACCACGCCGGCGGGCCGGTTCCAGATCTCGCCCAGCACCACGTTGGCGGTCTTGCGGCCCACGCCGGGCAGGCGCACCAGGTCCTCGAGGGCGCCCGGGACCTCGCCCCCGTGGCGCTCGAGGATGGCGCGGGCGGCGCCCTGGATGCTCTTCGCCTTGTTCCGGTAGAAGCCCGTGGAGCGGATGGCCTCCTCGATGGCCTCCGGGGGGGCCCCCGCCACGTCGCCCACCGTGGGGAAGGCCGCGAAGAACGCGGGCGTGACCTGGTTGACCCGCGCGTCGGTGCACTGGGCGGACAGGATGGTGGCCACCAGCAGCTGCCAGGCGTCGCGGTGCTCGAGGCTGCAGCGGCTGTCGGGGAACTCGCGGCGCAGGACGTCGACCACGTGGCGGGCGCGGTCGCGGCGGGTGCGGAGCGTGCGCATGGCAGACCTCTCGGGGTCGGGATGGCGGGCAGGACTCCCGGCTCCATCCGTTTTTAAGTGGAACCTTTATCATCGCGGATGGTATCCCGCGGCGCATGGAGGCGACCGGCCGGGGTCCCGTGCCGCCCATCACCGTTTCTTGACATCGGCGGGCCCCGGCTTTAGATTCCGTCACCCGCATGGCGAGTCAGGATAGGTACGCTCCCGTGCGGGCACAAGTTCGCGCTCCGGTGCGCCGCTAGCTCAACTGGCAGAGCAGCTGACTCTTAATCAGCGGGTTCGGGGTTCGAGTCCCTGGCGGCGTACCA
>CAZWYF010000169.1:0-2832 GCA_964637835.1 uncultured Fibrobacteraceae bacterium
TGGAGCTGGTGAGGAGACTCGAACTCCTGACCTGCTCATTACGAGTGAGCTGCTCTACCAGCTGAGCTACACCAGCTCCAAGAAGGCGGGGATGGTGCCTAGGGGCGGACTCGAACCACCGACACCTGCATTTTCAGTGCAGTGCTCTACCAGCTGAGCTACCTAGGCACCAGACCGGCCGCGTGGCGGCCGGGAGCGGGAATTAAACGCGCTGTCGCCCCCGATGTCAAGGCACCGGGGGCATTTTCAGACGGCCACCACGCCGGCCAGATCCTCCACCACGGCGATCACCTCGTCGATGTCGAAGGGCTTGTACATGGTGCGGTCGGCGCGGGACCAGGTGGCGATGAACTTCTCCCGCTCCGGGGAGTCCACCTTGCGCGCGGTCAGCAGCACGATGGGGAATCCCCGCGCGTGCGGGTCGGTCTCCATCCACTCCTTCAGCAGCCGGCTGACCTCGTACCCGTTGCAGCCCGGGAGCATCACGTCCAGGAGCATGGCGTCCGGCTTGACGCGCTTGGCCACCTCCAGGGCCTCCAGGCCGTCGGCGGCGGTGACCACGTCGAAGCCGCGCAGGGCCAGGCTGTAGTCCAGGGTCTCGAGGATGTCGCGCTCGTCGTCCACGACGAGGATGCGCAGCGGGTTGTCCATCGTGGTCCTCCGGTTGCGGGAGCACGCGGCCCCCTCCTGGTGTCCGCCGGCCGGGTCCGGTCCCGGGCGGCGGTGGCGGTCCGCCCTCAGGCGGGGGTGCCCGCCGGATGCGGGCGCGGGTCTCGGGACGGCTCGTCGAGCTGGATCCAGCCGCGGCCGGCCAGCAGGGGCGAGCTCTCGGGCGCCGCCGTGGCCACCTGCCACGCCGGCTCCAGGCGTTCGGGGTCCAGGGCCAGGCCGGCCCACAGGCCGGGTGCCAGGGTCCAGCAGGGGTCGCCCAGGGCGCGCACCAGGCCGGCGGTGGCCTCGTGGCGGGAGCGGTCGGCCAGGTCGCGCAGCACGCGGCGCACCTGCGCGCCGGCGGCCTCCGCCTCCCAGGGCTGGGCCCTCGCCAGGGCCTCGCGCACGTCCAGGCACACCGTCTGCGACGGCACGCCCGCCGCGGTGGCCGCATCGCGCAGGGCGGCCAGCTTGCGGCCGGCCTCCAGCACCGCGCCGCTGCCCGGCTCGCGCGGCAGCACCAGCCAGACGGTGGTGCCCTCGCCCGGCCGGCTGCTCAGGCGGATCTCCCCGCCGTGGGCCTCCACCAGGCCGCGGGTGATGTGCAGGCCCAGCCCCGCGCCGGGCAGCCGCCGCGTCTCCGGGCGGTCCTCCCGGCTGAAGGGCTGGAAGAGGGTCTCGAGGAACTCCTCGCTCATGCCCAGGCCGCTGTCCTCCACCACCACGGTGAACGCATCGAGCGGCAGGCGGAAGCGGCGCGCGAGCTGCGCGCCCACCCCCGGCGCGGCCTCGGCGCGGTCCTGCAGCCAGACGCGGATCAGCCCGCCCGAGGGCGTGTACTTCACCGCGTTGCTGACCACGTTGTGCAGCATCTGCTGGACCTTGTCGGCGTCCACGCAGGCGCGGAAGTGCTCCGGGACGCCCGAGGCGTCCAGCTCGATCTGCTTCTCGCGGCAGGAGAGGGCGAACATCTCCAGGTCGCCCTGCAGGCGGTCGCCCAGGTCCACGGTCTCGGTGCGGATCGCGAGGTGGCCGGCCTCGCCGCGCTTGGCGTCCAGCAGGTCGCCCAGCAGGCGATTGAGGCGCTCGAGGTTGCGGCGGGCGTTCTGCAGGAAGCGCTCCTGATCCGCCGACACCTCCCCCGCCCGGCCGCGCAGGACCAGGTCCAGGCTGGTCTGCATGGCGGTCAGCGGGGTGCGCACCTCGTGGCCCAGGGTGCGCATGGTGGCCTCGTGGGCGGCCGAGTCCAGCTCCTCGGCGCTGGCGGCGGCCACCGCCACCAGGCGGGGCTGGGCGGGGCCCGCGGGCGCGGCGCCCAGGGTGACGCTCAGCCGCCGGCCGCGGCTCTGCGAGGCGGTCAGCACCTCGCTCACCGCGTCGCTCTGCTCCAGGCGCTGCACCGCGCCCAGCAGCCAGGGCTGCCAGTGGTCGCCCCCGCGGCCCACGTGCTCGGCCAGCAGCGTGCGCGCGGCGGCGTTGGCGGCCACCACCGCGCCCGGCTGCACCAGGCAGAGGGCGGCCGGGGCGGTCTCCCAGGCGCCGGGGCCGGTGGGCCAGGGCGCCGGCGCGCCGGCGTCCCCCGCGGCGCTGGCCTGGCCGGCGGCGACGGTCTCGGCGGCCACCGCGGCGGCGGCCAGGCGGTCGCGCACCGCCAGCCAGATCAGCCGCGCGTCGCGGATCAAGGGGTGGTGGGGCTGGATGTCGGAGCCCGGGCCGGCCAGCAGGGCCACGCAGCGGCAGGCGTCGCCGCCGCCCAGGCTGGCGGTAAACGGGATGGCCAGGGCCCACTGCAGGTCGAAGCGCCGCAGGACCGGGGCGCCGGGCTGGAAGGGGTCGTCCCCCAGGCTCACCCAGCGGGGCAGGCCGTCCAGGCTCTGGACCAGGTCCTGCCGCTCGCTCAGCGCCCGGGTCAGGTTGGCGGGCGCGCCCTCGGCGGCCAGGTAGTCCACCGCGCCGTCGGGGCGGCGGACCGCGACGAGGGCCACCGTGCAGCCGGGCACGCGGCGGGCCAGGCGGCAGGCCAGGGTGATGGCGTGGGTGGGGTCCTCGGAGGCGAGCAGGCCGGCGGCGAGGCGCAGGCCGAACGCGCGGTCGCCATCGCGGGTCGCGCGTCGGGGGCTGAACAGACGGGCCAGCTTGCTCGGCATTTCTTGCTCTCCGGTACGGTGGCGGCCCCGGGGG
>CAZWYF010000170.1:0-2787 GCA_964637835.1 uncultured Fibrobacteraceae bacterium
GGAGGGGCCGGGGGGGGGGTGGCTGTGCGGAGCGGCAGGGCGGCAGTGAGGGCGCGGCGAGGGGGCGGCGAGGGAACGGCGCGTCGAGATTCCGGTGTCTTGATGGAATGTGTTGCTCAGGGACACCGCCGGTGTACCTGAGCGGCATCTCGCGACAAATAGTGTCACGGGTTCGGGATGATCGGGCGGTCGACTCGGATCGGGCTGGCTCGGAGGGCAGCGCTGCCAGTCTGGCGTGCCGCGATACCCCATCCCGGTTCCGCGTGACGGAACGCGCGACGGTTAGCCTGACGATCACGCGGAGGACGCATCGAGGAGGCAGCAGGGGAGAGACTTCCGCGTCGGATGTCGAAATCTGACCGAATACCGGGGAGGTCCCTGCCATGCCGAGATCCTTCATACCCTGCACGCGCGATTCCCGGGCGACCCTCATGGTGGTCCCGGTCCTGCTCCTGACCCTCCTGTTCTCCGCCGCGGGATCTGCAGCTGCAGAGATGGTGATGGCGGCCGCCGAGCACACCGATGACACCGCCGCTGCGCCGATGGACACGGTCACGTTCCACTCGCGGTCAGACAGGCGGGATGCGACCGCCATGCGCGCGACCCTGGCGCGTGAGGATCGCACCTTGATCGTGGTCCGTCCCGACGGGACGGGGGATCACGCCACCATCCAGGCCGCCATCGATGCCGCCGGGTCCGGAGTGGTGATCGAACTCACCGATGGCGTGTTCACGGGCGACGGTAACCGATCGCTCGTCGTCGAGGAGAAGACGCTGGCCATCGTTTCCCAGTCAGGCGATCCGGAAGCCTGTGTCATCGATCCCGGGGGGGCGGGATTCGGGATCGAGTTCGGTCAGGACTCCCACGGTTCGATCCTCGAGGGCGTCACGGTCCGGGACGCGATGGGTGACCGTGGTGCGGCCATCCGCGTGTACTCGAGCGACGTCATCGTGCGCGAGTGCATCCTCCAGGATTGCCACTCCATCGACCGCGGCGGCGCGCTGGCCATCGAGGAGTCCAGCGCCGTGATCGAGAGCTGCCTGTTCATCGACAACTTCGCCCAGACCCGGGGCGGCGCGGCCTTCGTCCTGGGCTCCTCGTCCGTCTTCGAGTCCTGCACCATGGTCGGCAACGCCGCGAACGAGTACGCGAGCGGGATCTGGAGCAATCTCTCGACGGTCGACGTGGTCCGCTCCGTGATCGCGTTCGGCGAAGGCGGCGCCGGCGTGCACTGGAACGCGGGCGGGATTCCCGAGATCACCTGCTCCAATCTCCACGGCAACGCGGGTGGTGACTGGATCGCGCCCATCGATGGGCAACTCGGCCTGGATGGGAACATCAGCGCCGACCCCATCTTCTGCGACCTGGAAGCCCGCGACCTCACCCTCCGTTCGAACTCCCCGTGTGCGCCCGAATCCAGCGCATGTGGGCGCATGGGAGCCGAGCCGGTCGGCTGCCTGGCCGATCCGGTACTCTTGCTGACACCCGAGCTGTTCGATCCCATCGCCTGCGGGGACGAGGTCCTGCTCACCGTGCACTGGGAGCCCAACGGGATCTCTCCGGCGGTCCGCAGCTACAGCGTGCGGGTCACCGCGACCGCGGAACTGGCGTTCGATGCCTCGGACGTCATGGTCGCCGTGGTTCCCGAGGGCGTGGACGCCTTGCACCAGATCGTCGAGCACGGACCGGGGGACGTGACCATCGACTACACGATCCTGGGTGCGGAGGCCGATGGCCTCACCAGCGAGGCCGATCTCTTCACCGTCTCGGTCCAGGGGGTCGGGGATGGAGACGGTGGCGTCGTCCTGGCGGAGGGCGATTTCCGCGATCTCGAGAACCAGCCGGTCGTGGTCCAGATCGGCCCGTCGGCGAGCATCCCGGTCGAGTGTGGTCCGCCCGGTCCGGTGACCGCCGCATCAGCGGCGCCGCGGCACCAGAGGATCGCTCTATCCTGGCAGGATCCGGAGAGCCTCTTCTTCAACGCCGTCGAGATCTACCGCGGTCGCTGGGACGCCGCCGATGGCAGCTCGGCCTATCCGTTCTTCGGCCGTCTCGAGGGTGCATCGGCTCCGGATCGTCCGGCTTCGCGGGCAGAAGCCCTCGCCGCCGCTCGCTGGGTCCATGTGGGCACCGTGGACGCCGGCACCATGGCCCATGAGGACACGGTCGCGCAGCGGGGGATCTACTTCTACGAGTTCTTCCCCCTCAATGGCGCCCAGGAACCCGGGCCGCCGGCGGCTGCGTCGGTGGCCGCGACGAACTACCTGCTCGGCGACGTCACCGATGGCGGTGGCGGCGTGGGCGACGGGGTGGTCGACATCTTGGATGTCACCTCGCTCGGCGACGCCTATGCCACGGCTGATGGCGAGGCGGCGTTCGTCGCCGACATCGACTACGGGCCCACGGATTCCGGTCTGGGCGTCGGCCTGCCGGTCCCGGATGGCGAGATCGGCTTCGAGGATCTGGTGATCCTGGGACTGAACTTCGGCCTCGGGGTCGACACGCCGGTGGCCCTCGTAGGCGCCGGGCATGAAGCCATCGCGAGCCGGCCCGCTGCCGTGGTGCCGGCGGCGCGCCTCGCCTGGGTGACGCTGGCCGACGGCCGGCATGTCCTGCGACTGATCGAGGGCGAGGGGATCAAGGCGCTGCGGTTGACGGCCGGATCGTCCGGCGCGCCGGGGGCGTCCGGTGTGAGCGTGTTCGCCGGCGAGCTGATCGCCGACCAGTCCGTACCGGTCATGGTGCGCAACGCCGGACCCGGTCTCGATGCGGCCTGTGTGGTCCTGG
>CAZWYF010000171.1:0-1389 GCA_964637835.1 uncultured Fibrobacteraceae bacterium
CGCCTCGCGCAGCTCGCGGCGGGTGAAGCGGAAGGCGCACTGGCGCGTGTCCAGCTGCTCGCACTGCTCCAGCAGCCAGCCGTGGATCAGCTCCAGAAACCGCCGCGTCTGCGGCGGGAGCTCGTCCAGGGTCCGGCCGAGGACCTCGTTGGCGAGGCGGTTGGCGTGCTCGATGTCGGCCAGCGTGACCTCGATGTAGGGCAGCGAGCTGCCGGCGGCCGTGTCGTGGCGCACCGTGCGCTGGTGCTGGTGGATGAGCGCGATGGTGCGGATCAGGCCGAGGTACTTCTGGTGGTCCCGGCGCGTGCGGGTGCAGCTGTCGGGGAAGGTCAGGCCCTTCGCGTACGGGTTGAGGACGGCCATCGGCTCGAGCAGACGCTGCGCGTTGCTGTGCAGGGCGATCAGCCGCCGGCGCTCGCGCCGGAGGCGCCAGCCGTCCAGCGTCTCCTCCTCCCGCTGGCGCTCGTGGATCGCCCGCGTCTGCTCGCGGCCCTCGTCCACCGTGAGCACGATGCAGCGGTTCAGGAGCTCCTCGTCCACGTCGATCGCCGTGGTGGTCATCACGATCGCCGTCGGGCCCTCCACGTGGTACTTCTGGGTCACCAGGCGGCCGGTCGTCGGGTCCTTGCCGGTGGAGGCGATCGACAGCTCGCCTTCGGACTGAAGGAGCTTCAAGGCGTACGCCGCCTTCTCGGCGCCCTCCTCCTCGGCGATCGCCAGCACCTTGTGCTGGAGGTCGGTCTCGCCCATGTAGAACAGGCTCTGGCCGGTCATCGCCGAGTACTGCACCCGCTCCTCCGGCGGCACGAAGGACAGCGCCGTGCTCACCAGCACCGACTTGCCCGCCGCCGACGAGGACTGCACCAGCACCGCCAGCGGCCGCTCGAGCTTGCGCGACACCGTCGCCAGGTAGGCCACCAGGCGGTTGGTGGACTCCCCCACCAGCCCGCAGCGGCCGAGGTCCTCGCTGATCCGCTCGAGGAGGTTCGGGTCGTTGAGGAGCCCCATCGCCTCGCTCTGCTCGGCGGCGCTCAGCTGCACCTCGGGCTTCGCCTTCGGCGTCAGCGCCTCGGCAATCTGCGCCTCGCGCAGCTCCTCGAGCTTCAGCAGCACCCGGCCGAGCTCGCCCTTGATGGTCTGCACCTTCACGTCCAGCTCGGAGGATGCCTGCTGCTGAAACGCCTTTCGCTGCCGGGAGGAGTACAGGTCGAAGGTGTCGACGTGGTACGCCTCGCCGCCCTCCTCGGCGACCAGGATGTTGACCCTGAGCTGCTCGTGGCTGAGGTTCTTGGCCAGGCCCCGGACCCGGTAGCGGCGGGTGGCGAGCCGGAAGACCACCTCGCTGTCGCTCACCGACACCGGCGTCGGCAGCTCCGGAGGGGACGGCAC
>CAZWYF010000171.1:1489-2736 GCA_964637835.1 uncultured Fibrobacteraceae bacterium
TCTGGAGGGTGTGGGGAGTCCGGCTGGACCGGTGGGTCCGGCGGTGCGGACGGTGGCGGAGCAGGCGCCGCGGGCGCGGGGCTTGCGCGTTGCGCTGGCTCGGCAGCTACCGGCGGCTGAGCGCCCGCAGGGTGCACCGTCCTGGCCTTCACTGGCCCGGCCAGGTGCTCGGCGGCCTGCAGCTGCACGCCGAGCGACTGCCTCGGCGGCCCCACCTTCACCGCGTACTCGTTGGCGTCCATGCCGCGCGGAAACAGCACCCTCCAGCAGCTAATCCCTTCACCCGCCAGCCGCTCGGCGACCTTCGCCGCGGCCCGGTCGCCCACCTCGTCGCGGTCGTAGGCGATCAGCACCCGCTCGGTCCCGTACGCCTGCATCGCCTCCAGGTGGTCCTTCGTGAAGCCGTTCGTCCCGTAGGCCGCGGTGACGTTGTGGTAGCCGGCGACCCAGAAGGTCAACGCATCCAGCAGCGCCTCGCACAGAATGACCTCGCGGCTGGTGCGCAAGGCATCGAGGTTCCAGACGCCGCGGTGCGGGCCCGGCAGGTACAGGTGGTGCGGCTTGGCCGTGTGGCTGTCGACGCGACGCCCGTACACCTCGGTGATCTGCCCCTCGGCATCGATCACTGGCACCGTCACGCAGCCTCGCAGGTGCTCGTGGCCCGAGGCGCGGTAGATCCCCAGCCGCTGCAGCTGGTCCCGCAGCTGGCGGCCGGGCACGGTGTTGCGCTTGGGCAGTCTGAGGCCGAGGGTGCGGTCGACGAAGCCGAGGCGAAAGTGCTTGATCGCGGTCTCGTCGGCCAGGCCGCGGCGCTCGAGGAAGCCCATCGCCGCCGGCACGGTGGGCAGCACGGCCTGGTAGTAGCCGATCACCTGGTCGAGCACCACGTGGTCCGGCGCGTCCAACGCCACTGGCGACGGCAGCGCCGTCGCGCTGGTCTGATACCCCTCCTGCACCGGCGAGACGCCGAGCCGCTCCCTCAGAATCTCCACCGCGTGCCGGAAGCCCACTCCCCGCGTCCGCATCACCCAGTCCACCACCGACCCGCCCACCCCGCAGCCCAGGCAGTTGAAGAGGTTCTTCGACGGCGTCACCACCAGCGACGGGTCCTCGTCGTCGTGCCACGGGCACAGCCCCACCAGGTTTGAGCCCTGGCGCCGCAGCTCCACCCCAGACTCCCGCACCAGCTCCGCCAGCTCCACCTCCCGCTTCAGCCGCTCAAGCTCCTCTGCTGGAATCCGTGCCAT
>CAZWYF010000172.1:0-2719 GCA_964637835.1 uncultured Fibrobacteraceae bacterium
GCGGGCGTCGATCCAGGGAAGGCGAGCATGACCCGACCACGTTAGCGGGCGGCGCGGCGGCGGGCAAGGGGATCCCGGCTGCCGTCGCCACGGGCCGGCCCGCGCGGCCTCAGCGGCCGATCAGGTCCCGGTTCTCCAGCTGGTCGAGCACCAGCTCGGCGATCAGGTCGGCGCGGTCGGCCAGCCGGGAGGGGTCCACGTTGCGGATCTGGCCGCTCCAGATCAGGGCACCGCCCCGCGCGGGGTAGAGGTTGACCGCCAGGGCCACGGCGGCCGCGCGGTCCAGGGCGCCCGGCATCACGGCCTCGCCGAACCGGAAGTCGAGGAAGCCGAAGAGGTGGTTGCTGTCGGTGATCTCGCGGTCGGCCAGGGTGTAGCGGGCGGCGGGCGAGCCGGCGTCCTCCACGCCGATCACCCGGGTGACCAGGACGCCGTCGAGGCCGCGGTCGCGCAGGGCGCGCACCAGGCGCGGCCGGTCCACGGGCGGGGCGCCGCGCAGGAAGCGCTCGCCCGGCTCGGCGTCGATGCCGCGGCGCTCGAGCCGCGAGACCAGCACCTGCTCGTAGGTGCGGCTCTGCGACGGCAGCTCCACCGGCCCCACCACCAGGATGCCAGCGAGGCCGGTGGCCTCGGCGGCGGGGTTGGTCCAGGCCGAGGCGAGGTGGGGGCCGGGGCTGCAGGCGGTCAGGACCAGGGAACCGGCGAGCAGGGGCCCGGCGAGCAGCAGGCCCGCCAGCAGCGGCCGGGCCGGCGGGGTGGTGGCGCGGCGGATCATGGGTCACCTCCGGGGTCGCGTCGCGACGGGTCGAGCGTCAGGCACAACTTAGGGCGGAGGGACGCGGGCGTCAGTTGACCACGAGGGCGGCCAGCCGGTGGCCGTGCAGACGCGGAGCTGGTCCGCGGTCAAGGCGCTCTTCGGCCCGTGACCCGCGCCACCCCCGCGAGCACGGCGTCGGCGTCGGCGAGGTCGTCCAGGAACGCGGCGGGGGAGTCCGGCCGCGCGTCCACGTCCCCGGCGCGCAGGCCGGTGGTGCCCACGCCCAGGAAGGGCAGGCCCACCGCGGCGGCCGCGGCGCGATCGTGCCGGGTGTCGCCCAGGACCACGAGGGGGCCCTCCGCGCCGCCGTCCGCCGGCGCTCCCGCCCGGGCCACCGCCGTCCGCAGGATCTGCGCGCGCTCGCGGCCGTGGTCGCCGAAGCCCACCGGGCCGGTGAAGAGCCCGCGGTCGATCCCCGCCTGCTGCAGCTTGTGCAGGGCGAAGACGGCGAGGTTCCCGGTGGCCAGGCCCAGCGTGTGGCCCGCCGCGCGCAGTGCGTCCAGCACGCCCGGCACCCCCGGCAGGGGCGCATACACCGGGGACGACCCCGCCGGCGGCGGCGCCAGCAGCGCCTCCGCCCGCGCCACCACCTGCCGCCAGGCGTCGGCATCTAGGACGGCCTCGGGCGCCACGGTCCGCAACGCGCGCTCGCAGATCAGCCAGTCGGTCAGGCCATCCTCGATGCCATGCCGGTAGTCCACGGCGCGGCCGCCGGCCAGCTCCGAGAGCGCCGCGTTCAGGGCCGCGCGCTTGGGCGTCGGCCGGTCCTGCCAGGCGGACGCCGACCGCCGCAGCAGGGTGCCGTCGAGGTCGCAGAGGATGGTGGCCATGAAGCCCTCCCGTCAGCCGCGGAACAGGATCTGCGGCGGATCGCGGCATTCCGTGTTTTCTTGAGCGGTCCGCGCCGCATCATCGGCCCGCGGCGGCGGCACGCCACGACCAGGAGGCGTCCATGAGCTTCTACGCCCGGTTCGCCGCGCACTACGAGCGCGTGTTCCCCTTCCGGCCCGCCACGCTGGCCTTCCTCGAGGAGCGCCTGCCCGACCGGGGCCTGGTCCTCGACCTCGGCTGCGGCCCCGGCCACCACGCCGGCGCCCTCGCCGCCCGGGAGCTGGACATGGTGGGCCTGGACCTGGACGAGGCCATGATCGCGGCGGCGCGCGAGCGCTACGCCACTGCCCGCTTCGTCTGCGCCGACCTCACCGAGGTCCCCACGGTCACCGACCACGCCGACGGCGCCTACTGCATCGGCAACGTCCTGCCCCACCTGCCGCCCGACCGCCGGGACCGCATGCTGGCCGACCTCGCCGCCATCCTCGCCCCCGGCGCGCCGTGGATCATCCAGACGGTGAACTTCGACCGCCTCTGGCCCCTGGCCGAGCCGCACGACCTGCCGCCCATCGATGCCGGCGAGGGGCTGGTCTTCACCCGCCGCTACCTGCCAGCGGCCGACCGGCCGGGCGCCGTGCGGTTCCTGACCCGCCTGCAGGAGAACGGCCAGGAGCACTTCGCCGGCGAGACGCCCCTGTGGCCGGCCCGCGCCGAGGACCTCGCCCGGGCCCATGCCGCGGCCGGCTTCGTGCTCGTGGAGCAGTGCGGGGACTTCCAGGCCGCGCCGTTCGATCCCGGGCGGTCGGGCGGCTGCATCCAGGTCTACCGGCGACCGGACTGAGCCGGGCCGGCCGGCGCCGCGGCCGGCCTACATCTCGTCCATCTCGCCCTCGCACCGCGGGCAGGGCCGCGCCAGCGGCCAGATCGCCAGGTTGGTGCCCTCGCAGTGGGGGCACACCGCGGCCA
The DNA here is from genome assembly GCA_964637835.1 of uncultured Fibrobacteraceae bacterium. Classification (GTDB taxonomy): domain Bacteria; phylum Krumholzibacteriota; class Krumholzibacteriia; order LZORAL124-64-63; family LZORAL124-64-63; genus Glo-17. The sequence continues at coordinate 2,615 of CAZWYF010000172.1, forward strand.
CCGCTTGCCACCGGTCCACCGGCATGCCGAACTCGTTCTCGCCCGGCACCAGGCGCGCGACCACCGTATCGACCACCGCCCGGCAGGTGCGGCAGACCATGGCCT
>CAZWYF010000173.1:0-2632 GCA_964637835.1 uncultured Fibrobacteraceae bacterium
GCGGGCGTCGATCCAGGGAAGGCGAGCATGACCCGACCACGTTAGCGGGCGGCGCCGCGGCGGGCAAGGGGATCCCGGCTGCCGGCGCGCGCGGTCTCAACGACCGATCAGGTCCCGGTTCTCCAGCTGGTCGAGCACGAGCTCGGCGATCAGGTCGGCGCGGTCGGCCAGGTGGGAGGGATCCACGCCGCGGATCTCGCCGCTCCAGATCAGGGCGCCGCCCCGCGCCGGGTAGAGGTTCACCGCCAGGGCCACCACCGCCGCGCGATCGAGTGCCCCGGGCATCACGGCCTCGCCGAACCGGAAGTCGAGGAAGCCGAAGAGGTGGTTGCTGTCGGTGATCTCGCGGTCGGCCAGGGTGTAGCGGGCGGCGGGCGAGCCGGCGTCCTCCACGCCGATCACCCGGGTGACCAGGACGCCGTCGAGGCCGCGGTCGCGCAGGGCGCGCACCAGGCGCGGCCGGTCCACGGGCGGGGCGCCGCGCAGGAAGCGCTCGCCCGGCTCGGCGTCGATGCCGCGGCGCTCGAGCCGCGAGACCAGCACCTGCTCGTAGGTGCGGCTCTGCGACGGCAGCTCCACCGGCCCCACCACCAGGATGCCAGCGAGGCCGGTGGCCTCGGCGGCGGGGTTGGTCCAGGCCGAGGCGAGGTGGGGGCCGGGGCTGCAGGCGGTCAGGACCAGGGAACCGGCGAGCAGGGGCCCGGCGAGCAGGAGCCCGGCGAGCAGCCGGCCCGCCAGCAGCGGCCGGGCCGGCGGGGTGGTGGCGCGGCGGATCATGGGTCACCTCCGGGGTCGCGTCGCGACGGGTCGAGCGTCAGGCACAACTTAGGGCGGAGGGACGCGGGCGTCAGTTGACCACGAGGGCGGCCAGCCGGTGGCCGTGCAGACGCGGAGCTGGTCCGCGGTCAAGGCGCTCTTCGGCCCGTGACCCGCGCCACCCCCGCGAGCACGGCGTCGGCGTCGGCGAGGTCGTCCAGGAACGCGGCGGGGGAGTCCGGCCGCGCGTCCACGTCCCCGGCGCGCAGGCCGGTGGTGCCCACGCCCAGGAAGGGCAGGCCCACCGCGGCGGCCGCGGCGCGATCGTGCCGGGTGTCGCCCAGGACCACGAGGGGGCCCTCCGCGCCGCCGTCCGCCGGCGCTCCCGCCCGGGCCACCGCCGTCCGCAGGATCTGCGCGCGCTCGCGGCCGTGGTCGCCGAAGCCCACCGGGCCGGTGAAGAGCCCGCGGTCGATCCCCGCCTGCTGCAGCTTGTGCAGGGCGAAGACGGCGAGGTTCCCGGTGGCCAGGCCCAGCGTGTGGCCCGCCGCGCGCGCTCGCAGATCAGCCAGTCGGTCAGGCCATCCTCGATGCCATGCCGGTAGTCCACGGCGCGGCCGCCGGCCAGCTCCGAGAGCGCCGCGTTCAGGGCCGCGCGCTTGGGCGTCGGCCGGTCCTGCCAGGCGGACGCCGACCGCCGCAGCAGGGTGCCGTCGAGGTCGCAGAGGATGGTGGCCATGAAGCCCTCCCGTCAGCCGCGGAACAGGATCTGCGGCGGATCGCGGCATTCCGTGTTTTCTTGAGCGGTCCGCGCCGCATCATCGGCCCGCGGCGGCGGCACGCCACGACCAGGAGGCGTCCATGAGCTTCTACGCCCGGTTCGCCGCGCACTACGAGCGCGTGTTCCCCTTCCGGCCCGCCACGCTGGCCTTCCTCGAGGAGCGCCTGCCCGACCGGGGCCTGGTCCTCGACCTCGGCTGCGGCCCCGGCCACCACGCCGGCGCCCTCGCCGCCCGGGAGCTGGACATGGTGGGCCTGGACCTGGACGAGGCCATGATCGCGGCGGCGCGCGAGCGCTACGCCACTGCCCGCTTCGTCTGCGCCGACCTCACCGAGGTCCCCACGGTCACCGACCACGCCGACGGCGCCTACTGCATCGGCAACGTCCTGCCCCACCTGCCGCCCGACCGCCGGGACCGCATGCTGGCCGACCTCGCCGCCATCCTCGCCCCCGGCGCGCCGTGGATCATCCAGACGGTGAACTTCGACCGCCTCTGGCCCCTGGCCGAGCCGCACGACCTGCCGCCCATCGATGCCGGCGAGGGGCTGGTCTTCACCCGCCGCTACCTGCCAGCGGCCGACCGGCCGGGCGCCGTGCGGTTCCTGACCCGCCTGCAGGAGAACGGCCAGGAGCACTTCGCCGGCGAGACGCCCCTGTGGCCGGCCCGCGCCGAGGACCTCGCCCGGGCCCATGCCGCGGCCGGCTTCGTGCTCGTGGAGCAGTGCGGGGACTTCCAGGCCGCGCCGTTCGATCCCGGGCGGTCGGGCGGCTGCATCCAGGTCTACCGGCGGCAGGACTGAGCCCGGGCGAGCCGGGGCGGGCCGGAGCCGGGGCGCGCGGTCGCCGGTCGGCGCGAATCCGCGCACGGACACCCGCCGGCGCCGCGGCCGGCCTACATCTCGTCCATCTCGCCCTCGCACCGTGGGCACGGCCGCGCCAGCGGCCAGGCCGTCAGGTTGGTGCCCCCGCAGTGGGGACACACCGCCGCCACCGCGTGCCACCGATCCACCGGCATGCCGAACTCGTTCTCGCCCGGCTCGAGGCGCGCGACCACCGTATCGACCACCGCCCGGCAGGTGCGGCAGACCATGGCCT
>CAZWYF010000174.1:0-2618 GCA_964637835.1 uncultured Fibrobacteraceae bacterium
GACGGGCTGCTGTCGGAGGCGGTAGCGGCGCGGTCGCGTGTGGCGCTGGGGCCGCCGGCGAGAAGCTGGGCCGCCGGTGAGAAGCTGGGCCGCCGCGTCGCCCGGATGCGGCCGGGATCTCCTGAACGATGTGTCAGCCATCACTGGACAATTCGTTCAGGAGGGATAGGACCTCGCGGCGAACAAAATGCGTAAACTTTCACCCGGGGCGCAAAAGTGGTCCACTCGGGGGGACCATTGTTGTGCTGGAGGTGGCTGGAGGTACACCGCGGTGTACCTGAGCGGGATCATCCGTCAAATCCGTCGGCCGGGCCGCGCGCGATGGATTGGTGATCTCCGGTGAGGTCTTTCAAGCCGGCGCCGGCATGGGCGCCAGGATGGGCGCCAGGATGGGCGAGTATCACCCCGAGGCCATCGTCGTCACGGATCACATGGGTGTCGATGGGGTCGCGGTCTCATGGATGATACCAGGGCGAGCGCATGGTCCCCCGGGGGGGCCTGGACTGGCGCGCGCGCCGCGCCCGGCGGTCCGGCCGCGTGCCGGACGGCGTGCTGCGCGAGGTGCTGGCGAAGATCGAGGTCCTGGTGGGAGCGGACGACTGATCCGCTCCCCTCACCCCGCCACCCCCCGCGCCGCCATCTGCGCGATGGTGTCCGCATCGCCCACCAGCACCAGCTCGTCGCCGGCCTGCAGGGGCTCGCGCGGATCGGGGTTGGCCATCTGGCGGTCGGCGCCGGCGCGGTACAGCGTGGCCACGTTGCGGTGAGCTGGTTCCTGCGGAACTCCTGCCGCGCGGCGGTGTCCAACAGGGACCGTCCTGTTCCATCGAGGAAGGTCTGGATGCGAGCGTCTGGTCTGTTGTGCATGTTGCTCTGTGGCGCCGGTGCGGTGGCCTGGCCCGCCGATGCCGGGGCTGGGCAGGAAGAGCCGGCGGTCTGGCTCGAGTCGCCCGGCTTCCTGGTCGAGATCACCGGTGCGGACATCGTCGGGGCTCAGGTCTTCCATGGACCGGACTTCAAGGAGCTCCTCGTGCTGCCCGTCCAGGGCGAGGAGGCCTACCTTTTGGGCGTCAAGTCGGGGAACGTCCACGCGATCCGGCGCGCGGGCGTGACGGTGACCGCGGATGGCGCGGTCCCCGGGGCCGACCTTCGCCCCCGCCCGCTGCCCGATTTCTCCCGCGAGGGTGCGGAGATCTCCTTCCGCAGCGGCGATCGTGAGATCCAGCTCCTGCCGGCGAGGCCGCTGATCGGCGAGACCGACCTGCCGACGCTCCTGGCTCGCAAGCAGGAGTACGGTGCGGTGGCCAGGGACTATGACCCCGATCCCGCGGCGGTCGCGGCGCTCCGGGCATGCGACCGACCGACCGAGATCGTCGCCTTCTTCGGCACCTGGTGCGGGGTTTGCAAACACCGGATCCCCGCCCTGATCAAGACCATCGAGGCCGCCGGCAACCCGCGCCTGGACGTTCGTTACGTGTGCGTGGCGCGGCGCTTCGCGGCCCCCAGGCCGCTGATCGAGCAGTACGCCGTGCGGATGGCTCCGACCATCGTGGTGATGCGCGACGACGTGGAGATCGGCCGGATCGACAAGGCGCCGCCGCAGAGTCTCGAGCACAGCCTGGCCGCGATCGTGGTCCAGCCATGATCTGGCGCCGGCTAGGGCTGCTCGCGAGCATCGCGCTGGCCGTGGTCTGGCTGGCGGCCGCGGTCCTGAAGTCCCTGGATCCCGCCGGCTTCGCCGAGCAGATCACCCAGCACGAGATCACGCCCGCCTCCTGGAGCCTGCCCCTCGCTCATGTCTTCATCGCTGCCGAGCTGCTGCTGGCCTTCGCGCTGGTGACCGGTTACCGGCGCCCACTGGCGCTGCAGCTCTCCATCGCGCTGCTGGTGTTCTTCATCGGCATCACGGCCTGGGCCTGGGCCCATGGCGATCTGTCGGATTGCGGCTGCTTCGGCCGGCTGGCGCCACGCGGCCCGGTGGTGACCATCGTCAGCGACCTCGGGTTCATCGCGCTGGCGATCATCGGCCTGCTGGCGGGCCCGGCGCCGGCGCGGTCGCGGCGCGCGGCCACCGTGTTCGCCGCCCTCACCCCCCTGATCGTCCTGCTGCCGGTCGCCGGCCCGAGGCTACCGGCCGATTCCCTGATGACCGATCTCAGGGTCGGCGCCGACCTCTCCGACCTCGCGGTCGACAACGTGTTGCGCCCCCTCGACCAGGGGACCCTCCTTCTCGTCCTCCTCGCTGACGATTGCGACGCGTGCCTGGACGCGCTGCCCGGCCTGAACGCGATCGCGCGCACGGACGGCGCGCCGCCGGTGGTTGGGGTCTTCGCGGGTGATCGAGCGCAGGCGATGGACTGGACCTTCACCCACGTCCCGGAGTTCGAGGTCGGCGATGCCCCCGAGAACGTGCTGCGGCGGTACTACCGGCGGCTACCCCGGATCGCGCTGGTCCAGGACGGGATCGTCCGCGGCGTGTGGAGCCACCCGCCGGACCCTGGAGCCGTCCGGCACGGGTCGCGGTATCGTGAATGATACGAGGGCGAGCGCATGGTCCCCCGGGGAGCCTGGACTGGCGCGCGCGCCGCGCCCGGCGGTCCGGCCGCGTGCCGGACGGC
>CAZWYF010000175.1:0-2607 GCA_964637835.1 uncultured Fibrobacteraceae bacterium
CCTCATGGTGATCCGCGACCAGCTCGACCTGCACTTCCGCGACCCGCTCCGCGGCCTGCTGGCCGATCCGTTCGGGGTGGCTCGCGGCGGGGCTCGCGGCGAGGCGGCAGGCGGCGCGGACGGTCAGGCGGAGGGCGAGGCGGAGGGTCCGTCCGACCGCGTTGCCGACCGCGTTGCCGACCGCGTTCCCGACGGCGTTGTCGACCGCGTTCCCGACCGCATCCCCGACCGCATCCCCGACCGCATTCCCGGTCCCCTGCACCTCTACGATCCCCCCCTGGCCGCCGCCCTGGCCGTGGCGGCCGCCGGCGCCGGCGTGCCCATGCACCAGGGCGTCTACGCCAGCATGTGGGGCCCGGCCTACGAGGCCCGCGCGGAGATCGGCTGGCTCCGCCGCGCCGGCTGCGACGCGGTGGGCATGTCCACCGCCCCGGAGGTGGCGCTGCTGCACCGCCTCGGCGTCCGCGTGGTGGGCCTCAGCTGCATCACCAACCCCGCGAAGGAGACCGGCCAGCCCGAGCTCTCCCACCAGGACGTGGTGGAGGTGGGCGCCCGCGTTCGCGACCGCGTGGCGGAGGTGCTGCTGGCGGCGCTCCCGCAGATGGCGTGAGGCCGGGGTCCTGACGGTGCCGCGCTGTCTTGAAGGATGATCCGAAATCTGCGTGGATCCACGCAGATCTCGCATGGAACATCATTTCCCGAGGACCGGCCTCATCGTGTCATTGACGCTCCCGGGCGCCGGGTCGACCATGTCGTCATGACTCCCGAGCACCTCGACGACCTCGCGCGCGCGGTGGCGCGGCTGGAGAACCCGGGCTTCGTGGCCCGGGTGGCCGACGTGGTGGGCCAGCCGCTGGAGAAGGTGGTGACCGTCCTGCCCAGCGGCACCAGCGACCAGGTCCAGAAGGTGGTCCGCGCGGTGCTGGAGCGGCTGCTCGACGTGGCGGTGCGCAGCCTCGAGCACCAGACGCCGGCCACCTCGACCGTGACGTTCCACCGCGTGGCCTCGGGCGCGAGCGGCGCCCTCGGCGGCTTCTTCGGCGCGCCCGGCCTGGCGGTGGAACTGCCCATCTCCACCACCATCATCCTGCGCTCCATCGCCGACATCGCCCGCCGCGAGGGGGAGGACCTCGCCGCCCTCGACGCGCGCCTGGCCTGCGTCGAGGTCTTCGCCCTGGGCGGCCGCGCCCGCGGCGACGACGGCAGCGAGACCGGCTACTATGCCGTCCGCGCCGGCCTGGCCAAGGCCGTGGCCGACGCCGCGCGCCACATCTCCGAGCGTGGGCTCGCCAGCCAGGGCGCCCCGGCCATCGCCCGCCTCATCGCCCAGATCTCCGGCCGCTTCGGCGTGGTCGTCTCGGAGAAGGCCGCGGCCCAGGCCGTGCCCATGCTCGGCGCCATCGGCGGCGCCGCCATCAACCTGCTGTTCGTGGACCACTTCCAGGACATGGCGCGCGGCCACTTCGTGGTGCGCCGGCTCGAGCGGATCTACGGTGCTGGCGAGGTGCAGACGCAGTACGAGCGCATCCGGGCGTCGCGTCGCTGACCCCGCGCGACTCACCCGTGCTTCCCGCGGGTCCATCCCTCGCCGGTGAGCCACTGCTGGCCCGACTCCTCGGCGCCCTCCTCGAGCGTGGTGGCCATGCTGTCGTTCCAGCGGTTGAGGTAGCCGAAGAGGGCGATCACGCCCATCAGCTCCACCACCTCGCCCTCGTCCCAGTGCTCCCGCACCCGCGCCTGCAACTCCGGCGTCACGGCGTTGGGGATGCTGCTGGCGGCGACGGCCAGGTCCAGCGCCGCGCGCTCGGCCTCGCTGAACGCGGGGTGGGTGCGGTACTCCCAGACGCTGGCCATCTGCTCCTGCTCCGCGCCGTACCGCTCCGCCGCGCGGATGGTGTGCGCCTGGCAGTAGCGGCAGCCCGCGGCGTGGCTGGCGAGGTAGCCCACCAGGCGCTTGAGCGCGCTGGTCACCCGGCCGTGGTTGGCCATGACCGCCTTGTTGAGCTGGATGAAGGCGCGCGCGATCTCCGGCCGCCGCTGCATGGTCAGCACGCTGTTCGGGCAGAAGCCCAGGGTCTCGTCGAAGAACGCGGCGAGCTCGCGGGTCTGCGGATCGTGATCGGGCGGCAGCGGCGAGACGAACGGCATGATGGGGCTCCCTGGAATCGTGGTGGTGGTGGCGGCGGCGGCGGTGGCCGGTGGCGGCGGTGGCCGGTGGCGGTGGTGGCGGGTGGCCGCCAGGATGACCGCGCCGGCCGCCCTGCGACGGATTCTCCCTGGCGCGCACCATGGTGCCGGCGTCGGGCCGCGGTGTCCAGCGTCCAGGGGCGGGAGCGTCGAGGGCTCGAGGCGACGGCCGCGTGCGCCACGCACCCGAGCGGCCGCACGGTAGGTTCAACAATTGTCGCCATCACGATGACAAATAGCGGGGCCAGATGATGAAACCGCTATTCAACTAGATCCCCCGGGGGTGCAAATATCCATAAAGCAAAGTGATAATTAGATTTACGGTGGTCGAAAGTACCGTCTCGGGGTGGTTTCCGTGTTCTCGGCCGGCCGCGGTCCCTCATCGCCTTGCGCCAGGATCGATGACCCTGGACCATATTT
>CAZWYF010000176.1:0-2553 GCA_964637835.1 uncultured Fibrobacteraceae bacterium
GCTGCACCGTCTGGCGGGCCTCGCGCACGTCCGGGGCTGGCTGCGTGGCCGCGCCGGGGAAGCGTGGGCCCTCAAGCACCGCCACCTCGCCCGTCACGGTGCCGGTGCCGGTGTTGACCACCTCGGCCTGCACCTGCCAGCGGCCCGGGCCGGCTGGCTGGACGCTGGCCGCGGTCACGCGCAGCTCCGGCAGGACCACCCGGGCGAACCACTGGTGGGCCAGGGCGTCGAAGGCGGCGGGGTCGGTCGCGTGGGTGCGCAGGGTGGTCAGGAGGTCGGCCAGCGTGGGGTAGAGGCCGGTGTCGGTGCGGTGGGTGGTGGCGAACTCGCGCAGGCCGGCGAGCATGCGCTCGGCGCCCAGATGCCGGTGGAGCATCCAGAACGCCCAGGCGCCCTTGTCGAAGACCACCGTCGCGGTGCCCGGCTCGCCGGTGTCGACCATCTCGAGCAGCGGCCGCTCGGTGCCCTGACGGCGGCCCTCGCGGTACTGCCGCTCGAGCTGCGTGGCGAAGGCGATGCGGGCGCGCAGGCCCAGCTCCGCCTCGTGCAGCAGCAGCGTGGCGTAGTTCGCCATGCCCTCGAGCAGCACGTCGGCGCCCGGAGCGTCGGCCACCGTCACCAGGTTGCCCCACCACTGGTGCGCCGCCTCGTGCGCGGTCACCGCGAAGGCCAGCCGGCGGTCCGGGGTGCTGCGCGCCAGGAACCCCAGCCCCTCGGAGAAGGCGATGTTCGAGGCGAAGCCCTGGGCCAGGGTCACGCGGTCGGGGAACTCGCTGAGCCGCAGCTCCGGCCAGGGATAGGGCCCGAACCAATCTCCGTACCGCTGGCGTGCCGCGACCAGGGCGTCGAGCATCTCCGGCACGTTGCGCCCGTGGCCGCGGTGGTAGAAGACCGCCGCGCCGTCGCGGCGCTGCACGTCCCAGCGGCCGGCCACCACGTTCAGCGCGCGCACCGGCACCGTGCTCTCCCAGACCGCGGTGGTCTGGTCGCCGTCATGGTGGAGCGCGCGCCGGGTGCCCACGGAGTTGACGGTGTACGCGGCGGGCGCGGTGACGGCGACGCGGGTGGTGAAGGCGTGGGGGAACCCCGCGGCCGGCCGGGTGCGGGCCGAACGCTGCGCGGCCATACCACGCGGCGGCGCGGGGGCCTCGCCGGGCGGGTGCCCGAGGTCCGGGTCGAACCCCGGCACCGGCAGGAAGCTCTGGCGCAGGGTGTGCAGGACCACGCCCGCGGGCAGGACGAACTGTTCCACCGCTCCGTTGCGGCGCGGCATCCCGGCCGGCACCTGGGCGGTGTAGCGGAAGCCGACCCGGGCCCGGTCGCCCGGCGCCAGCGGCCGCGCCAGCTCCAGGACGTGCAGCCCGGACCGCTCCCGGGCGGCCACCGGCTCGCCGTCCAGGGTCCAGGCCACGCCCTCGCGCGCGATCATCACCGTCCATGGCAGCTCGGACATGGGCTGGGCGGAGCCGTTGGTGACCTGGTAGCGGCCGTCCACGTGGACCCGGCGTGCGGCGGGCTCGAGCACGAGGTCGAGGTGGGCATGGGTGATCCGTGGCGGCGGCACGTCGCGCCAGGAGTGCAGGTGGGCGCGCCGGTAGTCGCGCTCGCGGGCGGCGGCGGCCGCGCCCTGGAACCCGGCGCCGATCTCCTGGGCCAGCAGGATCGCCACGCCGGCCGGGATCACCGCCAGCGGCGCCAGCCGCAGCGCCCGGCGGCCGAGCGGCCGCAGCGCCAGGCGTGCCCGGGTGCCCAGCGGGTCGGCCTGGCGGCGGGGGTGGAGCTGGACGGCCAGCGCGGCGAGCAGGACCGCGGTCGCGAGGACCAGCGCGCGGTTCAGGAGCAGCGCCCGCGCCTCGAGCTCGAACGCGCCCAGGTCGCTCCAGCGCAGCGATCCGGCCAGGGTCCAGCTCGTCAGCCAGGTGGCCCCGCCGGTGAGCGCGTGGTAGCCGGAGATCGCCAGGACGGCCAGGCCGATGGCGAGGCCGGCCGCGCGCCCTGGGAATACCGCGGCGACCAGGGCGACGAACCCGCCCCACAGGACGTAGGTGGGCACGAGCAGCCCGCCCCAGACGAGCACCAGCGGCCACGGGTCCAGCGGGGCGTCGCCGCCGGTGGCGACCACCGCCAGGGCGAGCGCCGCGCAGGCGACCAGCAGGACGGCCATCACCACGCCGCCGGCCAGCGCCTTGCCCAGCAGCAGGCTGCCGGTGCGCAGCGGCGTGGCGGCCACCAGGGCAGCGATCCCCGTCCGCCGCTCGCGGCTGGCCGACTCGATCCCCATGACCAGCAGCAGCAGGCAGCCCAGGAAGGCGAGGATCCCGTGGGTCTGCACCGCCAGGCGGCCGACCGTGGGCACCACCGGCGCGCCGGCCACCGTGGCGGTGGTGGCCGCCTCCAGGAGCAGGGCGAGGCTCAGGGCGAGGAAGAGCAGCAGGGCGGGCTGGCGCCGCAGCTCGCCGAGCTCGGCGCCCAGCACCGCGGCCGTGCCGCGCCACGGGCCCGGCGGGGTGCTGGTCATCTGGAGCCGGTCCAGGGGGGCGAAGCTGGCGGTGG
>CAZWYF010000177.1:0-2545 GCA_964637835.1 uncultured Fibrobacteraceae bacterium
CGGCCTGGTGGTCGGGCGCAAGGGCACCCCCTGATCCGCCAGACCCGGGCGTCCGGACGCCGCGCCGGGACCCGCGCCCGGACCCCCGGCGGGATCGGCGACCGGCCCGGTGGCGGCCCCGGCGGCGGGGTCGTGCAATAAGGAATTCCGCATAATGCCCTCCCTGTTTTTCTGCCCGATGGAACGGTCGACCCTGTAGAACCTCGCCGTCCCTGTCGCCCCCTCACGAGCCACGCCCACCGCCCGGGAACCCCCGTGCTGGCCGATCCGCCACCGCGGATATTCCACGCCACAGAATGGCTTCGACCTTGCAGCCGGCCGGTGTCCGCCAACCGCGACCCCTGGCCGGAGGCACCGTCGACATGCGGAAGTATCTGTCCCTTTGCACCTTGCTGCTGCTATCGGTGGCCTGCTGGCCCGCCACCGCCCCCGCCGACGCGTCAGGGCCCACCTTCGACTACGGCTGGGCCGCCTCGCCCGTCGTCGACCCGGAGGGAAATCCCCTCGCCCTGCCCGCCCACTACGAGGTGTGGCTGCAACGTGATGAGGAACCCGCCGTCCAGGTGGCCACCGTCGTGGGCGACACCACCTGGACCCTGGTGCCGGACGGGCCCGCGGAATACAGAATGCGCGTATGCGCCGTGGACTCCCTGGGACGGTGCTCGGAGTTCAGCCCCTGGTCCGACCCGCTGGTGGTCCCGCGGGTGACCGATGCCCCCGCCGCGGCCGTCGCCGACCTCGATCCCGCCTACCCCAACCCCTTCAACCCGCGGACCACGCTGCGCTACACCGTGCCCGGCGACCTGGCCGCCGGCGCCCCGCTGGGACTGGAGATCCTCGACGCGCGCGGCGCCCGCGTCCGCACCCTGCCGGTCCAAAGGACGCCCGGCACCCACACCGTGGTCTGGAACGGCCGCGATCGCCGGGGGCTGGCCGTGGCCTCCGGGACCTACCTCGCCCGGTATGTCTGCGGGCGGGACCGCCGGACCACGTGCCTGACGCTGGTCAAATGACGGGAGCGGTGGCACCAGCCGCGGAACGGCGCACCGGAAATCGGACGCCCCGGCGATCCACCGCTTCCCCTCGCTCCGGCCGGGGTGTATCGTCCTGTAAATATCATGTAAAGATGACAGGGTGTGATCGTCGCCACTGGAGACCACCGCCGTGACCCTCCGCGTCCGCCTGACCGCGGCGATCCTCCTGATCGCCCTCGTCCCGCTCATCCTGCTGAGCGGCGCGCTCTATGCCAGCTATCGCAGCGACCTCATCCGTTCCACCGAGGAGCACCTGCGGTCCGCTGCTTCCATCCAGCGCGACCGCGTGGCCGCGATCCTGGCCCAGAACGCCGAGCGCCTGGCCCTGGTGTCCAGCCGCACCCAGCTGCGCCTGAGCCTCGCGCGCCACCTGCAGCAGCGCGACGCGGAATCACGCGAGCGCATGAACCGCATCCTCGCCGACGCCGCCGGATCCATCGCCGGCCTCGAGGAGATCGTGGTCCACGACCTCGAGGGGGTCGCCGTGGCCGCCACCGATCCGGCGGTGATCGGGACCGTGCACCCGCAGCGCGACCTGCTCCACCGCGCCCGGCGCCGCGCCTTCGTCGACCACATGTTCCGCGATCGACAGGGACGGCCACGCGTCGCCCTGGCCGGCCCCATGGTGCTGGACGGCACCGTCCTCGGCGTGGTCGTCATCCGCTCGCGGGTCGATCGCCTGCATCGCGCCCTCGCCGACACCTCCGGCCTCGGCGCCACGGGCGAGACCATCCTCGCCCGCCAGGTCGCCGGCGACCGCTGGCGATTCCTCGCGCCCACGCGTTTCCGCCCCGGGGCCACCCTCGAGGAGTTCACCAGCGCCTGCGCCGCCATGCCCGGCGGGGCCGCCCTGCACGAGGGCCATGCGCGGGACGCCTGCGCCGATTACCGCGGCCGGCCCGTCTTCGCCGTGGGTCGGACCGTCCCGGGCACCGACTGGTCGCTGGTGGTGAAGATCGACCGCGCGGAGGTCCTCGCGCGGCTCCACCGGACCGTGCTATGGATCCTGGGCCTGGCGACGGTGCTTGGCGCGGGCATCGTGGTGGCCACGTGGCACTTCTCCCGCCGCCTGACCCGGCCCCTGGTGGAACTGGCCAGCGCCGCCGGCGGCATCGCCGGTGGCGACTACACCCGCCAGGTGCCCGTGAATTCCACCGACGAGGTGGGCGTGCTCGAATCCAGCTTCAACACCATGGCCACCCAGGTGGCCGCGGCCCATGCCGGCCTCGAGGAGAAGGTCCGCCAGCTCCATGAGGAGATCCGGCGCCGCCGCACGGTGGAGTCCGAGCGCGAGGCCCTCATCGCGGAGCTCAGCCAGGCCCTGGCCGAGATCCGCACCCTCGAGGGCATCCTGCCCATCTGCGCCTCCTGCAAGAAGATCCGGGACGACAAGGGTTACTGGAACCAGCTCGAGAGCTTCATCTGCGAGCACTCCGGGGCCCGGTTCAGCCACGGTCTCTGCCCGGACTGTCTCGCGCGCTACGAGGCGCAGATGGAACCGGACCCGCCGC
>CAZWYF010000178.1:0-2536 GCA_964637835.1 uncultured Fibrobacteraceae bacterium
CCCGGCGCCCTGATCCGCGGCCGCTACCGCATCGTGGCGCTCCTCGGCCGCGGCGGCATGGGCGAGGTCTACCGCGCCGACGACCTCGAGCTGGGCCAGACCGTGGCCCTGAAGTTCCTGCCGGCGCAGCTGGGCGCCGACCCCGACCGCCTGCAGCGGTTCCGCGACGAGGTCCGCCTCGGGCTGCGCGTGACCCATCCCAGCGTCTGCCGCGTCCACGACATCGGCGAGGCCGACGGGCAGATCTTCCTGTCCATGGAGTACGTGGACGGCGAGGATCTCTCCTCGCTGCTGCGCCGCATCGGCCGCCTGCCGCAGGAGCGCGCCGTGGCGGTGGCGCGCCAGATCTGCGCCGGCCTGGCCGCCGCCCACGATCAGGGCATCCTGCACCGCGACCTCAAGCCCGCCAACGTCATGCTCGACGGCCGCGGCAACGTGCGGCTCACCGATTTCGGCCTGGCCGGCCTCGCGGGTGCCATCGACCGCCGCGACGTGCGCGCCGGGACCCCGGCCTACATGGCTCCCGAGCAGCTGCGCGGCGAGGACGTCTCCGTCCGCAGCGACATCTACGCCCTCGGCCTGGTGCTCTACGAGCTTTTCACCGGCCACCGGGCCTTCCGCGCCGAGACCGTGGCCGAGCTGCAGGACCTGCAGACCAGCGGGCCGCCCTCGCGGCTGTCCTCCCACGTGCCCGATCTCGATCCGGTGGTCGAGCGCGCCGTGCTGCGCTGCCTGGAGAACGACCCCGCCGACCGCCCCGCCAGCGCCCTCGAGGTCTCGGCCGCCCTGCCCGGGGGCGACCCCCTGGCCGCCGCGCTGGCCGCCGGCGAGACGCCATCGCCGGAGCTGGTGGCGCGCGTGGGCGACCGCGAGGGCATGCGGCCGGCGGTGGCGCTGCTGCTGGCGGCGTGCGGCCTGGCCCTGGTGGTGGGCGCCACGCGCTGGGCCGGGTCCATGTCGCTGATGCACCACCTGCCGCTGCAGAAGCAGCCGGCGGTGCTGGAGGACCGGGCACGATCGATCCTGCCGGCGCTGGGCTACACCGGGCCGGTCTACGCCGAGCCCGTGGACCGGGCGCGCGGGTTCATCACCTGGGGCGGCGTGATCGGCGAGGTCGGCGACGACCCCGACGCCGGGTGGGACGCCCTGCGCCAGCGTCCGGACGCGGCCTCGTTCTGGTACCGTCAGGCGCCGTTCGAGCTGTTCCCGCGGCCGCAGGAGCCGCCGGTCTTCCTGCGCGGTCCGGTGCAGCTCATCGACCCTCCCGCCGCCGGGGCGGGGGAGGTGTCCGTGGTCATCGACCTGGCCGGGCGGCTGCGGCGGTTCGAGGTGATGCCCAAGCGGTTCGCCACCCGTCCGGCGGCCGAGCCCGACTGGGCGCCGCTCTTCGCCTTCGCGGAGCTGGACACCACCCGCTTCGCGGCGGTGCCGCCCCGGTACGGTCGGTATTTCACGCCCGACCTGCGGCGCGCGTGGGTGGGCACGCGGGCGGATGCCCCGCAGGAGACGCTGCGGGTGGAGGCCGCCGCCTTCGAGGGCCGGCCGGTGCTCTTCAACGTGGACGTGGCGGCGGGGCTGGCCGACCTCGCGGCCGACCCCGCGCCCGTCCGCCTCGACGTGGGCGATCGCCTCGCGGAGATCCCGCAGGCCGGCCTGTTCCTGATCGTCGTCGCCATGGCCGTCTGGCTGGGCAGCCACAACCTCGCGCGGGGGCGCGCGGACCTGCGCGGGGCGCTGCGCTTCGCGGTGCTCGTCGGCGGCCTCTTCCTCGTCGGCCGGGCCCTGGCCTCGCACACGCTCGCCAGCTCGAACACCCTGGGCGAGCTGTGGCCGCTGATCGTGGGGGCGTCGTTCCTGGGCCTGGTGACCTGGATCGGCTACGTGGCGGCCGAGCCGCTGGGGCGGCGCGTCTGGCCGAGCATGTTCGTCTCCTCGAGCCGGCTGCTGAGCCGGCCGCAGGTCCAGTGGCGCGACCCGCTCATCGGGCAGTCCGTCCTGGTGGGGGTGATCACCGGGGCGGCGGCCTTCCTGCTCTTCGGCCCGCTGCGGCGCCTGGTCCGGGTCTGGCTGGAGGACGATGCGGTCGCCCTGCTGGGCCTGCAGCCGGCGATGCTCCTGGGGGGACGCCAGGCCCTGGCGCAGGTGATCGACCAGAGCTTCATGCTGGTGATGTCGTTCCTGCTGATCGTGGGGCTGGTGGCCGTGCAGCACGGGACCAGGCGGCGCTGGCTCGCCCTGGCGATCACGCTGGCGATCTGGACCCTGGTGGGCGGGGATACCTCGCCGTGGGGGCTGGCCGGCCACCTGGTGGTGTCGGCCATCTCGCTCTGGGTGCTGCTGCGCTGGGGGGCGGTGGCCATGGTCACCGGACGCGTGGTCATCCAGATCTGCTGGCTCGCGCGCAGCGCCGACTGGTCCGCCTGGACGGCCCAGGGCCCGCTGCTGGCCCTGGGCCTGCTGACCCTGCTGGTGATCTACGGCGTCTGGTCCTGCACCGGGCGCGGGGCGATCCAGCGGTCGTAGATCCAGAGCAGGA
>CAZWYF010000179.1:0-2509 GCA_964637835.1 uncultured Fibrobacteraceae bacterium
CCCACCACCAGCCCCAGCAGCTTGCCCGGCACGAAGATCACCTTGCGGATCTCCTTGTCGTCCAGCCAGCGCTGGACCTTCTCGCTGGTCAGGGCGGCGGCCTTCACGGCGTCCTGGTCGGCGTCGGCCGGGACGGCGATCTGGTCGCGGACCTTGCCGTTGATCTGCACGGCGTAGGTGACCGTGTCCTGGACCAGGTAGCGCTCGTCCAGCTCGGGCCAGGGCGCATGGGCCAGGGATCCG
Source organism: uncultured Fibrobacteraceae bacterium (assembly GCA_964637835.1). Lineage (GTDB taxonomy): Bacteria > Krumholzibacteriota > Krumholzibacteriia > LZORAL124-64-63 > LZORAL124-64-63 > Glo-17. The sequence continues at coordinate 244 of CAZWYF010000179.1, forward strand.
GTCTCGCCCAGCTTGCGCCACAGCTCCTCGCCGAGGTGCGGCGCGTAGGGCGCCAGCAGGAGCACGAACTGGCGCAGCACCGACCGCGGCCGCACCGGCTGCTGCTGCATGGCCTTGACGAACTCCATCATGGCGCTGATGGCGGTGTTGAAGAGCAGCTTCTCGGTGCGGTCGGTCACATCGGCGATGCAACGGTGCAGGATACGCAGCGCCTCCTCCGACGGCTCCACGTCCTGGACCGCCGCCGCGAGCGGATCCTCCGCGCCCTCCCCCTCGTCGCAATACAGCCGCCACACCCGATCCAGGAACCGCCGCACGCCCTCGATGCCCGTCGGGCTCCACGGCTTGTCGCGGTCCAGGGGGCCGAGGAACATCAGGAACATCCGCAGGGCGTCGGCGCCGTGGACGGCGATGACGTCGTCGGGGTTGACCACGTTGCCGCGGCTCTTGCTCATCTTCTCGCCGTTCTCGCCCAGGATCATGCCCTGGTTGCGCAGGCGCTGGAAGGGCTCGGCGGTGTGGACCAGGCCGAGGTCGTACAGGACCTTGTGCCAGAAGCGGGCGTACAGCAGGTGCAGCACGGCGTGCTCGGTGCCGCCCAGGTAGAGGTCCACCGGCAGCCAGTAGCGTTCCTTGTCCTGATCCCAGGCGGCGTCCTGGTTGTGGGGGTCGACGAACCGCAGGTAATACCAGCACGACCCCGCCCACTGGGGCATGGTGTTGGTCTCGCGGCGGGCGGGCTGGCCGGTCTTCGGGTCGGTGGTCTGCACCCAGTCGGCGATGGTCGCCAGCGGGCCCTCGCCCGTGCCGGCGGGCCGGTAGGTCTCCACCTCGGGCAGGGTCAGCGGCAGCTCGTCGGGCTCGAGCGCGCGCACCGAGCCGTCGGCCAGCTTCAGCAGCGGGAACGGCTCGCCCCAGTAGCGCTGCCGGCTGAAGAGCCAGTCGCGCAGCTTGTAGTTCACCTTGCGGGTGCCCAGGCCCTGGTCCTCGAGCCAGTCGATCATCTTCGCCCTGGCCTCGGCCACGTGCAGGCCGTCGAGGAAGCCGCTGCTGATGGCCGGGCCGTCGCCGGTGTAGGCCTGGCCGTCGAAGTCCTCCGGCGGCTGCACCGTGCGCACGATGGGCAGGCCGAAGGCCTCGGCGAACTCCCAGTCGCGCTCGTCCTGGCCGGGGACGGCCATGATGGCGCCGGTGCCGTAGCCCATCATCACGTAGTCGGCCACCCAGATGGGGATGTCCTGGCCGGTGGCGGGGTTGAGGCAGTAGCTGCCGGTGAAGACGCCGGTCTTGTCGCGGGCCACCTGCCGGTCGCGGTCGCTCTTGCGCGCGGCCTCCTCGCAGTAGGCGGTGACCGCGGCGCGCTCGTCGTCGGTGGTCAGCTCCTGGACCCACGGGTGCTCCGGGCTGATCACCATGTAGGTGGCCCCGAACATGGTGTCGGGCCGGGTGGTGAAGATGCGCAGCTCGCGGTCCGAGCCGGTGACCTGGAAGTCCACCTCCGCGCCCTCGCTGCGGCCGATCCAGTTGCGCTGCAGGTCCTTGATCGAGTCGGGCCAGTCCAGGCCGTCGAGGTCGTCCAGCAGGCGCTCGGCGTAGGCGGTGATCCGCAGCATCCACTGCTTCATGGGCTTGCGCACCACCGGATGGCCGCCCACCTCGCTCTTGCCGTCCACCACCTCCTCGTTGGCCAGGACGGTGCCCAGCTCGGGGCACCAGTTCACCGCCACCTCGGCCTCGTAGGCCAGGCCCTGCTGGTAGAGCAGGGTGAAGATCCACTGGGTCCAGCGGTAGTAGTCCGGGTCGGTGGTGGAGACCTCGCGGTCCCAGTCGTAGCTGAAGCCGAACATCTTGAGCTGGCGCTTGAACGTCTCGATGTTCTTGCGCGTGGTCACCGCCGGGTGGGTGCCGGTCTTGACCGCGTAGTTCTCCGCCGGCAGGCCGAAGGCGTCCCAGCCCATGGGGTGCAGCACGTTGAAGCCGCGCATGCGCTTGTAGCGCGCCACGATGTCGGTGGCGGTGTAGCCCTCGGGGTGCCCCACGTGCAGGCCCTGGCCGGACGGGTAGGGGAACATGTCCAGCACGTAGTACTTGGGCTTGTCGCTGTGGTCGGGGGCGCGGAACGTGGCGTGCTCGTCCCAGTACTGCTGCCACCGGGGCTCGATGGACGCGGGATCGTAGGCCATGGCTCTTCCTCGGTTGGTCCGGACGCGGCGCGGGCGATCGAATCCGGAATCATAGCCCCTCGGCGCAGAATTTCAACGCGGGG
>CAZWYF010000180.1:0-2485 GCA_964637835.1 uncultured Fibrobacteraceae bacterium
CTCGTAGAGCGCCACCAGGTTCGCCGCGCCCTTGCGCGCAGCCGGATGCTCGGGCCCGAGCTGGGCCAGCAGCACCTCGAAGGATGCGACCATCTCGGGCTCGGCGGCCGCGTGGTCGCCGGTCAGGAAGAGCAGGAGGCCGTGGTCGCCGCGGGCGATGCCGGTCCTGGGGTGGTCCGCGCCGAAGAGGCGCTCGGCCAGGGCGGTGGCCTCGGCGAAGGTGTCGCGCGCCTCGGGAAGCCGGTCCAGGCCGCGCAGCGCCGTCCCCTCGTTGCGCAGGAGGGCCAGCACGTCCGGATGCTCGTACCCGCGCGCCGCGATGAGCAGCGGTTCGAGCTCCTGGAAGATGGACAGCGCGCGCTCGTGGTCGCCGGCCAGGGAAGCGACCGTGCCCATGTTCAGGGTGGTGCGCACCACGTCGATGTGGTCGGGGCCGAGATTGCGCCGCCGGATCTCGCGCACCTGCTCCAGGGCGAGGAAGGTCTCGTCCACCCGGCCCAGCCGGTAGAGCACGCCGCCGCGGTTCTCCAGGCCGGTGGCGTACTCGGGGTGATCGGTCCCGAAGCTCTCCTCGTAGAGCGCGAGCGCCGCGTCGAAGTCCGCCAGGGCCCCCTCGAGATCGCCGCTCTCGCTGCGATACTGGGCCGCGTTGTTGAGGTACTGGGTCAGGACGGCGTGGCCGGGATCGATGGCCCGGGCCGTGGCGAAGGCCACCCGCGAGAGGGAGTCGGCCGCGGCGGCGTCGCCATCGCGTTCGCGCAGCAGGTCCGCCCGCAGGGAGTGGTTCTCGGCGACGAGGATCCGCTGCTCGCCCACGACCCGTGGCGCCACGGCCTCGCACAGCGTCAGCATCGATTCCGCCTCGGCGTAGCGCTGGGTGTCGAGCAGGTTGCGGGTCTCGTGGTGGTAGGCGAGCAGGAGGTCGCCCGGCCGGGCGGTGGGATGCTCGCGGAAGATGCGCGCGGCCGCGGCCGCGCTCGCCAGCGCCGCGTCGTGTTCGGCCGCGTCCCGCCGGAGCCCGGACTCGGTGACCAGGAGCAATCCCATCTCCCGGGAGGCGCCCCCGGTCATCCCCCGCCGGATCTCCAGCGCGCGCTCGATCTGCTCGGTCGCCGGTGCGAGCTGGCCCAGCCCGAGATAGGTCTGGCCGAGCACGGTGCGCATGGCCGCCTCGGTCTCCGGTTGACCGGCGAAGTCGGTGGCGATCCGCTCGCGGGCGGCGTCCAGGGCCTGGACCACCGTCACGTCCCGGCCGCTGCCGGACCAGGGGTCGGCCGAGGCGAGCGTGCCGGCCAGGAACGCGTTCATGGCCCCGGCCCGGGCCCCGGCGGCCTCGGCACGATCGCGCTCGCGGGCGATGGCTCGGGCCTGGATCGAGGAGAAGGCGGCGAAGGCGGTCAGGGCCACCACCGCCACCGCGGCCATGGTCACGCCGGTCCGGTGCCGCCGGGCGAACTTGGTCGCCCGGTAGGTGGCCGTGGGCGGCCCCGCGGACACCGGCTCGTCGTCCAGGTGACGCCGGATGTCGGCCGCCAGGCCGTTGACGGTCTCGTAGCGCCGCTCGCGCTCCTTCTCCAGGGCCTTCATGGTGACCCAGTCGAGGTCGCCGCGCAGCTCGCTGCGCAGGCGCCGCGGGGCGCAGCTGCGCGCCGCGGCCAGGGCGGTGGACTCATCGCCGAAGCTGCTGAGCAGCGTGCTCGGCCGCGGCGGATCCTGCTCGCAGATGATCTTGCGGATGGCCTCGTAGCTCGCCTGCCGCATGTCCTGCGCGAAGGGCCGCTCGCCCACCAGCAGCTCGTAGAGCACCACGCCCAGGGCGTAGACGTCGGTCCGGGTGTCGATGTCGGCCTCGGAGAGGGCGGCCTGCTCCGGGCTCATGTAGGCGGGCGTGCCGATCATCTGGCCCAGCTGCGTCATCAGGGTCATCTCGGTCAGGCGCTGGTCCGTGGCCTTGGCCACGCCGAAGTCGATGATCTTGGGCAGCGGCTCACCGTCCACCTCGGTGACCAGGATGTTGGTGGGCTTGAGGTCGCGGTGGATCACCGCCTTCTGGTGGGCATGCTGGACGCCCTCGCAGACCCGCACGAACAGCTCGAGGCGCGCGCGGGTGCCCAGGCGCCGCCGGTTGCAGTAGTCGGTGATCGGCTCGCCGTCCACGTACTCCATCACGAAGTAGGGGCGCCCGCGTCCGGTGGCCCCGGCGTCGTGGACCCTGGCGATGCAGGGATGGTCCATCAGGGCCAGGGCCTGGCGCTCGGCGTCGAAGCGGGCCACCACCGCGCGGGTGTCCATGCCCTGCTTGATCACCTTCAGGGCGACGCGCCGCCGGATGGGCTCGGTCTGCTCGGCCTCGAAGACCTCGCCCATCCCGCCGGTGCCGAGGCGGCGCAGCAGGCGGTAGGGGCCGATCTCGCTGCCGATCTCGGTGTCGGACCGCACGCGGCGGGCGGGGTCCACGGAGAGGGTGAGGTCCTCGTCGGGATCC
>CAZWYF010000181.1:0-2480 GCA_964637835.1 uncultured Fibrobacteraceae bacterium
CGGAGGTCGGGATGCTCGCCGCCGTGCTCGCCACCATGACCGCCGCCGTGCTCGGCGGATTCCTGGACCGGCGCGGCCGCGGCCAGGAATGCTGCCCGCGCCCGCTCCCGGGCCGCGCCGGTGCGGCCGTCCGCCTCCCGGCGGCCATGGCTGCGCTGGTGATCGCGGACGCAGTCGGCAGCCACGGTGTCGGCCCAGGCCGTGGGATCGTGGTCGGGATGCAGCCGCTCGATGGTCTGGCCCAGCCTCTGGAACGCCTGGCGGGTCAGATCCTCGGCCAGGGGCACGTCCTCCACCAGCCGGGTCAGGTGGCCGAGGAGGTGATCGTGGTAGAGGTCGAAGAACCGTTCCAGGGCCGCGGGCTCGCGCCGGCGCACACGGACGAGAAGCTCCCGGTCGGGGGCAGGCGCGGTCCGGTCCCTGTCAGGTGGCGGCGTCATCGGGCGAGCGAACTCCTCGTGGCCTCTGCCTGGGCTCACGCAGCGGGATGGTGGCGCAGGGCCGGTCGATCGGGTCGCCGGCCCCGCCACGCGACGGCATCGAACGGCTCCGACAATGACGCACGGAATCGAGAGAATTGCACGCATCGGCACGGCCGGCGCCGGGCGCCGCGTCTGGCCTCGCATCGTGCTTCCCGTCGTGCTTCGCGTCGTGCCTCGACGGGCCTTCGTGAAAGATCCGGTCTAGAGCCCCAGCAGGTAGCCCACCCGCAGTTGCACGTCCGGCGAGCCGTCGCCCAGGCCCAGGCCCAGCTGGCCGCGCAGGTGGCCGCCGGCGGCCAGGCGGTAGTCGGCGCCGCCGCTGAGCAGGGCGATGTCGCCCTCGGTCTGGATGGTCAGCTCGGCCAGCCAGTGCAGCCGGGCGCTGGTCTGGAAGACGGCGCCGCCGCCGAGGGCCAGGGAGGCGTCGCGCTCGCTGTCGTCCGGGCCGGTGGGCGTCTCGATGAAGTAGAGACCGGCCGACCCCACCAGGGCCACCTTCTCGCTCACCGGGTGCCGTACCGCGCCGAAGGCGCCGACGTCGGTGTTGCCCTCGCCGATGTCCTCGCTGCCCAGGGGCAGGGTGACGAAGCCGCCGGCGGCGATCTGGGTGGCCGAGGTGGTCCGGAAGTTGTAGCGGCCGGCGAGGCGGAAGTCGGTGAGGCCGGACTCGCCGTCGCCCTGGTCGGGGTCGACGCTGGCGAAGCCGAACTCGCCGCCGAGCTGGAAGTCCGGAGTGATGGGCAGGCCGGCGCGGCCGGCGATGCCGATGGCGCTGCCGGCGCCGGCGTCGGCGAAGAGGAAGTAGGGCTCGCCGTAGAAGCTGTCGTTGCGCGTGGCGTCGATGAAGAAGTTCTCGAGCAGCTGGACGTGGTCGAAGGTCGACAGGCGGCCCGCGGCCGGATCCTGGCCGAACGTGGGGGCGGCGGTCAGCACGGTGAGCAGCAGCAGGGCGGCGCCGAGCAGGCGGTAGGGGCGAGGCATCGATCTATCCTCCGGTGAGAAGTGCTGGATGAGGGGCGAATTCAGGAGCGGGATTCTAGAGGATGGCTGCAAGCCCGGTCAACGACGGTCTGCGCGGCGGCGATCTTCGCTGCGGCGGTCAGCGCCGCGTGTCCCGGCTGCGTGCGGTCTGCGCCGCGGCCCGCCCGGAACACCATCCGGAACAGGGATTGTGGCCGTCGCCTTGATCGGGCACCATGCGAGGACCATCATCCCCCGAGCCGACCATCGCCGGCTCATCGCCGGACCACCGACGGTTCGATGCCGGACCACCGACGGCCCGATGCCGGATCATCGCCGGGAGCGAACGCCATGACCGACCGACACCCCCGCCGTGCTTGCCTGCCGACCCTGATGCTGCTGCCGACGCTGCTCCTGACGTCGCTCCTGACGTTGCTGACCCCGGCCCCTGGCCTGGCCGGGGCCGACCGCTCGGATCGCCCCATCGAGGTCTTCGCCACCGCGGGCGTGGGCGGCGTCCTGGCCGGCGAGCGGGTGGACGGCAGCGGCCTGATCCTCGAGGCCGGCGGGGTGATCAACGTGTGGCGCCACCACGGCGTGGGGGTGCGACTGCAGCTGCAGGACGGGCTGGAGCCCGATTCCTACGCCTCCATCGCTCGCGGCGTGGCGCACCAGCAGCGCTGGGCCCTGTTCTGGCGCTACCGGCTTCGCGTGGGGACCGTCGAGCCCTACGCCGTGATCGAGTACGGCTACGAGTCGCTGCGGCTGGAGGGGTACGACACGGCCATCCTGCGCGAGTACAACGTCTCGACCAACAACCTGGGCCTGGGCCTGGGCGCGCGCTGGCGGCTGAGCGACCTGCTGGCCGTCCAGGGCGACGCGGGCTGGTGGCTGACGCCCCAGGGCGGCAACGAGGGCGAGAAGCGGCCGCAGCAATGGTCGGTGCGGCTGGGGCTGGGGGTGGAATACTGAGCGGGTCGGGGAACGAAACAGGCGGCGCCCTCCGAGGAGGGCGCCGCCTTCGTCCCAGCGCAGGGG
>CAZWYF010000182.1:0-2472 GCA_964637835.1 uncultured Fibrobacteraceae bacterium
GCTGGACGACCAGGACGACCTCACCGACATCAAGTTCGGCGAGTCCACCCTCGGGATCACCATGAACTGGTTCTTCTAGAGCCGGGCGCGGGACGCCGCGGCCCGCGGCCAGGGGACGACCCCGCACCACGGGACCACCACGCGACAGGAGACGGACGAACGGCCGGCGTCACGGGACGCCGGCCGCTCCTGCAGGCTGGCCGCTCCGGCGCGCCGGCGCGGCCGTCTCAGGATTTCCAGGTGGCTGCTACGATCCCCAGGCCGCCGCCACCGTCTCGCGCAGCTTCGCCGTGAACGCCTCCGGCGCCGAGAACATGGGGAAGTGGCCCACGTCCTCCATGCTGGTCAGGCGCACCTCCACGCCCTGCGCCTGCCATTGCTCCATGGCCACGGGATACCGCGTGTCGTTGAGCAGGTGGAGCGGCCGCGCGTAGGTTCGCGCGGCGGCGGCGAGGTCGAAGCTGAAGAGATGCTCGAACGCCGACAGCCCCACCGCCGACGGCGTGGCCACCAGCACGTCGACCGCGCGGGCGACCTCGGCGGGGTCGGCGTCGGCGGGATACATCTCGCGCACGAACCCGGGCATCGCGCCGGCGAAGTCCTCGCGGAAGGGCGTCATGAAGGCGTCGAGCTGCTCGGGCGTGAAGCCGCGATCCACCTGGTGCAGGTTGTCGATCCCCACGACGCGGTGCACGCGGTCGGGCGCCGCGCTGGCCATGGCCAGCGCCACGGTCCCGCCCATGGAGTGCCCCACCACCACCGCCCGCGACATCGGCACCGCGTCCATGGCGGCGAGCACGTCGGCGGCGAAGGCCTCCATGGTGTAGTCCGCGCGCTCGAGGCCGCTCTCGCCATGCCCGGCGAGGTCCACGGCGAGCACGCGGTGGTCGCGGGCGAGGTCGTCCACCGCCTGGTCCCAGAAGCCCCGGTCCCCGCACCAGCAGTGCACCAGCACCACGTCGGGCCCGGCGCCGGCCACGGTGTAGGCGATCCTGGTGCCGTCGGCGCTGGTGGCGGTGCCGGTCCGCAGGCCCGCGTCCTGGCCGCCGCCCTGGCAACCGGCCAGGGGGACGACCACGGCGAGGGCGAGCGCGGCGAGGGCGAGGCGGGCGAGCGCGGTGGCGGCTGGCCGGACGGTCCGGCGGCGGACGGTGGGCATGGATGGCTCCTCGGTTCGTGCTGACAGGGCTCTCGGGATCTCCGTGCGGCCGGGGCGTTTCCCTGCAAGGGGCGGCGCGTTGCTCCCGGCAGCGTGGCACGATACCACGCCAACGCCGTTGCCGACCACGCCTGGTTCGTGCGATGCTGGACGAGCGTCGGCGAGCCAGGCCGCAGGCTCGCACGGTCGATCTCCGGGGAATGGATGGGACATGGCACCAGGTCGGAGACTTCTCATCCTCGCCGGAGCCTCCATCCCGCTGGTGTTCTGGGGAACGCTCGCCATCTGCGCCGCGCAGTTCGACGGGTACCGACATCTCGAGAACATGGTCAGCGAACTCGGCGCCGCGGGGACGCCGACGCGAGCGGCCTTCGCGTCAGGATTGCTCCTGTGCGCGATCCTGAGCGTCGTCTTCGCCATCGGGATCCACCTGGAGTGCCGGCGCCGTCAAGTCAGCTCGACTCCGGCGCTGGTGATCCTCGTGTACGCCTTCTCGGTGGCCGGCGCGGCGATCTTCCCCATGCCGCATCGCCTGCACGGGGTCCTCGGTTCGCCGGCGATCCTGCTGTTGCTCTCGCCCGTGCTGGCCGTGGTCTTCTGGCGGAAGCTGTCCGGGCTGAGATACCTCGTGCCCCTCGCGACCATCAGTCTCGTGGTGATGGCGCTCGGGTTCCTGGTCTTCGTGCCCGAGGTGCTCGACGGGCAGTTCGGCCTCAAGCAGCGGTTCTTCCACGCCGGCTGGACCATCTGGTTCGGTTACGCGAGCCTGGGGTTCGCGGGTATCCTGGAGCGGGGCCGAGGCGAGCGCCTCGGTGTCGATGGCGCCGTGGGCGGTCGATAGGGCTGGCCGGAACGCGGCGCCGACCCGTGACCCTGGAACGGAGGTGGGGGACATTCTGAACCGGCAACGGACAATTACACAGTCACTTATGGCGAATTGATCCCCCGGGGGATGAATTTGTCGTCATGATGACGACAAATAGTCCAGGGGCTCGGGGCCGTCACTCGGGGCCGTCACTCGCGGCCGTCACTCGCGGCCGACCCTCGCGACCGTCACGTCCCGGTGGCCCGCCGCTCCCGGCGGCGTGGCGCGATAGCTTGCCGACGCGGTTTCCAGCCACGCCCGGCTCGTGCTATGCTGAACAAGCTATCGCGATATGGCGAGAAGTATGGACCTTTGCCGAGGGGGGAATCTCATGTTGCGCAATCTGACCGTGCTGGCGCTGGTGGTCGCTGGCCTCGGGGCCGGCCATGGCGCGGCCCTGGCCTTCGACGCGCGCCTCGACGTGGCGCCCGCCGGTGGCGGCCACGAG
>CAZWYF010000183.1:0-2447 GCA_964637835.1 uncultured Fibrobacteraceae bacterium
CTGGGCCGGGGCAAGACCCGGACCCGTCAACATTCTTCGGGGCACAACCTACTGGAAGCGCTTTTCCGCGCGGTAGTCGATGTCCCAGACCCGCATCCGCCCCCCATCGCTCTCCGTGAGCACCTCGGGGATCCCGTCCCCGTCGAAGTCCACGAGCTCGAGTCGATTGCCGAAGGCTTCTTCCTCCCACTCCACGTCGCCCGTGGCGGAGTCCAGCACCTGTCCGGTGTTCAGGACGATCTCGGCGCGGCCATCGCCATCGACATCGCCACAGCGCATGCGGGAGGCCTGGTAGTTGTTCAGGCTGGTCCACTCCCGGGAGAACGACTCGCCATCGAGATAATGGATCCTGTCGTCGGCGTTGACGACGATCTCGTTGGCGGGATCCTGATCCACGTCGGCCACGGTGAAGGCGTGGATCTCCTGGAAGTCATTCGGCTGCGACTCGTAGGCGAGGAAGTAGTCGCTCTCGAGATCGAAGGCGTAGAGGCGGCGCGAAGTGCGCGCGACGATGTGGTCGTCGAGGCCATCGCCGTCGAGGTCGGCCGCGAGGACCTCCTCGGCGTTGCCATCGAGCTGGCGGCTCACCCAGACGCGTTCGTGTTCGCGGCCGGCGAGCAGGCGGTAGACATTGAGCTTGCCGTAGCGGTCGGCGATCACCAGGTACATGCCCACCTCGCCGCCGAGGGGCTCGAACATGTCGCAGTGCAGCAGGTTGTAAGAGGCCCGGGCGATGGCGTCGTATTCCTGGTAGCTCAGCTCCTCCTGGGCGGCCACCGGGTCGGTGGCGGCGATCAGGAGCAGGGCGAGCGACAGGCTCGCCGCGGTGCGGGCGTGGCGCATGGCTGGACCTCGCGAGCGTCGGCCAGGCGGCGGCTGGCCGGTGCGCTCAGAAGGGGAAGGGCAGGCCCACGCCCCCGTGGAGCGACCAGCCGGACAGGTCGTGACCGCCGCGGTCGTAGAGACGATACTGTCCCTTGCCCGTCAATACCAGCGCGCGATCCAGGTTCCATTCCAGCCCCACTTCCACCAGGAAGCTGAAGCCATCGGCCGAACCGTCGGGGCGATCGGGTCGCCCCTCCCAGCGGGCGTTGCTGATGCCCGCGCCCAGGCCCAGGAAGGCCGCGCGGCCAGCATCGCGCGGTCGCATGTCGGCCAGGTAGCGGCGCAGGATGGCGTCCCCGGAGATGATGGTGGCCGGACCGCCGCCCTGGCGGTCGATCTGCAGGACCAGCCCCGTGTTCCAGGCGTAGAGGGGGTGGTGGAAGTCCGCCGCCCGGTGGGGCCGGAAGACCACCGCGAGGCTGTAGCCGGGTCGTAACTGGTCGCCGTCGGCGAGGCTGCCACCGCCGGCCGAGGCCGTCACGTAGGTGGGCCCCAGGCCCGGCGGACGTTGCAGATGCGAGCGGGAGTCGAGTTGCCAGGAGTCGTCCGCTGGCGGTCGGGAATCCGCCGCCTCGGAGCCGGAATCCGCTTCCGACGCGGGAACCAGGGTCGCGGACGTCAGAAGCGCCAGGATGGCCAGCCGGGCCCATGGGAGCGATCCGGTGCGCACGCGGGGTCCTTTCCGCCAGAACGAACGCGGGGGTCCTTGCCGCCGACCTCGTTGCAACGACCGTACCATCCGCCGACGGCGTGGTTGCCCCGTCGTCTGCCGGATGCTAGCGTGCGCCGACGACCCCGGCGCCCACCGCGCCACCACCGCCGGAGCGACCATGAGCCCAGATCCCGACCGCTACCTCACCCTCGCCGGCCCGGCCGACGTGGAGCAGAAGATCCAGCGCTCGCGCTTCCTGGCCTTCGCCGCCCCCGCGGCCGATGCCGGGGACGCCGCCGCGCTGGTGGACCGTCTGCGCCGCGCACACCACGATGCCCGCCACGTCTGCAGCGCATGGCGCCTGGGCGAGCCGGACCAGGCCACGGAGGCCCGGCATGACGATGGCGAGCCGACGGGCACCGGTGGCGAGCCCATCCTGGCCGCCATCCGGGGCGCGGAACTGAGCGACGTGGTGGTGGCGGTGGTGCGGTACTTCGGCGGCATCAAGCTCGGTACCGGCGGCCTGGGGCGGGCCTATGGCAGCACCGCGGCGGCAGCCCTGGCGGCCGCCCCGCGGCGCGAGGTGCACCTGGGTCGTCACTGGCGCCTGGTCTTTCCCTACGATCAGCAGAAGACCGTCGCCCACCTGCTCGCCGCGCACGCCGGCCGGCCGGTGCGGGAGGATTACGCTGCCGACGTCATCTGGACGGTCTGGCTGCCCCGTGCGGCCGGCGACGACTTCGCGGCGGCCGTCCGCGAGGCCACCGCCGGGCGCGTCGTCCCGGTGCTGCAGGCGTCGTCGCCCGCCGAGGAGACCTCCTGAGGCCAGCGCTGACCCGGCTGCCACCGCGCCCGGGTGTCCGCGTCGGGTGTCCGCGTCGGGTGTCCGCGTGGGCCCCGCGGCGGGGCG
>CAZWYF010000184.1:0-2428 GCA_964637835.1 uncultured Fibrobacteraceae bacterium
GACTCTTAATCAGCGGGTTCGGGGTTCGAGTCCCTGGCGGCGTACCAGCGACGTGAAAAGGACTCACGGCAGCAGCCGTGAGTCCTTTTCCATGGGTACGCGGTCCGCCGGGACCGTGCGGAGCCCCGCCGGCCCCGCCGGCCCCGGCTACTGCTTGCGCACGGTGACCTCGCCGCTGAAGGCCTCGATCTCCACGCTGGCGCTGCCGTCGCCCACGGTGGCCTCGAGCTCGTTGCCCGGGGCATACTTGCTGGTGCGGCGGGCCTGGTGCCCGAAGACGTCGTTGATCTCGCCGGAGAAGGTCGCGATCTCGAACTCCGCGTCCACGTCGCCGCCCAGCAGGACGGTGATGTCGCCGCTGTGCGCGCTCAGGCTCCAGTCCGCCTTGCGGGGCAGCTCGCCGCGGACGGTGATGTCGCCGGAGACGGTCTCGCACTCCAGGGACGTCATGTCCTTGCCGGCGTCCACCTCGATGGTGCCGCTGACCACGGCGCACTCCAGGTCGCGCCGGACGCCGCGCACCTTCAGGTCGCCGGAGACGCAGGCCAGCGAGGCGGTGTCGGTCTCGACGTCGATGTCCAGCACGCCGCTGACGCTCTCGACCTCGAGCTCGGCCGGCTCGCCGCGGACGCCGACCTCGCCGCTGACCGTCTCGACGTCCACGTCGCCGCGCACGCCGTCCACCGTCACGTCGGCCGACACGGTGCTGATCTCCACGTCCGCCTGCTCGGGCACGCGGATCCGCAGATCGGAGCCCTGGTCGATGTCTCGGATGCGGTCGGGATACTCCACCGCGATCTCCAGGCGGCCGCCGCCACCGTCGATGCGCAGCTCGTCGGCCTTCGGGTCGAGGGTGCCGGTGATCCGGACCTCGTTCTTGTTCCAGGTCTCGACGGTCACGCTGCCGGCGAGCACCTCGATGATGATGGTGGCATCCCTGTCCACCTCGCGGGTCTCGTCGATGGGCTGCTGCGCCAGCGCCGGGAGGGCCCAGACGAGGGCCGCGGCGAGGGCGAGCAGACCGAGGATGCGATGATGCCGGTTCATGGGGGGACCTCCGGTGCTGTCAGAGCCGGGCGGCGTGGCCGGCCAGGCCGCGCGCCTGCTCCAGGGTGCGCTGGTAACGAACGGTCAGCTGACGCGCGGCCTCGCTGCCCGGCGGCGCCTGCCGCAGGGCGGCGCGGAGTTCCTGCGCCGACTGATCCAGTTCACTGAGACCCGTCCGGAGGCCCTCGCAGGCGCCTCCCGGCCACTGGTCGCAACGGGTGTCCAGGACGGTGACCAGGTCGGCCCGCACGTCGGCGTAGCCGTCCTCGAGGGTGGAGAGGGTGCCGGCGTCGGCCCGCAGCGACGGTCCGCCGCCGCCAGGCAGCTGCGGCGACGGCGCACCGATGCGGTCGGGACCGGCCAGCAGCGCCACCGTCACGGTGGCTGCCACCAGCACCGCCGCCGCGGCGGCCGGAGGCAGGCCCAGGCGCTCGCGCCAGGTCCGCAGTTCCGGCGACGCGTCGTCGGCCCCGGTGTCCGGGGCCTCGCCCGCACCGGCAGCCGGCTCCCGCTCGACCGCATCGAGGCGGGCGGCGATGTCGGGCCACAGGTCGCGGGGCGGCTCGATCTCTCGGGGCAGATCGCGTGCCTGGTCGTGCAGCGGATCGCGCGGGGTCATCGCAGGACCTCCCTCAGCAGTCGGCGGGCCCGGAAGAGCTGGGCCTTCACCGTACCCTCGGCCACCTGCAGGAGGTCGGCGACCTCCTTGACCGGGTGGCCTTCCACCTCGTGGAGCACGAAGACGGTGCGCGCCCCGTCGGGCAGCGTGGCCATGGCCTGCTCGAGATCCAGCCGCTCGCCCACCCGTGCGGGGGCCAGCGGCCGCGATCCGGCCACCACGTCCAGCTGTTCCAGCGGATCGACCGCCGTCTCCCTGCCCCGGCGCCGGGCCTCCGCCCGCCGCCAGTCCAGGACCACGTTGACCGTCAGCCGGTGGAGCCAGGTGCCGAAGGCGCTGTCGCCCCGGAACCCCGGCAGCTTGCGCCAGGCCTGCACGAAGGCATCCTGGGTCAGCTGCTGGGCCAGGTCCGCATCCGCGCTCATGCGCAGGCACAGGGCGTAGACGCGGCCCACGTGCTCGCGGTAGAGCTGCTCGAAGGCTGCCCGGTCGCCCTCGCGGGCGGCGGCCACCGGATCGTCCCGGTGAGGCAGGCTCCTGAACTGCGGTTGCGGTGCGGCGTGCATCGGCGCTCCTCTTGCGGCCTCGGTTCGGGTCGTCTCTTGGACGCTCCCCGATCCCGGGAGGTTTATCACGGGCGAGCGTTTCTGGCGAGAAGGCAGACGACCCCGGCGTCCAGGGGCGCCGGGGTCGTTCCGGGGGACAGATCGGGGACGGGGCGCCGGGCCGGTCCCTGCCGGTCCCGGGCCAGGCGGTGCCCTA
>CAZWYF010000185.1:0-2366 GCA_964637835.1 uncultured Fibrobacteraceae bacterium
TAACAATTAATTCTGTTGGTCCTGGTGGTGGGATGGGTTGTGGGGGGCGACGATGATGGGATGGGCGGTCGCCCATCTCAGGCCCCCGGAACTCTCCCACACGTCAACACCTGGAACCTCCTCCTGCTGAGCAGTCTACGGCAATAGACAGCGCGAGATCAAGAAGAACGCGCTACAACGCGTCCAGGGGGCTGCGGACGCCGCGGCCGCCCTTGTTCAGGACGTGGGTGTAGATCATGGTGGTCGAGATGTCGCGGTGGCCGAGGAGTTCCTGGATGGTGCGGATGTCGTAGCCGGCCTCGAGCAGGTGGGTGGCGAAGGAGTGGCGCAGGGTGTGGCAGGTCACGCGTTTGACCACGCCGGCGCGGCGGGCGGCGTCGGTGACCTGCCGCTGGACGGCGGACTGGTGCAGGTGGTGGCGGCGGCGTTCGCCGGTCTCCTCGTGGTGGTAGATCCGGGTGGCGGGGAAGACCCACTGCCAGCGCCACTCGCGGCCGGCGCCGGGGTACTTGTCGGCCAGCGAGCGGGGCAGCTCCACCCAGCCGGCGTCCTCCTTGCAGTCGGCCACGTGCTGCTGGCGCATGCGCTCGTGGTGCTTCTCCAGCGGTCCCACCAGCTGGCGTGGCAGCATGGTGATGCGGTCGCGCTGGCCCTTGCCGCTGCGGACGGTCACCTCGCAGCGGGCGAGGTCCAGGTCCTTGTTGCGCAGGCGCAGGCCCTCCATCAGGCGCAGGCCCGAGCCGTAGAGCAGCCGGATCACCAGGCCGGTCACGCCGGCGCTGCGATCGAGCACGGCCTGCACTTCGTCCACGGTCAACACGGTGGGCAGGCGGGCGGGTCGCTTGGCGCGGATGAGGTCGTCCAGCCAGGGGAGGTCCGTGCCCAGGACCTCGCGGTAGAGGAAGAGCAGGGCGCTGAGGGCCTGGTTCTGGGTGGAGGCGCTGACGCGCTTCTCGGTGGCGAGGTGGGTGAGGTAGGCGGTCACCTCGCGGGCGCCCAGTACCGAGGGGTGTCGCTTGCCGTGGAAGAGGATGAAGCGGCGGATCCAGGTGACGTAGGCCTTCTCGGTGCTCGGGCTGTAGTGCTTCAGGCGGACGCGCTCGCGGACCTGGTCGAGCAGGGCGGACATGGCGTGGCGGCTCCCACCGGGAGGAGGTGTGGCCGCGGGGGAGCAAGGGCGGGGCCCGTCGGGGGCTAGTCGAAGAGGTCGGGCCGGGCGTAGTGGCCGGTGACGTCGAGGTCGAACTTGCCGCGGGTGATCAGGCGCGGGTCGAGGTCGGCCACCAGGATGGTGGACTCGTCGTACACCGGGCCGGCGAGGACGCGGCCGAAGGGGTCCACGATGCAGCTGCCGCCGCGGATCATCACCGCGTCGGGCTGGTCGCCCTGCTGGCAGCGGAAGTCCTCGGGGTAGTCGCGGCGGCGGGCGTGCTGGCAGGCCGACAGCACGAAGCAGCGGCCCTCCATCGCCACGTGGCGCATGGTGTGCTGCCAGGTGTCGCGGTCGTCCACGGTGGGGGCGCAGTAGAACGCGACGTGGTCGCGGTAGAGGCGCAGGCGGAGCTGGGGCAGGTAGCTCTCCCAGCAGATGGCGGTGGCCACGCGGCCGGCGCGGGTCTCCACGGCGCGCAGGCCGCGGTCGTCGCCGAAGCCCCAGATCACGCGCTCCATGGCCGTGGGCATCACCTTGCGGTGGTGGTTGCAGAGGCCGGAGGGGTCCAGGGTCAGGGCGGCGCAGTAGAGGGTGCCGCCGGGGTCGCGCTCCACCGCGCCGAGGACCGCGGTGAGCTTCAGCTCGCGGACCACGCCCAGGAGCTGGTCCAGCTCGGGGCCGGGGATGCGCAGGGCGGCGTCGTGGTAGCGCTGGAACCAGGCGCGGCCCTCCTCGCTGCGCGAGCCCACGGTGACGCCGAAGTCGGCGCCCTTGGGGTAGCCGCCGAGGAAGGCCTCGGGGAAGACCACCAGGCGGGCGCCGCGGGCGTGGGCCTGGCGCAGGAGCGACTCGGCGCGCTCGAGGGTGGCGGGCAGATCGAAGGCCGCGGGGGCGTCCTGGATCACGGCGGCGGTGAGCATGGGGGCCTCCGGCACGGAAGAGAGGGCGCGCCCGCGGCTCGCCGCGCGCGCTCGCGGTCGACCACGCATGAGGGCGCCCGCCCCGCGATCAGACGGGATGGGCGCGCCCGGGTCAAGGGGCATCGGGCCGGGCGTCGCGCGGGGCGTCGCGCGGGTCATCGCGCGTGGCGCCGGACCGGCCGCTCAATCCACCAGCGTGATCTTGCGGCTCGCGGTCTCTGCGCCGGCGCGCACGCGGACCAGGTAGACGCCGGCGGCGACGGGATGGCCGGCCAGGTCGCGGCCGTCCCAGG
>CAZWYF010000186.1:0-2348 GCA_964637835.1 uncultured Fibrobacteraceae bacterium
GTCCCGCTGCTCACGAACCGCACCTGCTCGATCCCCGGATAGGACTCCACCACCAGCTCGGCCAGCTCGATCTCCGCCTTGCACGGCGCCCCGAACGTCATCCCGTCGCGGATGGCCTTCTCCACCGCCTCCAGCACCGCGGGATGCCCGTGCCCGAGGATCAGCGGTCCCCAGGAGCCGCAGCAGTCCAGGAACTTGTTGCCGTCCTCGTCCCAGATGTAGGCGCCCTCGCCCCGCTTGATGAACAGCGGCGATCCGGGGACGGCCCCGAAGGCCCGCACCGGCGAGTTCACCCCGGCGGGCATGAGCTGGCAGGCTCGCTCGTACAGCTTGGCGGAATTCTCGCGGGAGATCTTGCTCACAGCCACTTCTCCTTCAGGACGTCGCGCCCGTGGTAGGTGATCAGGATGTCGGAGCCGGCCCGGGCCATCGCATGCAGGTTCTCCAGGACCAGCTTCTGCTCGTCCACCAGGCCGGCCTTCGCGGCGGCCTTGACCATGGAGTACTCGCCCGAGACGTTGTAGCAGGCCACCGGCACGTCCACGGTCTGCCGCACGCGGTGGATGATGTCCAGGTACGCCAGGGCGGGCTTGACCATGACGATGTCCGCCCCCTCCTCCAGGTCCAGCTCCACCTCGCGCACCGCCTCCTCGGCGTTGCGCGGGTCCATCTGGTAGCTGCGGCGGTCGCCGAAGCTGGGCGCCGAGCCGGCCGCCTCGCGGAAGGGCCCGTAGTAGGCCGAGGCGTACTTGGCGCTGTAGGCCATGATCGCCACGTCGGTCATGTCCTGCATGTCCAGGGCCACCCGCAGGGCGCCCACCCGGCCGTCCATCATGTCCGAGGGCGCCACGATGTCCGCGCCGGCCATGGCGCAGGCGGTGGCCATGCCCGCGAGCATGGGCAGGGACTCGTCGTTGAGCACGGTGTGGCCGTCGATCAGGCCGCAGTGGCCGTGGTCGGTGTAGGCGCAGAGGCAGATGTCGGCGCCCACCAGCAGGTCCTGGCCGAACTGCTCCTTGAGCAGGCGGATGGCCGCGGGCACCGGGCCCTCGGGATCCATGGCGCCCTCGCCCTCGGGGGTCTTCTGATCATCGGTGGGCACGCCGAAGAGGATCACGTGCCGGATGCCCAGCTTCAGGTCCGCCTCCACGGTCTTCAGCAGCAGATCGGGGGTCTCGCGCCCGATCCCGGGCATGGAGCCGATCTCCTGCCGCTCGTTCTTGCCCGGCAGCACGAAGTGCGGCTGGCAGAACATGTCCGGGTGCAGGCGGGTCTCGGCCACCACGTCGCGCATGGGGCCGGTGGCGCGCAGGCGGCGCGGGCGGCGCAGGCCGGGGCCGGGGATCTCCATGGCGTCGTCTTCGGGGTGGTGGTGGTCGTGGCTCATGGGCTCTCCTCGGGTCGGAAAGTGGTCGGTTCAGGATTCTCGTGGCTCAGGACTGCTGGGCGTTGAGCTTCGCGAGCACCGCCCCCGCGGCCGCCTGGGGGTTGGGCGCCAGGGCCTCCGCCCGCAGGAGGCCGTGGCCGCTGACCTCCAGCACCGCCCGCAGGTGGATGCCGCGGGTGGTCAGCTCGGCCAGGCAGCCCAGGGGCAGGTTGCAGCCGCCGGGCAGGGCGGCCAGCACGCCGCGCTCGGCGGCCACGCAGGCGGCCACCTCGTGGTCGTGCAGCGCGGCCAGGGCCCGGGGCATGGCCGCCGCGGGATCGGCCAGGTCCACCGCCCGCACCTGCAGCGCCAGGGCGCCCTGGGCGGGGGCGGGCAGGAACTCCGTGGGGTCGAGCATCACCGCGATCATGGGGGCGAGGTCGATCTCCAGGCGGTGCAGGCCCGCCTCGGCCAGGATGATCGCGTCGTACTGCCAGTCGCCCGGGTGCTCGCGGGCCAGCTTGGCCAGCCGCGTGGGCACGTTGCCGCGCAGGTCGAGGATCTGCAGGTCCGGCCGCAGGGCGTGGATCTGGCAACTGCGCCGGGCCGATCCGGTTCCCACCCGCGCGCCGCGCCGCAGGGGCAGGCCGGGCGCGTTGGGATCATGGGCGTCGGGGCGGACGATCAGCACGTCACGGATGGGCCCCCGGCCGGGGACCGCCGCCACCACCAGCTCCTCGGGCGTGTCGGTGGGCAGGTCCTTGTGCGAGTGCACGGCCAGGTCGCAGCGCCCCTCCAGGAGCGCGTTCTCCAGCTCGGTGGTGAAGGCGCCCACCCCGCCCATCTCGGCGAGGCTCTTGACCTGGTCCTTGTCGCCCCGGGACTCGAGGATCACCAGCTCGGCCTCCAGGCCGGCGCGCTCGCGCAGGAGCGCCTGGACGTGGTGAGCCTGCCAGAGGGCGAGATCGCTGCCGCGGGTTCC
>CAZWYF010000187.1:0-2324 GCA_964637835.1 uncultured Fibrobacteraceae bacterium
ACATGGTCGCCTGCCAGTTCTCCATGCCCATGGAGAGCATCCTCAACTCCGACGCCTGGCTCGGCCACCTCGAGGAGCACCCGGACATCTCGCCGGCCGACCTGGGCATCCGCATCGCCCAGGACGTGAAGGCCCGCGCCAACGCCCAGGGCAAGACCTGCCACATGTCGGTGCTGGACCTGGCGCGCGCCACCTCGCTCACCTCGCGCATCGGCGACCTCGGCGACGCCCTGCCCACCGACGCCCAGGATCCCCTCTGGGCGGAGGTCCTCGACGCCTGGCAGAACACCCATGTCACCAACTACGACGACCCCGCCTGCGTGGACCTCCGCGAGCTGGTCACCAACATCCTCAACGAGCCGAACCTGTCCGAGCAGGGGTCGTACGTGGAGACGGTGGCGCACGAGGTCCTCGACGCCATCAACGAGATGGTGGTCTTCACCACCACCAACGCCATCGGCATCACCCGCGGCGGCATGAACATCTACATGCCATACCTGGCCCAGCAGTGGCGACCGAGCTACGCCCAGACGGATTTCGCCGACAGCAACTGGGACAGCTTCGTGCAGTCGTTCATCCAGGGCATCCAGGACCTGCTGTCCGGCTCGCTCGCGGTCGACTCCACGCCCCCGGGCGCGGCCATCGCCGTGGGGGGCGAGGATACCGGCGAGGTGACGCCGGCCACCTTCCAGGCGCCCGAGGGCAGCTACCAGGTGCGCCTGACGCTCGCCGGCTACCAGCCGTGGACCCAGACCGTCGCGGTGCACTCCGGCCAGACCACCACCATCGACGCCCAGCTGGTGCCCGAGGGCGGCGGCGAGGGATTCACGGTTCAGGGCGAGGCGGCCTGGAACGACGCCCGCGCCCTGACCGACTGCCGGGTGCTCCTCTACGCCGAGCAGGGCGGTCAGCTCTCGCTGGCCTTCGCCGTGGACGTGGATGAGGGCACGGGCCAGTTCCAGGGCCAGATCGACACCGAGGGCACCTACTGGGTGGAGATCTGGGACGACAGCGACCAGGACGGCGACTTCAGCGTGGGCGACGGCTGGAACGCCATCGACGCCGATGGCGACCAGCAGTATCCCACGTGGGGCGACGGCATCGTGATGGCCACCGGTCAGACCTACACCTTCGACTTCACCCTCTTCGAGCTGACCGGCGGCAAGGATCTGCTGGTGCACCGGAACTTCCGCCCGGCGGCCGGGGGACCGGACGCCGAGGCCCTCGCGCGGGCCGTCATCGTCCCGGCCCGCTGAGCGGCGCCGAGGGGTGCGACGGTCGGCTGCGGGCCCGAAGCCGCATCAGCGGGGCGCGGAGAGCGACCGCGACGTCCGCGGACGCACGACCACGCGGTACGTCCTGACGTAGAGCACGTAGAGGCCGGGCAGGGCGGGCAGCAGCATCAGCAGGGCCAGGCTCGACCGCAGGGCCAGGGCTCCGGCCACCAGCAACCCCACCAGCAGGGCGAAGACCAGGAAGAATCCGAGGAAGATGCCGAAGGATCCGATGGTGCGCATGGCTGCTCCTCCCGGTTCCGGCGCGAGGGCCTCGTGACGGGAGGATCATACCATATATCAATTATTCAGCTCAACAGGTCATTATCGCGGGTGCCAGCCACCGCTGGACGGCGCCACGCTCCGGCGCCCAGGTACCAGCACCGGGCATCTCGTCCGCCAGACCCCGCGGCGGCGCTACCAGCTGTACCCGAACGCCGCCCCGCCGGTGGGCTCGAATCCCTCCTCGGTCACCAGCGGCGTGAACGCCAGGCGCATGAACAGCCCCCAGTCGCCCATGTAGCGGTAGCCCAGGATGCCGGCGGCGGTGATCTGACCATCCTCCATGTCGTACAGCGGATCGTCGTCCTGCGCGTTGAAGTCGTCCGGCAGGAAGAACATGGCCATGCCGGCTCCCACCTCCAGGAAGCTGTTCCGCTCCCCCACCAGGTAGCTCACCGTGGCCGGGACCACCACGGAACTGGCATACCAGCCGAACGTGCCCCCCACGCCGATGCGCACCCCGACGTGGTCGCTCACCAGCCGCTCGAAGTTCACCGACGCCATGCCCCCGGAGCCCATGGCCTCGGCATAGACGGAGCTGGTGCGGACGAGGTACTGCTGCGCGGCGGCCGGTGCGGCAGCGGCCACGATCAGGAGCGAGGCGGCGACCAGGGTGACGAGCGAACGCATGGCGAGGCGACCTCCGACGAGAGGGGTTCCAGGGGATGGGGTTCCAGGGGATGGGGTCCCCGGCGAGTCGCGAGACACCATACCACCACCCGCGCCCGCTGTCTGCCTTCCCCGACGCGGGACTGGCCATCGCCACCG
>CAZWYF010000188.1:0-2317 GCA_964637835.1 uncultured Fibrobacteraceae bacterium
CCAGCGGCGCCAGCTTCCTCTACCCCCAGCTCGACATCGATCACCGCAGCTTCGACCCCTACTACATCTACCTGGTCTGCGGCGGCCTCGATGGCAACGGGGACGACATCTGGTTCACCCGCTCCACCGATCAGGGCGCGTCTTGGGCGCCGCCCTACCGCATCGCCGAGCTGACCACCAGCGGCAACCTCATGTACTGGGCTCCCCGCGTCAGCTACGGCGCGGGCGGCTTCGTCCACGTGGCCTGGACCTACACCGAGCGTGTCCAGGACACCTTCGACGACGCCCTGCGCTACCGCCGGGCCGCCAATTACGCCGGCTCCCCGACCGACTGGCAGGCCGGGCCGGTGGCCATCACCTCGACCAGCGACGGGTCGGACGACAACGCCGCCGGGATCGTCGCCTCCCTGGACGACCCCGCCGTGCTGCTGCCCTACTTCGCGTGGTTCAGCAGCGAGGGGGCGCAGATCCGCTACTCCGCCGACGCCGGCGCCAGCTGGCCCGCCGCCAGCTACCACGACCTGCCCGATGACGGGACGCGCTTCGTCTACCAGCGGCCCACCGGCGAGTTCGTCGGCCAGGTCTCCTTCTGGGACGGCGTCCAGCGCACGGCCATCACCCGCGCGCCCACCAGCGCGCCGGCGAGCTGGTCCCCGCCGCAGACGTTCAGCGACCTGGCCACCTCCTCGGTGAACAGCGCCGGCCTGGCCCTCGATCCCTCGCGGGGCGAGCAGGTGGCCGTCCTGGCGGCCGACGGCAGCTACGGCAGCTACGAGATCTTCTTCGACGCCGAGTGGCGCGCCGAGCCGGGCATCCCCAACCTGGACCACGGCACGCCGCTGGCCCTGGACGCGCCGGCCGCCTCGCCGCCGGTGCTGGCCGACCTCGACGGCGACGGCGACCAGGAGATCCTCTTCGGCGACACCGCCGACCGCATCCAGGCCTTCCACCACGACGGCACCCCGGTGGCCGGCTGGCCGGTGACCGTGCCGCAGCTCTCGGCCACGCCCATCGCCGTGGCGTCGCTGAACTTCACCGCGCTGAGCGTGATCGCCGGCGCGGACGACGGCAAGGTCCACGCCTTCTCCCGCACCGGCGCCCTGCAGCCCGGCTGGCCCTACCAGATGCCCGCCACCGGGCCCACCTACGTCTCGGTGGGCTCGCTCGGGGGCCCCTACCTGCGCACCGTCGTGGCCGGCACCGACGACCGCATCGAGTTCATCAACTACGCCGGCACCGAGCCGCTGGACACCTTCGGCTGGATCCTCTTCGGCCGGTCGGTGACCTCGCCGGCGGCCATCGGCGACATCGACGGCGACGGGGTGAGCGAGGCCGTCTTCGGCGCCGGCGACCGCGTCCTGGCCTACGAGCTGTACAGCGACCAGGCGCAGCTCAATGTCCTGCTGCCGGCGGACGTGTCGTCCATGGTCTCGCTGGCGGACCTGGACCTCGACGGCCGCGTCGAGGTGATCGCGCCCACCGAGGGCGGCCAGCTCTTCGTCCTGGACGGCGCCACCGGCGCCACCTGGCCCGGCTTCCCGTTCACCACGCCGTCGGGCTCGCCGCTCACGTCGGCGGCGGTGGCCAACATCCTGGGCACCGGCGTGCCCGAGATCGCGGTCAGCGCCTTCCAGTGGACCACCCACGTGCTCTACGCCGACGGCGACGAGCAGGGCGGCTTCCCCGTCACGCCGGGCGACGGCTGGTTCGCCATCGCCTCGCCCATCATGGGCCGCGTCGAGGGCTTCAGCGGCGACGTGGTCTGCGTCTCCCGCGGCGGCGACGTCTTCGCCTTCGACAACTTCGGCGCCACCATCCCCGGCTGGCCCCAGCCCGTCCGCTCGCCCAACCAGTTCCAGCTCACCCCCGCCATGGGCGACATCGACCAGGACGGCCGCAACGAGATCGTCGCCGTGGATGACGACCTCGTGATCATCGACGTCGGCTCCGAGCCCGCCAGCGCCGCCTCGACCTGGGCCATGTTCGGCCACGACGCCCGGCGCTCCGGCTGCGCCGATTGCCCCGAGCCCATCGCCACCCCCGTGGAGCCGGACCAGCCGCTGGCCGTCACGCGCGTCCGCTTCGCCGGCGCCGCCCCCAACCCGCTGGCCGGCCCCAGCGCCGAGTTCCGCTTCGCGGTCCCGGTGCGGTCGTTCGCCCGGCTCGAGATCCACGACCTCCGCGGCCGCCGCGTCCGCTCGCTGCTGCGCAGCGAGGTCCCCGTGGGCGAGCACGCCGTGACCTGGGACGGCCGCGACGGCGAGGGCCGCCCGGTGAGCAGCGGCCAGTACCTGGCGCGCCTGCAGGTCCGCGGCCC
>CAZWYF010000189.1:0-2313 GCA_964637835.1 uncultured Fibrobacteraceae bacterium
CCTCACCGCACCCCCAGCCGGGAGGCCAGCTCGTCCAGGGCGCGTTCGGTGGGGGCGGCGTCGCGGCCGCGGGCCAGGAGGGCGCGGGCCTCGTCGAGGCGGCCGTGGTCCATGAGGGCGACCACGGCGGGGACCACGGCGGCGGCGTCGTCCGCGCTCACGGGGACCTCGCCCGAGGCCAGGGCGAGGGCGCGGTCGAGCTGGCCGGCCTCGCGGTCGGTGTTCAGCAGGAGGGCGCGCTCGGGGGGCGTCAGGCGGTCGGGCCAGAGGGGGCCCAGGAGTTCCTCGAGCCGGTCGCGGTCGCCGGCGGCGGCGTGGGCGCGGGCCAGGGCCAGGCGGGACTGCGGGGTGGGGTCCAGTTCGTGGCGGCGGGCCACCACCTCTCGCCATAGCTCGCGCTCGGCGGGGGGCAGGGTGGCCAGGTCGAGGACGGGGTCGATGGCGGCGTGGTCGTCCAGCAGGCGGTCGAGGGCGGCGTGCGGGCCGTGGGGGCCGCCGCGTCCATCTGCGCTGGCCGCTCCATCCCCCACCCCCGCCAGCTTCGTCAGCCGCGTCTGCGACATGGTCGCCGGCGCGACGCGGATCCGTTGCTCCGTGGCCGCGGCCTGCAGCAAGGTGGCCAGGTGCGCCGGGTTGCCCAGGAGGTCGGCGGCGCGGCGGAGGTCGTGCTCGGCGGCGGCGAACTCGCCCTGCTCCAGGTGCAGGAGGCCGCGGTTGTAATGGCCGGTGCCGCGCCAGGGTTCGAGGTCGATCACCTTGCCGAAGGCCGCCACGGCGCCGTCGAGGTCGTCCTGCTGGGCGCGGGCCACGCCCAGGGCGCCCCAGATGCGGGCGTCGCGGGGGCGGAGCCGGGCGCAGCGGGCGAGGTCGTCCCCGGCGCGGCGGTTGCGGCCGGTGTGCAGGGCGGCGACGCCGCGCAGGAAGAAGAGGTCGGCCCGGGTCGGGGTGTCGGTGAAGCGGTCCTCGGGGATGGTGGTCAGGAGGTCCCAGGCGGTGTAGGGGTCGTCGGCCACCAGGTGCAGGCGGGCCTGCAGGATGCGGGCGCGGTCCGGTTGCAGGCCGCGGCGCTGGCAGACGTCGAGGCGCTGGTGGGCCTCGGCCCAGACGTCGGGGTGCGTGGCGGGGTCGAGCTGCTGGGCGTTGTAGGCCAGCCACACCGCGTGGGCCCAGACGCTGCCCACGGTGAAGAAGGTGCGGTACGACAGCGCGAAGCGGGCGTCCGCGCCCACGGGGCCGTCGGGGCCGGTGTCGTGCCAGCGCTGGGACATGGGGAAGAACGCCAGGTAGGGGCGGTGGACCCAGGCGGCCTTCCAGCACCGCGCCGCCACGTCCTCGAGGCCCATGGCCTCGCACATCAGGCCCAGGTCCTGCCAGTAGCGCCAGGCCAGGTGCGAGGGCAGGCCGCCCTTCAGGCGGACGGCGCGGTCGGCCAGGGTGGCGCGGTCGCCGTCGCGGTGGGCGAGCCACAGGTGGATCCAGTGGCGCAGCTGCTGGGACTCGAGGTCGTGGCCGCCGCGGCGCAGCTCCAGGCGGGGCAGGCGGGCGATCTGCCGGCGCGCGGTGATGCGGTCGCCGGCCTCGGCGGCGATCAGGCCGAGCAGCAGGTCCACCTCGATCCGGGGGGCCAGGCCCTGGCGGGAGGTGGGACCGGCGTGGGGTCGTCCCACGGGTGGGCGATGAGACTCGGTGGCGGCGCGCGGGGCGGCGCGCAGCTCGTCGTGATGATGGGCCAGCCAGGCCAGGCACTGCTCGCGGCGGCCGGTGTCGCGCAGGTCCCAGGCGTGGTCGAGGATGAGCCGCGCGCGGGCGGCGGTGGGGCCGTCGCCGGCGCTGAGGACCAGGTACTGGGCACGGGCGCGGCGGGCGTTGGCCAGGTCGCCGGCCACCTCGGAGAAGACGGCCAGGTGGTACCAGGCCGGGGCGCAGCCGGGGTCCAGGGCCACGGCGCGATGGAGCGCACGGACGGCGCCGAGCAGGGTGCGGTCCAGCAGGGGGGCGAACTCGGTGGCGGGGGCGAGCGTGCCGTCGGCCAGCCGGTAGCCGGGGTGGGCCACGGCGTGGAACGCGCGGTCGGTGTAGCCGGCGGCGGCGCGGCGGCGCTTCTGCTGCTCGGCGGCCGGCAGGCGCGCGAACTGGGCGACCGAGAGCGAGTCGGCGCGGTGGCGCGCGGTGGCGGCCTGGCGATAGCTGGCGCGGACGCTGGCGCCGTCGGCATCGCCGAGGAGGATGGAGAGGAAGAAGAGCCCGCCGCGCGGCAGGTGGCTGTCGAGGGCCACCCAGTCGTGGTCGGCGACGGTGTCGGAGATGGTGTCC
>CAZWYF010000190.1:0-2304 GCA_964637835.1 uncultured Fibrobacteraceae bacterium
CCGGGATGGGACGGGAAGGCCTGAAGTACAGCATCGACGAGCTGACCCGCCTGCATACCGTCATCGTCTCGCGGTGATGGTGGCGGCACCGCGGTCCAGCGGGTCCGGCGGGTCCATCGCGGCCATCGTGCCGACCCTGAACGAGGCGGCCGCCCTGCCGGCCACCCTGGCCGCACTGCGGCGAGTTCGCGAGGTGGGCGAGGTGGTCGTGGTCGACGGCGGGAGCGAGGACGCCACCGTCGCCCTGGCCGAGGCGGCCGGCTGCCGCGTCGTCAACGCGCCCCGCGGCCGCGGCGGCCAGCTGCGAGCCGGGGCCGCCGCGGTCGCCGCCAGCGCCGAGGTCCTGTGGTTCGTCCACGCCGACACCGTGGTGCCGTCCGGTGCGGGCCGGGACCTCCTGGACGCCCTGGCCGCCGTTCCCGGCGCTCCGGGGGGCGCCTTCCGGGTCCGCTTCCGCGGCGCCGGCCGCACCGCCCGCACGTTCACGCGCGGCGCCCGGTTCCTGCAGCGGGTGGGCGCCCTCTACGGCGACGCCGCCCTGTTCGTACGCCGTGGCGACTACCGGGCGAGCGGGGGCTTCGCCGATCAGCCCCTGTTCGAGGACGTCGACCTCGCGCGCAGGCTGCGGCGGCGCGGCCCATTGCTGCGCCTGCCGACCGAGGTGGAGACCTCGGCCCGTCGCGTGGACGACCTCGGCGCGCTCCGCATCCTCGGCCTGTGGACCCTGCTGCACCTGCTCCACGCCGCCGGCGTCTCGCCCGCCACCCTGGCCCGTCTCTACCCCCCGCACCGCCCGCGCGCCCTGCGCCTGGAGGAACCATGAACGACCGATTCGACATCGCGGTGATCGGCGGCGGCTCGGCCGGCCTGGTGGCCTCGGGACTGCTGGCGGCGCTGGGCGCCAGGGTCGTCCTGGTGGAGAAGGAGCGGCTCGGCGGCGAGTGCCTCTACACCGGTTGCGTACCCAGCAAGGCGCTGATCGCGGCGGCCGAGGCGTGGCACGCCCGGCGCCGCGCCCCGCGGCACGGTCTTCCGGAGGCGCCGCCGCAGGACGTCGACCTGGGCGCGGTCATGGCCTCGGTGGAGCAGGCCATCTCGGCCGTGTCCTCGGGTCCGGAGATGCTCCGGCGGGAGGGGGTCGCCGAGGTCGTCTTCGGGCCCCCGCGCTTCGTCGATCCGGAGACCCTCGACGTGGACGGCCGCCGCCTGCACGCCAGGCGCTTCGTCCTGTGCACGGGCGCGCGCCCGGCCGTGCCGGACCTGCCGGGGCTGGCCGACGTCCCCCACCTCACCAGCCGCAGCATCTTCGGGCTGCGCGAGCTGCCACGGCGGCTGGCGGTGGTCGGCACCGGGCCCGTGGGTTGCGAGCTGGCCCAGGCGTTCGCCCGGCTCGGCAGCGAGGTCACCCTGGTGGGACGCGCGCCGCGCCTGTTGCCTCGCGACGACGCCGACCTCACCGGCCTGCTGCTGGAGCAACTGCGCGAGGAGGGCCTGACGGTGTCCACCGGCACCGACGCCACGGCCGTCGCGCGGGCGCCGGACGGCGGGATCGTCGTGCAGACCCGCCGCGAAGGCGGTCCCGCCGAGATCCACGGCGACGCCGTGCTGCTGGCCGTCGGACGCCGTCCCAACGTCGAGGGTCTGGAACTCGAGCGGATCGGCGTGGAGGTGGGCGAGCACGGCGTGACGGTCGACCGGCACCTGCGCACCACCGCCAGGCACGTCTGGGCGCTGGGAGACGTCACCGGCCTGACACCGTTCTCGCACATGGCCGAGGCCCAGGCCCGGGCCGTGGCCCCGCACATCGCGTACGGGGTGCCGGTGTCCTTCGACCGCGACGAGCAGGTCTGGGCCACGTTCACGGCGCCCGAACTGGCCCGCGTCGGCCCGGACGAGGAGACCGCCCGCCGGCGCCACCGGCGTATCGAGGTGATCCGCCTGGAACTGGGCGAGGCCGACCGCGCCCAGGCCGAGCACCGGACGCGGGGCCTGGCCAAGATCATCGTCGCCGGCCGCCGCGGGAAGGTGGTGGCGGCGCACCTGCTGGCGCCCCACGCCGGGGAGATGATCCAGGAGTGGATCCTGGCCCGTCGCCACGGCCTGCGCCTGGACCAGCTCAGCAACGCGATCCACGTCTATCCGAGCTGGTCGATGCTCAATCAGCGCGCGGCCGACCAGCGTTTCCGCGCCTGGGGACAGACGACGCGCTGGCGGCGCTGGGCGCGCCGGCTCCATCGCTGGACGGCCCCGCTGCGCTGAGGCGCCCTGGACGTCCGCGTCTCCTTCAGCGCGAAGGACGCGACG
>CAZWYF010000191.1:0-2302 GCA_964637835.1 uncultured Fibrobacteraceae bacterium
GGCGCGCCGGACAAGGCGGGCGCGCCGGTCCGCGTGGAGATCTACCGCCTGGGCACCAGCGACGCCAGCCGCTTCGACGTGCACCCCGTGCTCGACGATCCCGACCGCGAGCCGGTGGCCTCGACCGTGGTGCACGACCAGCCCACCGCGGTGCTGCGCCTCGGCCGCGTCACCGAGACCACCCACTTCCGCGGCCTGGTGGGCGCCGACAGCCTGGCCGGATCCACCACCTTCACCGTCTCGCCCGACGACGTCTCCCACGCCGTGCAGGTGGCCCTCGCCGACACCGCCGTGGGCGACCATGCCGTCGTGCTCTACGACGGCATCGTGGCGTCGGGGCTGGCCACCGGCGGCGGGGATGCCGGCGTGCCGGGCGTCGTCTACCCCGTGGCCATCAGCAATCCCGAGCCGCTCGTGGGCCTCGACCTGCGGTTCGTGCTGCCGGCTGGGTCGGCGGCCACCGGCGCGACCGTGCTCCTGGACCCGGGCAGCCGCTACTTCCGCGGCCGGGGCGCGCAGGCGCCGTCGCCGGTGCTCGAACCGCTGGCGTTCGTCACCGACCGCCTGGCCTACCGGCTGCGGCTGACGGCCGGTGAGATGGACGCGGCACTGCCCCGGGGCAACGACGTCCTCCTGTACCTCCTGGTCCAGGGCACCACCGAGCCGGGCGAGCTGTGCGTCGATGCCGCCAGCGCGACGTTCTCCACCCCCACGGGGCCGCGGCGGCCGGACGTGCGCGGCGCGGCCTGCGGGCCGGACCAGGCGATCCCCCTGGCGCGGGTGAGCGTGGACCCGCTGGCGGCGACCAGCTACACCGCCGGCGACACGGTCGCCGTCGCCTGGCAGGTCACCGCCGGCTGGGGCGAGTCCGTCCGGGTCGACCTGCGGGATGCGGCGATGGACACCTTCTGCACCACCATGGCCGCCGAGGCGCCCGCCGCGGGGTCGCTGCGCTGGGTCGCCCGGCGGTCCGATCCGCCGGCCGCGAGCTACGCGGTCCGCGTGACCGACCTGGCCAGCGCAGCCCACGCCGACGCCCCCACCGTGTTCACCATCGACCAGCCGGCCTGCGCGCTGACGGTGACCGCACCGGCGGGCGGCGAGACGCTCCAGGCCGACGTGCCCCACGAGATCCGCTGGGAGGCCACCGGCGACTGCGGCCAGACCGTCAGCATCGAGCTGCACCGCCCCGGGCAGCCGACGCTGATGGTGGCCGAGGGCGTGGCCGGCGATGGTCGCCACCCCTGGCTGGTCACCGGCTGGGATGGCCATCAGCCCGGCGACGGCTTCGTGCTCCTGGTGCGGGACGATCAGAGCGGGCAGGAGGCGGTCAGCGGCGAGTTCGCCATCACCAGCCCCTGCAGCTTCCCCGACACCCTGCCGTTCCCCACCACCCTGGTGGGCGAGACCTCGCTCCGCGCCCTGGTGGTCGAGAACCTCGCCGACGTCCCGGTGACCATCGACGTGGTGGACCAGGGCGGCGCCTTCCGCCCGGTCGAGGCCACGGGCCTGACCATCGCGCCGCGGAGCCTCGTGCTGGTGGACGTGCTCTTCTCGCCCCAGGCCGCCGGGCCGGCCAGCGGCACGCTGGCGGTGGTCGCCTCGGCCTCCTCGCGTTTCTACGGCGAGGTCGCCTGCGTGGGCACGGCGGTGGGGACCGGCTGCTTCGACTTCGCCGGCGGCGACCTCGAGGGCTGGACCATCAGCCACGCCTGGACGTGGGAGCCCTGGTCGGACGTGGTCCACGCGGCCGACCTGCCCTTCCTGGCGGTGGTGTGGGACGACGCCACCAGCCATCCCTCCCCGCACGGCGCCGATCCGCCGGGCGACGGGCAGGGGTCCCTCGCCCTGGTCGACAGCGGCGCGCCGCCCATCGCCGGGGACCCGGGCGCCCTGCCGATCACCGACGAGGACGGTCTGCGGTGGGGCGTGCGCCTCAGCTCCCCCGCCCTGGACGCCGACCCGCGGTGGCAGCAGGCCACCGGCTTCACGGTGCGCCTGCTCGACGCGCTGGACGGTGCGGATGACGACGGGTCCACGGTGCAGGTCGGCCTGCGCTTCACCATCTGGGACGCGGTGGAGCAGCGCGAGCGCTCGTGGCAGCCAGTCCCGCCGACGACCCTGCGCCAGGCCCCCTGGGAGACGCGCTCGGTGGCGTTCGCGGGCGAGGGGTTCCCCGCACAATGGCATCTGCGCCGGGTCTCCGTCGAGGTCTGGGGCCTGCGCAGCGCCCCCTACCCGGGCAGTTTCCACCTGGACGGGATCTGCCCGCAGGTCCCGGCCGCCGCCTCGCCCGCCGGCC
>CAZWYF010000192.1:0-2292 GCA_964637835.1 uncultured Fibrobacteraceae bacterium
GTAGTTGGTGGCCTGGTCGGGCCCGCTGGCGATGGCGCGCTCGGCCCACTGCAGGGCCTCGTCGAAGCGCTCGATGATGGCCAGGGTCTCGGCCACGTGGATCGCCAGGCCGCTGTCCCGCGGCGCGAGGGGAATGATGTCCGTCAGGATCTCGGCGGCCTCCGCGTAGCGCTCCTGGCGGCGGTACACGTAGGCGATCACCTCGAGGACCTCCGGGTCGTCGGGGCGCAGGCGCCGGGCGCGCTCGAGGGCGGCGAGGGCCCGGTCGTAATCCTTGCGCGCCCAGTAGAAGTAGCTGCCCTCGGCGTAGTGGGTCCGTCCCGCTTCGGGGGCGAGGGCCCGGGCGCGGGCCACCGCCTGCTCGGCCAGCGCCCGCCGCGCGTCGCTGCGGTCCCAGCCGAAGTGCACCATGCCGGAGTGGGCGCGGGCCAGCGCCACCCAGGCCTGGTGGAACTGCGGGTCGAGCGCCACGGCGCGGTCCAGCAGCCCGATCCCCTCCCGCCAGTCGGCGAAGAGCATGTTCGCGGTGTGGACCAGCGAGACGGCGCGCAGGTAGGCGTGGTAGGCGGTGACGTTCTCGGTGGGCGCGGTGGGCGTGCCGGCCGCGCCGGCGGCGCCGGCCTGCCCGGTGCCGCCGATCCGGGCGCCCAGGCTGCGGACCACCTCGCCGGCGATCTCCGACTGCACGGTGAAGATCTCGGCCATGGCGCGGTCGTACCGCTGGGCCCAGACCTGCTCGTCGGTGCTCGCGCGCACGAGCTGCGGCGTGACCCGCACGCGGCTCTCGCCGCTGTCCTCGCGCTGCCAGCGGACCGAGCCCTCCAGGACGTAGTCCACGCCCAGGTCGGCGGCGACCTCGGTCATGGTCTTGCCGGCGCGGTCGTAGTTGCGGGCGCTGGTGCGCGAGAGCACCCGCAGGCCCGCGGTCCCGGTCAGGCTGGTGGTGATCTCCTCGGTGATGCCCACGGCGAAGTAGGCGTCCTCCGGCGGCCCCAGGTTCTCGAAGGGGAAGACCACGATGGTCGGGGTCCGGGCGGCCTCGCGCGCGGCCGCGTCCACGGTGGCGGGCGCCGGTTCCGCGGTCCCTCCCTGACGACCGTTCAGCCAGGCCAGGCTGCCGCCCAGGCCGACCACCACCACCGCGGCGATGGCCCACCGCGGCGGCCGGCGGCCGGGAGGGGAGGCGGCGGGCGCGGGGGGTGGTGGGCCATACGACGAGGAGCCATGCGACGAGCTGGGCGGCGCGCCATGCGGCGGGCCATGCGACGAGCTGGGCGGCGCGCCGTGCGGCGGGCCAAACGACGAGCTGGGCGGCGCGCCATGCGGCGGGCCAAACGACGAGCTGGGCGGCGTACCATGCGCCCCGCCATGCGGCGCACCCTGCGCCCAGCCCGCCCCGGCGCCGGCCGGCCGCTCGATCTCGCCCGAGTCCAGCTCCTCGCGGAGGATCTCGAGGTCGTACCGCAGGCCGCGGGCGGACTCGTGGCGGCGGTCGGGATCCTTCTCCAGGCAGCGGCGGATGATGCGCGCGAGTTGCCGCGGCAGGTCGGGGCGGATCTCCAGCAGCGGGCGCGGGTCGTCGCGCAGGACGGCGGTGAGGGTGGACATCTGGGTGTCGCCGGCGAAGGGTCGGCGGCCGGTGGCCATCTGGTAGAGCAGGATGCCCAGGGAGAAGACGTCCGACCGCGCGTCCACGGGCTTGCCCTCGGCCTGCTCGGGCGACATGTAGGCCGCGGTGCCCACGATGGTCCCCTCGCGCGTGGCCGCGGCGATGGTCTCGTCCTCGGCGCCGGCGTCCGGCTCGTCGGCCAGGAGCTTGGCCAGGCCGAAGTCGAGGACCTTGAGCCGGCCCTCGCGGTCGAGCATCACGTTGCCGGGCTTCAGGTCGCGGTGGGTGACGCCACGGGCGTGGGCGGCGGCCACCGCCTCGGTGAGCGGCAGCGCGAGATCGAGCAGCCGGCCGAGCGGCAGCCCGTCGGTCCCGATCACCGCATCGAGGGTCTGGCCATCCACGAACTCCATCACCAGGAACAACCGGCCCTCGGCCTCCTCCACCGCATGGACCGTCACCACGTGGGGATGGTTGAGCGCGGCGACGGTCTGGGCCTCGCGCTGGAAGCGGGCGCGGCGGTCGGGGTCCGCCTGCAGGTCCTCGGGCAGCAGCTTGAGGGCCACCTCGCGGCCGAGCTTCGTGTCGCGGGCGAGGTAGACCTCACCCATGCCGCCGCGGCCGAGGGAGCGGAGGATCTCGTAGTGGGCGAGGGTCTTGCCGAGCATGGGGCTCCCCGTGGG
>CAZWYF010000193.1:0-2249 GCA_964637835.1 uncultured Fibrobacteraceae bacterium
CCGGCCGCGAGCCGGCTGCCGCGGGCCGGCCATCGCCCGGCGGGAACCTACTTCAACAGCACCATGCTGCGGCTCTCCAGGCGCTGGTCGGTGACCAGGCGGTAGACGTAGGTGCCGCTGGCGGCGCGGCCGCCGCCGTCGGTGGCGCCGTCCCAGATCACGGTGTGGCGGCCCTCGGCGCGCGCGCCGTCGATCAAGGTGCGCACCAGCCGGCCCTGCACGTCGAACACGCTCAGGCGCACGTCCTGGGCCCGCGGCAGGGCGAAGGCGATGGTGGTCTGGGGGTTGAACGGGTTGGGGTAGTTCTGCTCCAGGGCGATGGCGGCCACGGGGAGCTGGTCGCCGCCAGCCGCGCCGCCAGCCGCGCCGCCGGTCCCGCCGGGGTTCTCCACCGCGACGGTGCCCTCGGTGACGATGCGGCCCTCGCCGCCCTCGGGATAGTCCGCGGCGGTGATCATGCCGCCGAGGCCGTCGATGATGTAGCTGGCCAGGGCCTGCTGGTAGCTGACGCCCAGGATGGTGAAGGGCTGGTCGCGGAAGGGGTACTGGTCGCCGCCGCGGGCCAGGAAGTCCACGATGGCCAGGGTGACGCCCTCGCCGCCGATCACCTCGCCATCGGCGCAGATCACGGTCTGGGGATCGTCCATCAGCACGATCTCGCGCACGCGGTCGCCGGCCACCACCACGTTGCCGTCGGCGTCCAGCTCCTGGGGCGTGCCGGACGGATCGTACAGGAAGCGCATGCCGGCCACCTGGCCGAAGCGACCATCGGTGAACTCCACGCGGCTGACGCAGTTCTCCAGGATCTCCTTGAGGTTCTCGCGGGAGATGTCCTCGAAGACGGCCAGGAAGTTGCCGAAGGGCAGCATGTCGTAGGTGTCGAGCCGGGTGATCTCGCCGGCGGGGATCACGCGGTCGTTGCGGATGCCGCCGCCGTTCTGGATGGCGACGTCGGCCACCGGCACGTCGAACGCGCTGGCCAGCTCGCGGGCCTGCCAGAGCAGGGCGTCGGCGTTGAGGTTGCCCTGGTTGGTCTCCATGGTGCGCACGTGGGCGCGGACGCCATCGAGGTCCACCTCGCTGGTGGCGATGACGGTCTCGTCCAGCAGGTCGAGATAGGCCTGCACCGGATCGATGGCCTGGGCCTGGATGACGGGGTCGGCGACGGCGCCGTCGGCGTAGGTCTCGTCCGCCACGCGCACCGGGCCACCGCTGGCGGCGGTGACGTCGCCGTCGGCGTCGAAGGTGACCTCCAGGCGGCCGATGTAGCGGTACTGGCCGGTGGTGGTGACCACGGGGATCTCGTTGCCATCGAGGTCGGTGGCCGACAGGGGATAGGGGCCGTAGACCTCGCCCTCGTCGCCGGGGATGAGCAGGTCGCCGGGGTTGGCCAGCAGCTCGTCGCCGCCGCCGGCGATCATCACGTCCACGCCGCGCAGCTCGGCGGCCAGCAGCTGGTCCTCCAGGGCGCTCTGCAGGTGGCTGATGAGGATGATCCGGTCCACGCCGGCCAGGGTCAGGGCGTCCACCTCGGCCTGGACGGCGGGGGCCACCGCGCCCACCACCACGTCGCGCGGGCTGGAGATGAAGGGGAGCATGTCGGTGGTGGCGCCGATCACGCCCACCGGCTCGCCGGCCACGTCCAGGACCACCGAGGCGGCCAGGTCGCCGCTGTCGACGTAGGCCTGCAGGCCGGGCTCGGCGGAGAAGTCCAGGTTGGCGCTCAGGTACGGCGGCAGGCTGGTGTAGCCGGCCATGAAATCGGCCAGGACGTCGGGGTTGAAGTCGAAGTCGTGGTTGCCGAGGCAGACCGCGTCGTAGGCGATGCGGTCCATGACCATGGTGTCGTAGAAGGGCACGCCGTTCTCCAGGCTGGCGGAGAACTCGGGGCCGGCGAGGAAGTTGTCGCCGCTCGAGAGGGTGATGTGGCCATCGGTGGTGACCGCGGCGCGCAGCTGCTCCAGCCGGGTGATGAAGTTCGCGGCGCCGCCGAAGCCGTCGGCGTCGGCGAGCAGGTCGCTCTCGCCGTCGTTGTTGTGGAAGATGGTCAGGGTGAAGTCCTGCGCCACCGCGCCGCTGGCCAGCATGGCCACGGCGATCAGGCCCAGCACGAACGTTCGCATGGTGCTCATGGGCGATGGTCCTCCGGTCCAGGGAGAGTCAGGGTGGCCGGCCCGTGATCCACGGGACGACCTCTCACGGTGGGCGGCAGGATAGCGGCGTCTTGTGAAGCGTCGGCGAGCAGGATC
>CAZWYF010000194.1:0-2217 GCA_964637835.1 uncultured Fibrobacteraceae bacterium
AGGGTGGTGAGCTGGGCCATCAGGAACTTCATGGGGGCCTCGGGGGCTGGGGTGGTCCGGGCGAGGGTGGCCCGGGCGAGGGTAGCCCGGGCGGGGCTGGCTCGCTCACCTAGATCTGCGCGTAGGACCAGGCAGCCCCGTCGGGGTCGGTGAAGGTGAAGCTGCGCTCGCCCCAGGGCTGGTCGCGCACCTCGCTCACGGGCACACCGGCGGCCTGGAGGCGGGCGTGCTCGGCGTCGACGCCGTCCACGCGGACGGCCACCAGGGTGCCGCCGGCCGCGGCGGGCTCGCCCTCGGCGGCCTGGCGGACCACGAGGTAGCCCTCGCCGAGGTGGAAGCCGGCCACGCCGGGCTGGTCGGTCCCGGGCTTCCAGCCCAGGGTCTCGCCGTAGAATCGCTTGCTGCGCTCGAGGTCGGCGGCGACCACGGAGACGTAGAAGATGCCTTGGATGGGCATGGCGGTGGTCCTCCTTCGGGGTGGGGCAAGGTCTGGTGATCGCAGGTGACGGCGAGGTCGCCCACGCTGCCGGGATCGTACCGGTATGGTGCCTGGTGGGACAGGATAAGGGCGGTGGGGCGGGGTGGCCGCGGCCTCGTGATCACGGGGTCGGGATGGGTTTTGCACAGAAGTGTTGCTGAGGTACACCAGCGGTGTACCTCAGCGGTTCTTCCGGATCATGCATGGATGCTCTGCAGCGCGCGCTAGGCAGGTCGCGCCGATCCTCTCGCCGCGCCTTGCGCGGCCCGCTGATTGGCTGCCGGGTGGTCATCTCGTCGAAACGCAGGACGACGTGGAAGCGATCGACGACCACCTCACCATGGTGGCCATTCTTCAAAGAGATTGTCCCGATCTCGGGACCTGTTTTGTGCTGAAGACCCGCAGACCGCCACCGCGGTGGCGGTCTGCGAAAGGATCCATCAATTCTGGTCACGGCAGCGATGGCGATCTCCCGCGCGACCCGGGCCCGCGCCCCGGCAGCGCAGTCTTTCCCGATCCCCAGACGGTGGGGTCACCACGGCCTGGGCATGCTGCCGATCGGCCTGGCTCGTGTGTGGTCGTGGATTCGAGCCGTCGAGCCTGTCTGGGTGTTCTGCCTGCGTCCATGCGAATCCCGGAAGAACCACCTCAGCGATAGCATCCATCAAACCCCCGTCAGCCGGCTTCGCGGTCGCACGAACGCGGGCCCCGGTCCAGCGTCCCGGGGCCCGTCCGTGGGTGGTGAAGGCGCCGCGCTCGCCGGCGCCTATTTGACCAGCGTGATCGTCCTGGTCTCCGACCGGTCGGCCGTCACCAGGCGCACGAAGTAGGTGCCCGAGCTGACGCCCTGGCCGGCGTCGTCGCGGCCGTGCCAGACCAGGCGATGGTCGCCGCGGGGCAGGTGGCCGTCCACCAGCGCGGCGACCAGGCGGCCGCGGACGTCGTAGATGCCCAGCTGCACCCGGCCGGACCGCGCCAGGCTGAACGACAGCGTGGTGGACGGGTTGAACGGGTTGGGGTGGTTGGGGCCGAGGCGGGTGACCGTGGGCGCCGCGTGGCCGGGGTCCAGCTCCGCTGGACCGTGGGCGCCGTCCGCGCCGAGGAGGACCGGCTTGTTGCCGGCGTCGCGGGCGGCGATCTCGCCGATGGCGATGCGCGGATCGCCCGCGCCGACCACCTCGAAGGTGACCACCGCCAGGGTGCCCTCGCCGCGCAGGCCGAGGCCGGCCTCGCGGACGCCGAGCAGCACCGCATCGACGGTCCCCGGCCGCGGGCCGAGCACGATCCCCGCCCCGGCCTGGACGGCCATCAGGTCGCCCACCGCCATGCCCACCGGCGTGACCGCCGCGCGGTTCCAGGTCAGCGGGATGCTCAGGCCCTGGATGCGGCCGTCGCCGCGCAGCATGATGCGCGCCGCGATGGTCTGCGGTCGCGGGCCCGTGGCCGCGGCCTCCACCCACACCGCGTTGTTGCTCGCGGCCATGATCTCCGGCGGGACCAGCCGGCCGACCATGCCGAAGTTGGTGGCCATGACCATGAGGTCCTCGAAGTCGATGAGGTCGTCCGTGGTGGGCAGCGACCGCACGCCGAGGTCGGTGGTGGGACCGATGTCCAGGATGTTGGCGTACTCGGCCTCGCCGTCGGCGGTGCCGTAGCTCGCGCCCAGGCGGGAGACGTCGGCCATGTCCACCAGTTAGCCGCGATCCATGACGTAGAATGCGCCGGTTTCGAGAGGGAGG
>CAZWYF010000195.1:0-2190 GCA_964637835.1 uncultured Fibrobacteraceae bacterium
ATAGAACCGGCGGGCGGCGAGCAACGGCGCTCGCGCCTGGAGAAGGCAAGGGAGTGAGCGACATGTCCAGGGTGCTGATTCTGGGAATCGCGATGGTGGTTGCCGCTTGCGGCTCGGTGGTTGCGGCGACCTGGCGGGTCGAGAAGGACGGGTCGGGCGACTTCACGGTGATCCAGGACGCGGTCGACGCCGCGGCCGATGGGGACACGATCGCGATCGGACCGGGGCGTTACGACGACTTCACGATGTATCCGCCCTCGAACTGGATCCTCGCCTTCGTGCAGGACGACGTGGGCTTGACGTTCGTCGGTTCGGGGACCGGGAGTACGATCCTGGGACCTGCTTCCCTGGACGACAGCCCTGGCAACTTCGTGTACGGGATCGGCGTCATCGCCGAGGGGAAGACGACCCGGGTTCGTGGGATCTCGTTCGAGAATTTCCGGACCGACTGTGTTCATATCATCAATGGTCGCGGGGAGATCGAGGATTGCGAGTTCCGGCACAGCAGCGCCGGTGTCTTCGCTGAGCTACCTGACGGCGGCTGGATCCGCGACTGCCGGTTCATCGAGAACGATGTCTTTCAGAACGCCAGCGTGAGCTTTCACGAGACCGTCGGCATGGTGGTCGAGAACTGCGTGTTCGAGCGGTGCCCATCGGGCGTCAGCTCGTACTGGCCGGGCTGCCAGGACATCACCGTCCGCAACTGCACGTTCGTCGATGGCGAGGGCGGAGTGTCCTTCGTCGATGGCGCTTCCGGCGCTGTCGAGGATTGCACGTTCACGGGCACGACGCGCCTGGGCATCACTGGTAGCAGCGCCGGCACGGTGCGGATCGAGCGCAACACGTTCGATTTCACCAGGAGCGACAGCCGCTGCGTGATGGTGTGGGATTCGCCGGGCGATTACTACCTGCGCGAGAACATCCTGCAGGGCCGCGGCACGCTGGTGGCGATGTTCGATCAGGACGTGAGCTGGGACTGTCGGGACAACTACTTCTTCCGCACGGCGGACGACGCGTGGTACGTGCGGCCGTCGAATCCGACCTACTCCGGTCCGGTGATCACGCTCGACTTCTCGGGCAACTACTGGGGCACCACCGATGTGGAGGAGATCGCCGCCTGGATCTACGACTGGCACGACGATCCGGATCACCGGTACGTGGTGGACTTCCTGCCGCTGGCCGACGGGCCGGTGTCGGTGCAGGGACGGAGCCTGTCGGCGGTGAAGGATCTGTTCCGGGGTGAGGCCGCAGGGGCCGGCGGGGGCGAGTGAGTGGCCGGTCGGGGGTTCCAGAGAACCGGGGGGTAGAGATCATGACGGTGAATCGTTGCCACACGATCGCGTTGGCGGTGCTGGCAGCGGCCTCGGTCGCGACGCCAGAGATGGCGATGGCCGAGGCGCCGGCCGACTCCGTCGTCGCCGGCGTCTATGGGATGCAGCAGGCGGGCGAGGCCGCCTGGCTCGCGGTGCGGGTGCCCGTGCCGGCGGGGATGGCGCTCGCCGGCGCGCGATGGTACAACAACGATGGCGATACGGTCTTCGGCGAGGTGCTCGTGGGCACCGGCTATCCGGCGTCGCCCGGTGATCTCGCCGGGTTCCTCGGTGTCGCGTCCGGGGTGCAGGGCGGTTCGTCCGGGATGGCGACCGTGGACTTCGTCGCGCCGGTGGTCGCCAGTCAGGACGCGCTCTACGTCGCGTTCGCGTTCCCCGCGGCCGAGCAGCTCACCGCTCTCGGGCTC
The DNA here is from genome assembly GCA_964637835.1 of uncultured Fibrobacteraceae bacterium. Lineage (GTDB taxonomy): Bacteria > Krumholzibacteriota > Krumholzibacteriia > LZORAL124-64-63 > LZORAL124-64-63 > Glo-17. The sequence goes on from CAZWYF010000195.1 coordinate 1,739, forward strand.
GGCGGGGGCCCCGGCGTGGGCTACGGCGCCCACCATGATGGCGTCGCCGGCTGGATCGGCGGCGAGGACGGCGTCTGGGCCCGGCTCCACGAGGATCTCGGTTTCATCGTGGAGCCCATCCTGGTCGAGGCGGCACCGGAGATGGCTGTCAAGAGCCTCGACGACGACGCGCCGGACGCGGCGCTGACCGAGCCGTATCTGGCGGTCGGCCCCAATCCCTTCAATCCCGCAACCAGGATCGAGTTCGGCCTGGTGGCTCCGGCGCGGGCCGATCTGGCCGTGTACGATCTGCGCGGCCGACACGTCTGCACGCTGATCGCCGACGGTCTCGACGCCGGGATCCACCGAATTCGCTGGGATGGTCGCGACGGCCGCGGCCGCGCGATGGCCAGTGGGATCTACGTCTTCCGGCTGCGCGCAGGCGCCATCCGACTGACGAAGGCCGTGACGCT
>CAZWYF010000196.1:0-2184 GCA_964637835.1 uncultured Fibrobacteraceae bacterium
CCCCGGCAGATGGTCGCGGCCGAAGATCGCCGCGGGGAAGAGCACGGGCAGGACGTCCTGCAGCAGCTGGCGCCGCTTGTAGGCGGCGTGGGAGGCGTAGTGCGCGTCGTGGATCGTGGCCAGGTAGGAGGTCAGCGGGTAGATCTGCAGCTCGACGCCGAACTGGTAGGGGGTGGCGCCGGGCTCCTCGACCAGGAGGTCCACCGTCGCCTTGAGGACCTCGAAGCCCGGCGCGGAACGGGCGGAGAGCTGGTCCCGGTCGCGTTCGCCGTGGAGCGTGTCGGTGCGATCGCGGACCCAGGCCGGGCCGCCCAGGACCGCCAGGAGCCGTTCCTCCAGCGCGTAGACCTGCCGGTGGTCGGCGACGATGAACATGGCGCCGAGGACGTCCTGCACCTGACGCGGGTCGGAGATGCCCCGGTGGATCATCTTGCTGAGGATCGATCCGCTGCGCCGGCCGAGCCGGGGCCAGCGCTCCGTCTCGCCCAGGTGCAGGGAGCCGTCCCCGGTGGCGGCGGGTGCCGCGGGGATGGCCTCGCGCTTGAAGCGGCAGCGGTGGTGGAGGATCTCGATCGCCGGTGTGGTGCGCGTGGCGGGCAGCACGCGCGGGTGGAACTGCCAGCACTGCGCGCGACCGTCGGCATGGGACGACCTCTGCAGCCGTCCCGCTCCCGCACCCGTTCCCGCCCCGTGCTCCTGGAACCGGTAGCACACCTGCTTCTCGGCGGCCTGGCGCGCGCCGCTCAGCAGCGACGCCTCGAGATGCCGCGCGAGGATGTCCTGGTGGCGCCGGCCGTCGCGGATCGCCCGGGAGTGGTCGATGCAGAACAGGAGCTTGCCGAGGTAGAGCTTGCGCTGCGCCTCGTAGCGCCGGCGCGGCGAGGGTGCCTCGACGCACGCGGCGAGCAGCCGGGAGGGGTCGTCGGTTGCCCGCGAGTCCGCGGTGGGCCGCAGCCGCTCCTGGAGTTCTGCCGGGAGGAACCGTAGGATGTCGTCGAGGTAGCGGTCGACGTCGCCGAGGCAGCCGGCGATGGTCGCGCCCAGGCCGGCGTCCTTGGCCGCGCCGGGCAACAACCGCACGAAGGCCTCCGGCGAGGTGACCCTCCCGACCCGCAGCTCCCGGTGCATCCGGAGCCAGTGCCGCGTGATGGCGGCGTGCCGGGAGGGCAGGAAGGGATCGAGCAGGGGGTGGGCCCGACGGATGGGGTCGTCCTGGGTGGGGCCGCCCCGGGTGGGTCCGCCCTTCGCGATGCCGGGCGCGGCTTGCGGATGCGATGCCAAGGGTGATGCTCCCGCCTCGAGACGGGCCGGGGGTCCCCGGCCGCTCGGGTCCGTGGTCCGTGGTCCATGTGCTGGGGGCGAGCCGTCCCGCCGGACGGGCCGGCTCCCGGCCGCGGTGAGTGAGTCGGGGAGGGTGGCGGGATCTTACAGCGAGCAGGAGGAGAGGCATCGTGTCCTGGGTCAAGCACGCCGACGGCAGCGACCGGTTCGACAACGTCCTCGCCAGCCACAGCCTGAACGCCGCGGCCCTGCGGGCGCACCTCGGGCTCTACCGCGCGGTCATGTTCGCTGATTCGCCGCTCTCGCGGGTGGAACGCGAGGCGGTCGGCGCGTTCGTCTCCGCGGCCAACGAGTGCCATTACTGAGTGGTCCATCACGGTGACGCGCTGGCCCGCGAGTCGGGCGACGCGTCGCTGGCGGAGACGGTCGTCTCCGGCTCGCTCACCGACCTGGAGCCGCGCCTGGCCGCGCTCTGCCGCTACGCCCGCAAGCTCACCCGATCGCCGGCGAGCCTGGTCCGCGAGGACCTCGAACCGCTGCGCGCCGCGGGCCTGGACGACCGCGCCATCGTCGACCTCAACCAGGTGGTCGCGTACTTCAACTACGTCAACCGGGTCGCCTCGGGGCTGGGCGTCGAGCTGGAATCGCGCTGGCCGGAGGACGCGCGCGACCACCGCGACCACCGCGAGGACCGGCGGCCGGGCATCGCCGACGAGGACGCCTGAGGGGTCGGCCCGGCGCTCAGCCCGGCGCTCAGCGCGGCGGTCGGGCCCGGCGCTCGGCCCGGCGGTCGGCCCGGCGGTCGGCCCGGCGGTCGGCCCACCGCCGCCCGGCACCCCGCCCCGCGTTCAGCCCACCGCCGCCAGCGTCTCCCGCAGGATCTCCGCGCACCGCTGGAGCCCG
>CAZWYF010000197.1:0-2178 GCA_964637835.1 uncultured Fibrobacteraceae bacterium
GGTCTCATCCCCACGCAAATCGCGGAGCGCGGCTTCCACAACGGTTTCCGGGGAGATCGGCGCGAGGAACTGACAGAGGGGCCCTGCAGCGGTGGCCTCCTGCTCGGGCGGTCGGGCGAGCCCCGGTTCGCGGGGACCCGCTAGATGTCCGCGCTCAGCAGCCGATCCGCCTCGCGCTGCAGCACCGCCCAGGCGTCCTCCACGTGGCGTCGCTGCGTGGTGCGCTGGCCCACGGCCAGCCGCAGGGTGGCCGCCCCGTCCAGCTCGGTCATGGTCACGTAGATGGTGCCCTCCTGGTTGACGCGGTCCCGGAGCTGCGTGTTGAGCCGGTCGCGGTGGGCGCGGTCCAGGCCGGCGGGAGCCAGGCGGAAGCAGACCGTGTTCACCGGCACCGGCGCGGCCAGCTCCCAGCCCGGTGTCCGCTCCACCCAGCCGGCGAATTCCCGGGCCAGCGCCACGTGGCTGGCGATGATGTCGCGCAGCCGCCGCGTGCCGTAGCTCCGCAGCACGAACCAGAGCTTGAGCGCCCGGAACCGTCGGCCCAGCGGCACGCCCCAGTCGCGGAAGTTGCGCACGTGGGGATCCTGCTCGGTGCGCAGGTAGGCCGGATCGATGGCCAGGGTGCGCTCGAGGTGGGCGGGGTCCTTCACGTACCAGGCGGAGCAGTCGAAGTTGGTCAGCAGCCACTTGTGGGGGTTGAAGACCAGGCTGTCGGCATGCTCGACGCCGTCGAGGATCCAGCGGAGCTCGGGCAGGATGGCCGCGGTGCCGGCCAGGGCGGCGTCCACGTGCAGCCAGAGGCCGTGCTCGGCGCAGAGGGGGCCGATGGCGGGCAACGGATCGATGGCCGTGGTGCTGGTGGTGCCCACGGTGGCCACCACGCAGCAGGGGCGCCGGCCGGCGGCGAGGTCGTCGGCGATGCAGCGGCGCAGGTGAGCGGGGTCCAGGGCCCAGTCGGCGGTGACGTCCACCGGGACGATGTTCTGGTCGCCGAAGCCGGCCAGGCGCGCGCCCTTGACCACCGAGGAGTGGGCCTCGCGCGAGGCGTAGATGCGCAGGCCCTGCGTGGCGGCCGGGCCGGTGGCGTTGCCGGCGAAGCCGGTGGTGCGCTCGCGAGCGCAGACCAGGGCGGTGAGCGTGGCGGTCGACGCGGTGTCCTGGATGCAGCCGTGGAAGCCAGGCGGCAGCCGGAGCATCTCCGCCAGCCAGCCGATCACGCGCTGCTCCAGCTCGGTGGCCGCCGGGCTGGTCTGCCAGAGCATGGCGTTGATCCCGAGGCCGGCCGAGAGCAGCTCGCCGAGGATGGACGGGTAGCTGTTGTTGGCCGGGAAGTAGGCGAAGAAGCGCGGGTGGTTCCAGTGGGTGACGCCGGGCAGGATGTCGCGCTCGAAGTCCGCCAGGATGCGGGCCATGGGCTCGCCTTCCTCCGGCGGCGACGCCGGCAACGTGGCGGCGATCTCGCCCGGCTGGCTGCGCGACATCACCGGCAGGTCCTCGTTGGTCTCGAGGTATCCGGCGATCCAGTCGATCAGCTGATGGCCTTCGCGGCGGAATTCGGCGGCGTCCATGATCGGCTCCGTGGTTCGAGGGTCCGGGTGGCTGCCTGGCGGCTCAGCGCAGGATCACGACCTCGCAGGTGGCGATGGGCCCTCCGGCGGGGTCGCTCAGCACGAGCGTCTGGCCATCGATCCGCCAGGTCGCCGCGTCCTGCAGCACCTGCTGCAGTCGCTGCTCGCGCTCGTCGAGGGGCGGTGGGCAGGCCATGCGCGTGGAGGCGCCGGGCTGGAAGGAAATCTGCGGGCCGTTCACCTGGTAGGCGCCGCGCAGCTGGTTGCAGCCGATGGTGGCGAGATAACGGTTCTCCTGGTCGCCGAGGATCAGGTGCGGCTCGCGGCGGGCGCCCGGCGCGCGGGCCGGCTCGCCGGCGAGGGTGAGGATCCGCCAGTGGTGGTTGACCAGGCTCACCTCGGCCAGCGGCGCGGAGCACGACTGCCCCGGCCAGAGCCGACCGAACTCGCCGACCACGACGGTGGGGGCCCGGGTGTCGCCCTCCATGCCCGGCCGCAAGGCGATGGTCGCCTCCAGGGAGGCGAGCAGCGGCGCGCCGGGGCCGGGCCTCTCGGCCGCCAGGTAGGCGCGCTCGAGGGCGAGGTAGTCGCCCGCCATGGCCACCGGGTA
>CAZWYF010000198.1:0-2136 GCA_964637835.1 uncultured Fibrobacteraceae bacterium
CCGCGCAGCTCACGCCACGCCTCCCCCTCCGGCACCACCAGCTCGAAGTGCCCCGCCGACGCCACCTCGACCACGGTGACCGGATCGGCGCCCGCGGCCGCCGCGTAGTCCCGGGCGTGGCTGGCCGGCACGATGGTGTCGCGGCCACCCGCGATCAGGAACTGCGGCAGGCCGAGGGGGAGCGACTCGATGGGGGACGCGCGCCGGAGCCGGTCCGGGTGCGCGGCCGGGTCGCCGCCCAGCAGGTCGGGCACCACCGAGCCGCAGCCCTCCGGGGCGTGGTAGGCCGCGAGGTCGCCGATGGCCGCCAGGCCGATCACGCCCGCCAGCGGCAGCGGGTCGGGCCCGCGCAGGGGGTCGTCCGCGGCCAGGGCGTGGCGGGCCGCGAGCCACAGCGCCAGGTGGCCGCCGGCCGAGTGTCCCACCGCCACCACCCGGTCCAGGTCCAGCGGGTACGACCGCGCCAGTTCCCGCAGGTGATCGGCCGCCGCGGCCACGTCCGCGAACGTGCCGGGCCAGCCGCCGCCCGCCTCGCCCACGCGACGGTACTCGATGCTCCAGGTGGCGTACCCCTCGGCCGTGATGGCGGCGGCCAGGCCGGCGAGGTAGCCGAGGTCGTAATCCGCCAGCCAGCAGCCGCCATGGACCAGGACGACCACGGGAACCGGCCCGTCGGCGTCGGGCAGCCGCAGGTCGCCGAAGGCCGAGGTGTGCGCCGCGTAGGTCAGGCGCGCGTCCGCCGGGGGGCGGGGCAGGGCCATGGCGTCGGTGGTGCTCATCACCGGGCGGCTGCAACCGCCGCTGGCTGCGAGGCTGCCGAGGCCGCCGACGGCGGAGAGCAGGCCCAGCGAGACCATCAGGGCCGGCGCCGGGCGGCGGATCCGGGGGGCAGGATCGAGCAGCGTGGGCATGATCAGGTGACCTTCCGGCGCTGGTGGAATCGCGGCTGGTCCCAGGACCGGCTGGCCAGGATCTCGGCCAGGATCTGCACGGCGTCCCGGACGTCGACGAACCGCAGGTAGGCCGGGGCGAAGCCGAAGCGCAGGATGTCCGGGGCGCGGAAGTCGCCCACCACGCCGCGGTCGGCCAGGGCCTGGACGATGGCGTACCCCTGCGGGTGGCGCAGGGAGACCTGCGAGCCCCGTCGCTCCGGATCGCGCGGAGAGGCCAGCACCAGGCCATGCTCCTGGCAGACCGGCTCGACCAGCTCGATGAAGAACGCGGTCAGCGCGCAGGACTTGGCCCACAGCCGCGCGACGCCGATCTCGGCGATGGCCGCCACCCCCAGCTCGAGGGCCGCGAGGCTGAGGATGGGCGGCGTGCCCACCTGCAGTTGCCCCGCCCCGTCGGCCGGGTGGTAGTCGGTGTCGAAGGCGAACGGCTCGGCGTGGCCCATCCAGCCCCACAGCGGTGAGCGCAGTCGATCGTGCAGGCGCCGCGCGGCGTGGACGAAGGCCGGCGCGCCTGGCCCGCCGTTGAGGTACTTGTAGCCGCAGCCGACGGCGAGGTCCGCATCGCAGCCCGCGAGGTCCACGGGGAAGGCGCCGGCGGAGTGGGCCAGGTCCCAGACCGCGAGCGCCCCGCGGTCGTGGGCCCGGGCGGTGAGGTCGGCCATGTCATGGCGCGCGCCGGTGCGGAAGTCCACCTCGGTGAGCATGAGGATGGCCACGTCCTGGTCGAGGGCGCGGTCGAGCTGGTCCCGCTCCACCAGCCGCAGGGACACGCCCTGGCCCAGCAGCGTGCTCAGGCCCTGCGCCATGTAGAGGTCGGTGGGGAAGTTCTCCCGCTCGGAGAGGATCACCCGGCGCTCCGGGTTCAGGGCCAGGCCGGCGGCCAGCACCTTGAACAGGTTGATGGAGGTGGAGTCGGCCACGGCCACCTCGTCGGCCTGTGCGCCGATGAGCGGGGCGATGGCGGCCGCCACCCGGCGCGCCTGGTCGATCCAGTCGCAGGTGTTCCAGGCGCCCACCAGCTCCTGGCCCCACTGCGCGCGGACCACGCCGGCCAGGTGGTCGGCGGCTTCCACCGTGGGCGGCCCCAGGCTGTTGCCGTCGAAGTAGAGGACGCCCGCGGGCAGCGCGAAGCGCGCGCGGTAGCCGGCGAGCGGATCGGCGGCGTCCAGGGCCTCGGCGTGGG
>CAZWYF010000199.1:0-2134 GCA_964637835.1 uncultured Fibrobacteraceae bacterium
GCCCTGCTCGACCGCGAGGCGGTGGGGCTGGCCCGGGAAGTGCTGGACGGCAGCGAGTTCTACCTCAAGGAGCACCGGCTGATCTTCGACGCCATGCTCCAGCTCTACGAGCGCGACCAGGCCATCGACCCGATCACCGTGGGCGAGGAGCTGCGCAAGGACGGCGTGCTGCAGGAGGCGGGCGGCCTCGACTACGTCACCGACCTGCAGGCCATGGTGGCCACCGCCGCCAACGTGACCTACCACGCGGGCATCGTCCGCGAGAAGGCCATGCTGCGGGAACTGATCACCGCGTCGGGGGAGACCACCAGCGAGGCCATGGAGGGGGCCGGCGAGGCGGCCGAGATCCTCGACCGCGCCCAGAACCGCTTCTACTCCATCGGCGAGGACAACGAGAAGGGGGGATTCGTCGGGCTGGACCGGGTGGTGCCGAACACGTTCCAGGCCATCGAGGAGGCCTTCCGCAACCAGAGCGACGTCACTGGCCTGCGCACCGGCTTCCGGCAGATGGACTCCATGACCAGCGGGCTGCAGAAGGGCGACCTCTTGATCCTGGCCGCCCGGCCGTCCATGGGCAAGACCGCCCTGGCGCTGAACCTGGCCTACAACGCGGCCACGAGGGAGAACGCCGGCGTGGCCCTCTTCTCCCTGGAGATGGGTCGTGAGCAGCTGGTGCTGCGCATGCTCTGCTCGGCCACCGGCTTCAACCTGCACCACGTCCGGCGGGGCAAGCTGCGGGCGGAGGACTGGCCGCGCCTGACCCGCGCCTGCGATCAGCTCTCCCGGGCGCCGGTCTACATCGACGACACGCCCGGCACCACCGTCCTGGAGATGAAGAGCAAGGCCCGCCGCCTGCAGCAGCAGCATGGCATCGGCCTGGTGATCATCGACTACCTGCAGCTGATGTCGGGCTCGGCCCGGGCGGAGAGCCGGCAGCAGGAGATCAGCATGATCAGCCGGGCGCTCAAGGGCATGGCCAAGGACCTGGACGTGCCGGTGCTCGCGCTCAGCCAGCTGTCGCGCGCGGTGGAGTCGCGCAGCGACCACAAGCCCATGCTCAGCGACCTGCGCGAGTCCGGCTCCATCGAGCAGGACGCCGACGTGGTCATGTTCATCTTCCGCGAGGAGTACTACAACCCCGACGACGAGGACGCGCGCAACAAGGCCACCGTGATCATCGGCAAGCAGCGCAACGGTCCCACCGGGGAGTTCGACCTGCATTTCCACAAGGAATTCACCCGGTTCAGCGATCTGGCGCCGGCAGCGCAGGAGGCGCCGCCGCCGGGACTGTAACAGGTCGACGGTGGGATCTCAGGCGGGGCGTGGCCGGCAGGCCGCGCCCCGCTGTTCGTGGGGCCGCACCGACCGGCGGGACGACCCCGCCGGCAGCGGCGCCCCGGGTCCGGCAGGCCGAGCGCCGGGTTCGGCCAGCGGCGCCTCAGTACGCCGCGATCCGCGCGACCTCCAGGCGGAAGTCGCCGGCCTGCTTGTCGGCCAGCATGAAGCCCAGCTGGCGGATGCGCGCGGGCGGCAGCGGGCCCTGGCCCGGCACGCGACGACCCCGCCACACCGGCTCGCAGGCGGAGAACGGCACGGTGACCACGGTCCACCGGCCGGCGGTGGTGGCGAAGGGGAAGCGCCAGGCGACACCGTCGAAGCGGTCGTCCAGGCGCAGGCGCACCTGGTAGGTGCGGCCATCGCCGCGGACGCGGAAGATCAGGCCGGTGCGCTCGGCCAGGCCCAGCTCGCGCGGCAGGGTGCGCACCGAGGCGAAGCCGCCGTTGTTCTCCAGGCTGAGGTGGCCGGCGAACACCAGGTGGCCGTCCGGGTCGCGGGTCAGGCCACCCTCGCTGCGGCCGCCCATGACGGTGTCGTGGACGGCGACCCAGCGGCCGGGCTCGGCGGGGTCGCGCAGGTCGATCAGGCCGGCGTCGCTGCCGCCGCCGCCGCTGGCGGCGAGCATCATGAGCAGGGCGGGGGTCATGGCGTGTCCTCTCGTGGTGGCCCGCCCAGAATAGGATCAGAATGGTCGCGTAGCCATGGGCGGCGAGGACGACGGCCCGGGGGGGCGCGTGGGCCGCGGCTCTGCCGTCAGGCAACTCGGTGGAGCTGGAGCATGATGACGACATCGGCC
>CAZWYF010000200.1:0-2115 GCA_964637835.1 uncultured Fibrobacteraceae bacterium
CCTGCACCAGGGCGGCCGCGAGATGCGGGCGGAGCGGGAGTGAGGGCGGCCTGACAGGGTCCATGTGGCCCACGCGGGCCACCTGGGGCCACCTGGGCCACCCGGGCCACCCGGGCCACCCGGGCCACCCGATTCCCACGGCGGTCGCACAAGCAGTTGTCTGATAACCGCTTGCACCGCCTCAGCCGTTGACTGCAGCCGCCGCATGTGATACAGTCCGTTCAGGACGTGCTCGCGGAGGCGCGTTCCACTCGCCCAGTGATCTCGTGGTGCCGGCCCCACATCGAGATCGCCGGCCACCCCGCTCGCCCATCCTCGCCGCTGGCGATCCGCCCCTCACCGTTGCCAGGATCGATCCACCACGGTCACTCCCATCCCGGAGGGACCTGTCATGAAGAGAATCCTCGTCCTCGCGACCGTGGTCGTCCTCGCGACCACCTGGATCGGCTGCAGCCGCGTCGCCGATCCCGAACCCACGCCCGCCGACCCCGCGGTCGATACCGAGCAGCTGGCGGCGGAGATCGTCCGCGGCCTGAACTGGCCGGTGGACGCCGATCAGACCCTGCCCCCGCCGGACAAGGCCCGGCCCAATGCGATGCTGCAGTTCGACCGCGAGGTGCTCGTGGACGACATCGCCCACTACAGCATCCTGATCCAGGTCGGCGATCATCCCCACGATCGCATCGGCCTGCACCGCGTCGTGCGCGAGGCCGAGCCCTGGGTGCCGGAACGCAGCCGGCACTCCGTCATGATGCTCCACGGCGACGGCGCGCCCTTCGTGACGGCCTTCCTGATGAGCGCGCTCTCCGACGCCATCGCCGACGATCACGCCATCCCGATCTACATGGCCGAGCGCGGTGTCGACGTCTGGGGCATCGACCTGGCGTGGACCAACGTCCCGGTGGACGTCCCGGACACGGACTTCCTGGCGGACTGGGGCGTGCAGAAGGACATCGACGACCTCGGCGTGGCGCTGGGAACGGCCCGGGTCGTCCGGCGGCTCACGGGCAACGGCTGGCGCAAGATGCACCTGCTGGGCTGGAGCCGCGGCGTGTGGAACGGCTTCGCCTATCTCAACGAGGAATCGCAGCGGCCGCCGGGCCACCGCCACGTCAAGGGCTTCATTCCCGTCGACGGCTACTACGTGGTGGACGATCCCATCATCGAGGAATTCGAGTGCACCACCGTGGCCGACCTGCAGGCCGCCTATGCGGGCGGCTACTATGCGGACGACAGCGGCGTGTTCCTCGACGCCGTCGCCGCCGCGGCGAGGACCGCGCCCGGCGACCCCTTCCCGGACACGCCCTACACCAACCTCCAGTTCGCCCTCGCGGTGGGGACCGAGTCCTACCAGCTGTTCGGCTACCCCTGGACCTACCACATCGTGGCCGGCACCTATGACGAGGCCGGTCTCCCCGACGGCCTGCAGTACACGCCGGTGGAGCTGTGGCTGGACTTCATGCAGAACTGGGCGCCGTATCAGCCGATCCTCGGCTGGATCGAGACGTCGGCCATCTCCTGCGACGATCCCGCCTACGATGTGCCCTGGGACGACCACCTCGGCGACATCACGGTGCCGATCCTCTACGTCGGCGCCGCCGGCGGCTTCGGCGACCGTTGCGCGTACACGCTCTCGGTGATCGGCAGCTCGGACGTGTCGTCGCTGGTGATCCAGCTCCATCCCGACGAGGAGGCGGCCCTGGACTTCGGCCACGCCGACATCTTCATGGGCGAGAACGCCGACGAGCTGATCTGGCCGACGGTCACCGACTGGGTCCTCGAGCGCGGCAACAACAGCGGCCGTGGCAAGCTGGAGGTTTCCACGCCCTGACCGGGCTTCCGGCCTGGTTCGAGAAGCGCCGCCCGACGGCGCAAACCCGCGACGGACCGGTTCGCCCGGCGGGGTCGTCAGGCCCCGCTGACGACAGCGGCCGCCGCTCCGGTGTGGAGCGGCGGCCGCGATCTCACCGCGACCTCACCGCGACCGGCCGTGCGCGACGGCGCGTGCCCGCCCGGCGCGCTACCATCCGGCGCGCTACCGCCCCCGGTACCGCGCCAGGAACACCGAGCTGAGCGCCGCCGCCGCGAAGAGCCCCGCCGCCACCAGGAACACCT
>CAZWYF010000201.1:0-2085 GCA_964637835.1 uncultured Fibrobacteraceae bacterium
CCCGCCGTGCCGCGCCGCCCGCCGCGCCCGCCCCGCTCCGCCGCGCTCCGCCGCGCCCGCCCCGCCGCGCCCGCCCCGCCGTGCCGCGCGTCTCTCGCCGGACCGTCCCCGGGCCCGCGGATCGCCGTGACGCGATCGGCAGGCCCGGTGGTTTCTCGGCCGATCCCAGTGTCCAGACGTGAAGAAATCGGACCGGTTCTCTAATTCTGTAACCCAAGTCTCGCCATCGGGTTGGCCGCCCCGTTTTCCCGGAAACGGTGCTCAAGCCACCCGCCCCGCGGTCGATTCCCTGGACACGAGCCGGGAAGCGAGCGGGCGCAGGCCGCCGGCCGCGTCACCGGACTCCGGACACGGCACACGGACGTCGCCGCGGGCGCTGGACAGGAGTCACGGACGTGAAGACCCTCACACTCGACACGCAGAACGAGCAGCTGGCGCGCTTCAGCAAGCGGATGCGCAAGCTGGTGGTGGGCCAGCCGGCCGCCATCGACAAGATCACCGACAGCTTCAGCCGCCTGATCGCCGGCATCCACGATCCGGAGAGCCCCCTGCTGACCATGATGTTCATGGGGCCCACGGGCGTGGGCAAGACCGAGACCATCCGCGCCCTGGCCGAGACCATCTTCGGCAACCGCCGCGCCTTCACGCGCATCAACTGCCAGGAATACTCCGCGCACTACAACATCAGCAAGCTGCTGGGGTCGCCACCGGGATACGTGGGCGGCGAGATCCGTCCCCTGCTGGCCCAGGAGAACATCGACCGCCACCACTGCAAGGCGGTGGAGAGCCAGACCGGCCTGATCACCGAGCCGGACAGCAAGCTGGCGCGCCTGTTCCCGCCGGAGAGCGAGCGCAACCTCTCGATCATCCTCTTCGACGAGATCGAGAAGGCGCACCCCAAGCTCTGGAACCTCCTGCTCGGCGTGCTCGAGGACGGGACCGTGGTCCTGGGCAACAACGAGGAGGTGGACTTCCGCCAGTCCATCATCATCCTGACCACCAACGTGGGCAGCGAGGCCATGGGCCAGCACCTGGCGCAGAACGGCATCGGCTTCGCCACCGACGTCACCGAGGCCGGCATGGACCGCGACGTGGAGACCGCCGCCATGCGCGAGGCCAAGAAGGTATTCCCCTTCGAGTTCCTCAACCGCTTCGACGACATCGTCACCTTCCAGACCCTCAAGGAAGCCCATCTCTACGAGATCCTGGACATCCTGCTCACCCAGATCCACCACCGCAGCCTGCGCTGCGCCGAGCCCTTCCTGCTCGAGGTCACGCCCCGGGCGAAGGCCTGGCTGGTGGAGGAGGGCACCGACGTGCAGTACGGCGCGCGGCCCCTCAAGCGCCTGATGGAGAAGCAACTGGTCACGCGCATCAGCCACCTGATCTGCACCGACCAGATCCGCAAGGGCGACCTGATCACCGTGGATCTCAGCGCTGGCGACCTGGTCTTCCAGAAGGAGACCGGGGGCGCCGACTGGGACGAGCTCGAGGCCCTCGGCCCGTTCTCCGAGGACCGGTGGGCCGGCAGCGACCTGGGCGTCAAGGACGACGGCGGGGAGAAGGAGCGCGTCAAGGAGGAGGCCGCCAGCGTGCTGGCCGCCACCGGCGTGTTCCCGGACTGAATCGAGACCGCCGACGGGCGCGGGGCACTCGCTCCGCGTCTCGCGGCATCCCCGGAAGGGGGAGCATCATGTTGGACGATCTGCAGTTCAGCGAGGGATTCGCCCAGTTCCTGGTCCAGCGGGAGATCATCGCGCCGGACACCGCGCTGCAGGCGCTCGACCTGCAGCGGGCGGCCACGCCGCCCGTGGGGCGTCTGGCCCTCGAGCAGCAGCTGCTGACCATGAGGCAGGTGTTCACCGTCCTCGCCGCGCAGGCCGACAGCGGCCGCCGCTTCGGCGAGCAGGCCGTGCTCATGGACTACCTCGACGACGAGCAGCTCTCGGCGCTGCTGTCCCACCAGCGCCAGGTGCGACCGGGGCTCTCGGCCATCCTGTACGACATGGGCGCCCTCCCCAAGCGCGACCTCCAGAAGCACCGCCGCGCTTACCTGCGGGAGCTGGAGTCGACCCTGGTCTAGCC
>CAZWYF010000202.1:0-2063 GCA_964637835.1 uncultured Fibrobacteraceae bacterium
CGCACCATAGACCCCACAGACCCCGGCGCCCTTGGCCACGCCCACGACGAGCGTCCCTGCCAGTCCCTCTCCCACCACTGGCACCAGCCAGGCGGACCAGGGCACCAGCCAGCCCACCACCGCGGCGACCATCCCCAGGCCGTAGGCCACACCGACGATCCTCGCGAACCGCCCACTGGCCAGCCCCGATCGCCGACGGTGCAGCAGCCAGAGAGAGAGCGCCAGGTGGCTGTTGATGGCCAGCGTCGAGGCAAGCGCCAGACCCTGGACCTGCAGCGGCCCGATCAGCAGGGCGTTGAGCACCACGTTGGTCAGCAGGTACTGCAGCGCGAGCCAGAGCTTGTCCATCAGCAGCTGCAGCGAGTGGAAGACGCGGGCGATCAGGCTGTTGATGATCAGGGCCGGCAGGCCCAGCAGATACATGGTCATGGTGCCAGCCGTGCGGGCCGAGTCGGCAGCGTCGAAGGCGCCGCGCTCGAAGAGTACGCGGACCACTTCCGGTGCGGCCAGCGCCACCGCCAGCGAGGCTGGCACCACCAGATGGGATACCCGCACGAGATTGTGGCGGATGTACTCGCTGCAGCCGGAGAGGTCCCCCGCGGCGATGGCCTCGCTCATGCGCGGGAACATGATGGTCACCAGGCTGGTCAGGAACAGGGTCAAGCCGAAGCTGGTGAGCGTCATGGCGTAGTTCAGCGAGGAGATGCTGCCTGGCTCCAGACCCGTGGCGAACCACTTGTCCAGGAAGAGATTCAGCGTCAGGAAGATCTCCGCCACGAGCACGAGCACGGTGAGCTCGCGCAGACGAGGCAACTCCCGCCGAGGCAGCTCCGGCCGCACCGGGCGCAGCGCGCCCAGCGACAGCGCCCGCAGGTGGATCAGCGGCCATTGCAACAGATGCGAGAGCCCGAAACCGGCTGGCAACGCCCAGATGCCGAGCTGGTCGTGCCATAGCAGGAGCGCCCCGAGCATGGCCACGGAGTTGAGCACGGGCATGGCGCCCGCCAGCCGGAAGTCCTGATGCAGGTTGAGGACGGCGATCCCCAGGTTGTTCGCGGTCATCAGCAGGCCGGGGATGGCCATCAGCACGAGCATGCGGACGGTGAGGTCGCGGGTGAGCGGAGGCAGATCGGGCCCCACCAGGGCGACCACCAGGGGGGCGGCCGCCGCCAGCAGCACGAGCCAGAGCACCCCGGGGCCCAGGAAGAACGCGATCACCGCGTTCTGGTAGCGAGCGTAGGTGCCGGCATCCAGGGCCCGCTTGCGCTGGATGAGATGGGGGGCCATGGCGGCCTTGAAGGTCCGCGCCAGGGCGCCGTCGCCCAGGGTGATCAGGAAGAACGCCAGCGCATAGGCATCCAGCCGCTCTCCGGCACCGAACCACCGCGCCATGAGCATCTGGTTGATCAGTCCCACGGGCTTGACCATCAGGCCCAGGACCATCAGGCCCAGGACCTCGCGATCGAAGAGGAAGCGGCGCAAAGAGAGGCTTGGCATGCGGCGGATCATCGCCGCCGGCCGCAGGCCTGTCAACGCGCCGCCGTGGTTGATGCGTGGCTCCAGGCGACTTACCATGGGCGGTGTCACCCCCGGATCGACCGCGCCGTCCCGTGCCAGGAGGCTCACCGTGCGTCATGGCCGCATCCTCCGCGCCGCCCTCGGGCTGGCGTCTTTCCTCCTGCTCCCGGTGATCGCCGGCGCCGCGGTGGTGCCGGGCAAGGACCTACGGCCTGGCGGCCGGGGTCTGCCTCACCCGGCGGTGCCACTCCCTTGCGACCAGGCCGTGCAGGAGTTGACCCTTGCCCCCTTCCAGAGCCACGCCTTCCAGGACAGCACGTCCGGTGCGAGCGACGTGGATAGCTACGGCTGCCGTCCCGCCTGGAATGAGCCCGGCCCCGAGCACATCTACGTCCTGACCGCCGCGGAACCGCTGATCATCGATGCCTGGCTCCAGGACAACGACCCCGACCATGATCTCGTGGTCCTCTCCGACTGCGACAGCGACAGCTGTCTCGCCCAGGCCAACACCGAGATCAGCGCCCAGCTCGACGCCGGCCAGACCA
>CAZWYF010000203.1:0-2040 GCA_964637835.1 uncultured Fibrobacteraceae bacterium
TCCCCACAGGGTGGAGACAACGGTCGCCAGGCACCCTGGAGCGCACGCCGTCAGGTTCGAATCGCCATGCGGCCGGGCGTCACGATCGCCGGGCATCGCGGTCATCGGGCTTCCCTTCATGCTGTCCCAGATCTAATACCTCAATGCCAGTTGCTCATCCTGGTGCCCGGCGGGGGCCCCCCGGGGGGCCCCTCGAAGGGGTCGTCGAGCCAGCGCCACGAGCCGCGATAGATGAAGAGATTCAGCCGCGAGCGACGCTTGTCGGCTGGAATGGCGCTGTCCAGCGCGGCGGCGAAGCCGCCCTGGGTCGTCATGTTGTTGCGTCACCGGTGAGGCCCCGCCAGAGCCGGGCGGTCTGCTCGACCATGTAGAGCGGCAGGGAGAGCAGCGTGAACTCGACGGCGTCGTCGCCATGGGAACGGGCGTGCGATACGCGCTGCAGCGCCGGCGGATTCGTGTCGAAGCGCAGCGCCCGGTCGGTCCCTCGCGTCGCCACCAGTTCCAGGAGCGACTTCAACGATCCGCTCTTGCCGGCCTTCACCTCGATGGGCGCGATGTCCGGGCCGAGCTGGTGCACGAAATCGACCTCGGCGTTGTTGGCGCGGCCTTCCCGCAGCCAGTAGGTGGGGGTGAAGACACGGTCATCGGGCGCGAGCAGGGGCAGATGCTGGGCGATGAATTGCTCGGCCATGGGGCCTTCGTTGACGAAACGGGCGTCGGCTACCTGCTCCGGCGTCAGGCGGTCGATGCCGCAGGCCGCGTTCACCAGGCCGACGTCCAGGAAGTAGGTCTTGAAGGCCGCCTCCTTGAGGGTGGCGCCAAGCGGGAGGCCGGTCGCATCGGTGTGGGTCACGCGCCGGACGACCCGGGCCATGACCAGCAGTTCGAGGGCCCGCTTGATATCCCGCGACCGGGCGTTCGCGTCAACGCGGGAGTACTTGAACTTCTCGCCGACGGCGCTCGGGACGAAACCGTAGACGCGGCGCAGCTGTGCGATCTCCGAGCGGGTGCCGTACTTGGCGAAGTCGTCGCGGTAGGTTTCGAGGATCGAAGCGTGGACGGAGCCCGTGGCCGCGAACGAGCCCGTGTCGGCGAAGACACGGACGGCTTCCGGCATGCCGCCGACCAGCATATAGTCGCGAAGCCTCCCCAGAAGACGCGAGTGAGCGGTCTCCGGAAAGGCGCTGGTGATCGGGTAGGTCCGCAGCAGTTCGAGTAGCGACGTCTCGTCGATGGCCGCGAGGAATTCCTCGAACCCCATGATTTCCAGGAACAGGTATTCGATACGACCCACGGGCATGGAGAAGGCGTGGTCCGCAAGAACGAACTCGAGCAGCGAACCGGCGGCGATGATCGGCAGGGCGGGCCGGTCCTCATGCAGGGAGCGGAGGGCCGCGATGGCCGCCGGCGCGGCCTGGATCTCGTCCAGGAATAGAAAGGACGCGTCGTCGTCGATGGGGCCCTTGTCGATCAGGTATTCCAGTTCCGACAGGATCCGCGATGTATCCCGCGAGGCGAAGATCGCGTCCAGTTCCGGATGCCGCTCGAGGTCGACCTCGTGCAGCTTCCTCCCTGACCGTTCGGCGAAGAGGCGGACCAGCGTGGACTTGCCGACCTGCCGCGCACCACGGATGAGCAGGGGTTTGCGGATCGGGGCGTCAAGCCAGGACTCGAGTCTCTTCATGGCATGGCGTTGCATGATTCTACCCCGATCTGGAAGATGACTTCTTGTTCAAAATAGGGGTATATTTTCGCCAGTTCAAGGCTCTTTTGCACGTATGTTTTGCACAGGTTATCCTGCCGACATGAATCTGGAGTTTCCGGTGAAGCCGGTGCTGGGCTGAGAATTCGATGAATCCACGATGCGAAACCACGATGAACCGCGACGCAAACCCTACCTTACCAACAAGTTAAAGATCCCCGGCGCACTGCCCGCTGGACGAACCACGAGAAATGGTGCGGCCCGACAGATCGGTGCGGCGTGCCGGGTGACCGCGACCGGGTCGACACCCCCCGTGCTTCCAGGCCCCGCGTTTCCGC
>CAZWYF010000204.1:0-2032 GCA_964637835.1 uncultured Fibrobacteraceae bacterium
GGGCATGACGCGGCGGACGCTGATGGACCTGGGCGCGGCCCTGCTGGGCGCGGCGGCCATCACCGCGGTGCTGCTGCTGGCGGCGGCGCAGCTGGTGAGCGAGCGCACGGCGGTGCAGGACATCACCGAGCCGGTACCGGTCGCGCTGGTGGCCGTCCCCCGCGAGGAGGCGCCGCCGCCGCCAGCCGAGCGCCGCGAGCCGCCGCCGCCGCCGCAGAAGCCGCGGCTGGACTTCGCGCCGGAGCTGCCGCCGCCCTCGCTCACCGCGCCGGCGCTGTCGGGCCCGGCGGTGCAGCTGGACCCGCGGCTCTTCGGGCAGGCGCCGCCGGCCGCGGGCCCCATGGTGTTCGAGGCCGGGGAGCTGGACCAGGCGCCGCGGCCGGTGGTGCGCCAGGCGCCCGTCTACCCGTACAAGGCGCGGCAGCGGCGTCTCGAGGGCACGGTGCAGGTGCGGTTCCTGGTGCAGCGCGACGGCACGGTGGGCGAGGTGCGGATCCTGCGCGCCCAGCCGCCCGGCGTGTTCGAGGACGCGGTGCGCGAGGCCATCGCGCGCTGGCGCTTCGAGCCCGGCCGACTGGCGGGCGAGCCGGTGGCCGCCTGGGTGGACATGCCCATCAGCTTCGACCTCGATGGAGGGCGGCAGTGAGGCGCTGGCTGGTCAGGTGGCGGCGCGGGGTGCGCGGGGTGCGCGCGGCGGGGCGGGTGTTCGTCGTCGGCCTGATCGTCATCCTGGCCGCGGGCCTGGGCGACTCGGCGCCGACCGGCGCGGCCCTGGCCGCGCCCGTGACCGATCCCCTCGACCCGGCCGACGCCCCGGCGCCCGTGCGGCGCGCCGTGTTCCGGGCCGAGACCGCGGCGCGGGCCGGAGAGGTGGACCGTGCGGCCGGCATCCTGTCGGAGGCCCTGGCCGACGGCCACGATCATCCCGCGCTGCGCCAGCGTCTGGGCGCCTACCGCCTGTCCCTCGGGGACGCCCCCGGCGCGCTGCCGCACCTGCGCCGCGCCGCCGAGGCTCTGTCCCCCGGCGAGTCCACCACCGGCGCGGAGGCCCTGTACCGCGACCTCGGGCGCGCCGAGTACGAGACCGGCCACCACGCCCGGGCCGCCCGCGCCTTCACCGAGGCCCACGCGGTGGCCGTGCGCCACCACGAGACCGCCGAGGACCACGACCACGAGCACGCGCCCCTCTCCGAACTGATCTACTACAGCGCCGTCGCCTGGTCGCTGGCGGGCGAGGCCGCCCGCGCCGTGGACCAGCTGGCGCCGCTGGTGAGGGCCGCGCCGGACACCGTGCCGCAGGACTGGGTGCAGGCGCTGGTCTCGTTCGCGGCCCAGGCCGAGGAGCCCGGGACCGCCACCGCCGGCGTGGCCCGCCTGCTGCGCGACCATCCCGACCGCCCGTCGGCCTGGCGCCTGGCCAGCGAGCATTCCCAGCTCGCCGGCCGCCTGGAGGAGGCCGCCGTCCGCCTGCAGGTCGCGCACTGGTTGCGCCCCCTCGCCGGCACCGACCGGCAGCGCCTGGCCGAGCTGCACGCCGCGGCCGGCGCCCCCCGCAAGGCCGCGCGCGTGTACGCGGAGATGCTGGCCGGGGAGGCGGCCGGGGAAGTGGCCGGCGAGGGGACCGTCCCCCGCGACCTCTCCCTCGCGCGCGCCCTGGCCGTCAGCTGGATCCAGGCCCACGAACCGGACAGCGCCCGGGTGGTGCTGCGGTCAGCGCTGGCCGGGGAGGTGGCCGGCGAAGCGGGCGGGCGCGAGGTGTCCGGAACTGCCGACTCGGTGGACGGCACGACCGATGACGTGGGCGATGGTACTACCGGTGATACCACCGAGCTCCTCGCCCTCCTGGCCGACCTCGAGTACGGCGAGCGGAACTGGGCCGCCGCCGCCGACGCCCTGCGCCGCCTCGCCGACCGCGACCCCGACCGCGGCCGCGCCTGGCTCCTGCTCGGCGCCAGCGAGCTGCAGCTCGGCGACCACGACACCGCCCGCGCCGCCCTCCGCCGCGCGCTCGACCACCCCGAGGTCGCCGACC
>CAZWYF010000205.1:0-2030 GCA_964637835.1 uncultured Fibrobacteraceae bacterium
AGGCCAAGGGCAGCGGTGAACCGTCGTGACCACCCTGCGCTGGCTGCTGGCCGCCGCTGGGCTGATCCTCGCGGCGTTCTTCGGGCTGCGGACGTACTACCAGCGCCGCCTCGAACGCGAGCGACAGCGCACGCTGGAGGCCCACGCAGACGCTATCAAGCGAGGCGACAATGAGGCTGCTGCTGCCCACGCTGCTACTGCTGCTCGTATCGAGCTGGAGCTGGAGCGCGAGCGCCAACGAGGCACCCTCGAGCGCATCCAGTCAGCCGTCGCCGAAGCCCGCCGCCGGCGAGCTGCGGACCGCGCCGCGCGATAGCCTGGAGGTCTGGCTGCTGGATCTGCTCTGGCTGACCGAGCGGCAGGCGGCCGATCTGCGGATAGAGCGCAGTCTGGCCGACGCCCGGGTGGACTCCGCGCGGCGCCGGCTGGAGCTGGCCGAGTTGCGGCTGGAGTGGGAGCAGGAGCAGGAGCCGTGGTGGCTACGCTGGCTCCTGCCCATAGGCGTGACAACGGGCGTGGTGATCGGGGTCTCGGTGGGGCGCTAGGTCTTCTCGTCCGGCTTCTTCCCGCCCGGGATGGGCCTCAACACCTGCCCGTGCCTGCCGATGATCACCTGCACGCCGGGTCGTTTGGTCGGCTTCTTGGCCATTATTCCTCGTCCCCTTCTTGGGGTTGTTCGCCTCGCATCGTCTTGGCTATGCGTCGATAAGGCCCTCGCGCGCAAACCCGCGCACGACCACCATACCATCTGGCAGCGCCACGATCTCGTCCAGCCATTCCCGCAGCACCGCCGGCGAGTCCACGGCCGCCGCGCGCCGAGCCAGCTCGGCCGCCACCTGGTCCGGGTCGATTGGGATAACCACGGCACCGGCTGCGGATATCTCGCGCTCGACCTCCCGCCGCCGTCCGCGTACCCGCTCCAGTTCCCGGGTTATCACCGGAGATATCCCCGATTCGCGAATGGCATCGACCAGCCGCAGCTCTTGCGCCTCCAGACTGGCCAGCTCATCCTCGAGCGGCCGGCGAGCGTGGTGCGCGCGGATGGCCTCTGCGTGCGCCTCTGCGACGACCTCGCCGGCGAGGGCCAGCAGGTCGGCCTCGGTGCCGAGCGACCGCCACCAGCCCAGCACGGCAGCCTCCAGGCGCTCGACTCGCGGCAGCGTCCGGTTGCCGCACACGCGCAGGTCGCGGCCGGGGCAGCGGTACGCCCGGCGCTTGCCGCCGGCCCGCGTGGGCCAGGTGTGAACGCGCATCCGCCGGCCGCACTCACCGCAGGCCACCAGCCCAGACAGCGGATACCTCGGACGCCGGCCCCGCTGGCCGCCCTTGGATGCGGCGCGCTCGCGGCACCGCTCCCACTGGTCGCGCGGGATGAACGTCTCGCACTGGATGGGCCGGGGTCGGCCGTCGATCACCACCATCCCGCCGTAGCTCCAGCCCGAGAGGATGCGCTGGATGCTGGACGTTGACCACCGGCCGCCGTGGCGGGTCCGCAGGCCATCGCGGTCCAGCTCGCCGGCCAGCTCGCCGAACGATGCGCCCTGGTCGTACCCTGCAAATAGACGGGCCACAACCCGACATTCAGCCGGATCTGGCACCAGCACCTTGCGCCCGCGCGACCCCTCCAGACGGTATCCGTAGGGCGGGCGGGTGACCCAGTAGCCGGCCTCCAGGTGGGCGCGCTTACGTTCGCGGACCCGCCGGGACCGCTCCCGGCTCTCCTGCGCGGCGAGCGCCAGCCGGAACACGCCCTCGAGCTGGCCCAGCGTGGAGTCCAGGTCCACCCGGCCGGAGTCCGTGGTGTGTAGCTCAGCGTCCAGGTCGCCCACCGACCACGCCGCCAGGAGCCCCTGCCGCAGGTCGCGCGCCCAGCGGTCGAGGGACCAGACCACGACCACGCCGCCCGACAGGTGGCCGGCCTCGATCCAGTCCAGCATCTCGCCCCAGGCGGCGCGGCGCCCGCGCGCGAGCGTCCCGGACACGCCGTCGTCCCGGAACACGCGCACCAGGTCCAGGCCCTCGCGCTCACA
>CAZWYF010000206.1:0-2016 GCA_964637835.1 uncultured Fibrobacteraceae bacterium
ACGGAGTGACCGTGGGCCCCTGGCTGCGCCTCTACCGCTCGCTCACCCCCGCCGCGCGCCCCCTGCTGCCGCTGCTGCAGCCGCTGCTGCGCCGGGCGGTGCCCAAGCTGGACCAGAGCCTGGCCGGCCGCGCGGGCGGCCTGGAGCGCCTGCTGGCCAGCGCCGACCAGGTGCGCGGCGGCCTGTGGATCCACGCCTCCAGCGTGGGCGAGTACCTGCAGGGCGTGCCGGTGATCCACGCGCTGCGCGAGGCGCTGGGCCCGACGCCGCCGCCCGTCGCCTTCACCCACTTCTCCCCCAGCGGCCACCACTTCGCCCGGCAGCACCCGTCGGCCGACCTGCACGACTACCTGCCCCTGGACCTGCCCGGCGACATGGACCGCCTGGTCGCCGCCTGGCAGCCCCGCGCCCTGGTCTTCGTGAAGTTCGACGTCTGGCCCAACCTGGTCCTGGCCGCCCGCCGCGCCGGGGTGCCGGTGTTCCTCATCGCCGGCTCGCTGCAGCCCCGCTCCAGCCGCCTGCGCTGGCCCGCCAGCAGCCTCTACCGCGAGGTCTTCGACCGGTTCACCGCCCTGGGCGTGAGCACCGAGGAGGACCGCCGCCGGTTCGTCGAGGAGCTGGGCGTCCGCGCGCCCGTGCAGGTGACCGGCGACACCCGCGTCGAGCAGGTGATCGTCCGCTGGGAGCAGAGCGCCGGCGGGGCGGTGGCCGCGCGCCTGGGCCGGCTCGGCGGCCGCCGCCTGGTCCTGGGCTCCACCTGGCCCCCGGACGAGCAGCTCTGGCTGCCCATCCTGCCCGACCTGCTGCGGCGCCACCCGGACCTGCGCGTGATCCTCTGCCCCCACGAGCCGCTGCCGGCGCGCCTGGCGGACCTCGAGGCGCAGCTCGCCCGCGCCGGCCTGTCCCACGCGCGCCTGGGCCGGCTCATGGCCGCCACCGGGGACGACCCCGCCGACCCCCAGGTGGTCCTGGTGGACACCGTGGGCGTGCTGGCGGAGATCTACCGCGCCGGCGATCTGAGCTACGTGGGCGGCAGCTTCACCACCGGCGTGCACAACACCATGGAGCCGGCCATCGGCGGGATGCCGGTGCTGTTCGGGCCGCGGATCCACAATGCCGAGGAGGCCGGGGTGCTGGTGCGCCGCGGGGCGGGGTTCGTGTGCGAGGAGCCGCCGGCCGCGCTGGCGCGCGCGGACGCCCTGCTGGGCGAGGATGAGCTCCTGCGCCGCACCGGCGCGATCGCCCGCGAGGTGGTGCTCGATCAGCGCGGCGCCACGGCCCGGACGCTGGCCATGCTGCGCCCGCACCTCGGGCCGGCGGGTGCGCCGGCCGACGCGCCCGATGGCGAGCGCGACGGCTAGCCCGACATCACGCCGGGCAGCAGGCGGCGCCCAGGCCGGCGAGGACGCGGGCGAGGTCGTCCCGGCGGACGGGCTTGGTGAGGTAGTCGTCCATGCCGGCGGCGAGGCAGGCCTCGCGGTCGCCGGCCATGGCGTGGGCGGTGAGCGCCACGATGGGGACCGCGGACGCCTCCCCCGGCAGGCCGCGGATGGTGCGGGTGGCCTCCAGGCCGTCCATCACCGGCATCTGGCAGTCCATGAACACCACGTCGAACAGGGAGCCCGACCGCAGGGCGGCCACCGCCTCGGCCCCGTGGTCGGCCACGGTCACCGCGCAGCCCAGCTTCTGCAGCATCACCTGGGCCACCTTCTGGTTGACCGGGTTGTCCTCCACCAGCAGGACGCGTGGCGCGTCGTCGGTCGCGGTCGCGGCCGCGGCCGCGGGCGCGTTGTCGGTCGCGTCAGCGGGCGGGTCGTGGGCCGTGGTATTACGGGCGATACCGCGGGTGGTGTCGGCCATGGAAACGCGGACGGTATCGCGGGCCGCATCACGGGCGGTATCACGGGCGATATCACCGGCGGTATCACTGGCGCCATCGGGCGCGGGATTGGCCGTGCCGCCGGCCAGGGGCAGCTCCACCGTCAGGGTGAACACCGAGCCGCGGCCCATCTCGCT
>CAZWYF010000207.1:0-1996 GCA_964637835.1 uncultured Fibrobacteraceae bacterium
CCCATGCCTCGCCCCCTCCCCCTCGCCCTGCTGCTCCTGCTCCTCCTGACCGCCATCCTCACCCCCGGCTGCGACGATGACGACGACACCAGCATCCTCCAGCCCACCACCCCCACCCTGCAGGCCGCGCCGGACACCCTCTGGGTCTCCGACGAGGCCCCCAGCGCCTCCGTCCTGCTCTCCGGCGCCCCCGCCGGCGCCGAGTGGCGCGCCACCAGCAGCCGCGTCTGGCTCGGGGCCCAGCCCTCCCAGGGCACCATCGACGACGGCGTCCAGGAGATCACCATCACCGCCGCGGCCACCGGCATGAACGCCGGCGTGCACGGCGGCAGCATGAACTTCATCTCCGCCCGGGGCGAGGACCACGTCTGGGTCATGTTCACCGTGGGCTGGCATCCGGCCGCCGAGTTCGACCGCACCCTGATCACCATGGACGCGGCCACCGACAGCGAGCTGCTCTTCCTCGCCAACACCGGCACTGGCGACCTGCACTGGACGCTGACCACCGAGGCGCCGTGGCTCACCATCACCCCGGACGCCGGTGTGATCGGCGCCGGCCAGGGCACCATGATGGCCGTGGTCGTGGACTGGTCCCAGCTCGCCCCCGGCGACCACCAGGCCACCCTCGAGCTGGGCGGCAACGCCGAGAACCTCCCCCTGACGGTCACCGTGGAGAAGACCGTCCCCGCGCGGGCCGTCCTCGCCGTGCCCGACACCGTGACCGCGGACTTCACCGAGAGCGCCACCGAGATCGCCGTCGCCAACCAGGGCAACGTGGACCTCGCCTGGTCGGCCGAGAGCCTCGACGGCTTCCTCTCCCTGCCCATCGCCAGCGGCACCACCGCCCCCGGCGCCACCACCCCGCTCGCGGTCGCCATCGACCGCGCCGGCATGACCACCGGCACCTACGAGGGCGCCGTCGTCCTCACCGCCGGCGACCAGGCCGACACCGTCGCGGTCCACGTCGCCCACTACGACGACCCGCTCTGGCACCTCGACCACGCCGTCCGCGACGCCGAGTACAGCCGCGACCACGACGTGATCATCACCATCAGCGGCGACCCCGCCCGCCTGCACCGCCTCGACCCCGCCACGCAGACGGTGACCAGCGTGGATCTGGCCACCACCCCGCTGAGCGTCTCCATCGCCCCGGACGGCGACGAGGCCGTGGTCGGCCACAATGCCCTGGTCTCCCAGGTGGACCTGACCACCATGACGGTGACCGCGGTGCACACGGTGGGCGTGGAGGCCTTCGACATCGTCCACGGCGGCAACGGCTGGGCCTACGTCTTCCCCGAGGAGGACCAGTGGTGCGACCTGATGTGCCTGGAGCTGGGCACGGGCGACGTCACCGCGCACACCGGCTGGTCCATCTACGAGAACACCCGCGGCAAGCTCCACCCCGGCGGCGAGTGGATCTACGCCGCGAACAACGGCCTCAGCCCGTCGGACTTCGAGAAGTTCGACATCACCGGCGGCACCGCCCAGTTCCTGTACGACTCCCCCTACCACGGCGACTACAGCTTCGCCGGCGACCTCTGGATCAGCGACCACGGCGGCCGCCTCTACGCCCGCAGCAGCAACGTCTTCCGCGCCAGCAGCGACCAGCAGCAGGACATGACCTACGCCGGCCAGCTCGACGGGATCGGCGCGGTCCGGTGGGTGGACCACTCCACCGCCGCCGGCCTGGTGTTCGCGCTGCCGGCGGGCGACTGGAACGACGACCCCGAGCCCCGCGTCTTCGTCTACGACACCGCCTACCTCAACCCCCAGCCAGGCATCGACCTGCTACCGTTCGCCGTGCCGGGCGGACCGGACGGCGTGCGCTTCTTCGAGGGCTGGGGCCGCTACGTGTTCGCCGACCAGGCCGGCGAACACCTCTGGGTGGTCCAGCAGGCCGAGCCCGCGGCGGGCCTGCTCATGGACTGGGCGGTGGCGGGGTTCGATGTGGACGGATCCGGACGCTGATCCGACCCGTCCGCGGACGCCGCCCCAC
>CAZWYF010000208.1:0-1986 GCA_964637835.1 uncultured Fibrobacteraceae bacterium
GCCGGGCTGCCGGCCCGCCGCTCCGCGGCTCCGTCGGTTCGCCGGCCCGCCGCTCAGCCGTGCCGCTCGCGGAGCGTCCGTGCCGCGGCCGTCATGGACCGCAGCTTGGCCACCGCCACCTCCTCCTCGTTGACGCAGCGGCTGGCGAAGCAGCCGAACCCGCAGTCGGGATTGAGCCAGATGCGCTCGGGCGGGAAGAACGCCAGCGCCTCCTCGGCCCGCGCGACGATCGCGGCGGGGTCCTCGGCCTGGTCGGTCCGCGGATTCACGCAGCCCAGGCCCAGCTCCTTGCCCACGCCCGCCGTCGCACCGCGCCCGAGCGCCTCGCCCACCACGCGCAGCTCGCCCGCGCGCGGCGTGGCGTACTCGAGCACCAGCTGGTCCACGTGCATGGCCGCGAACGCCGGCAGCAGCGCGTGGTAGTCGCCGGTCAGCAGCACGTCCTCGCGGCGGCTCCAGTTGCCGCGGCAGACGTGCAGGCCGGTGCGGATCCCGGTGATGCCGTCGGTGATCCGGTTGAGCAACCCGGCTGCATACTGCAGCTCGGCACCCGCGTCCCGGCGGGTGGCGAGGGTCGCTCACATGAACGTGCGGCGGTCGCACTCCTCGCTCAGGACGATCTCCGTGAGCACCGGCTCGTCGAACTGCACGAAGGCCGCGCCCTGGTCGCGCAGCTCGGTGAGCTCCTCGCGCAGGATGCGCACCACGTCGTCGCCCATGGCGGTCTTGTCGTCGTAGCCCGCCCGGCTGAACGACCCCACCCACATCGACCGCGTCAGCAGGTAGGGCCCCGGCAGGGTCACCTTCACCGGCCGGTCGGTGAGCTGCTGGACGAACCGCAGCTCGCCCACCGCCAGCGGCTCGCGCCGCGCCAGCCTGCCGGTGCAGGTGGGGTTGCGGATGGACGAGGCGGGCACGTCCAGGGTGGTGAGCATCTCCTCGAAGGCGGCCTTGTCGTCGACGGTGTCGAGCATCTCGGCCAGGGACATCAGCCGCGTGCCGTCCAGCTTGTCGGTGACGAAGGAGTAGAAGTTGTCGCGGCGGTGCTCGCCGTCCACCACCACGTCCACCCCGGCGTCCACCTGGTGCTGGACGCAGCGGCGCACCTCCTGGTCGGCCACGCGCTCGAACTCCTCGCGGGTCATGCGGCCCTTCTGCTTGTCGCGGAGGGCCTTGAGCAGGTCGCGCGAGCGCGGCCAGCTGCCCACCTGGGTCACGTCGAACATGTCGTCCTCTCTTTCGGGTCGTGGGCGGTCCGGCCGGGCGCGCCGCCCGGACCGCCTCCGGTCAGACGATGGCCAGCTTCGCCTCCAGGGTGGCGGCCCGCGCCAGGGTGGTGGCCAGGGGCGAGCGGGCGAGCACCGCGTCCCACACCCCGCGGACCTGGTCCGCGTCGGCGAAGGTGGAGGCGAAGAGCTTCAGCTCGATGGCCGCGAGGGAGGGATCGCCGTCGGTGAGCCCGAGGTGGGCGGTGACGTCGTGCAGTCGCGCGCTGGCGGTCAGCTCGACGTCGTCCACCTCGAGGCCGGCCCGGCTGCAGGCCGAGCCGAAGCCGGTGACCAGGTCGGCCGCCAGCGCGCCCAGGAGCGCCTCGACGGCCGACGGGTGGGCGTCCTGTTCCTCGAAGCTCGCGGGCTGGCCCAGCGTCCAGCGGAAGTTCCGGCAGTAGATGTTGGTGGCCAGGTGCCCGGACGACCGCGCCCGCAGCCGCCACGCGTACTGCCGGGCCTTCTCCTTGTCCTCCTGCAGGGCCTGCTCCTCGCGTCGGGCGGCCTCGCCGGTGCCGCGCCGGACGAGGTAGCGCTGCTGGCCGGCCGACGCGCCCGGCCGGTGGCCGAGATAGTCGTGACCCACCATGCGGCACCAGGGAGGGAGGTCGTCCCCGACCGTGGGCTCGACGCTGCGCAGCTCCAGCACGCCGCCCTCCGGCACCTGGAGCATGTGCTCGCGGATCAACAGGACCAGGCCGCTGCCGCAGTCGAGGTC
>CAZWYF010000209.1:0-1978 GCA_964637835.1 uncultured Fibrobacteraceae bacterium
GCCTGTTCACCCCGCGCCACCAGCTCGGCCTCGCCGGCGTGCGCGAGCAGGAGGGCTGACCATGACCGACCCCACCGGCCACTCCCCCGGCGGCGGCCGCCCCGACGCCGGCCGCCCGGACCCCGGCGGCTCCGCCAGCGGCCCGCCGGCCGGCGCCCTGTCGGCCACCAGCGAGCGCCTCGCCCGCCTGCACCTGACCCGCGCCACGCTGCTGGTGGACGTGGCCCGCGCCCGCCGCAACATCGCCCGGTTCGCCGCCCGCGCCGCCGCGGACGGGGTCCGCCTGCGTCCGCACTTCAAGACCCACCAGTCGGCCACGGTGGCGGCGTGGTTCCGCACCGCCGGCGTCGGCACCGGCGGCCCCGACGCCGCGAGCCCTGGCACCGCCACCATCAGCAGCGTCGGGCAGGCGGAGTATTTCGCGCACCACGGCTGGCAGGACCTCACCCTGGCCATCGGCGCCAATCCCCGGGAGATCGTGGCCTACGACCGCCTCGCCGCAGACATCCGCCTGGGCCTGTGCGCCGACCACCCGCGGACCATCGCCGCGCTGGCGGCGGGCCTGCGGCACCCGGTGGATCTCTGGCTCGAGGTGGATACCGGCCAGGGCCGCAGCGGGGTCCCGGTGGCCGACCAGGCGCGCCTGGAGGCGCTCGCAAGGGCGGTGGCCGCGGCGCCACGACTGCGCTGGGCCGGCCTGCTCACCCACGCCGGCCACACCTATGGCACGGACCCCGGCCACGCCGCGGCGGTCTTCGCCGCCACCCGCACCGCCCTGCGCGCCGCCCGGGCCCGCCTGGCCCTCGCCGGCCTGCCTGGCGGCGCGATCTCCGTGGGCGACACCCCCGGCTGCGCCGCCGCCGCCACCTGGCGCGGCGTGGACGAGGTCCGCCCCGGGAACTTCGTCTTCTACGACCTCATGCAACTGATGGCGGGCGCCTGCGAACCGGAGGACCTGGCCTGCGCCGTGGCCGCCCCGGTGATCGGCGTCTACCCCGACCGCGGCGAGGCGGTGCTCCACGCCGGCGCGGTGCATCTTTCCCGCGAGTCGCTGGACACCCCGCAGGGTCCGCTCCTCGGCCGGCTGTTCACGCTGGACCGCGATGGCTTCGGCCACCTGCTCTGCGGCTGGAGCCTGCGCGCCCTCTCCCAGGAGCACGGCGTGCTCCGGGCGGAGAGCCCTGCCGCCCGCGCGGAGCTGGCCAGCCTGCAGCCCGGCAGCCTGGTCCTGGTGGCCCCGGTCCACTCCTGCCTGACCTGCGAGCAGTTCGCGGAGTACCGCAGCCTCGCGGGCGAGCGGATCGGGCGCTTCCGCCGCGCCTGAACGGCAGCCGGGTGGCCGGCCACGGCAGGTGGCCGTTTCCCGCCATGGTCCTAGACTCCCGATCAGAGGCTCCATCCACTCCCCTGGAGGTCACCATGGACATCCAGCACATCCTCTGGCCGACCGACCTGTCGGCGGCCGCGTCCCGGGCCCTGCCAGCGGTGATCTCGCTGGCGGAGAAGTACGGCGCGCGCGTCAGCGTCCTGCACGTCCAGGAGGACATCAATCGCTACGAGACCCAGGCCGCCATGCTGAGCGAGGAACAGGACGACCGGCTCCAGGCTCGCGTGAACACCGAGGTCCTGCAGAACCTCGACGAGATCTGCGCCGACCTGGGCGCCCGCTGCGGGGAGTACCGCAAGCATGTCCTGATGGGCGAGCCCGCCACGGTGATCGGGGAATATGCCGCGCGCGAGCGGGTGGACCTGATCGTCATGGCCACCCGCGGACAGGGCGCCATGAAGCGCCTCGCCTTCGGCAGCGTGACCGAGAAGGTGCTGCAGGGAGGCCACGCGCCCGTCCTGGCCATCCCCGCGGGCTGATCCCGCCGCGCGGGCCGAGCGCGCTCCGCGGGCCGATCCGGGGCCCGCGGCCGGCCCGGGCGGCCGCTACTCCTCCGCCACCACCCCGGTGCGGTTCCGTTCCGAGAGCGCG
>CAZWYF010000210.1:0-1937 GCA_964637835.1 uncultured Fibrobacteraceae bacterium
GATCGTCTCGCTGATCTTCGCGGCGACCGCCCTGCTGACCATCAAGTTCCGCTAGGCCGGATCCTCCTCGCCATCGGGCAGCCCCCGCTCCTCTCGCCACGCGTACAGCACCGGCACCACGAACAGCGTCAGCAGCGCCATGGCCATGCCCCCGAACACGGGGATGGCCATGGGGATCATGATGTCCGCGCCGCGGCCGGTGAGCGTCAGCACGGGCAGGAGCGCCAGGATGGTGGTGGCCGAGGTCATCAGCGCGGGCCGGACGCGCCGCTGGGCCCCGGCGATCACCGCCCGCCGCACCCCGATGCGCGTGTCGGGCCGCCGCCGGCGGAAGCTCTGGTCCAGGTAGGTGGCCATGACCACGCCGTCGTCGGTGGCGATGCCGAAGAGGGCCAGGAAGCCCACCCACACGGCCACCGAGAGGTTCACGGTGTGGATGTTGAAGAGCTGCCGCAGCTCCACGCCGAACAGCGAGAGATCCAGGAACCACGGCTGGCCATAGAACCAGACCAGCCAGAAGCCGCCCGCCCAGGCCAGGAAGACGCCGCCGAAGACCATCAGCGTGGTGCTCAGGCGGCCGAACTGCAGCTGGAGCACCAGCACGATGGTCAGCAGCGCCACCGGCAGCACCACCATCAGGGTCCGCTCGCTGCGCACCTGGTTCTCGAAGCTGCCGGCGAACTCCCAGCTCACGCCCGCGGGCACGTCCAGCTCGCCGCTGGCGAGCAGGCCGTCCAGATGGTCGCGGGCCCGCTCGACCACGTCCACCTCGGCCATCTCGCCCTGCTTGTCGAAGATGACGTACGCCACCAGGAAGGTGTCCTCGCTCTTGATGGCCTGCGGGCCGCGCACGTACTCCACGGCGGCCACCTCGCCCAGCGGGACCACCGCGCCGTCGGGCGTGCGGATCTCCACGGCGGCGAGGTCGTCCGGCGAGTCGCGCAGCTCGCGCGGATAGCGCACGCGGACGCCGTAGCGCTCGCGGCCCTCCACGGTGACGGTGGCCTCCACGCCGCCGATGGCCGTCTGCATGGCCTGGTGCACGGCGGCCACGCTCAGGCCGTACCTTGCCAGCCGCTGCCGGTCGGGCACCACCTCGAGGTAGGGCTTGCCCACCACGCGGTCGGCCGCGACGGCCGCGGGATTGACGCCGGGCACCTCCTTGAGCGCCGCCTCGATCTCCAGGGCCGCCGCCTCGATGGCCTCCAGGCTGGGGCCCTTGACCTTCACGCCCATGGGCGCGCGCATGCCCGACTGCAGCATCACCAGGCGGGTGGAGATGGGCTGCAGCCTGGGCGCGCTGGTGGTGCCGGTGAGCCTGGCGGCGGCGACGATCTCGTCCCAGATGTCGTCCGCGCTGCGGATGTGGTCGCGCCACTGGCGGACGCGGTCGCCGTCGGCGTCCAGGCCGTACTCGGGCACGTAGTTGATCACCGTCTCGATCATGGAGATGGGCGCCGGATCCAGGGCAGTCTCCGCGCGGCCCAGCTTGCCCACCACCTGATCCACCTCCGGCACCGTGAGCATGGCGCGGTCCAGCTTGCTCAGCACGTCCAGGGCCTCGCCCATGCTGGCGTGCGGCATGGTGGTGGGCATGTACAGGAACGACCCCTCGTCCAGCGGCGGCATGAACTCCTGCCCCAGACCGGGGAAGGCGTGGCGCGGCTCCGACCACAGGCGCGCCCAGGCGCTGCCGTCGCCGCGCTCGGAGGCGGGGCCGGCGCCGGGCAGGAAGGCGAAGACGCGATCGAAGCCCAGCCAGATGGTCAGCCCGCCCAGCATCACCACCGTCGGCAGCAGCAGGAATCGCAGCCTGCGCGCGAGGAAGGCCGCGAGCAGGCGCGGGTAGACGCGCTGGAACCCGGCGAACAGCAGGAGCAGGCCGGCCACCGCCAGCAGGGCGAACAGGGCGTGCAGCAGCAGGGGCCGGTCCAGTC
>CAZWYF010000211.1:0-1888 GCA_964637835.1 uncultured Fibrobacteraceae bacterium
GCCCGAGCATCCGGCTGCGCGCAAGGGCGCGGCGAACCTGGTGGCGCTCTACGAGGCGATGGCGCGTCCGGACGACGCCGGGCGGTACCAGGCCTACCTGGAGGAGCCGGACCGGTGACCGGCGCGCCGATCCCGCAGGGCGGCCACGGCCCGGTCCCGCGCCGTGTCGGTCTCGCCGTAGAGGTCGTCCGCGGTGGGAACCACCACCACGTCCGGCGCGATCCCCACGCCCACGTACGGCCGGCCATCGGGGTGGGTGTCGCGCTTGACGCAGATCCGGGCCCGCCCGCCACCGGGCAGGTCCAGGTGCAACGGCTGACCCGAGCTGCCGCAGGTGGTCTGGCCCACCAGCAGTCCGCGGTCGGCCGACTGCAGGGCGACCAGTCCATCCTCGGCCGCCGACGCCGTGTGGGGCCCCACCAGCACGGCCAGGGGGAGGTGTCCCAGGTTCGCCGGGGCCGGCTGATAGGTCTGAGCCGCCTCGACGTGCCAGGCGTCCCCGGTCCAGTGGTCGCGCATGCGCTCGTACCACTGCCGCGTGCCGTCGGACATCCGCGACCACGCGCCGGGATCGAGGGTCGCGGCGTGGGCGCCCCAGGCACGGTAGGCGCCCCGCTGCTCACGCGTGCGCCAGCTCGTTCCCTGGAAGGGGCGGTCGCACAGCATGGCGACCACGGCGTAGGCGGTGCCGGAGTCGCCCCCGGTGTTGTGCCGCAGGTCGAGGATCAGGCCGGCGGCATCGCGCAGGGCCGGTAACCGGGCGGCCAGCGAGTCGGCCACCGACGCATCGGCGAAGGTGTTGATCGCCACGAGGTGATACCCGTCCGCGAGCGGCCGGTGGACGAAGATCCGCCGGCGCGCCTCCGCCCCGCGGTGCGACCAGGCCCAGGCGCCCCAGCGCGACGGCCGCTCGAGGGTGACGTCGCGCGCGGGCTCGTCCGGCGGCGCGATGGTCACGGTGACCGCCGTCCCCACCGGTCCGGCCAGGATCCCGTCGATGGCGCGCAGTCGGCGGACCGCGGCGGTGGAGGCGCTGATCAGCGGGAGGCGGCGGGCGACGAGGTCCTCCTCCAGCGGGCAGCCGTCGATGGCCAGCAGCTCCGCGCCGCGTGGCAGGCGCCGGGCCAGGTCGACGCCCACGTCGATCACCAGGACGCGGCCGTCCACCTCGCGCAGGAACACCTGCGGCTTGCTGGTCGCGCGCCGGATCGCGGGTGGGGGATAGACGGTGGTGTGCCCGTCCTGCAGGAGGGCGCAGAAGCGCGCCAGCTCCTCGTAGTAGGCCGCCGTGGAACCGGTCGCCAGGATGCGCGGGATGGCGTCGTGGAAGGCCGCGTCCCAGTCCAGCCCGGGGACCTGGTCGAAGTAGGCGAAGCCGGTGGACGCCTCGCTCCAGAAGCGGGCGAGGCCGAGGATCTTGTCGGCGGCCGTCAGCGTGCCGGTGGCCCGCGCAGGGCCGGGCTCCTCGGGCGCGGCGGTCGCGACCGCCGGGACGGCGGTCGCCGTGATCGCGGCGGTGGCGATCAGCAGGCTCGCTACCAGCACGCGCCCGGGTGTGGCGCTGCCGGGAGTCCTGGTCGGCGTACGTCCGGAAGCTGTCATGGGTCTCGTGGTCGGCATGGCGAATCCTCCGCATGCGAGGTGGGCTCTCGCTTCCGGACTGGACGTGAGGATCGCCTCCCGGGTTGCATCCACGCCAGACGCCGGCGTCCGGCCGTGGTAGTATCCACGCCGGTCGCCACCGGCCGTGGAGACGCGTTCCGTGGCCACCCGACACCCATGCACTCCAGGCCAGGGGACAGCCGATCCGCATGACACCGCCCCCCGACCGCGCCCACGCCGAGGCCCTGGACGCCGCCGATCCGCTCGCCGGCTACCGCGCGCGCTT
>CAZWYF010000212.1:0-1860 GCA_964637835.1 uncultured Fibrobacteraceae bacterium
CCGGTGCGGGGCGTGGGCGCCAGGCTGGGCGAGGATCATCCTGAGGCCATCGAGCGTCGCGTGAGACCGGGTTCATCGCTTGCAGGATCGGGAAGAGAGAAATGCCACTTGAGCTATAGTCGTCAAGAGTTATATTCATGTGGGATGTCGAATACACGGAAGAGTTCGAGGAGTGGTGGCGTCTGCTCGACGCGGAGGACTGACATGCCGAGACCGTTCCGGAGCCTCCTGGACACCATGCACGCTGATCGCCGGGAGCGGATCCGTGCGGCCACCGACGACCTCGAGCAGGAGATGGAGCTGTCCGCGCTGCGGCGGGCGCTCGGGCTCACCCAGGTGGAGCTGGCCGAGGCGCTCGGTGTCAACCAGGCGGCCCTCTCGAAGCTGGAGCGTCAACACGACGTGCGGGTGAGCACGCTGCGCCGGCTCCTGCGGACGCTGGGAGCAGAGTTGAGGCTCGTGGCCCGATTTCCCGATCACGAGGTCGAGATCACGCAGTTCCGGGGTCCGGACGAGGGCTGATTGTGGACCAGGTCCAGGGTGGCCGATGGGCAGCTGGTGATCGCGGGTGACGGCGAGACCGCGCCCGATGCCGGGACCGGATAAGGGCGGTGGGGCGGGGTGGCCGCTTCCGCGCGATCACGGGGTCGGGATGATTTTTGCACCGAGGCGCTGCTGAGGTACACCAGCGGTGTACCTCAGCGATAGCATCCATCAAACTCCCGCTTTATGGCCGCAAGAGCTGTGGCCGGGGGCCGGGACCACATGGCCACCGCCCCGAGACGCGCCCGACAACACATACGTCACGGAGGCGGCCGAGCAGTGCGGGATCGCAGGGCCCGAGACGTCCGCAGCAGCGATCAGCCGCCCAGACCCTTCCATGGCTTGCCAGGCAATCTGGAGATCAACTCCCGGTGAACCGTTTCCAGGGCGGTCGCCGGATCGTGATCGATGTCGGTCGACACGAGGGGCTGAACGTCCTCGCGAAAGGCAGCCGCTCCCAGCTTGGAGGCCACGGAGCCTGCGATCGCCACGCCGTGATGTTCGCCCTCGGGATCAAACGTCGGTCTCCAGTTCGGCATTGGGTCGCACGTGCCAGCGATGGTCGATCGCGACGTCGGCCGGCTCACCGGGACGCAGGAGGATCACGCGGGGTCGTCGGGATTCGAGCCACCTCGCCACCGGACGGGCCAGATCACCCTCGCCGATCGCGTCGAGCAGGTACCCGAGCCGCTGAACGTCGGGGAGCCTCACGAGGCTGGCGACGCGCACGAGGGCCTGAGGATCCATGCGCTCGGCGAGTTCGGCGAGAACCGTCGCGATGTTGCTCAGGTGTCCGGCCGCGTCGGGATAGCGAACCAGATCGAAGGCCGTGGTCTCCGGCGTCGCGACGCGCATGGCACCGGTCTCGGTCTGTTTCTCAACCACGGGCATCCGCTCGGCCTTGCTATTCATCGAGAATCGGATGGTGACCCTGCCGACGTTGATGTCACGCGTGGCCCTGTCCGTCACGACCTGGAAGACCATGGGCTGCTGATGGGACGCGCCGTGGATCGCCGCGGCGCTGAGCAGCCCCACGTAATAGGGCTGTCCGAGATACTGCATGAGGTCATCGATGAACCAGCTGGCTGGCGGTGAGCCGACGGCGCGATACTCGGGCGGAACCACCACGTGGAATCCCCGCCGGGGCGAGACGATCTTGCCCTGCTCCTTCAGCCTGCGCAGCGCGGTCTGCGTCGCGATGAACGACCGGCCGGAATCCGACTCGGCCCGCGAACGCGTGAAGGTATAGCAGCCACGAGACTGGAGTTGCTCCACCCAGTCCGACATGGTGGGACTCCTGGACATTTCTCCACCTTC
>CAZWYF010000213.1:0-1816 GCA_964637835.1 uncultured Fibrobacteraceae bacterium
GCCGCGGAGCGGGTCGCGGAAGTGCAGGTCGAGCTGGTCGCGGATCACCATGAGGTCGCCGGGTTCGTAGAGGCGGTTCAGGCCGCCGGCGGCGTTGGTGACCACCACCGCGTCGACGCCCAGGCAGGCGAGCACCGCGGTGGGCAGCAGCAGCTCGGCGGGGTCCAGGCCCTCGTACGGGTGCAGGCGGCCCTGCATCACCACCACGGGCACGCCGGCGGCGGTGCCGCGGACCAGCTGGCCGACGTGCTCGGCCACGCTGGTGGCGTGGTAGCCGGGGATCTCGCCGTAGGGGATGCTCTCGGCGCCGGTGATCTGCTCGACGAAGTTCCCCAGGCCGCTGCCCAGGATCAGCCCCACCCGGCCGGTGAAGCCGCGGCCGTCGAGGAAGGTGACGGCCGCCTCGACGCGGTCGCGCCAGCGGTCGGACAGCTGCGCCAGTCGCTCGTTCATGGGGACCCTCCGGTGACGACGAGCCGGTCGAGGCCGTGCTCGTCGCGGATGCGGGCGAAGTCCTTCAGCACGTCCACGATGATCCCGCGCGCCTGCTTCTCCGGCAGGAACGCGCTCTTGAAGCCGCCCAGGAGGATGTCCTCGAGCTGCAGGAGGGTGAAGTCGAAGGTGTCGGCGGCCAGGCGCAGCTCGCGGACCATGTCGGTGTCGGCGAAGAGCATGTTGTCGGTGTTGAGGCAGACGCGCAGGCCGGCATCGTGGTAGCGCCGCAGGGGGTGGGCGGCCGCCGCGTCCACCACGCCGGTCTGGACGTTGCTGGTCAGGCAGATCTCCAGGGGGATGCGGTGGTCGGTGACGAAGTCCATGAGCTCGGGGTCGTCCTCCAGGCGCGTACCGTGGCCGATGCGGCGGGCGCCGCAGCGGTGCAGGGCCATGTGGATGGACTCCGGGCCGTACTTCTCGCCGGCGTGGCAGGTGGCGGGCAGGTTGTTGTTCATCACGTGGTAGAAGGCCTCGCGATGCTCGGCCGCGGGATGATGCGCCTCGGCGCCGGCCAGGTCGAAGGCCACCACGCCGCGCCGCTTCCAGGCCACGGCCAGGCGGGCGAGGTCCAGGCTGCGGTCCGGCGCGATGGTGCGCAGGCCGGTGACGATGATGCCGGTATGCACGCCGTGCCGCGCGCCCGTCGAGGCCAGGCCGTCCTGCAGGGCGGCCAGGACGCCGTCCGGCGTCAGGCCCTGCTGCAGGTGCATGAGCGGGCAGCACCGCACCTCCAGCACGCGCACGCCGGAGGCCGCGGCGTCCTCCACCAGCTCGCTGGCCGCGCGCCGCAGGCTGGCCTCGGTCTGCAGGCAGGCCGCCGTGTGCTCGAAGTAGGCCAGGAACTCCTCCTGGGTGCTGGTGCGGTCGCCGGGGAAGTAGCGGGCGCGCAGGGCGGCGGGGTCGTCCGGCATGTCCAGGCCCGCCTCGCGGCCCAGCTCGCGGAAGGTCTCCAGGCGGAGCGAGCCGTCCAGGTGCACGTGCAGGTCGGTCTTGGGCAGGGCGCGCAGCACCGCATCGGGGATGGCGGGGCCGCGGAGCAGGTCGCTGGGTCGATAGGTCAAGATTCGCCTCCGGGGTTGCCGGCCATCATAGCGCCTATCGCCACGGGCGGAAACCCTCGCCGATCACCTGGCTGGCCTCGAAGACCATGCAGAAAGCGTGCGGGTCCAGGTCCCGGATCCGCCGTTGCAAGGCGACGGCCTCCCGCACGCCCAGGGCGGTCAGGATGATGCGCCGCTGCTGATCGGGGCGGTAGAGGCCGGCGCCGTCGAGGTACGTGCCCCCGCGGTCGAGCCCGTCGAGCAGCGCCTCGCGGATCTCC
>CAZWYF010000214.1:0-1806 GCA_964637835.1 uncultured Fibrobacteraceae bacterium
CCG
The DNA here is from genome assembly GCA_964637835.1 of uncultured Fibrobacteraceae bacterium. Classification (GTDB taxonomy): domain Bacteria; phylum Krumholzibacteriota; class Krumholzibacteriia; order LZORAL124-64-63; family LZORAL124-64-63; genus Glo-17. The sequence goes on from CAZWYF010000214.1 coordinate 4, forward strand.
ACGGCGACGGCATCCCCGACGAGGACGACCTCTGCCCCGACCAGCCCGAGGATCTCGACGGCTGGCAGGACTCCGACGGCTGCCCCGACCCCGACAACGACCTCGACGGCATCCCCGACGTCGACGACGAGTGCCCGAACGAACCGGAAGACTACGACGGCGACCGCGACCACGACGGCTGCCCGGACCTCGAGGGCGAAGGCGAAGGCGAAGGCGCCGGCGAAGGCGAAGGCGCCGGCGAAGCCGGTGCCGGAGCCGGAGCTGCTAACGAGGGCGAAGATGGAGGCGCCGGCGAAGCCGGTGCCAGTGCCGGAGCCGGAGCTGCTGGCGAAGACGCTGGCCCCGGAAAAGCCGGGGGCGGAGCTGCCAGCGAAGACGCTGGCGCTGCCGAGGCCGGGGCCGGCGAGACTGGCGCTGCCGAGGCCGGAGCCCCAGCCGCCGGCGGGACCGGCGCCGCGAACCGGGACCGGGACTGACGCCTGGACCTGGCGCCGGATCCGGGACCAGATACGCCGAACCTGCGATGTAAATACGATGTAGGTACATTGGCCGGATGGCAGACATCAGGTTCGAATCATCTCAGCTCGCCAGGCCACGAATCCCGAGCGGGCGCAGTACCCGGTGAGATAGCCATGCGCAAGAACTACGACTTTTCCGAGGGCAAGAGGAATCCCCACGCGAAGCGTCTGAAGAAGCAGGTCACGATCCGGCTCGAGGAAGCGACCATCGATTACTTCAAGGGGCTCGCGGAGGAAGTAGGAATTCCTTACCAGACCTTGATCAACCTCTACCTCCGCGATTGCGCCGCGACGAGCCGGCGTCTCTCCATCGAATGGAAGCCGGAGAGCTGATCGGTCCTCTCCGACACGGCCCCGGTCTGCGCCAGCCGCCCTCACCGCCCACGGACAGCCCTGCCACCCACGCCAGTTGCCAATGATGTATTGCCATCTCTTCCGCGCCCGCGATCGCCCCAGACATCATCTCGGCGCGAGAATTGACCTCAGGTACCGCTGAGGTACACCGCTGGTGTACCTCAGCGATATGTAGAAGAAAAAGTGGTCACGAAATCGTGATAGTGTCGATGTGGCCCACATGTCGTCGGTCCGCCCCCCGCCTGGCGCCGCTCCGCTCCGCCTTGCCCCGATCCGCTCCGCCTGGCCCCGTTCCGCCCCCCTGCGGAACGTAGCTTGCGACCACCGGGCAAGACCTCCTCCCGGGAAGGCCCGGCCGACCATGTCACGGGACAACAGCCCCGAACACCGTCTCGCCGCGGCGACACCCGCCCAGCGCCGGATGCACGAGCAGTTCCTCCGCGCCCTCGACGGCGCCAAGCAGCACCTCGTCAAGGCGGCGTTCTGCCTGGCCGCCATCGCGGACGGCAAGGTCCATCGCCTGCTCGGCTTCGCGAGCATCGCGCAGTACGCCGAACACGTGGCCGGCCTGTCGCCCCGCCAGGCAAAGGAACTGCTACGGATGGGCCGTCACCTGCAGTCCCTGCCCGCCATCCGCCAGGCGGTGGAAGACGGCGAGCTGAGCTGGCGCAAGGCGCGGGACATCGTCGGCCGCGCCTCGCCGGACACCGAGCAGCAGCTCCTCGACCTCGCGCGCAGCGACGGTACGGCTGCGCCGCCCGGTGACACTGGTGGATCCCCACCCAGGATCTCCCGGTCATCGGATCGCGATACGGAGCGCGATCGCGATGCCACCGACGGGCCAGGGTCCGGTGCATTCGAGACCGCCGGCCCGGCATCCCGCGGGCCCACGACCGACCGACCGCTGGCCTCTTCACCGCAAGGCCAGGAG
>CAZWYF010000215.1:0-1778 GCA_964637835.1 uncultured Fibrobacteraceae bacterium
TCCCGGCCGCCGCCGCGGGCGACCTGCCCGACGTGCTGGCGGCCGGCGAGCTGCGGCACCTGGCCATCCGCTATGCCGGTTTCTGCAACGGGCCGGAGGCGGGCCTCGACGTGGAGGTGGTCCGCCTGTTCGCCAGGCAGCTGGGCGTGGCCTACGTGTTCGTGGAGTCGGACTGGTCCCGCATCATCCCCGACCTGCTCGGCCGCGAGGTGGTGCGCGACGGGGCCGGCGCGGCGTGCGGCGCCGTGGTCCCCGTGCGCGGCGACCTCATCGCCACCGGCATGACCATGATCCCCTGGCGCGAGCAGGTGGTGGCCTTCTCCCGCCCCATGTTCCCCACCCAGATCTGGCTGGTCGCGCCGGCCGACTCGCCGCTGCACCCCATCACGCCCTCGGCCGACCTCGAGCACGACATCGCCCTGACCGGCCGCCACCTTCCCGGGCTGAGCGTCCTGGCCAAGACGAACACCTGCCTGGACCCCACGCTCTACGACCTCCGCGGCCGTGGCGCCCTGGTGGTCGACTTCGACGACGCCCTGAAGTTCATGGCCCCCGCCGTGCTCGCCGGCGAGGCCGACGCCACGATCCTCGACGTGCCCGATGCGCTGGTGGCCCTGTCCCGCTTCCCCGGCCGCATCAAGGTGGTGGGGCCCATCTCGCCGCCCCAGGCCATGGCGGCGGCCTTCCGTCCGGAGGCGCCGCAGCTGCGCGCCGCCTTCGACGCGTTCCTGGCCGGGATCCATGCCGACGGCACGTACGGCGCGCTCGTGGCGCGCTACTACCCCGCCGTGTTCTCCCGCTTCTCGGCCTTCTTCGCGGAACAGGGGGTGGTGCTGCCGTGACCCGGCCAGGACCTCGCCAGCGCCCGATCCGCCCCTGGACGGTGGCCACGGTGATCCTCATCGCCGTGGTGACGGTCTACCTGGGGCATCTGATCGTGGGCAACTACCAGGGCCAGGTCCTGCGCATCGAGCACGCGCAGAACGAGTTCTCGCTGAGGACCCGCACCCTGGCCACGGCCCTGGGCCAGACCCTGCTGGGCGCCAACGACAAGCTCTCGGACATGGCCCACTCCACCGCGGTGCAGGGCTACTTCGCCAGCCGCGACCTGGGCCTGACCATGGAGTACGGCCTGGGCGCCAGCACCGAGGAGCTCGAGCAGTTCTTCGGCGCCATCTGCGATGGCCCGCGCACCGTGGCCGTCCGCTTCACGGGGCTCGCCCTGGTGGACACCAGTGGTCACGTGGTGGCCGCTCACGCGCCGTCCGGGACCTGGCAGCCGGACGCCTTCGCCACCGCCCCGGTGATCGGCGAGCTGCCCCTCGGCGGCACGCTGCGGCTCGAGGCGGGCGCTGGCGAATCGCCGGGTCTGATCGGCGTCCCCATCTCCGATGGCCGCCGGCGACGCGGCACGCTGGTCGCCGCGCTGCCGGTGGAGAATCTGCTCGAGAGCATGCGCCTGGTCGCCCGCCAGTCCCTGCCCGATCTGGGCATCTCGCTGGACGGCCGGATCCTGACCACCGCCGGCGCGGCGCCCGCCGCGGTCTGGGCGGAGATCGAACGCGAGCATCCGCTCCAGGCGCGGACCACGTCCTCGCATCTGGAACTCGCGGTGCCGGGTGGCGAGCACGCCGCGCACCAGCTCGCCACCGTCGACGTGCCCTGGACCCGGCTGCGCCTGACCCACCTGGCGCGCCTGCCGTCCGAGCTGTCCCCCTCGGCCCCCCGGCGCCACCTGGCGGCCTTCGGCCTGATCGCGGTGATGCTCATGAGCGCGG
>CAZWYF010000216.1:0-1773 GCA_964637835.1 uncultured Fibrobacteraceae bacterium
CCCGCTCCATGCTCGAGATCCTGGACCTGGTGAAGGTGTATCCCGGCGGCGTGACGGCGCTGGCGGGGATCCGGCTGAGCATCGGGCCGGGCCTCTTCGGTCTGCTCGGCCCCAACGGCGCGGGCAAGACCACGCTGATGCGCATCCTCGCCGGCCTCCTCGAACCCACGGCCGGCCGCGTGCTCCTGGCCGGGGAAGACATCACCGCCCGGCCGGAGCTGGTGTGGCCCCGGCTGGGCTACCTGCCCCAGTCCTTCGGGCTGTACCCGGGGCTGAGCGGCCGCGCCATGCTCGACCACCTGCTCGCGCTGAAGGGCGTCTCGGCACCGGGCGGCCGTGGCGAGCTGGTGGCCGAGCTGCTCGAGCGCGTGAACCTCACCGCGGCCGCCGACCGCAAGGTGGGCCAGTACTCCGGCGGCATGAAGCAGCGGCTGGGCATCGCCCAGGCCATCGCCGGCCAGCCCGACCTGGTGATCGTCGATGAGCCCACCGCCGGCCTCGACCCCGAGGAGCGGATGCGCTTCTACCGCCTGCTGGCCGACCTCGCCGCCACGCGGACCATCCTGCTGTCCACGCACATCGTCGAGGACGTGGCCACCCTCTGCCCGCGGTTCGCGGTGATCCGCGCGGGCCGCCTGCTGACCACCACCACGCCCACCGCCGCGCGCGAGGCCCTGGCCGGGACGCTCTTCGAGGGACGCGTCGCCGGCCCCGAGCTCGACGACCTCGGCGCCCGCCACCACGTGGTCCAGGCCCTGGTGATCGAGGGCCGCCACCGCGTGCGGATCCAGGTCCCCCGCGGCGGCGAGCCTCCGGCGGGTTTCGCGCCGGTGGAGCCCACCCTGGCCGACGCCTACCTCCTGCTCGTCCGCAGCGACGCGCGGCCCGGACGGGACGCCGCGTGAGCGCCCGGCGCTGGGCCGCGGTGGCGGCGGCCGAGGCCCGCGGCCAGCTCACCAGCCCGCTGCTGGTCGCGCTGGTCCTGCTGGTGGCCGCCGCGGCGGTCTCCATGAACCCCACCGCCATGATCCCCGGCGCCGGCCCCGAGGCGGACGCGCCGCTGCAGATCAACTCGGCCTTCGCGGTGGCGCAGAGCTTCGCGCTGGTGAGCTTCTTCCTCTACAACTTCGTCGCCGCCATCATGGGCGGCCTGTGCATCCTGCGCGACCGCGACCTCGGGATCAGCGAGCTGCTGCGCGCCACGCCCCTGCGCCCGCAGGAGTACGTGTGGGGCAAGTTCGCCGGCGTGCTCGCCGCCCTGCTGGTGGCCCTGGCCCTGCACACGGCGATCCTGGCGGTCCTGCTGGAGCTGGTGCCGGGCTGGAACGCCGGCGCGGCCCGCGGGCCGTTCGTCCCCGGCCACTACCTCGGCGGCGCCCTCGCCTTCACCGCGCCGGCGATGATCTTCTCCGCCGGCGTGGCCTTCGCCGCGGGCACGCGCTCTGGCCAGCCATTGCTGGTCTACGCCGTGCCCACGGGGATCTTCCTGGTGACCGTCTTCGTGTTCAACGCCCTGCCGCTGCACGGCCTGGCGCCGGCGGTGGAGCGAGCGATGATGCTCCTGGACCCGTCGGGCCTGCGCTGGCTGCGCCAGACCGCCTTCGCCATCGATCGCGGCGCGGCGTTCTACAACACCGCGCCGGTGGGCCTGGACGCCACCTTCTGGCTGGGTCGGCTGCTGATCCTGGGGGTACCGCTGGCGCTGGTGGCCGGCGTGGTGCGCTCCGAGCGACGCGCGGGCCTGGACCGGGGCCGCCACCGGCGGTGGTGGCG
>CAZWYF010000217.1:0-1729 GCA_964637835.1 uncultured Fibrobacteraceae bacterium
GCTCCCGACCGCGCGGCGGTGGTCGCCTGCATCGAGGACGGCCTGGCGCTGATGGGGCGCGCGCTGGAGGCCGAGCGCTGCTTCTTCTTCCAGCTCAGCACCGACCACCAGCGCCACCACGTGCGCGCCGAATGGCACGCCGACGGCGTCCCGCCCATCCTGCAGGGCAGCGCCGACCACGTCCCCACCACCGCGTTCCCCTGGGCCACGGCGCGGATCCTCGGCGGACGACCCCTGGTGGTGCACGACGTCGAGCGCCTGCCGGCCGCCGCCGCGGTGGAGCGCGCGCGCTGGCGCGAGCACGGATTGCGGTCGCTGCTGATCGTGCCCGCCTTCACCCGGGACGACCTCGCCGGCGGCCTGGGCATCGACTGCTACCGACCCCGCCGCTGGGGACCCCGCGACGTCTCCATGCTGCAGACCGTGGCCTCGGTGCTGGTCAACGCCTGGGAGCGGCACGAGATGGCCGCGGCCCTGGACCACCGCCTCGGCAGCGAGCACACGCTGGCCACCATCGCCGCGGACTTCATGCGCCAGGCGCCGGGGCACGCCTCCCAGGTGACCACCGACGCCATGGCGCGGCTCGGCGAGCAGGCCGGCGTCGATCGGGTCTTCCTGTTCGACCTCGAGCCGGGCGGCCGCGTCACCGGTCACCGCGAATGGTGCGCCCCCGGCGCCCGCTTCCTCGGCGAGGCCGCCACCATCTCCGCCAGCGAGGTGGACTGGCTGGTCCAGCAGGTGCGCGCGGGCCGCACGGTGCACGTCCCGGACCTGGACGCCCTGCCGCCCGAGGCCGCGGCCATCGGGCAGCGCTGGTCTGGCCAGGGACTGCAATCGCTGCTGGCGGTGCCGCTGATGGTGGCCGGCGCGGTGGTGGGCGTGATCGGCTTCGAGTCCGAGCGCCGGCGCCTGACCTGGAGCGAGGCGGACATCCAGCTGCTGCAGACCGCGGGCGGGATCATCGCCGACGCGCGCCAGCGCCAGCTTGTCGAGGCCACCCTGCGCGAGCAGATGGAGCGCGCCGAGGCCGCCAACCGCGCCAAGACCATGTTCCTGGCCAACATGAGCCACGAGCTGCGCACGCCCCTGAACGGGCTGCTGGGCATGGCCAGCCTGCTGGACGACACCGCCCTGGCCGCGCCGCAGCGCGAGATGCTGGGCGTCATCGCCAGCACCGGCGACAACCTGCGCCGGATCATCGAGGACCTGCTGGACTTCGCCAAGATCGAGGCCGGCCAGCTCGGCCTGGAACCCGCGCCCCTGGACCTGGACGCCGCGGTCGCGCAGGCGGTGGCGCCGCTGCAGCCCCTGGCGCGCGAGCGGGGGCTGCGGCTGGAGATCCATGGCGCCGCCGGCGCGCTCGGCCACGTCCACGGCGACGCCGGCCGGCTGCGCCAGGTGCTGAGCAACCTGGTCCACAACGCGCTGAAGTTCACCGACGTCGGTGGCGTCACCGTCACCGTCACCGCCCGCGCCGCCACCCCTGGCCGGGTGCGGATCACGGTGGCGGTGGCCGACACCGGCCCGGGCATCCCGCCCGACCAGCAGGAGCGGATCTTCGCCAAGTTCGAGCAGCTGGACGGGTCGTCCACCCGCCGCCATGGCGGCACGGGCCTGGGCCTGGCCATCTGCCGCGAGCTGGCCGCCCTCATGCAGGCCGAGCTGACCCTGGCCAGCGAGATGGGCCGCGGCTCGGTGTTCACCCTGACGGTGGAGCTGCCCCTGGCCG
>CAZWYF010000218.1:0-1707 GCA_964637835.1 uncultured Fibrobacteraceae bacterium
GGCTCGACCTGCAGGCCGTGGACGTGGCCGACGCGGCGGCGGTGTCGTCCTGGATCTCTGGCTTGCTAGCCGACTACGCCGCGCCGGACCTGGTGATCAACAACGCGGGGCTGATGAATGCGCCGGCGCCGCTGTGGGAGGTGCCGGCGGAGGAGTTCGCGCGGCTCATGGCGGTGAACGTGGGCGGCGTGGTGAACGTGATCCGCGCCGTGGTGCCGGCCCTGGTGGCCGCCGGCCGCGGCGTGGTCGTCAACCTCAGCTCCGGGTGGGGACGGGTGACCTCCCCGCAGGTGGCGCCCTACTGCGCGAGCAAGTGGGCCATCGAGGGCCTCACCCGCGCCCTGGCCCAGGAGCTGCCGGCGCCGCTGGCGGCCGTGGCGGTCAACCCGGGGATCATCGACACCGCCATGCTCCGCCGCTGCTGGGGCGGCCAGGCCGGCGCCTTCCCCTCGCCCACGGCCTGGGCGCCCGGCGCCGCGGACCTGCTGCTGGGGCTCGGCCCGGCGGATTCGGGCGCGTCGTTGACGGTCTGATCCGGCCCGGCGCGACCACCGGGAGGGGGGCGTGCGCGCCGGGCCGGGGCCGGCTCATCCGGTGTAGACCAGGATCAGGCGCGGCCTCGCCTCGGGGTCGTCGGCATGGTTGCGGTAGTAGACCGTGCGGTAGCCCGGGGAGTCGAGGCGGAAGCTGATCACCCCATCGCCGTCGAGCTCCTGCTGGATCACCGGCCGCAGCAGGGGCGAGTGGTTGCGGCCCTGCTGGTCGACCGGCCCGTTGCTCTGGTTGTACCAGATCCACCAGCGACCGAGCCGGTCGCCCACCGCGGCGGGCCGGTTGCCGTAGGTGAGCGTCGGGGTGGACCAGGTGTCGTCCGGGACCAGCATGGTGTAGACGTTGCCGTCGCCGCCGTGGGCGTGGCCGATGAAGGCACGCATCTCCAGGCCGGCGAAGTGCAGCTCCGCGCCGTCGGGCAGGCCGCCGAGATCGAACTTCACGTAGGTGTACGCGGCGGTCCGGTCGACGATCAGGCTGTCCACCGTGGCCAGCGTCGAGTCGGGGTACCGGCTCCAGCCGAAGGCGTCCTCGGTGGCGGTCAGCTCGATGCGGGTGCCGTCGGCGTGGTCGAGGGCCAGGCGCGGGCGCGCGTCGGGATCGGCGGCGCTGCGGGCGTGGAAGCGCAGGGCCGTGGAGCTGTCGAGCCGCAGGCCGACCGTGCGGTCGAGGTAGAGCTGCTCGCTGGCGGCCTTGCCGCGCAGCAGGTCGGCCGCGAAGGTCGCCGGCCGATCCCCGTCGTCGAGGGCCTCCAGGGCGAAGGAGCCCAGGGTCTCGCGGGACCCGCCGGGGTCGTCGTCGGCGGTGACGTCCTCGTCCCAGCCGTCGTCCGACATCCACTCCACGGTGACGGTGGCCGCCTCCTGGGCGCCCCCGGCCGCGGTCTGGGTCAGCTCGAGGCGGGCTCCGGTGATCACCGCGTCCTCGGACAGCGCGGAGAGGTCGAAGCGCAGCAGGAAGGACCGGGAGGACCCGGTCTCGAGGTGGTCGTCGAAGCCGAACGACTGGTCGCCGCTGGCCGCGTCGATGGTGGCGTCGGCCACCGGCGCGAGCTGGACGTCGAACTCCTGGCCGCCGCCGCCGCCGGGGGCGGTGGGGTTGCCGTCGTCGTCGCCGCCGCAGCCGGTCAGGGCCAGGGCGAACACCAGGACGAGG
>CAZWYF010000219.1:0-1689 GCA_964637835.1 uncultured Fibrobacteraceae bacterium
GTAGAGGCCCGACGGCAGCGCGCGCCCGGCCGCGTCGCGGCCGTCCCAGGTCACCGCCGCGGTGCCGGCCGGGCGCTCTCCAGCCACCAGATCGCGCACCCGGCGGCCCCGAGCATCGTACACCGCCAGGGTCGCCGGCCCGTCCTGCGGCTGGGTCCAGCGCACCGTCACCCGCGGGTTGAACGGGTTGGGCGCGGCGTGCAGGGCGAGCGGCGAGGCGCCGGGCGGAGTGTCCGGCGTCACGCCGGTGACGGCGGCCCAGGCGCGGACGGCCACGTTGTCGAGGTATGGCGAGGGGGTGGGGTCGTCCACGTACGGGCCCCAGCACCACGGGCCGGCCTCGTGCACCTCGAAGCGCACCTGCACCCAGCGCGTGTCCGGCGGCAGCAGCTGGTCCACGCGGACGGCCACGCGGTGGTAGCCCGGCCCCGGGGGCAGCGTCTCCTCATCCAGCACGGACCAGCGGGTGGGCGCCCAGGCCACGGTGTCCAGGGCGGCGGGCTCGTCCTCGCCGGTGGCCCGCAGGGTCCAGCCGTAGGTGAGCACGCCGCATGCGAGGTGCAGGGCGTGGGCATGGACGTCGAAGGCGAGCTCGCCGGCATCGGCGCCGGCGGGCCAGGCCAGCGCGGGCGAGGCGACGCCGTTCCAGATGCCGCTGTTGGTCAGGCCGAGGGGGCCCATCGGCAGGTTGTCGCCGAGGCCGCCGTCGGGGTGGAGCACCCAGCCGCCGGGACCGTAGCACCACGTTTCGCAGGGTGTGCCGCCGGTGCCGGGGACCACCTCGCCGTCGTCCACGAAGGTCACCTGCCAGGTGGGGTTGTCGTGGTCGGGGTCGAGGTCGTCCAGGCCCTGGCGCAGGCAGGCGAAATCGCCGGCGATGGGCTCGCTCGCGGCGTCCCAGTGGGCGGAGGTGCCGGACTCGAAGTCCTCCTCGCTGACCACCGTGCCGTCGACGGTGACGGTGACGTCGTCCAGGCGGGCGAACCCCGCGGTGTCCCAGAGGCAGTCCTCGTCCGACCAGGCGGCGTCGCTGCGGGCGAGGACGCGGAGCGACCACTTGCCGGTCACGTAATCGGCCGGCAGGAAGGTGACCGTCTCGTCGATGGTCACGGTCGCGGTCCCGTCGATGGGCGCGATCAGGTCCTCGTACTGGATGCCGCGTCCGGCCTGGACGTGCAGGTAGTCGTAGCCCGGCTCGCTGTCCACGCGGACGGTGGCCTGCAGGCGCACGGTGGTGGGCTGGTCGGGATGGGCGGCGGGGCGGGTGAACCGGACGGCGTCGTTCCAGGAGTTGCCGTAGCCGTCGGCGCAGGCGTTGTCGTACCAGGTGCCGCACCAGAGGGAGTACTGGCCGGCGATGGGCTGGTGGTCGCTGACGTGCCAGTGGGTCTCGCCGGGATCGCCGTAGAGGTCGGCGTGGGTCCAGCCGTGCCAGCAGGGCTGGCCCTGGGCGTCCTCGAAGCGGCCGTCCCAGCGGTCGGGTCCGCCGAGGACCAGGGTGGTGTCGGTGCGCGCCGGCTGGGCGATCGTGGTGGAAGCGAGCAGGAGGGCCGCGGCGGCGAACACGGCCGCGGCGGCCGGTAGCGAGTGGCGGGCGGCGAGCATGTGGGGGCCCCTCTCGTGGTGCCGGTCCCGAGCGGTCCGTCCTGGACGCGCGGGGACGGCCGCGGCGCGCGGCGCGGCCGGTCA
>CAZWYF010000220.1:0-1687 GCA_964637835.1 uncultured Fibrobacteraceae bacterium
CCCTCGGCCGTGGGGCGCCAGGCGTCCGGCACCACCACCACCACGCGGGTGACGCCCGGGGCGGCGATCAGCTCGCGCAGGCCATGGATCACCAGCATCTCCCCGCCCACCTCGCGGAACTGCTTGGGCGCGCTGCTGTCGCCGCGCCGCGCGCGGGTGGACTGGCCCCCGGCCAGGACGGCCAGGTAGAGCCTCGGTTGCAGGACCTGGGTCATGGGCTTCTCCGGGTCGGGGGGCCCCCCGGGGGGCCCCACGTGATCCGCGCCGGCGATCCGGCCGGGCCTCAGCCCGCCTGCCGCGCGCCGGCCGGGCTGAGCGCCAGGGCCACCGCCTCCTCCACGCTGGTGGCGGTCATCACCTGCAGGCCCTTCGGGGGGCGCGGTCGCTGGTTCTGGCCCTCGAGGGCCGCGCACACCGCCCGCGTGAAGCCGTGCCGCTGGGCCTCGCGCAGGCGCTCGCTCTCCGCCGCCGCGGGGCGCACCACGCCGGTCAGCCCCACCTCGCCCAGCACCAGGGTGCCCGCGGGCACGGGGCGCTCGCGCAGGCTGGAGGCCAGGGCGGCGAGCAGGGCGAGGTCGGCGGCGGGGTCGTCCAGGCGGCCGCCGCCGGCCACCTTGACGAACACGTCGCAGCCGGCGAGGTCCAGGCTCGCGCGCTTCTCCAGGATGGCCGCCAGCAGGGCCACGCGCTTGCCGTCCACGCCCTGGACCACGCGCTGCGGGGTGCCGTAGCGCGAGGGCGCCACCAGGGCCTGCACCTCCACCAGGAACACCCGCGAGCCGTTGCGCACGGCGCACACCGCGGCGCCGGGCTCGTGGCCCTCGCGGCCGCCGAGGAAGAGGGCGCCGGCATCGTCCACGGGGATCAGGCCGTCGCCGCGCATCTCCAGGACGGCCAGCTCGCCGGTGGTGCCGAAGCGGTTCTTGAAGGCCCGCACCAGGCGGATGGCGCCGCCGCCGGAGCCCTCGAAGTAGAGCACGGTGTCCACCATGTGCTCGAGGAGCTTGGGGCCGGCGAGGTCGCCGCTCTTGGTCACGTGGCCCACCAGGAAGACGGGGCAGCCGCGGCGGCGGGCCAGGTCCGCCAGGGTGCCGCCGCAGTGGCGGATCTGGGTGGGCGAGCCGGGGTAGCTGTCCACGTGCTCGCTGTGCAGCGTCTGGATGGAGTCGGCGATCACCACGGTGGGCTGGTCGCTGGCCGCCACCGCGGCCTCCAGGGCCTCCACCAGCGGCTCGAGGCGCACCTCGGCCAGGATCTCGAAGCCGTCCTCGCGCGGGGCGGCGAAGCCCAGGCGCTCGGCGCGCAGGCGGATCTGCGCCGGCGACTCCTCCCCCGCCACGTAGAGCACGCGCACGCCGCCGCGCACCCAGCGCAGGGCCATGCCGGTCAGCAGGGTGCTCTTGCCCACCCCCGGCTCGCCGCCCAGCAGCACCACCGAGCCCTCCACCAGGCCGCCGCCCAGGACGCGGGCGATCTCCTCGGGCTCGACGGGCAGGCGGCGGGCGCTGGCCGCGTCCACCTCGCGCAGGGGGACGGGCCGGGCGGCGGTCTCCGCGGCCGCGGTGGCGGTGCGGAAGCCGCGGGCGCCGCGGCCGCTGCCGGTGGGCTTGCTCTCGCGGAACTCCTTCAGCGTGCCGTAGGCCCCGCAGGCGGGGCAGCGGCCGTACCAGCGGACCTCGGTGTGGCC
>CAZWYF010000221.1:0-1663 GCA_964637835.1 uncultured Fibrobacteraceae bacterium
TGCGCGAGGCGGCGCGGCGCAGCGGGCTGAGCGAGGAGGAGATCCTCCGGCGGTATCGCGAGCAGCAGCGAGGTGATGCAGCGGCCGTGGACACGAGCGCGGCGCCCGGCCGGACGGGCCTCGAGGGGATCGACGATCGGGCGCCGGCGGGGATGCGGCGGGCCGCGCCCGACAGCGTCGACCGTGCGGCGCGGCGGTCCGGCCGCGGCGAGGCGAGCTACTGGCTCGAGGCGCCGCAGGTGCGCCTGCCGCTGTCGGGCGAGGAGTTCACGGGGGCGCAGGCGGACTCGGTGCTCGAGCTGCTCGAGGAGCCCGAGGGGCCGGCGCTGGCGATCTATGGGCGGTCGTTCTTCCGGCTGCCGGCGGCGGTGTTCGACCCGCCCAGCTTCGGGCCGGTGCCGCGGGACTACCTGATCGGCGTGGGCGACGAGATCGTGGTGGACGCCTGGGGCGAGGTGGAGTTCCGGGTGGAGCGCGTGGTGGATCGCGACGGGTCCATCATCCTGCCGCGGGGCGGGAAGATCGTCTGTCAGAATCGCACCCTGGATGAGGTGGAGGATGCCGTCCGGGGCCGGCTGGCCGAGAGCTACGCCGGGATCAAGGACGGGTCCATCCAGCTGGACGTCTCCCTGGGGCGACTGCGCGCGATCCGCGTGTTCGTGATCGGCGAGGTGGTCCAGCCGGGCGCCTACGAGCTGAGCTCGGTGGCCACGCTGCTCTCGGCGCTGTACGCCGCCGGCGGACCCGGCGAGCAGGGGAGCCTGCGGCGGGTCTCCTTGCAGCGCGAGGGCGAGACCGTCGGCACGCTGGATCTCTATCGCTACCTGCTGGAGGGCAAGCGCGACGGCGACGTGATCCTGCGCGAGGGCGACACCATCCTGGTGCCGCACCGCGGCCCCACGGTGCTGCTGCAGGGCGAGGTGCGGCGGCCGGCGTTCTACGAGCTGCGGGCTGGCGAGACCCTCGACGACCTCATCGATTACGCGGGCGGGTTCACGGCGGCGGCGGCCACGGAGTTCGTGGGGGTGGAGCGGATCGTGCCGCCGGCCGAGCGCGAGGCCGACCAGCCGGACCGGACGTTCGTGAGCATCCCGCTGGACCAGGCGACCGGCGAGGTGGCCGACCCGGCGCTGGGCGTGCTGCGCGATGGCGACGTGGTGAGCGTGGATGCGATCCAGGACAAGCTGTGGGGCTGGGTGGAGGTCGCCGGGAACGTCAAGCGGCCGGGGCGCTACGAGTGGCACCCGCAGATGTCGGTGCGCGAGCTGGTGGGCCGGGCCGGGGGGCCGTGGCCGGATTATCTGCGGGAGATGGCGGTGATCGACCGCACGGATCGCTTCGAGCGGCTCTCCTCGGTGACGGTGGAGCTGGGGCGGATCCTGCGCGGCGAGGGGCCGGACGTGCCGCTGCAGGAGCGGGACGTGCTGCACGTGTACTCGCGCGGCGAGATGATCGACCGGGAGACGGTGCGGGTGTCGGGCGAGGTGCGCGAGCCGGGCGAGATGGTCTACCGGCGGGGGATGAGCCTGCGCGATGCGCTGGTGCGCGCGGGGGGGATCCCGAACACCGGCGACCTGGGGCACGTGGAGATCCAGCGGTTGCAGGAGGACAAGGTGTTCTCCGCGGCGGCGGAGCCGCCGTCGGGCGAGACGGTGGAGACGCT
>CAZWYF010000222.1:0-1647 GCA_964637835.1 uncultured Fibrobacteraceae bacterium
CCGGGTGGACGGCCGGGCCGGGTGGGCGGACCGAGCGGGCGGGACCGGGCGGCCGAGCGGGCGGAACCGGAGGGCCGGGCGTGGCGGCCGGGCCGAGCGGGCGGGACCGGGCGGCCGGGCCGGGTGGGCGGCGGCACCTGGCCGGGCGAGCGGGGCGCTCGACCTGGTCCCGTCGCGGGGCTACCTTGTCGCGGGCGTCGTGGCGAGGATGTCGTCACGGGCGGAGAGGTCGTCCCCCGACTGGCCACCCATCCCCCAGATCTGCCGAGGTCTTTCATGCTTCCCAACGTCCAGGCCCTGCTCGAGACCATCGACACGTTGCGTTCGCCGGGGGGGTGTCCCTGGGATCGGAAGCAGACGCTGGCCACCGCGGCGCATCATCTGCAGGACGAGGCGGCGGAGGTGCTGGAGTCCGCGCTGGTGGGGCGGGCGGAGGACGTGCGGGAGGAGCTGGGGGATCTGCTGTTCATGGTCTGCTTCGTGACGCGGATCCTGGCCGAGCAGGCGCCCACCACGCTGGACGACGTCGCGCGGGAGGGGAACGAGAAGCTCATCCGGCGGCACCCGCACGTGTTCGGGGAGCAGGCGGCGCAGGACGTCGCGGAGAGCCAGGTGCGGTGGAACCAGATCAAGGCCGAGGAGAAGCGGCGCAAGGGGCTGGATCCCGACGCGGAGTCCGTGCTCAAGGACCTCCCTCCCAGCCAGCCGCCGCTGCACCAGGCGTACCGCTACCAGAAGGACGCCGCGCGCGTGGGGTTCGACTGGCCCACCACCGCCGGGGTGTGGGAGAAGCTGCGCGAGGAGGAGGCGGAGCTCGAGGAGGCCGTGGCCGCGGGCGACGTCGAGGCCATCGAGCACGAGCTGGGCGACATCCTCTTCGCCTGGGCCAACCTCGCCCGCAAGCTCGGGGTGCATCCGGACGTGGCGCTGCGCCGGGCGAACCAGCGCTTCCGCCGGCGCTTCCATCACATCGAGCGGAGCTACGGGCATGACCGGGGGGCGCTGGAAGCGGCGTCGCTGGAGGAACTGGAGGCGGCGTGGCAGGCGGCGAAGCGGGTGGAGAAGGCGGAGCGTGCGGAGCACGCGGAGCAGATGGAGACGGCGGAGCGCGGGGAGGCGGCGGAGCGGACGGATGCGACGGAGCGCGGGGAAACGGCGCAGCGGACGGAGCAGACCGGACCCGGCCGGAGCGAGGACTAGACGGGTCTGCCCGGCGGGGGCGATCACGCTGACCGGTCCGGCTGGCCCGTCCGGCTGGCCCCTCATCAGCGATGCGATCAGGTGGCTCGTCTCGCTGGGCCATCGGCCCGCGCCAGCAGGGGAGAATCAGCCGCGTCCGAAGAGGCTTCCGAGGACCAGGAATCGCGTGGGTCGAAGGATCCCCGAGCCGGGATATGAATGATCTGTTCCAGGATGCACCCCCGGGGGATGTGATTTACGCAAATTATTGCGGCCATTTATCTTACACGATTCCTACGCACCCTCGCCAGGCACGACGGCCGGGGGTCCCCCGCCCCCGGCCGTCGCTGCTGGTCTGTCTTGTGAATCTCGTCCGGATCAGAGCTCGATCGGCTCGTCGTCCTCCAGGGGGATGGGCTCCTCCGCGGTGGCTCGCGGTGCGGGGTTGGCCGGGCGCGGCGAGGGCTG
>CAZWYF010000223.1:0-1646 GCA_964637835.1 uncultured Fibrobacteraceae bacterium
CAAGTCCTCTCGTCAGGCTTCCGCCTGCCCCGCAACGCACCTTCACGGCGCCCGCAAGCGCCCGAGGGCCCGTCACGGGGACGGGGAATATAAACGGGCCCCTCGCGGACTGTCAAGGCACGAACTGGCAGAAAATTCCACGGTTTCCCGCGCTGGCCGCCCCCGAGCCGCGGGTCAGGCCTCCTGGGCCGCCGAGCGGCGGCTGAGGCGGCTGCCCCGGGCGGTGTCGGCCACGTTCCAGCCGGCGTCCTGGATACGCGCTCTCAGGGCGTCGGCCTCCGACCAGTCGCGGCGCCGGCGGGCCGCCTCCCGCTCGCGCGCCAGCCGGGTGATCGCCGCCGGGGGCGTGGCCTGGGCCAGCGCCGCCACGCCGCCCGGGATCAGGCCGAGGATGGCGTCGGCCTCGGCGAAGAGGTCGCGGGCCGCCCGCAGCGGGGCGGCGTCCAGGCCCCAGCCGCCGGTGGCGCCCAGGTAGTGGTTGACGTCCTTGACCAGGCCGAACAGCTCGCCGATGGCGCCGCCGGAGTTGAAGTCGTCGTCCATGGCGGCGAAGAAGCGCCGCCGGCGTCCGGCCACCGCCTCGGCCAGGGCGCCGCCCGGGACGGAGACCAGGCCGGCGGGGACGGCGTGCGCGCCGGCGGCCTCGAGGTCCCCCAGCGCCGCCTGCAGGCGGGCGCCCCCGCGCTGCAGCCGCTCGTGGCCCGCGGCGGCCTCCTCCAGCCGCTCCTCGCTGAAGTCCAGGTGGCTGCGGAAGTGGGCGCTCAGCAGGAAGAAGCGCAGGACCTCCGGCGGGTACTGGCCGAGCAGGGCGTCCATGGCCAGGAAGTTGCCGTCGGACTTGGACATCTTGCTCTTGCCCAGGTACAGCAACCCGTTGTGCAGCCAGTGGTTGACGTAGGGCCCGCCGGTGGCGCAGCAGCTCTGGGCCAGCTCGTTCTCGTGGTGGGGGAAGAGCAGGTCGCGGCCCCCGCCGTGGAAGTCGAAGTGCTCGCCCAGGTAGCGGGTGGCCATGGCGCTGCACTCGATGTGCCAGCCGGGACGACCCCGCCCCCAGGGCGAGTCCCACGCCGGCTCGCCGGCGCGCGAGCGCTTCCAGAGGGCGAAGTCGAGGGGGTCCTCCTTGCGGTCGCCCACCTCCACGCGCACGCCCGAGCGCATCTCCTCCAGATCGCGGCCGGAGAGGCGGCCATAGCGGGGCCAGGAGCGCACCCGGAAGTAGACGTCGCCGCCGGCGGCGTAGGCGTGCTCGCGCTCGATGAGGCGCTCGATCATGCCGATCACCTCGGCGATGTGCTCGGTGACCCGCGGGTAGTGGTGGGCGGGCTGCAGGCCCAGGGCGGCGGCCACCTCGTGGTAGGCGGCGATGTTGCGCTCGGCCAGCTCCTCGGCCGAGGTGCCCTCGCGGCGGGCGCGCTCGATGATCTTGTCGTCGATGTCGGTGAAGTTCTGGACGTGGGTGACGCGGTAGCCCAGGTGCTCGAGGTAGCGGCGGACCATGTCGCAGGCCACGAAGGCGTACATGTGGCCCAGGTGGGGGCGGTCCTGGACGGTGAGGCCGCAGACGTAGAGGCCCGCCTCGCCGGGGCGGACGGGGGTGAAGGGGCGCTTGGTGCGGGTCTTGGGGTCGTGGATGTGCAGGGTCATGG
>CAZWYF010000224.1:0-1644 GCA_964637835.1 uncultured Fibrobacteraceae bacterium
CCCATGATCGGCAGCGGGGAGAACCGCTACCAGCTCTGCGACGTGGAGGACGTCTGCCAGGGCATCTACCTGGCGGCCACCGGCCCGGCCCAGGCCGTGGACGACGTCTTCAACATCGGCGCCCGCGAGTTCACCACCATGAAGGAGGACTACCAGGCCGTCCTCGACGAGGCCGGCTTCGGCAAGCGCATCAGGGGCTTCCCCGCCGCGCCGGTGATCTGGGGCCTGCGCGTCCTGGAGGCCCTGAAGCTCTCGCCGCTCTACAAGTGGGTCTACGAGACGGCCGCCGAGGACTCCTTCGTCTCCATCGAGAAGGCCGAGCGGGTGCTGGGCTTCGATCCGCAGTACTCCAACCAGCAGGCCCTGGTGCGCAACTACCGCTGGTACCTCGAGCACCTGCACGAGTTCGAGGGCGCCTCGGGGGTCTCCCACCGCGTCCCCTGGAAGCAGGGCATCCTCGGGGTGGTCAAGCGGTTCTTCTAGCGGGGCGCACCCGTTGCCCACGACTCGTGGCTTCCATTGGTCGCGGAACGCCGTCGCCTCACCGGAACAGCGATTTGACGTCTCCGAGGTTGATCACCTGCGTCGGGGCGACCTCCTCGCGGAACGGCTCGAAGTCCACGATGTAGCAGCGGTCCTCGTCGTCCAGGTGGTCGCGGATCAGGCTGGCGATGCTGTCGGGGTCCGCCGTGCCCCACCAGTTGTCGGTGAAGTCGAGAGTGCGGGTCTCACCGCAATCCGCGCGCTCGCCGATCCACACGGCGCCGCGCTCGCCGGCGGCCAGGTTGCAGCCGGTGATCGATATCTCGCCGTGGTAACTCCCCAGGAACGACGCATAGTTTACACTCTCGATGTCGCAGTTACGCATGGTCACAGAACCGGACGACTCGTTCGACAGCACAGCCACCTCGACGTCGCGGTACGTGCAGTCGATGATGGTCGCCTCACTGAGGATCCCGACCGCTCCAGCGTCGTAGCGTTGATTCTCGAACTCGCAGGACCGAAAGACTGCTCGCGTGCCCATAGTGATGACCCAGGCCGTCGCCATGTAGGAGAACCGGCATCGTTCGATGTCGGCTAGACCGACGCCCCACAGCGACATGCCCCCTTGTGGCCACTGGTTCAGATACCAGGGGCACTCCAGATCGCAGTCAGACACGTTGATCCTGGCTTGGTGCCAAGCAGAGATATGAATTCCATCCCGAGCCAGACTCTCGAATTGACACTCTGACACCGACAGGTTCCCTCCGTCGTCGAGCATCCATAGCGAGGTCCGGTTGCCGGCGAACTCGCAATCGCGGATCTTCACGCTCGCAGCAGCGCCCTCGTACGACGTGTAGATGGCTCTACCCATGTTCTCGAACCGGATTCCCTCGACCAGGAGTCGCCTGTTGTCATTGAGTCCTTCGAGATATCCTGCCACGATCCCCCGATGCCAGCCCTGGTCGAGCTCCCACGGCTCCTCCTGCCCGATGATCGTCTCGGACCCCGAGCCGATGATCGTCAGCTCCTCCTGGCGAACGATCACACGTACGAATTCCGACCAGCCCGGCGTCACGAACAGGGTCTTCTCATCGAACCTCCCCGGCCCGATCCGGATCGTGTCCCCATCGGCCGCCACGTCCACCGCCTCCTGGATCACCG
>CAZWYF010000225.1:0-1630 GCA_964637835.1 uncultured Fibrobacteraceae bacterium
CGCCATCGCCGGCGCCAGCGGCGTCGCCAGCGGCGGGGTCGTCGGTGGCCGTGGCGTCCATCACCGTGTGCTGCAGCCGCACCGTCAGCTGCGGCCGCGGCCGCCAGGTGGCCACCAGCTCGGCGCCCGGCACCGTGATCTCGCCGCGGTTGACGCGCTGGAAGGTGCCCGGGTCGATGGCCTCGCGCTCGATGCCGTCGGTGAGGCGGCCGGCGAACGCCGTGGCCTCCAGCTGCCACGGACCGCGATCCAGCGAGGCGCCCAGCTCCACCTGGTCCTGGCGCTCGGGGCCCAGGTCGGGGTTGACCACGAACCGTCCCAGGGCGCCGGAGTAGGCCTCGCGCAGCGACGGGAAGCGGCTGCGCCGGCCGGCCGCCGCGTGGGCGGCCCAGCCCCCGCCCAGCTCCCGCACCGCGCGGAGGTTCACCGCCAGCGCGTCGTCCGGGTCGGCGGGGGTGCGGGGGCCGGCCTCCGGCACCGCGGCGTGGTCCCAGCCCAGGCTGGCATGCAGCGTCCACGGTCGCCCGGCGTCGGCCTGGTCGGCCACGCCGAGCACACCGCCCAGGCGGGCCTCGGCCGCGGCCACCGTGGAGACCAGCCACTGGGCGTGGTCGTCCAGCGGGGCGCCGGCGGCCAGGCTCTCGCGGTGGTGCGTGTACCGCGCCGCGGCCTGCACCGCCAGCGTGGCGTGGTCGCCCAGCCAGCGGGTCAGCCGCAGGCGGGCGTGGGCGGTGCGGTCCCAGCTCTTCTCGTAGTCGTCGCCGGGCTGCAGGGGAGCATCCCAGCGGTCGGGGCCGCGGGGGTCGATCTCCTGGTGGAAGAGATCCACCGCCGCGATGGCGCCCAGGTCCCAGTCGCCCCGCGAGCCCAGGGGCATCGCCAGCGAGGCGCCCAGCAGCAGCCGCTCGCGCACGGGGTAGCGCCAGAACCGCGCCTCGGGGCCCAGGTGCTGCTCCGGCGGCACGCCCTTCTCCGCGGTGAACGCGGTGGCCAGCAGGCTCAGCCGGCCGGCCGACCCCACCGGCCGCGCCCCCCGCATCAGGGCCGACCACTGCCGGCGGTCGCTGTTGAACCGCTCGCCGCCTCCCGGGCGGCGCCAGGCGTCGCGGGTGACGAAGGAACCGGCGCCCAGCAGGTTCCACCCGCCGGCGCGCCGCTGGTGGCGCAGCTCCAGCTCGCCGAGGGCGTGCGCGCCGCCGTCCCAGGCCGCGCGCACGGCCGTGCGCGGGTGGCGGCCCACCGGGTCGGGGGGCAGCAGCCGCACGCTGCCCGCGATGGCGCCGGGCCCGTCCAGCAGCGAGGCGGGCCCGCGCCGGCCCGCCACCGCGCCCACGCCCAGGGCGGGCACGGTGGCCAGGTCCACGCGCTCGTCCCAGGGGATGTTCAGGGGGATGCCGTCGAGGAAGGTCTGCACGTGCCGCTCGGGCGCGCCGCGCACCATGGGGTGCACGTCGCCGCGGGAGTTGACCGCCGTGCGGGTCGACGGCAGCAGCGCGCCGAGGTCGGCCACGGTCACCGCGTCGGCGATGGCCAGCCGCGGGGCCTCCAGCCGCGTGCGGCCCACGCGCACCGGCGCCTCGGCGGCGGCGGAGACCACCAGGTCGGGCAGGTCCACGGCGAGGGTGTCGGC
>CAZWYF010000226.1:0-1616 GCA_964637835.1 uncultured Fibrobacteraceae bacterium
ACCTCGCCGGGCGCTCCCTCGGCCAGACGCGTGGTGCCGGCGAAGGCGATGCAGCGCGGGAGGTCGTTCATGGCGATGCTCCTCATCCTGGGTGGAAACACGGTGCGATGGCGAACCATCCCCGCAGGCCGGCCGCTGGCCAGCCATCGTCGGGCGCTCGTCGGGCGCTCGTCGGGCGCTCGCCGGCCGCTCGCCGGCTGTCACCATGGGGGACGGCGAAAATATACCCGGATACAAATCCAGGTCAATAACATCCGGGTAAATTTCTGAATAACGGGACCTGGATCCCCGGATGACGCGGCCGTCAAGGCGCCCAGGTGACCAGCTCGTTGAGATATTGTCAGAAATCTGCGTGGATCCACGCAGATTTCTGCCACGGCATCAAAAGTCCACACGCCTGGATCGGGGCCAGGGACGACCGGTCAGGCCCGGCCGGGTGACGCGCGGTGGGGGGAGCGTCGTCCCGGTCGCGCAAGAAGGCGAAGAGTTCCTCGCGGATGCCGCTCACCGGAATGTCGCCTTCACCGTCGACCAGTCCCAGCGCTGCACCGCCACCGGGTCGTCGCAGAGCATGCGGATGGTGATGTCCTCGACCTCCATGCCACACTCCCCGAGACAGCCGACCTCGCCGAACAATTCGAATACGACGTCGGTACCAACCAGGCTCTCGTAGGGTGCGATCTGGTCCCAGCCGAGGATCGCCACCGGGGCCCAGCAGGCGCCGGGGCAACGCTCGACCATCACCGCATAGCCGATGTCCTGCAGCCGCCCCCGCACCATGGGCGCCTCGCCGCACGCGACGTAGGCGTGATGGTACTCTGGCCAGAAGAAGACGCTGGCCGGCGCGTCGACCACCTCGCCGCCGGCGGTCACCACGCAGACGCCGTAGCGGTAGGCCTGCCCCTCGTCGACCACGTCGGTCACCTCGACCTCGGCGGACATCCCCGAGTCCGGCACCGCCTGCACCGGCGAGACAGCGACCCAGTCGGTGCACGTCCCGATGGTGGTCCGGGCGACCACCCAGCCCTGCCATCCGGCGTCGATGCCCGCGGCCGCGCTCATGCCCCCGGTCGCGGTCACCGAGCCGCCGGAACAGGAGGCCGAGGCCCACACCAGGTTGGGCTCGAACTGGGCGGCCGCCGGCAGGGCGAGCAACGGCAAGGTCAGCAGGGTCACGAGCGTCAGGGTGAGCAGCCTCTTCTTCATGATGCCCCTCCTCGAGCAGCACGGGTCCCTGGACGTCGGGACCGCCAGCCAGGCGCTCCGGTCGCCCTTCATCGCACGCCGCCACGCCCAGGGGGGCGACCTGATATGATCGTATCAGGTTGCGCCGGTCACCGCCAGCACTTCACCTGGCCGCCCTGGCCGCCCCGGCCGCCCCGGCCGCCTCGACCACCACCACCGCGATCCCCGGATGACGCAACCGCCATCCTGGCCTATCGTTTCGACAGATCGGCGCCCGGCGTGCTGCGAGGACCGCAGCCTACAGCCCCGCCGCCCGCGGCCGAACGACCAGAGAGAGACCCGACGCCCGCGGACTGCCGGCGGCCGGACCACCAGACCCGACCCCGAGGAGACGGCGCCCCATGCTCCATCGCGAGCCCCGCACCGCCCCC
>CAZWYF010000227.1:0-1610 GCA_964637835.1 uncultured Fibrobacteraceae bacterium
CGCTCTACTGGGGGGGCGCGTTCCTCGATCCGCGCACCGGCCGCATCACCGAGGGCCGCGTCCTCGAGCAGCAGGACTTCGGCCTGGTCCTGCGCACCGGCTGGCTCTGGCGCCGCGACCATCCCGACCGGCCCCGCTTCCTGGACGTGGGCCTGTCGCTGCAGACCACCCCGGCCGATCCGTGGGTCTTCTGGACCGAGGACGTGTTCTTCGAGGCCTCCGGCCGCGACCTCTGGCTGCAGCTGACGGTCCGCTTCTGGGACGGGCTCTGACCCGCCGCCCACCGAAAGGACGCCCCGCCATGCGACTCATCGACCACTCCACGCCCACGCTCACCCTGCTGCAGGCCCACCTCGGCGGCGATCGCAACTGGCAGTACATCCTGGCCGACCCCACCGGCGAGGCCTGCCTGGTGGACCCCGGGCATGACCCCGACGGCCTGCTCGCCCTGCTCGCCGAGCGCGACCTGCGCCCGGCCGCCATCCTGGTCACCCACGGCCACGCCGACCACATCGGCGCCCTCGAGGCGGTGGCCACCCGCACCGGCGCCGCGGTCCATGCGGGCGACGCCACCGTCTTTCCCGGCGCCCGCGCGGTGGCCGACGGCGAGGTCATCGCCGTGGGCAAGCTCCGCGTGGAGGCGCTGCTGACCCCGGGCCACGCGCCCGACCACGTCTGCTACCGGTGCGAGGACGCGCTGATCTCCGGCGACCTGCTCTTCTGCGGCAAGGTGGGCGGCACCGGCCCCTACTTCACCGGCAGCTCCGCCGCCCAGGAGTGGGACTCCCTCCAGCGGCTCCTGCAACTTCCGGACGCGGTGCGCGTCTTCCCCGGGCATGATTACTTCGGCGGCGAGGGGGAGATGACCGCCTCGACCATCGGCCACGAGCGGCAGCACAACCCGTTCCTGCAGTGCGCCGACCTCGCCGCGTTCGAGGATCTCAAGGCGAACTGGGCCGCCTACAAGCAGGAGCACGGCATCCGATGAACCTGCGCAACCACCCGCACGCGGCGATGGCCTCGCGGCTGCTGCTCGCCCTGCTGGTGCTCGCCCTGGGCGCGGGCCTGCTGGGCCTGGCCCTCGACCGCGCCGCGCAGACGCCGGCGGGCCAGCCGGCGGGGCTCACCCTGGCCGTGGCGGTCTCCTACCTGGCCGCCTGGCTGGTGATGGCGCGCCTGCGCTGGCTCACCGTCCGCAGGCGGCGCACCTGGCTGGTGCTCCTGGCGATCGCCTGGCTGGGCGTGCTGGCCGGCGGCGGCGCGGGCACGGCCGTGGCGTACGTGCTGGCCGTGCCGTTCGTGCTGCGCTGGCAGACGGTGCTGCAGATGCTGCCGGGGCGGTGGCGGGCGACGGCGTTCCTGGCCATGGGCCCGCTGCTGCTGCTGGTGCTCTGGCCCGGGACCAGCGGCGCGGGGGGCTGGCTGGGCGGCGTGCTGGACTTCGCCTGGTTCGGGGTGGCGGGATTCCTGGCCACCGGCCTGCTGACCCTGCTGTTCGGCATGCGGCTGCACTTCCTGCGGCTGCGCCCCAAGCTCTTCGTCACCGGCGTGCTGGTGGGCGTGGTGCCGCTGATCCTGCTGACGGTGTTCGGCCTGGTGCTGCTGTACGC
>CAZWYF010000228.1:0-1600 GCA_964637835.1 uncultured Fibrobacteraceae bacterium
GCCGTCGGCATACATGCGCACCAGCACCGTGGCGGGCGGGCCGCCGCCGCCGGCGGCCCAGACGCAGGCGCCGGCGCCCACGCCGCGCAGCACGTGCGCGTCGGGCGTCCTGCCCTCGCGGCGCGCCTGCTGCCAGGCCTCGCGGCTCCTGCGGGTGCGCTGCCGGGCCTCCTGCCAGCCGAACTGCTCGGCGCCCTGGCGCAGGCACTCGTCCAGGCCGGTGGAGGAGTAGGGCACGCCGCCCCGGGCCTGGCTCTCGGCCGGCACGTTGCGCCGGCGCAGCTCCACGGGATCCAGATCGATGGCCACCGCGAGCTGGTCCATCACCTGCTCCAGGGCCCACGACCCCTGCGGGTGGCCCGGCGCGCGGAAGGGCCGCTGGTTGCCGGCGTTGATGGCCCAGTCGGTCACCTCGGTGCGCACGTTGGGGCAGGTGTAGAGGTCCTTGATCAGCCAGTCCACCAGGCCGGTGCCGCCGCGCCAGAAGCCGCCGCTGCCGCTGGCGGTGAACTCCAGGGCGGTGAGCGTGCCGTCGTTCTTCACGCCGGCCTTGACGTGCATGACGTTGGCCGGGCGGTTGCCGCAGACCAGCATGGTCTCCTCGCGGGTGAGCACCAGCTTCACCGGCCGGCCCGCGCGGCGGGCCAGCAGCGCGGCGGTCACGGCGTACTTGCCGGTCTCCAGCTTGCTGCCGAAGCCGCCGCCCATGTAGTGGCCCACCACGCGCACCCGCGACAGCGGCAGGTCGAGGTAGCCGGCCACCTGTTCCTGGACGCGGAAGCAGCCCTGGGTGGACTCCCAGATGGTCAGGTCGGCGCCATCCCAGCTGGCCACGCAGCCGTGCAGCTCGAGGGGCGTCTGCAGCTCGCAGGCGGTGTGGAAGCTCTGCTCGCGGACCACGTCGGCGGCGGCGAAGCCCGCGTCGAGGTCGCCGCGGGAGTAGACGCGCGGCTCGCCGAGGCGGTTGCCGCCCTCGCGGATCCGGGGCGCGTCCTCGGCGGAGGCGTCGCGCACGTCGCTGACGTGGGGCAGCACCTCCCAGGTGGCGTTCATGGCGCGCACGGCCTCGTGGGCGAGGTAGGGCGTCTCGGCGGCCACCGCCGCCACCGGCGCGCCCTCGAAGCGGCAATGGGAGTCGAAGAGCCGGCCGCCCTGGCCGCCCTGGTAGTCCCAGTCGATGCGGGCCTCGGGCGTGCCGTCGTCGATCACCACGTGCACGCCGGGGAGCTTGCGGGCGGCGCGGGTGTCCAGGGACTTCAGCCTCGCGTGAGGGTGGGGGCAGCGCAGGAACGCGGCGTGCAGCATGCCGGGCAGCTGGACGTCGGACGGGTAGACGGCGGCGCCGCTGAGGCGCTCGTAGCCATCGACGCGCGAGCGGCGGTCGCCCACCACGCGGGTCTCGCGCCACGGCGGCGGCTCGGTGCTCGGCGGCGGCGTCTCCGGCAGGGTGACGCCGGCCTCGTGATACAGGCGATCCCGCTCGTCGGTGCGGGCGCCGTCGCCGTTGTCGGCATCGCGGGGGCTCATGACCGGCCTCCTCGAGGCTTGCCGGCGGCCGCATCGCGCCCGGCCGCGGCGGCGGCCTGCGCCGCGCGGAAGA
>CAZWYF010000229.1:0-1591 GCA_964637835.1 uncultured Fibrobacteraceae bacterium
TCTTCCGCGCGGCGCAGGCCGCCGCCGCGGCCGGGCGCGATGCGGCCGCCGGCAAAGGAGGCCAGTCATGAGCCCCCGTGACGCCGATGCCCGCACCGCCGCGCAGGAGGAGCGCGACCGCCTCTACCACGAGCAGGGCGTCACCCTGCCGGAGACCCCGCCGCCGAGCACCGAGCCGGCGCCGTGGCGCGAGACCCGCGTGGTGGGCGACCGCCGCTCCCGCGTCGATGGCTACGAGCGCCTCAGCGGCGCGGCCGTCTATCCCTCGGACCTGCAGCTGCCCGGCATGCTGCACGCGGCCTTCCTGCGCTGCCCCCATCCCCACGCGCGGTTGAAGTCGCTGGACACCCGCGCCGCCCGCAAGCTCCCGGGCGTCCACGTGGTCATCGACGACGGCACCGCCGAGGCTCGCATCGAGTGGGACTACCAGGGCGGCCAGGGCGGCCGGCTCTTCGACCCGCACTGCCGCTTCGAGGGCGCCCCGGTGGCGGCCGTGGCCGCCGAGACGCCCTACCTCGCCCACGAGGCCCTGCGGGCCATGAAGGCCACCTGGGAGGTGCTGCCCCACGTCAGCGACGTGCGCGATGCGTCCGCCGCGGACGCGCCGCAGATCCGCGACGGCGGCAACCGCCTCGGCGAGCCGCGCGTCTACTCCCGCGGCGACCTCGAGGCCGGCTTCGCCGCGGCGGACGTGGTCCGCGAGCGCAGCTTCCACACCGCCTGCGAGCTGCACACGCCCCTGGAGCTGCATGGCTGCGTGGCCAGCTGGGACGGCGCCGACCTGACCATCTGGGAGTCCACCCAGGGCTGCTTCCGCGTCCAGGAGCAGGTGGCCGGCTACCTCGACCTGCCGCTCTCGCGCGTGCGGGTGGTGGGCCACTACATGGGCGGGGGCTTCGGCAGCAAGCTGGAGACCGGCAAGTACGCCGTGACCGCCGCGCTGCTGGCCCGCCGCGCGGGCCGGCCGGTGAAGCTGGTGCTCACCCGCGAGGAGACCATGCTGGTCTGCGGCAACCGCCCGGCCAACGTCATGCACGTCAAGGCCGGCGTGAAGAACGACGGCACGCTCACCGCCCTGGAGTTCACCGCCAGCGGCAGCGGCGGCTTCTGGCGCGGCGGCACCGGCCTGGTGGACTGGCTGGCCAGGGATCTCTACACCTGCCCCGACGTGCGCACCGAGGTCACCGACTGGGCCATCAACGCCGGCAACCAGCGGCCCTTCCGCGCACCGGGCCACCCGCAGGGGTCGTGGGCCCTGGAGCAGATCCTCGACGAGCTGGCCGCGGCCATCGGCATGGACCCCGTGGAGCTGCGCCTGCGCAACGTGCCGGCCGAGAGCCAGGCCCGCGGCGGCGTGCCCTACTCCTCCACCGGCCTGGAGGAATGCCTGCGCCGCGGCGCCGAGCAGTTCGGCTGGCAGGAGGCCCGCGAGCGCACCCGCCAGAGCCGCGAGGCCTGGCGCCAGGCGCGCCGCGAGGGTCGCCAGCCCCGGGAGCACCTGCTGCGCGGCGTGGGCGCCGGCGCCTGCGTCTGGGTCGCCGGCGGCGGCGGCCCGCCCGCCACGGTGCTGGTGCGCATGTATGCCGACGGC
>CAZWYF010000230.1:0-1590 GCA_964637835.1 uncultured Fibrobacteraceae bacterium
GCTCGCTCACCCCTCGTCCAGCGCCTCGCGGACGCTGCTGGCGAGGGTCTGGACCGAGAAGGGCTTCTGCAGGAAGTGCACGCCGTTGTCGAGCATGCCGCGGCGGCCGATGACGTCGTCGGTGTAGCCGGACATGAAGAGGACCTTGAGGCCGGGGGCGCGCTCGGCGCAACGGTGGTGCAGCTCGCGGCCATTCATGCCGGGCATCACCACGTCGGTGAGCAGGAGGTCGGCCGTGGCGCCGGGGCGGTCGAGGTAGTCCAGCGCCTGCTGGGGGCCGGCGGCCTCGACCACCGCGTAGCCCTGGCGCTCGAGGATGGCGCGGGCCAGGCTGCGGACCTGGTGGTCGTCCTCGGCGAGCAGGATGGTCTCGCGGCCGCGCGGGACCGGCTGTTGCGCCTCCGCGGCCGTCTCCGGCGCCGCGTCCGGCCCGGCGTCCGGGGCGGCCACCGGCAGGTAGACCTTGAAGGTGGTGCCGCGGCCCTCCTCGCTGTAGACCCAGATGTTGCCGCCGTGCTGCTTGACGATGCCGTAGGCCACCGACAGGCCCAGGCCCGTGCCCTGCTCGCCCTTGGTGGAGTAGAAGGGCTCGAAGACGCGATCGCGCACCGCCGGCGGCATGCCCGCGCCGGTGTCCGACACCGCGAGCTGGACGTACCGGCCCGCCCGGACGCCCGGATGATGCCGGGCGTAGGTGCGGTCCAGCTCGGCCACCGACGTCTCGAGGGTCAGCGCGCCGCCGCCGGGCATGGCGTCGGCCGCGTTGACGGCCAGGTTCATGATCACCTGCTCGATCTGCCCCACGTCGGCGGCGACGAGCGGCAGGTCCGGCGGGGTGATCACGCGCACGGCGATGTCCTCGGGGATGGTCCGCCGCAGCAGGCTCTCGAACTCGCGCACCACGCCGCCGAGGTCCACCGGCTGGACCGCGAGGGTCTGCTTGCGGCTGAAGGCCAGCAGCTGCTTGACCAGGTCGCGGGCGCGCTCGCCCGAGCGATGGATCGCCTCCACCGAGTGGCGGCGGACGTCGCGCGGGCCGAGGTCGTCCAGGAGCATCTCGCTGTAGCCCAGGATGGGCGCCAGGAGGTTGTTGAGGTCGTGGGCCACGCCGCCGGCCAGCTGGCCGATGGCCTCCACCTTCTGCGCCTGGTTGAGCTGGGCCTGCAGGTACTCGCGATCCTGTTCGGCGTCCTTGCGGGCGGTGATGTCCATGACCACGCCCAGCACGCTCACCGGCCGGCCGGCCGGGTCGCGCCTCGCGTCGCCGGAGGTGGCCACCCAGCGCGCGGTGCCGTCGGGTAGCCGCAGGCGGAACTCCAGGCCCTGGGCATGACCGTCCTCCGTGCACGTGCGGATGGACTCGCGCCAGGCGGTACGGTCGTCCGGGTGGATGCGGTCGAGCACCTCGGTCATGGCGCCGCGGAGCCTGTCCCGCGGGAACCCCCAGAGGCTGGCCGTCTCCTCCGACCAGCTCATCCGCCCGGTCCGCAGGTCCACCTCCCACAGCCCGATGTGCGCCAGCCGCTGGGCCAGGCGCTCGCGGGCGAGGGCCCGCGCGGCGGCGTCCTCGTGCTCGGCGAGGTCCCGCGC
>CAZWYF010000231.1:0-1574 GCA_964637835.1 uncultured Fibrobacteraceae bacterium
TGACCATGTTGGCCTCCTGAGCAGAGAGTAGACCACTGGCGGCCGGCGTCAAGACCCCCCGGGGGGCCCCATGACCAGGACCCCGTTCTGTCACGTATTCTCCCACCGAGGACGCGACCTCGTCTACGACGTGGCGACCAGTCGCCTGCTGGCCGTCGCACCGGTGGTCGCGGCGGTCCTCCCCCATGTCGATCGCGCCCGGACGGACGACCTCGTCGCCCGCCTGGCGCCTCGTTGGGAGGAAGCCGACGTTCGTGGCGCCATGCGCGAGATTCTCGCGGCCCGGGAACAGGACGGCCTCTTCGCGGCGACGCGACCGCACGCCGCCGGGCCCGGGTGGACCCCGGAGGATGCCGCGGCGCTGGATCGCGACCGGCGCATGCTCACCCTCGCGATCACCGAGGACTGCGACCTCCGGTGCCGTTACTGCCCCCATACCACCGGCGCCGGCGGCGCCCGCCCCCATCGGGCGCGTACCATGCCGCTGACGCTGGCGCTCGCCGCGATGACCGATTTCCTCGACCACGCGCGTGGTCGGCAGTCGCCGGATATCGCCTTCTACGGCGGTGAGCCGCTCCGGGCGTGGTCGACGGTGGTCCGGGTGGTCGAGGCCGTCCGGCGTCGGAACGATGGCGATCGCGTCCGGCTGGTGCTCGACACCAACGGCCAGGGCCTGGCGCGGCCGGAGGTCCGGGATCTGAGCATCCGCGAGCGACTGGCATTGCAGGTGAGCCTGGACGGTCCGGCCCCGGTCCATGATCGATACCGTCGGCGACGGACCGGCGGCCCCACTCACGGGGCCGTCGAGAGCGCACTCACCGACCTCTTGCGAGCCGATCCCTCCGTGGCCGATCGCCTCTCCCTGGCGGTCACCCTCACGCCGCCGCTGGACATCGAGCGCCTCGATGCCTATTTCCAGGAACCACCGTTCTTCCGGGCGGCCGGGATCGCCCGCCGGCCGGTGCTGCGGGCCAATCTCGTGAGCCTGGAAGGAGACGAGCTCGGCCCCGGCGCCACGCGCGCGGATCTCCGGGCGCATTGGCGTCGGGAATGGAAGGCCGCGAGGCAGCGCTACCTCGCCGCCCGTGAGCGGGGTGAGCACGGGACGCTCGGTCCGGTGACGGCTGCGCTGTTCGACGGTGAGCTCATGGGCTGGCACCATCGTGGCGCGGCCCCGGTGGGTGGCGCTGCCGGTCGCGGCGGGTGCTGCCGTCCTGGTGTCCGACGGACCCATGTCCGCACCGACGGGATGCTGCAACCCTGTGAACGCGTGGACGACGGGATGCTGCTCGGCACGGCGGCCTCCGGGCTGGATGTCGTGAAGATCGAGGCCCTGCGTCGGCGATTCGCCGCCGCGGTGGCCCATCGCTGCCAGGATTGCTGGGCGATCCGGTTCTGCGACCTGTGCTACACTGCACTCGCAGCGGAACGATCGGAGATCCCCGAGGGCGTCTGCCGGGCCGTCCGGGAACGCACCGAGCAGCGGCTGCGCCTCGTGGCGGACCTGAAGGCCGCGGGACCGCAGGCCTGGCAATGGCTCGAGAACACGACGGTTGACTGATCTCGCCCGGGAA
>CAZWYF010000232.1:0-1526 GCA_964637835.1 uncultured Fibrobacteraceae bacterium
GGCCACCGAGAGGTTCACGGTGTGGATGTTGAAGAGCTGCCGCAGCTCCACGCCGGACCACGAGAGGTCCAGGAACCAGGGCTGGCCATAGAGCCAGACCAGCCAGAAGCCGCCGGCCCAGGCCAGGAACACCCCGCCGAACACCATCAGCGTGGTGCTCAGGCGGCCGAACTGCAGCTGCAGCACCAGGACGATGGTCAGCAGCGCCACCGGCAGCACCACCATGAGCGTGCGCTCGCTGCGCACCTGGTTCTCGAAGCTGCCGGCGAATTCCCAGCTCACCCCCGCGGGGATGGCGAGCTCGCCCCGCGCGAGCCGCGTCGCCAGGTGGTCGCGGGCCCGCTCCACCACGTCCACCTCGGCCAGCTCGCCCTGCTTGTCGAAGATGACGTAGGCCACCAGGAAGGTGTCCTCGCTCTTGATGGCCTGCGGGCCGCGCACGTACTCCACGGCGGCCACCTCGCCCAGCGGGACCACCGCGCCGTCGGGCGTGCGGATCTCCACGGCGGCGAGGTCGTCCGGCGAGTCGCGCAGCTCGCGCGGATAGCGCACGCGGACGCCGTAGCGCTCGCGGCCCTCCACGGTGACGGTGGCCTCCACGCCGCCGATGGCCGTCTGCATGGCCTGGTGCACGGCGGCCACGCTCAGGCCGTACCTTGCCAGCCGCTGCCGGTCGGGCACCACCTCGAGGTAGGGCTTGCCCACCACGCGGTCGGCCGCGACGGCCGCGGGATTGACGCCGGGCACCTCCTTGAGCGCCGCCTCGATCTCCAGGGCCGCCGCCTCGATGGCCTCCAGGCTGGGGCCCTTGACCTTCACGCCCATGGGCGCGCGCATGCCCGACTGCAGCATCACCAGGCGGGTGGAGATGGGCTGCAGCCTGGGCGCGCTGGTGGTGCCGGTGAGCCTGGCGGCGGCGACGATCTCGTCCCAGATGTCGTCCGCGCTGCGGATGTGGTCGCGCCACTGGCGGACGCGGTCGCCGTCGGCGTCCAGGCCGTACTCGGGCACGTAGTTGATCACCGTCTCGATCATGGAGATGGGCGCCGGATCCAGGGCAGTCTCCGCGCGGCCCAGCTTGCCCACCACCTGATCCACCTCCGGCACCGTGAGCATGGCGCGGTCCAGCTTGCTCAGCACGTCCAGGGCCTCGCCCATGCTGGCGTGCGGCATGGTGGTGGGCATGTACAGGAACGACCCCTCGTCCAGCGGCGGCATGAACTCCTGGCCCAGGCCGGGGAAGGCGTGGCGGGGCCCGGACCACACGCGCGCCCAGGCGCTGCCGTCGCCGCGCTCGGCCGGCGGACCGGCGCCGGGCAGGAAGGCGAAGATGCGGTCGAAGCCCAGCCAGATGGTCAGCCCGCCCACGATCACCACCGCCGGCAGCAGCAGGAACCGCAGCTTGCGCGCGAGGAAGGCCGCGAGCAGGCGCGGGTAGATGCGCTGGAACCCGGCGAAGAGCAGGAGCAGACCGGCCACCGCCAGCAGGGCGAACAGGGCGTGCAGCAGCAGGGGCCGGTCCAGTC